>NZ_JBBOVR010000001.1:0-1060000 GCF_038006665.1 Oceanobacillus sp. FSL K6-0118
AGGTTGTTAGTTTTGAAGAGTTTTAGTAAGTTTTTATCCATTATACTAGCATTCAGTTTAATCTTTTCTACATTTGGACCAGCTTATGCAGATGCAAGTACCGCTGAACCTTTAGAGGACGAGGAATTTGAACAGCTAGAGGAATTACTTTTTGCTATTGAAAACATTCCTGATGAAGTTATTGATAGCGGTGATGATTTAATTATAATGAATTGGATAAAAGATAATGTAGAAAACGCTGCATTAAAATCAAATTTTGAAATAGCAATAAATAAATATCAAAATAAAGAGGAAATAACTACATACGGAGCGGTTGGCTGCGCAGGAGCACTCTTAGCGGCGCTAGGATCAAATTTATTTGCACCTTTAAAAATTACAAAAATAAAATCAGCTATTAAAGCAGCCGGTGGAGCAACAAAGTTTGTTAAAAAAGCTAAAAGTCTTTATGATTCCTATAGAAAAGCCGGATATAAAAAGACTCTTGCTTTTAATAAGGCAATAGATGGGGCTGCTGGTAAGGCAAGCACAGAGGTCAAAGACGCTATAAAAGACTTTTTTGGTATTACTGGTCTCCTTGCCGCTTGTGGTTTAGATACTTAAACCTATAAGATTAGAAATAATAAAGGAGATTCCATAATAGTATGGAGTCTCCTTTATTTATGAATGTTACATAGTTTATTCATTTCCATTGGATTTATTATTGTTTTTTTTACTTAATTTATATTTAAAACCAAAAACAAATATTAAAATCACAATAGCATATATTACTACATTCGTAAAAGTTTTATTAAACGAAAAAATTAGTGATATTAACAAAAAGCATGCTAAAAAGGCGTTTAAATAAATCATTGTATATGTTAGTTTATCTCTTTCATTCAAAATTAACACTCCTTTATAAATAGTAAATATAAACGTTTACAGTTCTATTGTAAATTTAAAAAGGAAATTTTTCTAGTTTTTTATCAGCAAGTAAATTAAGTAAAAAATAGAGGATGATAAACTGAAACGAAGATGATAGTAACTATACGTTTCATAGCGATATTTTTTACTTTAATAAGTACAGGTTATGCTAATGATAATGAGGGTGACTTTATTAAAAAGAGCCAATAGACGTTGGAGAATTTTACAAAAAGTGGGTTATACAATAGATATCACAAAAATTCAATCAGTTTGAAAAACAATTTAGCACAAAAGTGATACTCCCCCAAAAATGCCTTTTTCGGGTTATTTTAAATTAAGTTTGATAGACATGTCAGCGCCCTCACGCCCCCATAAAGTCTTTGGAATGTCTTTGCTCTGTTGGATAACAAGTTTTCTGCCTTAGAAGCTCCAAGCTTTTTCATTCTATAAGATGAATTGAATAATCGGCTGCCGAAAAAAATCAGGATGCTCCTACTGGAATGTTTAAATGCCTCATGACATTTTCCTCCTCCATCATAAATCACCCCACCACCGAAAGAAATGAAAAGCCAAAAAATCAATCAAATCTCCACAATACACAAACATACATTCATATAGCGTTTACAATACCATTTATACTCCGGTTGCAACAAATCATTTTGATAAAAAAATGATAAACATGGAGCTAATGTTTGTATAGATAAAAAGGGCATAAATTTCTCTCAATGAAAAAGAAATAAACGATAAGTGATGAAATATTTGTCTGGGTTACTTTAACTGTATCACAAAAGCTTCGGATAAAAACCTTGAAAACATTTAAAATGATTGTTTTTAAACTAGTTATGTCTATTTATATAACACAGCATCATTTGGTAACATAGCCAAATGGGAAAGGTGATAAAATATGAAAGATGATTTTATGAAGGTTTAGATCAAGATACAATAGATTTATTTAAGAAGTTAGATGAATACTCCGCGCCAGAAACCGCTAATTGTTACATAACAATAGAGTTGTTTAATTTTCAAAACCGCAAAAAGGCATTAGAACGTGTCCAATATGAACGGAGGAAAATAAAGTTGTTTAATTATCGGTGCACTTGCTAAAGTCACATTTCAAAGTTGTAACACTAAACTCCATAGAGGAATAATATTCGTTGAGCTACCCCCCAATTCCTAATTCTTTATTTTATACAGAGTTTTATGCATGTTGGTCCATCAACAATATATATAATCCTGTATATTTAAATATTTTTTAGTATATCAGTATTTAACATGTTAAAAATTAGTACTCTATTAGCCTTTCGCTAAGGAGTTATCTTTATTTCTTAACTGTCTTATTAATTCAAAAAGCGTTAATAACGAAACAATCGCCATAACTGTACCATTAATGTAATTGTGCTCAAAAAAGTTTAATAATGATACGAAGATAGTAAAACAATTGAAATAAGTAGTGATATTTCCCCCATTTTCCACCTCTCTCTTTGTCCATGTTATATTAAAGGATTGCAATCACTTGTGCAAAGCCATGGTGATTTCTAATTTACCAAAAATAATATTTTCTCTCAAACTTCAGGCGGAAAATTACTTTCTAAAGCCCAATTTATGTAAAGTTATGATAGGATAATAGTATTAAAATGGTTTAATAATGTTAAAAATGGTTTAGAAATGGTTTTAATCATGGATTACCACCAGAATATAATTAACTATTAAAATAACAATATGACATATGAAAAAGGAGGATTGTTTCATGCTCACAAAAGAGGAGAAGGTTTTACAAACGTATTTTGGCTATGAGACATTTCGGCCTGGTCAAAAGGAAACAATTGAGCATGTCCTACAACGAAATAATACACTTGCTGTCATGCCAACAGGAGGCGGAAAGTCCTTATGTTATCAAATCCCCGGTTTGTCCATGGATGGAACGGCTATCATTATTTCCCCATTAATATCACTCATGAAGGATCAGGTGGATGCACTAAACGCATATGGTATCCCTGCCACTTTTATCAATAGTTCCCTTTCCCAATCTGAGCAGCAACTCCGATTGAATGATGTCATGCAAGGTCGATACAAATTTGTTTACGTTGCACCCGAACGATTTGAATCTGGCCTCTTTGTTAACATCATGAATCAAATACAAATTGCTCTAGTAGCTTTTGATGAAGCTCACTGTATCTCTCAGTGGGGGCATGATTTCAGGCCAAGTTACAGGTCGATTGTAAGTACATTAAAACAAATTTCTAATATTCCTGTGTTTGTAGCACTTACAGCTACCGCAACGGAAGAGGTCATCCACGATATTCAGAACCTTTTACATATCGATCATGTTATCAATACCGGATTTGCCCGTGACAATTTAGCCTTTCACGTTGTTAAGGGGAAAGATAGAACCAGTTATATTCGTACTTTTTTAAACGAACATAAGGTAGAATCTGGGATTATTTATACGGCTACACGTAAGCAAGCAGATAGTTTATATGAACAACTTTCACGACTCGGGTTGTCCGTTGCCAAATATCATGCAGGAATGTCGGAAACAGAGAGAAAAGAAGCACAAAACTCCTTCATTCATGATGAAACGAACGTAATGATTGCTACGAATGCTTTTGGTATGGGAATTGATAAATCGAATGTTCGCTACGTCATTCATTATGCGATGCCAATGAATATTGAATCGTATTATCAGGAAGCTGGAAGGGCCGGTCGAGATGGAGAGCCGAGTGATTGCATATTGCTTTTCTCCCCGCAGGATGTACAACTGCAAAAATTTCTGATTGAGCAATCCTTGATGGACGAGTCAGCGAAACAAAATGAATATCGAAAATTACAAGAAATGATGAATTATTGCCACACTCACAGCTGCCTGCAAGATTTCATATTAGATTATTTTGATGATAATCAATCAGAAAAAAATTGCGGCCGATGCAGTAACTGTATTCAAGGACAAGAAAAGACCGACATCACAGAAGAAGCACAAAAAATACTCTCTTGTGTCAAACGAATGGGTGAACGGTTTGGCGTTACGATGACAGCAAAAGTATTAAAAGGATCGAAGGATAAGAAGATTTATACATTTGGATTGAATAAATTAACTACCTATGGTCTCATGTCTAACTATACTGAAAAGGAGATCACAGAGCAGATTCAACTCCTTATTGCTGAACGAATGCTTTCAACCGAAGAGGGAAAATATCCTACTCTAAAACTGAATCAAAAATCTGTTGATATTTTGAAAGGGAAAGAAAGTGTTTGGATGTTCGCACCAACCATTCCTAATAGCGAAGAAACAGATTTCTTTGAAGATTTATTCTCGAGTCTTCGCTCTCTTCGTAAGAAAATTGCAGATGAAGAAGGAATTCCACCATATATTTTATTTTCAGACGCAACATTAAAAGAGCTAAGTCGTTATTTTCCAACAACAAGGGAAGATATGCTTGCCATTAAAGGGATAGGTGAAAAGAAATTTGAGCAATATGGAGAAGCTTTCTTAGAAGTAATCCAACAATGGAGAACTGACCATCCAGATGTAAAAGAAAGAGTTCGCATTACAGATACTAGACCAAGACCGAAAACGAAGAAACAACCTGGAGATGATCAACCAAGTCATCTCATTAGTTACCAAATGTTTCAGTCAGGAAAATCACTAAAGGATATCGCCGCCATACGTGATATGTCTAACCAAACAATCGAAAATCATATTTTTAAAGCATACAAAGATGGACATCCTGTTGCTTGGGACATCTTTTTTAATGAAGAGGAAGAGAAAGTGGTTCTAGAAGCTCGAAGTCAAATTACCGAGGATAAACTAAAGCCATTGAAAGAAGCATTACCTGAAGAATATAATTATACGATGATAAAAGCGGTGCTTGTGAAAAATGGATGGATGTAATATGAAGGCTATCTCCCAATAGGTTTTGGGCGATAGCCTTTTTTGCTTCTCGTATGATGTGACCAGAATCATGCGCTTCACTCTCAAATGAGCACTCGTAAACAGGATGAGTTACCGAATTGGATTTTTTGGCGCTTGTTCGGGCACTCATAATCCGATGAGTTACCAAATTAGATTTTTTGGCGCTTGTTCGGGCACTCATAACGTAGATGAGTTACCGAATTAGACTTTTTGACGTCTGTTCGGGCACTCATAATGCCAATGAGTTACCAAATTAGACTTTTTGACGTCTGTTTGGGCACTCATAATGCCAATGAGTTACCGAATTAGACTTTTTGACGTCTGTTCGGGCACTCATAATGCCAATGAGTTACCGAATTAGATTTTTTGGCCTTGTTCCGGCACTCATAACGTCGATGAGTTACCGAATTAGATTTTTTGGCCTTGTTCCGGCACTCATAACGTCGATGAGTTACCGAATTAGATTTTTTGGCGCTTGTTCCGGCACTCATAACACCTATGAGTTACCGTAAACAACCCAATGGGGAATCCCCCTAGTTTTCATAGGAAGGATTCACCCAAAAAAGCAGGCACAAGGGAAAAGCCTATCCCTTGTGCCTGCTATTATTTATGCCCATGTACCATTTCTAAAAATTGGTTCCACTGTGCCATCTTGCTTAACCCCGTCAATATCCAATTCTTGAGAGCCTATCATAAAATCCACGTGAATAAGGCTATCATTGACACCATGTTTGTCTAGTTCCTCATCTGACATGGTTGAGCCATTTTCTATATTCGTTGGATAAGCCTTTCCAAGTGCGATATGACAAGAAGCATTTTCATCAAATAATGTATTATAGAAAATAAGTCCAGACTGAGAAACCGGAGATTCATGCGGTACTAAAGCTACTTCACCTAATCGACGTGCCCCTCCATCTGAATCTAAAAGATGTTTTAATACTTCTTCCCCTTGCTCGGCCTTAAAATCAACTACTTCCCCGCCTTTGAAAGTTAAACTGAAATGATCAATCACACTTCCACCATAGTTTAACGGCTTCGTACTAGCGACCGTTCCATTCACACCATATTTATGTGGCACAGAGAATACTTCTTCTGTCGGCATATTTGGATTAAATGTTACGCCTGTTTCTGCTTGAGCAGAGCCACCCTTCCATATATGACCTTCTGGAAGTTCTATTTCTAAGTTCGTACCAGGAGCCTTAAAAATTAATTTCTTGTAATTCTTAGCGTTTAATTCTTCTCTCTTTTCCTTTAATGTTTGATTATGCGCATCCCATGCTGCAACTGGGTCGTCTTGATCGACACGGACAATTTTTAAAATAGCGTCCCATAGACTTTCGATAGCTTCCGCTTTTGTTTTATCTGGGAATATTTTTTGTGCCCAGTCGCCTGAAGGAATAGAAATAATAGACCACGGTATTTTATCATTCATTGTATATTTGCGAAAATTTTTCAGGGCCTCTCCTGCTGCTTTGTTTGCCATTGCCACTCGCTTTGGATCAATATTTTGAAGTAAATCAGGATCGGTAGAACGAATGCTTAATACAGCAGCTCCATCCTTTGCATACATATCATGAAGCATGACACGCCATTCTGGGAATGAACCGATAACTTCATCTGGGGCATTTTCATATTTTAATAATGCTAACTCGTCATCTGACCAGTTAATATGTACATCCTTTGCACCAAGTTCATACGCCTTCTTCGCAACTATTCTTGTAAAATCTGCTCCTTCAATCGGTGCATTAATCATTAATGCTTGATCGGGCTGTAAATTTACTCCTGTTTTTAATGCCAATTCTGCATATTTTTCCAGTGATTGATGGTCTACCATCTTTTCCCCTCCAATTAATTAGTTTTACCACTATTATTATTCCACTTTTTCATATGAAATACCTTCTTAATTGCTTATTCCATTTTCTCCAAGTTCTTTACTCATCGTTCAGATTTTGCTAAAATGACATTTAGTTACTTTTAGTAATTAATAGATGAGATTGAGGTGATCAGAATGGAGAAATTATGTCCACGATTTGAAAAAGCAATGGGACTTCTTAGTAAACGCTGGGTTGGTCTTATATTATTTGAATTATTGCAAGGGCCGAAGCGATTTTCAGAGATGGAAACTGATTTGCCTATAAGTGGAAGATTGCTCTCTGATCGTTTAAAGACGCTTGAAAAGGAAGGAATTGTTAAACGTACTATTTACTCTGAATTTCCAGTTCGGATTGAATATAGTCTATCAGATAAAGGGAAAGCTTTAGAACCTGTTATAAAGGAAATTCAAAATTGGGCAGAAGACTTTATCACCTATGAGGAAGTTGAACCAAAGTCATAGAAAATTGACATTTACTATTAGACGTTATCATCATTTATTTAACATGAGTGACCATTTTTAGCTGTATGGTCACTCACCCATTCATTTTTAAAATCCAAATTTCTCCGCAAACTCTTTCGAACGTTTTCTTCTTGCTTTACGTTGTTCTGCACGTTCGATAGCCGCTTCATGAAGTGCCCTTTCCTGTTCTGTTTCTGGATAAACGGCAGGAACTACATCTGGTTTTCCATTTTCATCTAATGCCACAAACGTTAAAAATGCGGTATTACACACTCTTTCTTCACTCGTTATTACATTTTCTGTTACTACCTTAACGAAAATCTCCATAGACGTCCGGTGTGCATATGTAACAAATGCTTCTATTGTGATTGTTTGCCCTAATGTTACTGGGGATAAGAAGTCAACAGAGTCCATGGATGCTGTTACAACATTTTTTCTTGCATGCTTTAATGCAGCGATGGACGAGACCTCATCAATATGTGCTAATAACTTTCCACCAAAAAGAGTTCCATGATTATTCGTATCTGGCGGAAGTACAAGTGTTGTTTTTATTGCTCTTGATTCTGAACAAGCCTTTGCTTCTAATTCCATTTCTGTGTATATCCTCCCATTATAGTACCGGTGAAATTAAACGAGAAATCGACTCCTTAAATCGAATCCCGATCGTACGTTTATTATATAGTTTTTCCGTCATCTGCGTAGATAATTTTATATCTTGATTAAAGGCATCCACTAATTGTTTGGAGATTTCTTGGTCATAAATAAATGCATTCACTTCAAAATTAAGTTGGAAACTTCGTACATCAATATTTGCTGTACCCACCGAGGCTATCTTTCCATCAACTACAATTGTCTTGGCATGGAGAAAGCCATTTTGGTAAATATACACTTCCGCACCCGCAGCTAGTAATTCTCCAGAATAAGAAAGTGTTGCCCAATAAACAAATGGATGATCTGGTTTATTCGGAATCATTAACCTAACCTTCACACCGGAAAATGCCGCAATTCTTAATGCGTCAAAAAGACTATTATCAGGAATAAAGTACGGTGTTTGAATGTAAATATATTCCTTAGCTGATAAAATCATTTTAATGTAACCATACTTTATTTGTTCCAACTCTGAATCCGGACCACTCGAAACAATTTGCATTCCTACATTACCACTAGGTTTAGCATTATAATAACGTTTATTATATAAAATATCCCGTCTTGACGCATGGTTCCAATCTAAAACAAACCTTGTCTGTATGCTATTTACTGCATGTCCCTCTATTCGTAAATGGGTATCACGCCAGTAACCGAATTTTTTCTTTTTCCCAAGGTATTCATCACCAATATTAAAACCACCTATATAAGCAATCCTCCCATCAATGATGGCTGCTTTTCGGTGATTCCGATAATTAATTTCAAAGTTAATTTTTAAGAATGTAGAAGGGAAAAATGCCTCAATCTGAACCCCTTCCTTTCGAAGTTTATGGAGGAATTTTTTACTTAACGAACGAGACCCCAAATCATCGTATAGTACACGTACTTCTACTCCTTGCTTCGCTTTCCTTATTAATGTTCTTGCAATTCTTTGTCCGAGCTCATCATTTCGTATTATATAATATTGAAGATGGATATGATCTTCCGCCTTTTCTAAGTCCTCTATTAATGAATCAAACTTTTTTTTTCCATCCGTAAAAATTTGAACATCATTATCCTGGGTAAGAACGGCATCATCATTTCGTAGATGCAAGTAGGCAATATCCGAATACTCCTGCATATTCGGATTATTAAACCGAAACTGATGGTTATGGAAAACACCCATCTGATCCTTTACTGACTTCCTGAACGCTATCCATGTTTTTCGATCCCAGGTAAAAATACGTTTTCTATATAGGGAGCGGCCAAAAATTAAATAGAGGATAAAGCCTAAAATCGGAATAAATAAAAGTACCATTAACCAAGCCCAAGTCGATGGTGGGTTTTTCCTTTCAAGAAAAACAATAGAAATACCTAATAAAATGTTCATTACGATGATAAAAGCGAATAAAAAAGTTAGTATTCCCATTGTTTCACCTCTTCCTATAGGAATAATATATCCATATTATACTTACTTTTCCTTCATTTAACTAATTATAAGAACGATGCATTGAAGTTTAGTATTCCATCCATATTGTTTCATATTCCATTCTACCACGCCCAATCCCCGCTTTCTTTGATTCGGCATGTGGATATTCAATTCCTTATTTCAACTGATCTAATGCTTGTTTTAAATCGTCCCAAATGTCTGGCCATGCTTCCAAACCAACCGATAATCGAATTAGTTGATCTGTAATCCCCATCTTTTTACGAGATTCTTCAGGTACTACAGCATGAGTCATCGTTGCTGGATGTTGAATGAGTGATTCTGCGTCACCTAGACTAACCGCAATTTTTATCATCGATAAAGCATTAAGAAATTGTTGTGCATCTTTTTTGTTTCCCTTAATCTCAAAAGATACCATTCCCCCACCTTTTCTCATTTGTTTCTTCCCTATACTAAAGTCAGGATTTGTTGACTCATGTGGATAGAATACGTTATCCACTTTCGGGTGACTTTTGAGATGTTCCATGATCTTCTTCGCATTTTCGCAATGGCGGTCCATACGTAAAGGTAATGTCTTTAATCCACGAATTAAAAGCCAAGCATCAAACGGGGACATAACCCCACCAATGTCTTTTAAAGTAGTTAATGCAACCTTATCCACAAATTCCTTCTTCCCAACCACGAGTCCTGCTATCACATCTCCATGCCCGCCAATATATTTCGTTGCACTATGAATGACAACATCACAGCCTAAATCAAGTGGTTTCTGTAAATAAGGAGTGGAAAAGGTATTATCCACAACAACTGGAATATCAAATTCCTTGGCAACCTTGGAAACCATTTCTAAATCTACTAAACGCATCGTCGGGTTAATCGGAGTTTCAATATAAATGACCGCTGTTTCAGGTTTTACTTTGGAGCGGATTTCTTCTTCGGTGTCCATATTTGAAAAATCAACTTTCATGTTATACTTATCCTTCATCATGGTTAAAAGACCAAACGTACACCCATATAAACCTGAAGAGCATAAGATATGATCGTTTGCTTTTGATAAGGAGATTAGTACAGCCGAGACTGCTGCCATCCCTGAACTAAAAGCTAGTCCCCGCTCCCCATTTTCTAACGTAGCTATCTTTTTTTCCAAAATAGTTACAGTAGGATTTCCAAGTCTCGAATATATATACCCATCTTCTTTCCCCGAAAAACGCAACTCCCCTTGTTCTGCTGAATCAAATGTAAAAGTTGACGTCTGAAAAATGGGTGGTGCCAAACTTCCTAACATTTCTTTATCCTCATAACCATCGTGAATAATTGCTGTTTCTATATGTTTATATTTCTTTCCCATCCGTCCTTATCCCCCTTCCATTTCCATACTTATATATATGCATTTAGTTAAGTTTCATTGAATAGGTTTAAAAAAACTTAAGCCCCTGGAAATACAATAGTTAGAATACTAAATGTATAAAGAAGAACAACCATCTGTGGAGGTTTTCCTCCATCCCCTTAGTCGGATTTTTACGGACAGTTGATCTCCCACCTACCTTTTTTGTTCCCCCAGAAGCTTGAGGTAAGATAAAATTATTTATTTTTTTGAAATGTATTGACAAATAAAATCCCGACCATTATACTAAGCATTAATCAATAAATCTCTTATCAAGAGCGGTGGAGGGAATAGGCCCTTTGAAGCCCGGCAACCTGAAAGTTAGTAACTCTTACTTTTCTACGGTGCTAAATCCTACAGGTCACATGAACTGGAAGATAAGAGGAGGATCGGCTATTTGTATAAATAGAAGCCCTCTTCTTAGGAAGAGGGCTTTTTTTCATCCCCTCTGCCTCCAGATTTGGAATAGTAACATACCAATCAAACACTCAAGGAGGAATTATCTATGTCTAAATTCGATTTACAAAACCCTGAAACATTATTACTTCATGCAGGTCAAGAGGTTGATCCAACAACCGGCTCACGTGCGGTTCCAATTTATCAAACAACTTCTTATGTTTTCCGTGATACCGAGCATGCGCAAAATTTATTTGGTTTAGCAGAACCTGGTAATATTTACTCTCGAATCATGAATCCTACATTGGATGCGTTTGAACAACGAATAGCAGCTTTAGAAGATGGTGTTGGTGCCCTGTCGCTATCATCAGGAATGGCGGCCATAACATTTGCTATTTTGAATATTGCAGAAGCCGGAGATGAGATTGTGGCCGACAGCAACCTATATGGTGGTACATACAATCTTTTTGCTAATACTCTTCCAAAGTATGGCATCAACGTTAAATTTGTAGATGGAACAAACCCTGAAGCAGTAAGAGCTGCTATCAACGAAAAAACAAAGGCCGTTTTTGGTGAAATTATTACAAATCCAAGTTTACAAGTATTCGATGTAGAAACCATTGCGGACATTGCTCATGAGAATGGAATTCCGTTAATCATTGATAACACATTTGCAACTCCATACGTTACAAAACCAATCTCATGGGGGGCAGATATCGTTGTACATTCCGCCACAAAATGGATTGGTGGTCATGGTACTACCATTGGCGGTGTCGTTGTAGATGGTGGACGTTTTGATTGGGGGAATGGGAAATTCCCAGGGTTTACAGAACCTGATGAAAGCTATAATGGGTTAAAATATGCAGACCTTGGCCCAGCAGCATTTATTACAAAATTACGTGTCCAATTATTACGTGACATAGGCGCGTGTTTAAGTCCACAAAATGCTTTCCTATTTTTACAAGGATTGGAGACCTTACATTTACGCATTAAGCAACATACGAAAAATGCACAAGTAGTTGCCGAATACCTAAACAATCACCCAGCAGTCGAGTGGGTTAACTATCCTGGATTAGAAAATCACCCATCCCACGAAAAGGCGAAAAAATACCTGAAGGATAGTTTCGGTTCAATCATTACGTTCGGTATTAAAGGTGGACGTGAGGTAGGAAGAAAGCTTATTGACAATATTAAATTATTATCTCACGTTGCAAACGTTGGGGATGCGAAATCACTAATTATCCATCCAGCTTCTACTACTCACCAACAATTAAGTGCTGAAGACTTGAAGAAGAGCGGTACATCTGAAGAACTTGTTCGTCTATCTATTGGGCTTGAATCAACAGATGACATCTTAAAAGACCTAGACCAAGCTATTGTAAAAGCTACTGGTGAAGCTCCAGTTATTAAAGAAACAGAAGATGACGCAATTAAATGGTTACTCTCTTCCCCATTTGACCGTAATGGAGGAATTAGAAAGAAAGTAATTGCAACAACTGTTTCCAACAGTGAAGCGGCAACAAAGTTACAAAAACTCGGGTTTCAAATTGTTTCTATTAACAACTTAGCAGAAATTCCAAATGAAGTAGATGCTTTATGGGTTAAAAGTGCATCCCTATCTGCTTCTTCCATTGAAGATCTTGAGAATAAACAAGTAAAAATTCTTTGGATTGAAGATGAAGAATCCTTTGATTTCGTTGAAAAAGCAAATGGAATTACTGTAATTTCTGGCAAAAATCCATACGATGAACTAAATCGATTAAGGGGTAATATAAACGAAGCAGCTCTTGTGTAATTAGAAGGGAGCTTACAACACTAAAACTGAAAATCATACAAAAATAGCAGGGCAATTCGTACTTGAATTTGCTCTGCTATTTTAATTATTCTAATATATCTTATCTTGTAAAAAAAGACTTAAACTCTTTTTCTTCTTTCTTGTTTAAATCATATGTTATTGAATAAAATATAAGGGTATAGAAAATATAACATGTTATAATTAACATTCAAATTATTTTTGTGGTGAAACGACTCACACTACCATAAAATAAAGTAAACAACTTAGGTGTGATGACATGAAGCGTAAATATCTTATTATTATAGGAATTTTATTAGTTTTAGCAATCGTATTTATTTCTTATTTAAGTGAATTAAACCCACCTGTTAGCCAGCAAACCTTTAAAAGAGCAGAAGTAACAAACCAAGAGGAAGAACCCTCGAAAGCGGAAGAGCAGACGGAGCCATCTATAGAAAACAGGGATGTGGAAGAACATACACCTAATGAACATACTTCTCTTCAAGAGGAAAGGCCCCTTCCAGACAGGATATCTGAAGTACTAGAAACCACCTTAAACTTCTTCTTGTCTAATCATACACGAGTTGTCGCAATTGGGGACTCCTTAACGCAAGGTGTAGGCGATGAAACAAACCAAGGTGGATATGTTGGAATATTGGAACGAACGATTAATGAAAATAATGAAATAGCAAAATTTGAAAACTACGGAAAGCGCGGAAACCGCTCGAACCAATTGTTAGAACGGTTAAATGAAAGGGAAATCCGTTCTTCTATTAAAAGGGCTGACATTGTCCTCGTTACCATTGGGGCAAATGATATTATGCAAGTTGCAAAAGAGAATATTATGAATTTAAAACTTAACGATTTTATTGAGCAAAGAGGCCATTACGAACAGAACCTCAGAAAAATCGTAAATATAATAAGGAATTTAAATGGAAATGCTGAAATTTACCTTGTTGGTTTCTATAATCCATTTGAAAAGTATTTTCAAGACATTGATGAGTTAAACACTATTGCGGAAACTTATAATAGCACAACAGAAAGCATTGCCGAAATGAATGATCATGTAACGTTTGTCCCAACCAGCGATTTATTCCGGGACACAGATACGAGTTTATTTTCGGAAGATAACTTTCATCCCAATTATCAGGGGTATCGCAAAATTGCTGAACGGGTATTGGAATATATATCACATGACATTATGAGTGAAGAGAGTTGAAAACCATGAATACACAAGAAGGGACAAAAAACGAAAATAATAAGTGGAAAAAGCTATTTTACAGTTTATTAGGTTTCAATATCCTGGTCTTCATAGTTCTTCTTATTCTTATTTTTTGGCCTGTATCTGAATTGAATCCAAAGCCACATTCAGAAGACATAATAAATGAAAGTTCGGAGTTTGTAGTTCGAACAACAAAACAAAATCTAAATGAATTGATTAATGCCTACCTTGAACAGGTGCTTCATAATTCAAGACATCAATACCGTATTCTACTAGAAGACGATGTACAGTTAAGAGGAGAACTACCTGTTTTTAATACAACAGTTCCTCTTTCCGTTCATCTAGAACCATTTGTTCAAGAAAATGGTGACATCATATTGAAGCAGCGTTCCATTTCAATTGGCTTATTGGAATTACCCAATCGGAAAATAATGGAATATATGGGGAAATATTTAGATATGCCCGAGTGGGTTACCATTAATCCAAAGAATGAAGAAATATATGTTGCAGTAACAGATATGGATATCAAAAGTAATTTCAACGTGTCGGTAGAACGGATAGATTTAGAAGCAAATGATTTGGCATTCCGTATACAAATTCCATACAAAACGTTGGGAATAGATGCATTAGAATAGTTAGGCTTTTAGGCGAAAAAATAGCGAAGGGAATTCACCCCTTCGCTATTTTAATACGTTTTAACTTTTTAGATAAATAGAATGGTAGAAAAAAACGCTGAAGTTGCTCTTCTTCTTCCATCTCCTCTTTATAATAACTTTCAAGAACTCCCTTATACATTAAATGAAGGCCTTCCAGCATTCGTATATCTTCTGGCTTCACGAAGCAAATAGACTTTGAAAATTGAATTTGCTTTACTTCATTTAATAGAGAAGCAATAAACTGAGAACAGAAAAAGGCATTCCTGCGCTTCCATTCAATTTGTAAAAGAACACCAAATAATCCAATAAAATTGTATTTATAAGCATCTTTTTTCGCTTCCATTTCACAAATTCGTTCCAAAATTCGATGATACTCCAAATCTTCTACAGAAAGTTGATAAATCTCACATTCCGATTTTCTTAGAAAACCACAACGGACATCTTCTTTCACAAATCCACCAATAAAAGGATTTCTCACATTTTTACGCCCAAAACTATAAACATCTATTAATTGTTGATCAAAACTAATAGATACATGGGTTAACGATTGACCTGTAAACAATCGAATCACTCTCGTTAACAAGGTACCCGTATTCGTAAACAATAAGTATATTACTTTCTCTTCCATGACTTTCCCTCTTCTCATATATGAGTTTATTCGGAATACCTTAAGCTTTTATGTTTTATATATCTCTTTCATACATTCCTAAACGGGCGCTTCCGCTTTTTTATAATATGACAGTTTTTTTTATATTTTTCAATAGTTATTTTACGGCTGTTCTATAATAATTGTTACTTTTCATTGACGTATCTAGTGAAATGACGTAAGCTAACTTTGATTACTTTTTAAATTGGAGGCAGTTTAGTTACATGATTACGGTTACGAATGTAAGTTTACGATATGGCGATAAAAAATTATTTGAAGATGTAAATCTAAAATTCACTCCCGGAAATTGTTATGGTGTAATCGGTGCGAATGGTGCAGGTAAATCGACGTTCCTAAAAATTTTATCTGGTGAAATCGAACCTCAATCAGGCAATGTATCTCTAACTCCAGGTGAACGTCTTGCTGTTCTAAAACAGGACCACTTCGCTTATGAAGATCATCAAGTATTGGACACCGTATTAATGGGCCATGAGCGCCTATATAAAGTAAAGCAAGAAAAAGATGCTATTTACATGAAAGGTGACTTTACCGAAGAAGATGGTATGCGTGCTGCAGAACTCGAAGGTGAATTTGCTGAAATGAACGGTTGGGAAGCTGAATCTGATGCTGCTGTTCTATTAAAAGGACTTGGTATTGATGAATCCCTTCATATGCTAACTATGTCAGAGCTTACTGAGGACGATAAAGTGAAAGTATTGCTCGCCCAAGCTTTATTTGGTAACCCTGATATTCTTCTACTGGACGAGCCTACGAATGGTCTTGATATTCAAGCAATTCAGTGGTTGGAAGAGTTCCTCATTAACTTTGAAAATACTGTTATCGTAGTATCCCACGATCGTCACTTTTTAAATAAAGTGTGTACACACATTGCTGACGTTGACTTTGGTAAAATCCAAATTTATATTGGAAACTATGACTTCTGGTATGAATCAAGCCAGTTAGCTACAAAGATGGCACAAGAAGCTAATAAGAAAAAGGAAGAAAAGATTAAGGAATTGCAAGCATTTATTGCTCGATTCAGCGCAAATGCATCTAAATCAAAACAAGCAACTTCTCGTAAAAAATTACTAGATAATATTACATTGGATGATATTAAACCATCTTCTCGTAAATATCCTTACATTGCCTTTACCCCTGAAAGAGAGATTGGAAATGACTTACTACGTGTGGAAGGATTAACAAAAACGATTGGTGGCAAGAAAGTTTTAGACAATGTGAGCTTTACGTTAAATAAAGATGATAAAGTTGCTTTTGTTGGTCCGGATGATATTGCCAAAACAACTCTATTTAAAATTTTAATGGGTGAGATGGAACCTGATGCAGGTAGTTTTAAATGGGGAGTAACTACTTCTCAGTCTTATTTCCCTAAAGATAACTCGGAGTTCTTTGAAAACAGCGATCTCACTTTAGTAGATTGGCTCCGTCAATTTTCACCTGAAGATGAAACAGAAACATTCCTACGTGGATTTTTAGGTAGAATGTTGTTCTCTGGGGAACAAGCTTTGAAAAAGGCAAATGTTCTATCTGGTGGAGAAAAAGTTCGCTGTATGCTTTCTAAAATGATGTTATCCCATGCAAATGTGTTAATCATGGATGAACCAACAAACCACTTAGACCTTGAATCGATTACATCTCTAAATAATGGTTTAATGAAGTTTAAAGGGTCTATCTTATTTACCTCCCATGACCATCAATTCGTTAATAGTATTGCAAACCGTTTGATTGAAATCACACCAAACGGCTTGATTGATAAAGAAATGAGTTATGATGAATACGTGCGAGATAAGAAATTACAGAAACAAATTAAAGAAATGTATGCAAGCTAATTCTTTAGCACTCCCAATATTTATAAGGGAGTGCTTTTTGGTTTTTTATAATTCTGTACTTAATATATATCAGCATTCTTTCCTCTGATATCAATACTTCTCAAGATATCAGTACTACTTCTCAGATATCAGCACTACTTCCCAGATATCAGTACTACTTCCCAGATATCAGTACTACCTCCCAGATATCAGCACTACTTCCCAGATATCAGCACTACTTCCCAGATATCAGCACTACTTCCCAGATATCAGCACTACTTCCCAGATATCAGCACTACTTCCCAGATATCAGCACCACTTCTCTGATATCAGCACCACTTCTCTGATATCAGCACCACTTCTCTGATATCAGCACTACTTCTCTGATATCAGCACTACTTCCCAGATATCAGTACTACCTTCCCAGATATCAGCACTACTTCTCTGATATCAGCACTACTTCCCAGATATCAGTACTACTTCTCAGATATCAGCACTACTTCTCAGATATCAGCACTACTTCTCAGATATCAGTACTACTTCTCAGATATCAGTACTACTTCTCAGATATCAGTACTACTTTTCAGATATCAGTACTACTTCTCAGATATCAGATATCTGCAGGTCGTACACCTTTAGTCATACAAGGAGCAACCTCTCTATTTCCCCTTAATTTTTCGAAACATATCCTCCGTCGTTTTTTCTAGGTCAAATTTTGGTTGGAATCCCCATTCCCTTTTTGCTGCAGTACAGTCTAATTGATTTGGCCAGCTATCAGCTATTTTTTGCCGGATTGGGTCTATTTTATAATCAAGTTGAAAATGGGGAATATGTTTACGGATTGCTTGTGCAAAATCCTTTGGTGCTGCGGCAAATGAGGAGATATTGTAGGCATTTCGATTCTTTAGTTTATTAGAGTCCGTTTCCATTAGTTGTATAATGGCATCTAATGCATCTGGTATATACATCATGTCTAGCGTCGTATCCTTTTTAAGATAAGATGTATATGCACCTCTTTCTAATGCAGCATGATATATTTCTACTGCATAATC
The DNA here is from genome assembly GCF_038006665.1 of Oceanobacillus sp. FSL K6-0118. Lineage (NCBI taxonomy): Bacteria > Bacillati > Bacillota > Bacilli > Caryophanales > Bacillaceae > Oceanobacillus > Oceanobacillus sp. FSL K6-0118. Next base: position 18,188 of record NZ_JBBOVR010000001.1, read on the forward strand.
TGTCGTCCCTCCCCCTGGTTCATTATGTGAAATGATCCCTGGGAAGCGAATTCCTCTTGTATCCATCCCATACTTTTTAAAATAATAATCACATAGTAATTCCCCTGCTGTTTTATTAATACCATACATGGTTATCGGCCGTTGAATGGTAAGTTGAGGTGTGTTTTCTTTTGGAGTGGAGTGGCCAAATGCCGCAATAGAGCTTGGAGTAAAAAATTGAAGATCCATTTCTCGAGCTATTTCTAATCCATTGAGCAAACCTGTCATATTGGTTCTCCATGCTTCTAATGGTATGAATTCTGCCTTTGCTGATAGTATAGAAGCTAAATGGATGATTGTATCCACGTTATGCCTTTTCGCTATAGCCGAAAACTCCTTACCTTCCGTTACATCCATTTTTTCAAATGGTCCTTCCTCTTGCGCCATCAAAGAATTTCGAATATCGGCTGCAATGACACTAGAAATACCATAAATCGTTCGTAGTTGTTCTACAAGTAAGGAGCCGATTTGACCGAGTGCACCAGTAACTAAGATACGCTTCATATTGGAACCTCCTTCTTTACAAGCTTTTTTAAATCAACCCCATTTCCCTTCCGACCTTTTCATATGCTGCTAGGGTTCGATCAAGCATTTCCTTCGTATGTGCGGCAGTTGGCATGTTCCGGATTCGCCCTGTTCCCTTTGGTACGGTAGGGAAGACGATTGATTTAGCATAAACACCTTCATCATACAGTCGGTTACTAAATAGTTGTGTCACCTTTTCATCACCGATTATACAAGGTGTAATCGGCGTTTCACTTTTGCCTATGTTAAAACCTAACTTTACGAGCCCATGTTTTAAATAATTACCATTTTCCCAAAGCGCTTGATTCAATTCCTTAGAGTCCATTAATAATTCAATCGCCTTTATGCTAGCCGCTATATCTGCTGGGGATAAAGCTGTTGAAAACAGAAACGGTCGGGAGCGTGCTTTCAACCAATCAATTAAGACCTTTTTTCCAGCAACGTATCCACCTACTACCCCAATCGCCTTTGATAGTGTTCCAATTTGAAAGTCTATCTTTTCCTCTAATCCAAATTGCTTCACTGTTCCATAGCCGTTGCCTGTAACACCAGACCCATGTGCATCATCTACATAGGTAATTAAATTTAATTCTTCGGCAATATCCACAATATCAGGAAGTTTCGCTATATCTCCATCCATAGAAAAGACACCATCTGTAATAATCATCATTTTCTCGTATTTTCCTAAAGAAATTGCTTGTTTCGCCTTTTTCCTTAAGTCATCCATATCCGAATGCTCATACCGGATAATCGTTGCCTTTGATAGTCGGCATCCGTCAATGATTGATGCATGATTTAAAGCATCAGAAAAAATAACATCACGCTTATCCATTACAGCGGAAATGGCCGCCATATTACAATTAAATCCCGATTGATAAGCAATTGCCGCTTCTGTCCCTTTAAATTCAGCTAATTTATTTTCTAGTTTATCATGAAGATCCAGTGTCCCATTGATTGTACGTACAGCTCCAGATCCAACCCCGTGGGAACCTATAGCTTCCTGAGCAACCTTTTTTAATCTTGGATCCGTTGCAAGCCCTAAATAATTATTAGATGATAGGTTAATGAAACTTTTATTGCCAATGGTTATCATTGGGCCGTTCGCTCCATAAACCGTATCGATTTCATTATAGAGTCCATTTTTCTTCAGATTCGCCAAATTACTTTCTAAAAATAACCTTAATAAATGATTTGCCATTGTATTGCCCCCTTATTAACATCATATTCATGACACTGCTTACGTTTTCGTCATTGGAAGAAATTTATTAGAAATCTAGGATAAAGAAGACTTCCATAAGTGGGGGGTTCCTTCATCCCTTACTGATGGTTAGGATCTTTACAGGCAGTTGATCACTCACCTACCTTCTTTATTTCCCCAGAAGCTTGAGGTGGGTCTTACTACCCGTTTAGGTGGGGTAAAAGTAGAAACTATGAGATTACTTGTTTATATTTTAGAATATGAAAGATTTCCCTGTGGTTAATTCCCTTCATTTCTATTATAATACATGTAGTACATTTGATGGAGGGCAACTAGAATGCGTAAGGTTTTATTCGGACTGTTTGTATTAGTTATATTGTCAGTCGGAACGTTTGGGGTTATGAAGTCAACAGACGAACCAACAGAGATCATCGAGGATAACGGGGTGTCTACGGAAGTTCACTTTTAATAGAAATCTATTTTAATCACAAACCCCGTGGAAAATTTAAAGAAGGAATACCACTATCCTGCCAGGTATTCCTTCTTTTTATCATCTTATAAAATTGTTATGTCAAGAGTACGTGTTCCCCACTCTTTGGCTTTATCTACATTTGGAATAAATACATCAATTCGATTACCTTTAATGGCACTTCCAATATCAGCTGCTACTGCTTCTCCATAACCCTCTACATAAACTTTTGATCCTAATGGGATAACATCTGGGTCTACGGCAATTACTTTTGCATCTGGATTGCTATTCAAATCCATACCAGTATATGTAACACCTGAACAACCTTCACAATCAGCAGTATATGCAGTTGCTTTTACCGTTATTGTTTTTCCTTCTGGCTTATCATCAGAAACATCAGCTTGTACTGGTTTTTCTTCTTGTTTTACTTCGTTATCTGCTTTTTGTTCTTCGTTTTCTTCTTTTTGTACTTCATTATCTGCTTTTACTTCTTCTTTTTGAACTTTATTCGGCTCTTCTTTTGCGATATTTTTATTAGATAATTCTTTAATATGAAGTTCTTGACCTTCAATAATAGTATCAGACTTTAGATTATTCCAATCTTTTAAATCGTCTACCGTTACACCATATTGATTGGCAATACTAGTTAAAGAATCTCCGCTTTCTACTACATATGTTTCATTTAATAATAGAATTTGTTTCGGATGAATAACTGTTGTTTTTAAATCATTTAAATCTATTAAATCATCAACTGATGTATTATTTTCATTTGCTATTTCCCAGAGACTATCCCCTGTTTGAACTTCGTATTCCTCCGCTGATACGGTTGTTACAGTTGCTGTTAACATCATAAATCCAGCAAAAAATCCTGCTACTAACTTTCTCATTTGGATTCCTCCTTTTAAGTCTAGATTAATCCTATCATAGCTTCATAGAGAAAACAGTAACAGTACAATTAAGAGTTTATGACAAACATTACGAGTGTCTTGTATTTTGTATCATTTGTAATATTTTTGATACATTTGCACTAGTTTTGTCTATTAATATTACAAATAATAAATAGTAATGTTGCTTTGAAAATTAAGGGAATTTTCATTTAATTGCACCAGCCACCCGTACATAACCTATGTTTCCATCGTATAGTTAATAAGTAAACATTTAAATATAAAAAGGAAGCACAGCTATAAAAACTGTACTTCCTTTTATTACCTGGGAAATATTTGTCGAACTTTGTTCCACAAGTTATAAACTTGCTTTAAAGATTTCAATGGAATCTTGCTTCGTTAACTTTTTAAAGTTACCAAATTGAGGACGGGAAACTACCGTTTTTTCCGCCATTAGCTCAATAGAAGTTTCGTCGATATCATAATCCGCTAGTCTAGATGGTGCACCGATACTCTTCCAAAATTCGCTTAGTCTATCAATTCCTTCTAATGCCACTTGTTTATCCGTTTTGTTTGATGGGTCAACATGAAATACATTTTCAGCCAATTGTTTAAAGCGATGTACATTTTCATCATCTAAAACATGTCTCATCCAGTGAGGGAAAAGAATGGCTAGTCCTCCGCCATGAGGTATATCGTGCACAGCTGATACGGCATGCTCTAGGTTATGTGTTGCCCAATCACCTGCATACCCCATATTTAACATATTGTTTAATGCTAATGTACCAGCTAAAAGAATCGTTTCTCGATGTTCATAACTATCTAGATTCTCTAAGAGCTTTGGCGCCGTTTCTATAACTGTTGTAAGGATACCTTCACAAAATCGATCTTGTATTGGTGTATTTGGCGTTTGATGGAAATAATGCTCTAGTACATGTGACATCATATCTACTATTCCATAGATTGTTTGGTCACGGGGAACCGACATCGTATGTTCTGGGTCCAAAATAGAAAACTTCGGAAACGTGTATGGAATGGCATTCCATCCATGTTTTTCATTTGTCTCCCAATTCGTAATGACGGAACCAGCATTCATCTCAGAACCTGTTGCAGCTATTGTTAAAATGGTACCAAAAGGTAATGCATCCTTAGCACGGGCCTTTTTCGTTACAATATCCCACATATCTACATCGGTTTTCGCACCTACTGCAATAGCTTTCGTGCAATCAATTGTACTACCTCCACCAACCGCTAAAATAAACTCAATTCCTTCATTTTTACAGATTTCTACACCTTTTCGAACGGTAGTGATTCGTGGATTTGGCTCTACTCCTGAGAGTTCAAATACTTCTGCATTGATTTCTGATAATTTCTCTAAAACATTATCGTAAATACCATTACGTTTAATGCTTCCTCCACCATAAACTAACAAAACCTTCTTCCCATATCTCTCCACTTCTTTTGGTAAAGTATCTAGTTGTCCTTTTCCGAAAATTAATTTTGTTGGATTATAGTACTTGAAATTATCCATGCTTCAAATCCCCTCTATAAGTTATTTAGTGTAGGCTATGACATCCATTTCTACCAAAACATCTTTAGGTAAACGACTGACCTCAACTGTTGCTCGTGCTGGATATGGCTTTTCTAAAAAACTGCCATAAATTTCATTCACTTTCGCAAAGTGATCCATATTTGCTACAAAAATGGTGAATTTCACTACTTGTGAAAAACCTACCCCAGCTTCTTCTAGAATAGCTTTTAAATTTTTTAATACTTGTTCTGTTTGTTTTTCAATTCCTTCCACTACTTCACCAGTTTCAGGATTTATAGGAATCTGTCCAGACACATAAACAAAATCCCCTGCTTGAATCGCTTGTGAATATGGCCCAATTGCTGCTGGTGCATTTTCTGTATGTATTTCTTTTACCATTTTTTCATCCTCCTTTTAGTAATAGCTATATATATTTATACTACCAGTTTCTCATTCCTTATTCCAAATCTAGCCCTTCCTTATATTCCATAACAGATTGAACATAATAAATATCCCCATAACAAGCATTGTATTGCTTTGCTTCTTCCCTCAAACATGAATAAATAGATTTATCAGAAGCATTTTCGTACATTTTTTGAGAAAAATCAATGGCTATCTCTTCTGAGTAACTTCCCGTTTCTTCTAAGACATAATTTATAAAACCTCTGCCAAAATTATAGGACTGAACAGCTAATTCTAGATCCCCTTTAGCATCGTCTAATACTTCGGAAAAGTAATAGACTCCTTGTTTAATAGATTGTTCAGGGTCCTTTATGCAACCTACCTTTCCGCAGTAGCTTTCAGAAGATTGCATAGGATCATTACCCCTTCCGCCAGATTCTTGCATCATGATGGCTAGTAAAACATCTATATACGGGGTTACACCATACTCTTTTGCATACTTTTCCACAAGTGGACGATAGTCTTGAACTTCTTTTGTTATTTGTGGATAACTTTCCTGTGGATTAGTAAAGTTAGCCACATCATTCTTCGATAGAATAGAAACAAAGCTCATGACGCCAAATAACACAACGCAGATGAAAAATACTTTACCGATTGATTGCTTCGTCTTTTTATTACGTTTCATACTTTCACATTTCCTTCTTCTTTTCTACTAAAACACTATTTATCCACAGCTATACTTACTTATGCACAATAATTGATAAGTTATCAACAATTTGTGTACAGGTGTGTGATTATTTACTCGTTTCAAACAATTCCTTTTTCCGCCATTTTCCGTAACGGAAGTACATAAAAGCAAATACACTACTTATTAGAAAACTCGATCCCATACCAAGCGCAATACCTATTTCTCCAAACAGTTTAGATAAAAAGGCTGTTAAGGGGAACCGCAAAATCCAAAAGGAAATTATATTTAATACTAACACTTGATACATCGCACCAGCAGCACGTACAATTCCATTTAAAACGAAATTAATTCCCAAGAACGGATAACATAATGCAATAATCTGTAAGTACATTTCCCCAAATTGTACTGCCGTATCATCACGTATAAATAATTTCATCCCAAATTCCGCAAAAAATAAAACAAGAACTCCAACAAATAACATAATGGCAAAGTTATACAAAACACTATATTTAGCTATTTTACTTACCCTATCCCAATTCTTCATTCCAATATTTTGTCCAGCCATACTCGTTACCGCTGCACTTAATGCGTGAGCCGGAAGTAACAGTAAACTATCAAGTCTTTGTGCGGCACTAAATCCAGCAACTACACCGGAACCAAATGTTGTTACGACACTCATAATAGCAGCAGACCCGGCGGATATGACGGCCATTTGTAATCCAGATGGAATACCTAAATGGAAGATCAACCGTGCCTCTTTCCAGGAAGGTAATTTTGGTAAGGTAAATGGCGCGAGCTTTCTTTTTAAGACATAAACAAGCCCAATAAGAAAGGCAAATCCTTGAGATGTGATAGTTGCAATCGCTGCACCATCCACACCCCAATTAAAAACAGAGATGAACAATGGGTCCAATACGACATTCAGTAACACCGCAATCGTCACAAAGTACATTGGGGTTTTACTATCCCCTATAGCACGAAGTACCGTGCTAATGAAGTTGTATCCAAACAGAAATAAAATTCCTAGAAAATTTATACGTAAATAACGATTAGCCTCTTCCATCATTACTTCAGGCGTACCTAATAGAGACAATAGCCCATCCGTAAAAATAAAACCCAATATACCTAATACTAACGCCATGGCAGTTATAATGACTACAAATGCATTTAAATAACTTACCAATCCTTCTTCATTATCACGACCTTTTTGCTGAGAAAGAATCGTTAATGCTGCATTGTTTAATCCAATAATAAAAGAAAGAACTGTAAATATAATCGTACCGGAAACCGCTACAGCACCTAAAGCATTAGCTCCAAGTAAATTCCCAACCCACAGACTATCAACAAATTGGTAGGACGTTTGCAATAAGTTGGCAATTAGAATGGGACCAGAGAAACCAATGAGTTGCTTTAAAATATTTCCTTGTGTAAAATCATACTGCTTTTTCATTCTAAAAGCCTCTTTCTTTTATATATAGGACACAACGAATCTATTTGTTATTACTAATATATCAAAAATACGTAATAGTCTCTCGCCAAAAAGAGAAAAACTCGGCATTTTAAAATCAATGCCGAGTTTTCTAATGCATATTAAGCACTTACCATTTTTTCCTTATCGTTATCCTTATCTTTTGTCATAAATTGAATTGCCACTAAGACAACAAATATTCCAAAGCCTATAAAATCTGAATACCCTTCTGGATAGATTAACATCAATCCTGCAATAACCGCAATGATTCTCTCAACCCAGTGTAGTTTACGGTACCAGTACCCAATTAACCCGGCACCAATTGCAATCATACCAATGATAGCGGTGATTAATGATATGATTACTGCCCCAGCGGTTGCGTCGATCATCAATAGGACTGGATTTAATATAAACATATATGGAATAATATATGCTGCAATCGCAAGCTTCGATGCATTTAGAGCTGTTCTTATTGGCTCTCCACCAGATATTCCCGTTGCAGCAAATGCAGCTAAAGCAACAGGAGGTGTTATATCTGCTACAATACCGAAAAAGAACACAAACATATGTGCAGCTAAAATAGGAATCATGACGGGTAATTGGTCGTTTAATGCAATAATAGCAGGTAGGGCAATGGTTGAAGTAATGATATAGTTAGCGGTTGTAGGTGAACCCATTCCTATAATTATGGATGTGATCATCGTGAACACTAAGGTTAACATTAACTGGACCTCAACTGAATTTGCAAGTGTACCTGCAAGATCAACTAAACCATTCCCAAGTTTCAAACCTAATCCGGTTTTAGTTACAACACCAACAATAATACCCGCACAAGCTGTTGCAGCTGCAACACCTAAAGCTGTACGTGCGCCATCCGTGAGCGCAGTAATAATCTTGCCAAACGTGAATTTACCTTCATGTAAGAACATATTTGTATCTTTACTAAACATACTTACAGCAATGGTAAATAGGATCCCATAAATTGCTGTTCTTTCAATACTAAAGCCAGCAAATAAGAAATATACGATAGCGAAGATTGGTACTAATAAATAAACCTTCTTCCATACTTCTTTTCTATCTGGCATTTCCTCTTTGGAAAGTCCCGTTAAGCCCAATCTCTTTGCTTCAAAGTGGGTCATAATCCATATTCCTGCAAAGTAAAGGATGGCGGGAATCGCTGCCGCCTTTGCAATATCCCAATAAGGAACACCAGCAAATTCAATCATTAAAAATGCAGCTGCCCCCATAATTGGCGGCATAATTTGCCCACCAGTAGAGGCTGCGGCTTCTACTGCACCAGCAAAGTTTGGTTTATATCCTAAACGTTTCATCATTGGAATCGTATAGGATCCAGTTGTTACCGTATTTGCAACGGAACTTCCAGAAATCGTTCCATTTAATGCACTTGAGAAAATAGCTACCTTTGCAGGACCACCAACACGACGCCCAGCTATTGCAATAGCTAAATCATTAAAATATAATCCTACACCACTTTGGACAAGGAATGCACCAAATAGCAAGAATAAAAAGATGTATGTGGAAGATACTTGTAACGGTGTACCTAAGATACCCTCTGTTGTAAAGAACATCGTATTAATTAATTGACCTAGATCAAGTCCTCTATGCGCTAGCATTCCTGGCATATACGGTCCAAAATAAGCATAAAGGAGAAATATAATTGCAATAATCGTTATTGGAAGACCTACTGCACGTCTTGTAGCTTCAAGAACGAGTAATATAGCTATACCGCCGATAATCATTTCGGCATTATCAATACCACCTACTTGTTGTATTAGCTTATCGTAAAAGACAGGCCAATAACCTGTAACAATGATAGATAAAACAATTAAAATCCAATCATACCAAATAACTCTATCTTTTTTCATTCCACGCTTAGCCGGGAATAGAAAATAGATAAGTGATAAAGCAAAACCTAAGTGAATCGTTCGTTGAATATAAGCTGTGAATACTCCGAATGCACCAGTATAGAGTTGGAATAGTGAAAATGCAATTAATCCGATGAATACGATCCAACCCGCAGCTCCAGTCAGTTTCCTTGTGTTTGATTCCACATCATACTTTTCGAGCAATTTCTGTTGTTCTTCCTCTGTTAATTGCTGATTTTCCTTTTGTTCACTCATGAATCTCCACTCCCCCCATCATTTCCCATAGTGAAATACTTTTTACTTTAATCGTAAACCAAGCCCCAGGCTCAAAGTAATCATTGAACCAAACCATATGTTGGTCTTCATTATCTTTCGTACCCCAAACAAGGCGGTTTTCGGATACAGTTTTTCCATTACGTACTTTTATTTCCGGGAATACATTATCCATATTCTTTATATGATACTTTCCATCTTCGTATACAAAGGTCTCCCCTTCTTCAGCATTAGATGGCATCCCGATTCCAAATTCTTCATACACAAACTCATACTGTTTTATTTCTAAGTCTTTAGTTACTTTATATTTTTCAACGACATCTGTTAAGTGAATAGAATGTTTAAAGATTATTTGGAAAGTATCTCCTTTTTTAATAGGCAAAAAGGCTTCGATATTAGGTGTGTTTTCTTTATAAAACACTAATGCCGTTCGAATGGGAATAAACAAAGCAATGATTAAAATTAATAGCATTACGAAGGAAAGAAGTAATCTTTTATATTTCATTAGACTGTCCACCTATTCGATTCCTGAATATGTATAGAGGAACGAAACGGATTATAGTAAAAGAATGCCGGCAGCAAACACCTATATCAATAATAGGATTGACAGCCGGCCATTTAACTAATTTATATTACTCAAGTAATCCCGCTTCTTTAAAGTACTTCTCAGCACCTGGATGTAAGTCAACATCAATACCATCTAAAGCGGATTCTTTCTTAATAAACTCACCTTTAGAGTGAGAAATTTGATCTACATTCTCATAAAGAGCTTTTGTAATGTCATACACTACATCCTCAGAAAGAGAATCGGTAACCGCTAGCATAGCAAGTACAGCTACTGTATTTACATCCTCTTCAAGTCCATATGTTCCTTCAGTAATTGTATCTGCTGCATAATATGGGTATTTTTCCACCAATTCATCTATTTTTTCTTGTGCAATAGGAACGATACTAACGTCTGTAGTAGCCCCTAAACCTTCTACAGCACCAGTAGGAGTTCCAGCTGTAATAAATGCCGCATCAATATTTCCATCTTGAATTCCACCAGTAGACTCACCGAAGTCTAGGTTTTGAGCTTTAATATCATCCATTGTTAATCCATGAATTTCTAAGATTTGTTCTGCATTAATATAAGTTCCGGATCCCGGCGCACCAACAGAAACAGTTTTACCTTTTAAATCTTCTACTGATTCTATACCTGAGTTAGCATTCGTAACAATTTGAATAGTTTCCGGATACAATGATCCTAATGCTAGTACATTATCAACTGGTTTCCCATCAAATGCGTTTATCCCCTCAACCGCATTTGCAATAACGTCAGTTTGTACAAATGCAAGTTCTGCTTCCCCTTCTTGTAGAGAAATCACATTATCTGCAGAAGCATTTGAAGATACAGCGTCTGTTTGAATTCCTGTTTCATCTGTAATGATTTTCGCCATTTCTCCACCTAGTGGATAATATGTACCACTAGTACCACCAGTAAGCATACTTAAGAATTTTGGCTTTTCTGCCGCTTCATCATTTCCTGAATCAGATCCCGCGTCAGTTGTTGAAGCGCTATCATTACTGCCACCACCACATGCAGCTAAAAATAATGCCAGTACTAAAAGCATGGCAACTGACAAGAGTGTTTTCTTTTTCATAAAAACAATCCCCCTTTTATTTTTATAAAACTTACCAACCTTATTCTATTATACTCCAATTATAATTGTCAAATAATTCCCCATTTATGTACTGTTTGGAATTTACAATTTCCAAATCATTTATAGTTTATATGAAGGTACCTTCTTGACAATATTATGAAGATTCAATATGATAATAACAATGGATTATTAGTTCATTATCTGTGATAGTACCTATCACTTTTACAAGATGTTAAATAATAATTTTAATAGCTATTCTACAACTTACGAATTCTTCCATCATAGTATATCTATTATATAGTTAGAAAAGGAGTAATAAATGCTATGAACGTAAAAGCTGCTGTATTTGGAAGAGAAGAATCCATTGTAAAATTAAGCGAGATTGCCAATAGAGAGAATACAATTGAACTTGTCCCATTTACATATAGGAACGAAAGTGAAACAGCCGAATTAATTGAAAGGGCTTTCATTTGTGATGTTTACATTTTTACCGAAGCTCTCTCCTCTTTATATGTAAAAGACAGAATTAAAAGAAAGCGGTTACCTACTGTTTTTGTACAACATGATGAGCATATGACTCTTATAAATCTATTCTTGCAAAGGAATTCTGGATATTCTCTAAATCGTTTCTCCATTGATATCGATAACGAAAATGTAGTGAAAGAAGTTCTTCGCGATTTAAAGATTAACAATAATGAAATCTATATCTATGATTACGGGCTAAAAACAGATCCTTCCGTTGATTCCATCGTTGACTATCATTCCAAGCTTTGGTCGGAAGGAAAGATTGATTATGTTATTACTTCGGTTAAAAGTGTTGTCGACAAATTAAGAATAATGAATATACCAGTTCACTCCATGGTAACTCCGGAAGCTAACTTAAAAAAGGTGTTAGAACAAGCAAAATCTATCATTCGATTCGATTCAAACATCGGTGCACAAGTTGTAAGTGGGCATATTCAAATTAAAGATCCAAATACGATTTCTAAACAGAAATTAAAAGAAGTAATGGAAAAATTATCAGTGATTCTTGAGAAGTTTAGTAAAAAAACCGATGTATCCTTCTATCAGGTCAATGATCATGAAATTATTCTTTTCGGTACAAAAGCACTAATACACCATTTAACCAATCATTATCGTGATTTTCCTTTACTTAGAGAAATTAAAAACGATCTTAAAGTACCTATGAATATTGGGTATGGACTAGGGCTAACTGCCAAGCAATCTAGTATCAATGCGAAGATTGCTCTTGAAACATGCAATGGAGCAGATGACAGCAAATGCTATATCGTAAATGAAAGGCAAGAAGTGATTGGGCCGATTGGGGTTAAAAAGGAATTCGATGCATCCAAACTATATCACGCGCTTATTCATAAAGCTCGATTAAATAACGAACTATCCTATAATTTTATTGACTTTATCCGTACGCGAAATAATGAACCATTCTCCTCCAATGATATTGCTAATTATTATAAAGTGACAAAAAGGAGCGCAGAAAGAACAGTTAATAAACTATTAAGTGGTGACGTTATCCGCGTGTCAGGAGAAGAACGCCCATACCAAAAAGGAAGACCGAGAAAACTATTTACCTTAAATCAATAAGCTAAAGGCCAGATTCCTAAAGAATCTGGCCTTTGAAATTTAACTGTAGCGAGACTGTTTCCATTTCCGTTCGTCGCTACGAAGCATAGGAGGTGCGAGTACAGGACATCGTGTTCTTAGACTGTAAGGGGCTTACGCTTTTCTTATATGCTTAACAATTCCCGAACGTCATCTTCGCTTAGACTGGATAACATCGTCTCACCTGGTTGAATGACTTGGTCGATTAATTCACGTTTCTTCTGTTGTAATTCATAAATCTTTTCCTCAATCGTACCTTCCGTAACAAGCCTTATTACCTGCACGACATTTTTTTGTCCAAATCGATGAGCTCGACCAGTCGCTTGATCTTCTACAGCAGGATTCCACCACAAATCATATAGAATAACCGTATCCGCTCCCGTAAGATTTAATCCCGTACCACCAGCTTTTAAGGAGATTAGGAAAATACTCTTTTCTCCGTTATTAAAACGTTCACTCATTTCTACTCTGTCTTTCGCATGGGTTTGGCCACTTAAATAGAAATAATCAATATCTTCTTGATCCAATCTTTCCATAATGATTTCATGCATACTCGTGAATTGCGAAAAGATTAACATTCTACTCCCATTCGAAATAGTTGTTTTTACCGTCTCCATCAGTTGTTCTAATTTCCCCGATTGTCCTTCATAGTTTTCAATAAACATGGATGGATGACAACAGATTTGTCTTAACCTTGTCAGTCCCGCCAATATCTTCATGCGGTTCTGATTAAAACCACTTTTTTTTATTGTTTGAGCAGCTTCTTGCTGAACTTGCCTTAAATAACCAACATATAATTCTTTCTGATCTTTGGTTAACTCGGAGACATGAACCGATTCAATCTTATCAGGTAATTCCTTTAATACATCTTTCTTCAAGCGACGAAGAATGAACGGTCTTGTAATCATAGCGATCTTTTCATTGGATAATTGCTTAAAATTCCGTTGATTAGGCATTAATCCCGGTAGAATAACCTGAAAGATAGCCCATAATTCGTCAATTGAGTTTTCAATCGGGGTTCCACTTAGAGCAAATTTTCTAGTTGCCCGAACCTCACGTATTGCTTTTGATGTTTTCGTTGCGTAATTTTTAATATATTGCGCTTCGTCCAAAATCAGTGTTTGAAACGTCATTTCACGATAAAGTTCAATATCTTGTCTTATCGTAGCATAGGAAGTAATCCAAACATCCATTCCCTTTAACTCTTTAATCTTTTCCTTCCGCTCCCCGGGTGTCCCCGTCATAATAGCAACATTCAAATCTGGGACAAATTTTTCAAACTCATTTTTCCAATTATAGACTACGGAAGACGGGGCAACAATTAGGTGTGGACCTTCAACCACTGGTTCAGAAGCTATATAAGCAATACTTTGTAAGGTCTTTCCTAGTCCCATATCATCAGCAAGAATACCTCCAAGGTGATAATGACTTAATGATTTAAACCATTGAAACCCAGTTAGTTGATATTCCCTTAATGTAGCATGGAGGTTTTCTGGTAAGTCATAAACCTGTTCTTCAGGAGATTTTAGATGATGTAATAATTTACGATAAGAAGAATCGTATCTCTTATCGGTTTGGATTAATTCATCTAATTGCATTCCCCGATAAACAGGTACTTGGATATTCCCGTTATGGATATCTTGTTTCCCAATATCCATATCCTCTAAAAGTTGCTTAATAGAAGTAAACTTGTCACCTTCTAGAGAAAGTAGCGCTCCATCAGGTAATTTATAATAGCGTTTCTTTTCAATCACAGCGTCTAAAATCTTATTAATCTCTGAATTGTCCACTCCACCGATGTCAAAACCAATTTCTAATAAATTCGAGGATGACTCTAACCTGACATTTGTACTAGGGATTGGGTCTGTCTCCATTAGCATGTCGCGAATAGACGATGTTAAGAACAATTCCACATTTTGGTCTAAAAGTGGCATCACATAATAAAGGAAATCATACATATCCTCTTCATCCGCCGTATGGATATATAGTTCCTTCCCATTATAATGAAAATTAGCATGCTCAATAAGTTGCATAATATCTTGTTCTTTTTCCACATCACGAATGATGATAACATCGCCTTGTTTTCGTCCATTAAACGGATCAATCATGTGCTCACCATAATGATATTCCAATTTACCCGTGATCACATCGTCATTCATCTCTAAATACATTTTTGCTTTTAAAGGATATTGAATAATTTCAGAACGGACTTTTTCTGATGTTTCTACCTTTCCAACCTTTTTTAGGGATGGTAATACTTCCGATACAAATGTATCTGCTTGTTCCTTCGTAATCGGTAGTTTTAAATCTTCCATTCCAAATCCAATCATTTCTTGTACAATCGGTATTTGTTCCTTTTTAGGAAAGTAAAATGTCCCTTGAGCAAATAACACTTCATAAGAGCGGAAGTAAATTGCACCTTTCACATCTTCCATTGTTAACATTAAATCGTCATGAGTATTTTTTGTTAAGGAAAATTCAAAAGGTAATGCCTCTTCTTCAATACTTATATTCGTATATACTTCATTTCCAGATTCTACTTTAAAGTCTCGTTGATATAATTTCTCCAGAAGGGTCTTAAATAGAAATGGTGGAATGACGATATTTCGTAAATCATTCATATTTCCTTGATAATGATAGAACCGGAATCCTTCATAGATTTCCTCGTTCTTACGAATGGATTGTAGCATTTCAAAAATTTCTAGATCTTGGTCATGAAAATAATGTGTATCCGAACTATATGTGAATTTCTTCGTGAAAAAGTGCTCTCGATTCTCTAAAGCATCGGAGATAAATTCGTATGCATCCTTCACCACATAACGATGATTAATACCCGCCTTTAATTCAATTAAAATTTGATTATCATAGGACCATTTACAAATGTATTCTACATGCATTGGTATTTTTCCGGTTACTATTTCTGAGTATGCATTAGAATGGGTAACCGAAGTAATTCTCTCCATAAACCGTCCAGTTAATTGATAATCATAATTTTTTGTAGGATTCGAATTACCTTTTTCTTTATTAGCAATCGTTAATAAAGTTGCAACAATATGTTTACACGATCCAAATGTATCGAATGCTGGACAATCACAATACGTATGAACGAAGCCTTTGTCCATTTCTTTCATATCTATTTCAACAAAGTAATCCTCAGACCCATGAACAACTGCCGTCCAAACTTGATAATTAATATCATATAAGAGGTCACTTACTTTATTCTCTTTATAATATTGTAGCCCCCGCCTGTAAATGACAGATGGAAATAACTTTTGGAGATTAATATCACTAAGTCTTTTCAAAACATTAGTAACCTACCTTCTAAACTGACATCATTACCTTTATTTTATACGAGTCCAATGTTTTTTGAAACTTTTCCAACCTAAAATCCTATTATTACCAGGATTGGGGAATCTAGTTAGGATTATACCTGTTAGCTAGTATAGACGAGTACGCTATCAACTTTTCAATATTTTTTTATCCAACCTAAACGTGCAGTAAGATTCCCACCTCAAGCTTGCTGGGAAAAAGGAGGTAGGTGGGGGATGAAGGAACCCCCACTGATGGAAGCCTTCTTTATACTTTTTTTCTTGCCTTTCTATAAAGATAAACATATAAAACCATAGATAAAATGACAGAAAAAGCAGATGTTATATAGATCACTTCGTAACCAAATATTGCAATTACACCGAAAATAATAGCACCACAGCCAACCCCTAAATCAAAGAAGGAGAAAAATGTAGCGTTCGCCATCCCCCTCCTCCTCGCATTGGCCTTTTCAACCGCCCATGCTTGAAGGGCCGGTTGAACGCCACCAAACCCTAAGCCATATAGGGAAGCGGCAATTAAAAGTACCATGGTGTTTGGAAGCCATGCTAATAAAAGCATTGCTAAAAAAATAAGGAATGTTCCTGGTAGAAACACATAAAAATGACCTTTTTTGTCATAGAGTTTCCCAGCAAACGTCCGCGAGATCATTAGAAAAATAGCAAAGAAGAGAAAATAAAGTTCAATTCCCTTTACCCCATTTTCAAAGGAATGTAAAGGTAAAAATGTAGTAATACCACCGAATGAAAAGGTGATGAAAAACAGGAGAATAGAAGGTTGGATTGCTGTTTTCTCAAAAATATCAAATTTTATCGTAGTCGTTTTATGTTCGGATACTTCAACTTTTTTATAATGAATTTTAGATGCTAATAATAATGCAACCAACCCGAATGCTCCACATAATAAAAATAACTGTGTAAAGGATATTACTCCGACAAGGGTTAAGCCTAAGGATGGCCCAAAGGCTAAAGCAATATTTCCAGACAATCCAAAATAGCCTAGACCCTCCCCGCGCCGATTAGGAGGAATAAGGTCTGTCGCAACTGTACCACCTGCAGTTGTAGAAAACCCCCAACCAACACCTTGGATAATGCGAAGAATAATTAACACGAGCATGCTAAGAGCAAAAGCAAATCCGCCAACAGAGAAAACAAAGATAATTAACCCTAGTAAATATACAAAACCTCTACCTTTTGATTCCAGAATATGACCAGCATACGGACGGATTAATAAAGCAGAAAATGTGAAGATCCCAACAATTATTCCTACTAACTGGTCTCCCCCACCAAGTTCCTTCACAAATAACGGAATAGTGGGTAACGTCATTTGGAATCCTAAAAAAACAAAAAAATTGGCCATGCAGACTAATAAAAAGTCACGTGTCCAAATTTTACCCTCCTCTTTTAATTCCAATCCCTTCGATAAAGGTTCCATACATGCCACCCTCTCTAAAGACGGAAAGTTCATTTCTTCGGGAAACTCAAGCGGTCGCTATAAGGCCATTGTGAATACTTTAGCCACAATTATACAGATAGAAGATTTGATTGATTTGATTTTTTCTATCTGCCACTAAAGAAAATGAACTGTCTTTAAATATATTCTGTTTTTGTATATATTAGATACCCATCATCATTATACACAATTTTGTATTTACAATAAAGTCCAGGTATTCAGAATAATTTGTTATAAATTAAAATTGCACTGCTTGATAATTAACAGGTACCCTATTCGGGAGCAATACACCCTAAGATTTAAAACGGATATTTCAATTACTATTCCACATCTAAAGTGTCGGCGATTTTGTGGGTTAAAAAGTAAAAGATTCATGTCACGGACAAATTTCATTCTCTTTACGCCTCAAATGGCCGTGAGACTGACAAAATGCCCTTTCAACATCCCAATTTGTCGTTATTCATTATAAAGTATAAATAGCAGAGGCAAATTCTCTTACGAATTGCTCTGCTATTGAATGTTTCTGTGACTAACATTACTTTAGAAGTAGCGTTGTTTATTCAATTACTCCACACGCAATTCTATCTCCCGCATTTCCTGCTGGTTGGGAAACATAATCATCTGGATCCGAATGAATTACCAAAGATGTACCACCTTCTTTAAGTAAGGAGTTCTTCTTCCCTTTTTCCAAGGTGACCATATCTGCCAACGCTTCTATAGAAAGCTTACCATTTTCCCCTACATTAATATTCTTTAAATCACCTGCATGTGGACCTTCTGGGTTTTCAAATCCATGCTTTTTACCTGTTGGATTAAAGTGCGCTCCCGCAGATTCGAATGTCGGAGCAATACATGATCCATTTTCGTGAATATGAAAACCATGTCCACCAGGAGGTAAATTTTCCCCTTTAATTGAAATATTTACTCCACTGGATTCTGACTCCACAAGCGATGCGTTAGCAACCACTTCCCCATCACTATTTTTCAGGTCAACAAGGACATTTTTATTAACCGTTGAATTTACTTCTTGGTGTTCTGGCTCTTGTGAATTCCGATTTTCTTCCTTATCTTGTGTTGTCTGATTGCAAGCCATTAGTACGGTTGATGTAAGAAACATTAGTAAAATAAAACGCTTCATGGCAAAATCCTCCATCTATTTTTAATACCATTTTTGCCATGAAACATTTTTTTAAACAAAATGGGGGTAAATTCACTTTTCAATATATTCATCCCAAAAGAACTAGCCCCTTTTTACAGGGCTAGTTCTTATTATACAACTACAACTTCTTCTTTTTTGACTTTGTTTTTTCCAAATGGAGTGTGGTCTTTTATGAATGGAATAACCCATCTATCTAAACCGTAACGTCCTGCGTTGAATCCTGCTACGATTAAGAATACGGTGATTAATACCATTTGTGCATTTGTGCTTACTGTTCCACTGAATAAAAATGCGAAGTTCATCGTGATACCCATTAATGCTGCGAAGTTAGTGAAAATACCTAAGATGAGTGCTGTACCAACTAATACCTCGCCCCACATAACTAAGAAACTAAATAGTTCCGCATTTGGTAGTGCTACCGCTTCTAAGAATGTCGCCCACCAACCTTGGACTGCTGGATGCTCTCCACCCGCACTAGCTATCGCGCCTTGTAAAAAACCACTTGCATCAAATCCGCCACTTGTTAATTTACCAATTCCCGCCGTTATCCATGTATATCCAATATAAACTCTTAATACCGTTAAAATCGCTGCTACTATTTTATTATTGCGAATGAATTCCATAATCATGTTGATCCACTCCTTTATTTTATTGTTCAATGTTTCACAATATATTGTGTGTTTCTTATTACATTTTCATCATACAATCATTCATTACTTTTGGAAATGTGTTTGCTCACTATTTCACAATTAGGTCACAATGTTTTGAACAAAGTATGAACAATAATTTTGATACTTTTTGAAACCTATCCACTTTTCCTTTCGTACTACAAAGCATCAAGCCAAAAAGAAAGGATGAAATGACATGGAAGTTATGTTAACGGTTGAAGGCCTTGAGAAGTCATTTAAAGATAAAAAGGTTTTAAAAGGCATTTCATTCGAAGTACGGAAAGGGGAAATTATGGCAATCCTCGGTCCAAATGGTGCAGGCAAATCTACAACGATACGAAACATTATGGGAATTATGTATCCTGATAAGGGATCCGTTACATTTCATCAACATAACGGAAAAGGGATTCCAAGAGAAAAAATCGGATATTTACCAGAAGAACGCGGACTTTATAAAAATGTCAATGTCATGGATATTTTACTTTATTTAGCCGATCTAAAAGACTACCCACTACATAAAGCCAAAGAACGAGCACTCATGTATTTAAAAAAGTTTGATCTAGAAGGAAAGGAAAAGATATCTGTTGAGGAATTATCGAAAGGAATGGGTCAGAAAGTCCAATTCATTTCCTCCATTATCCATGAACCTGAGCTCCTCATATTGGATGAACCTTTCTCCGGACTGGATCCAGTTAGTCAAGAATTATTTAAAGAAGAGATTAGAAGTTTAGCAGATAATGGGACCGCTATCCTTTTATCCTCACATCAAATGAATTTAGTTGAAGAAATGTGTGACCGCCTCTTCATGATTCAGCGTGGTCAGAAAGTGATATACGGTACATTAAATGATGTAAAAACAGAGTATGCTAACTTCAAATGTACGATAAGGGGATTAAACAATCACCATGAATTAGAGAACATCCCGGAAGTAATTAGAGTAGAAGATAAGGGAGAATCCTCCATTCTTTACCTTGAAAAAGATGTTGATCCTGGGAACTGGTTAAAACAACTCCCCGATAAAATAAATATTCATGAATTAAATATCAATCGGATTTCCCTTCACGAAATTTTTATTGATATTGCCACAGACAAAAACTTAATGAAGGAAGGAAGTGAAGTTCTTGCGTAATTCAATGAAAGTTGCTAAATGGGAAATCAAGCGAAATATGAAAAATAAAACCTTCCTTATTGGATTATTTCTCACCCCTATTCTCATTGTTGCCTTTATGTTTATTGGCAGTTTATTCAATGATGACTCAGAGGATTTAACTACTGAGCAAGTTACAGTATTAGTAAATGATCAACTAAATACGTTTGATAGCTTAGAAGAAACAATAAATCAAACAGCTTTAAATTTAGAATTAAAGAAAACTGATATTTCTGAAGGTGATGCCCAAGATGCTCTTATAGGCAGTGAAAATACAGCCTATATTTTTATAGATCAGCGTGCACTAGAACAAGGAATAGTACCCGTTTATACAAGTGAAGAAATAAATCCATATTTCATGGATCAAATCCAAGTTTTTGAAACTCCTTTAAAATCAATTCAATTAGAAAATTTGGGATTAACAGATGAACAGTTAGTCATGATTTCAAGCAATATTTCGTTTGAAAAGGTCGTATCAGGTGATAGGGATTCTGGTACAGAAAATAACTCGGAAGAAAGCTCTGGCCCTCCACTTGAGAAGATCATTCCAGGTATTTTTGCTGGATTTGTTATGCTATCTATTGTATTCACTGGAATGGCTATTTTCCAAAGCGCTTCACAGGAGAAAAAGGATAAAATTGCAGAAATTATCTTATCTTCATTAACTCCAGGAGAACTAATGAATGGGAAAATCATCGGTTACTTTGTTTTAGGTCTTATTCAAACGGTTGTATCGATTGCTATTTTACTTCCAGCAGCAATTTGGAAAATTGATTTCCCATTTATGGAGTACTTATTTGTACCTGAACTTGCTTTATACCTCTTTATTGCTATATTAGGATATCTACTCTTTGCTGCAATATTTGTTGGGGTTGGAGCAACAATGGCGGATATTTCAACTGCAGGGAACTTCCAAGGATTTGTCATGATGTTACCTTTTGCTACTTTTATATTTATAGGGCCTGTTCTAGGTGATCCTAGTGGTCTATGGGCACAAGTTGGTACCTATATTCCTTTTACATCGCCAGGAGTATTACTTTTAAGACTTGTATTACTTGATCATTGGCCTTGGCTAGAAATAATAATAGCTTTAGCGATTTTATTAGTAAGTATAGTCTTATTTATGAAGCTTGCAGGGAAAATCTTTAAAGTTGGTATTCTACTATATGGAAAAAATGCTTCCGTTAAAGAAATTTGGAAATGGATTCGAGCATAAGTGCCATAGGAATCTATTGCATCCCCTTTCTCCCTCCGATATAATTTAGAAATATTGATTACTATAAAGGAATCGGGAGGGAGTTTTTTTGGCTCAAGGTAAAAGTCCGAAATCGATTGGGTTGCCGTTAACCATTTCCATTATCGCTATTTCCTTTTCGGCGATTTTCGTAAAATGGTCTGAATCCCCCGCTACCATTTCAAGTATGTATCGGATGTGGATTGCTGCATTATTTTTATTACCAATCGTTTGGAAAAAGAGAAATGAATTTAAAAAAATAACAAAAAGGGACTGGAACCTTCTCCTTGTTTCCGGAGCTTTTTTAGGTCTCCACTTTGCCTTATGGTTTGGTTCGTTAAAATTAACCACAGTGGCAAGTTCTACGATTATTCTTGCACTACAACCAATTGTTGCTGTTATTGGTGGTTTTATTCTTTATAAAGAGAGAACAAATATTCAATCTTTATTAACGATGGGCATCGCAGTGATTGGTGTTGTTATGATTGGTTGGGGAGATTTTGCTTTAAGTACAGGAGCTATCATCGGGGATATTTTATCTTTCTTAAGTGTAATCGCTGTTGTCATTTATTTATTAATAGGTCAAAGCGTTGTCAAAAAGGTATCACACTGGATTTATAGTTTCTTAGTTTTTACCTTTGCTGGAATCTTCCTAACCTTATACAATATTGGAACGGGCGTAAATCTAGCAGGGTATGAATTTAAAGAATGGGGAATCTTTCTTCTTCTTGCAATTGTACCAACTATATCCCACGTCATCAATAACTGGCTATTGAACTATGTTAATACAACAACGATATCCATGAGTATTTTAGGAGAACCAGTTGGAGCAAGTGTCTTAGCGTTCATCATATTAGGGGAACGCCTAACGGGCATGCAAATGATAGGCGGGCTCATTGTTTTAGTCAGTGTCTTTTATTTTTTAACCCGTAAACATAACTTAGAATCTCAAAATCCAACCGCAGTGGATAGTTTGTAATTTATTATTTATGGTTTATGAGAGTACAATCAAAGAGTCAAGCTACCATGTTCTTTTTAGCAAGTAAAAAGTATCAAAATCTTTTCTGTCTGGGGCTCTGATTACTCACCCCACCGTAAAGATTTGCATAAGTACAACTAAGGCATTCGCTAAAGCTTAGCGAATGCCTTAGTTTTCTAAATTCTTTACATGTTTTTCATTCCAAGTTCATATACTCTAATAACGTAATTATATATATTTAGGAATTGTTCTACAGAGAATATAGGAAACTTCGCCATTCTCTGTTACTTTTTAGGATCACAATCTACGCGGGGAGGATAATAAATGAAGGTAGTCACTATTCATGGATCAACGCGAGAGAATGGAAATACGGAATATTTGACATATAAAGCTGTTCCCAAGGATAAGGGGACTCATTTATATTTGCGAAATCATTTTATTCAACCAATAGTGGATGAACGTCATGCAAAAGATGGATTTAAACCTGTAAAGGATGAGCATAAAGACCTCATTCAAAAAATGTTAGAACATGATGTTATCGTCTTCTCAACCCCCATTTATTGGTATAGTATGTCGGGACCAATGAAGATATTTATAGATCGTTGGTCACAAATTTTGCGTGATCCGGAATTCCCTAATTTTAGAGAGGAATTGAAGAATAAAAAAGTATACTTAATTGCTGTGGGTGGAGATAAACCTACTATAAAAGGACTTCCACTCATCGAGCAATTTAATTATATCTGTCAATTCTATGATATGTCATTTGAAGGCTACGTGATTGGAAGAGCGAGTAAGCCCGGACAGATTATTAACGATGAAAGGGCTTTGAAGGCTGCATCTTCTTTACTAGAACTATAAAGAAGACTTCCATCAGTAGGGGGGTTTTTCTTCATCTCCGACTGATGGTTAGTCGCACTTATCGGACCTTTACGGCAGTTGATCTCCCGCCCACCTTCTTTGTTTTCCCGGAAGCTTAAGGCGGGATAAACGCTTATGTGAAACTAGGATGATTAAATTCATCCTTTTTTACTGTTGTCTTATCCTCCATTCCATAATATGATAGTAAATATTTCCAGTAATCATATAAAGGAGGTTATGATGAAGAATTTTCGACCAATCATTACAATCGGATTTATTTTATTAGTATTACTTATACCAATTACAGGACATGCGGAAAATGCAAAAACGTATGAAGTGAGTACTGGTGTCCTTAACGTTAGAAGTGAACCTTCACTTAACGCGAATACTCTAGGTATACTTACAAAAGGAAATCAAGTGGAAGTATTCCAAGAACAATATGGGTGGGTTCAAACATATTATCAAGGAAAAGAAGCTTGGATTGCAAAACACCATCTTATTCCATTAGGTGAAAGCCAAGTAAGTCAGGTAAAACAAGCAACTGTTTTATCTATTGAAACGATTACTATTACAGCGGATGGAGTAAATATTCGCTCAGGTCCAGGTGAAGAATATCCCGTTATCGGTTCCGCTTCATCAGGGAAAACATATGAGCTTATACATACGGAAGGTAATTGGCATAAGGTTTCCTTAAAAGGCGGTAAAACTGGTTGGGTTGCTTCCAAGTTAACGAATAAAAGTGCAGTAAATAATAGTGGGAATAGTGAAAAACCTAAAATAAATGCCAAAACATTATCTCCGAAGAAACAAAGTGGCTCCTTATCTGACCGTCATATTGTACTTGATCCAGGACATGGTGGTCGTGATCCGGGGGCAATTGGACTCGGCGGGATTTACGAAAAAAGCTTAACGCCGCCAATAGCAAATAGAGTTGCAGACAGGCTAAGAAATGCAGGTGCAAACGTAACGATTACTCGCGAAGGCGATTACTATGTATCTTTAGAGCAAAGAGCAGCGATTAGTAACTCGCATAATACGGATGCCTTTATAAGTTTACATTTTAATGCTTACCCAATTCTGTCTGCACAAGGAATTAGTACGTTTTACTATTCCCGACCAGGACAACAATTGGCAAAAAGTGTACAAGCTTCCCTTTATTCTAATGTAACATTATATAACCGTGGTGTTAAAAGAGAGGATTACCACGTATTGCGTAATACAGCAGCACCAGCCATTTTAATTGAACTTGGTTTTATAACTAATCCGCATGATTTGAATATTATTCAAACGGTAGATTATGAGCAACAAGTGGCTGAGGCAATTACAAGTGGGCTTATTGATTATTTTAATTAATTAACGATAAATGGCATGCGTAAAGACGTATGCCATTTTTATTTTACATTTCTTGTAAGGTTATACTTAGAAATCTTTTGTAAATAATAAAAGGAAGGAAGGAGGATTTGTATGCAACGGGATCAACAGGCTAATAAAAATTCGACTCCAAGTATGAAACCAGGATTTGCTGGAACCGACGCCAAAAAGGTAAAACAGGAAATTCAACAGGATATAAAAGAAGGACAAGGCGCAATGACTTCTAGAGAGGCTGGAGCAATAAGAGACTAAAAAACCAGTAAGAACAACGAACAACATAATGGTATGGATTAAACTTTTCCTAGTTCATTCTACCAAAAAGAGGTGCTAATCGCTTATGCGGATAGCACCTCTTTTTGGTATTTACCTATATTACATTTTTTCTAATGAAACCACTTTTCCGGCTCCATATCTATCGTTTTATTCTCAGATTTTTCTTCATTTAATTCCCTTACACCCTGTTGGAACTTTATGTAAATATATAACTCACGCATCATTTCTTCTAAAGAGACATTATCTGGTAAGTCTTTAATAAGTTTTAGAACCTCTTCTTTCTCTGACAATTTAACCTCCCCCTTCTCTTATTTTCAGTATAGCATAGAAATTCTCTTACCTTCCTATGCTATGATTTTAAAAAAGGAGAGGTTATAGAATTTACTTACAAGTCATCAAAACCGTTTAAATCGCTCGTCTTCGTATACTGTCTAGACTTTTGTTCAAAGAAATCTGTTTTAGTTCCGTCAATATTATCTGCATACGCGCGAATCCACTTCATCGGGTTCTCCGTGAATTCTGGATATATTTCACTTAACCCCATCATCCGAAGCATTTTATTGGCACGATATTTGATATATCCCTCCATCCCGGCTAAATCAAAGCCGTCGACATCCTTCAGAACATAATGGGACCACTCTGTTTCTAGTTCAACAGATTCTTTGAAATGATCATATACCCAAGTGATAAAGGTTTCGTTGTTATACTCTGGGTTTTCAGCTAATGTGGCACGGAATAATTCGGTTATGAATCGGCCATGCTCCAGTTCATCACGATTAATATAGCTAATCATCGTTGACGTACCTACCATCTTATTATCCCTTGCCAAATGATAAAAGAATGCGAAACCAGAATAGAAAAACATTCCTTCTAATAGGGTTGTATAAACTAAAGTTTTTAATATATTTTCAAGTGTTGGTTTCTCTACAAAATCATTATATTGATTCATGATCGTTTGATTCCGTTTAAGTAGTACTGGATCGTTTCTACCATGTTCAAAGGAACGCTTCTGTTCATCCAATGATACAACCGACGATAGGACATAGGAATAGCTTTCATTATGAACAGCCTCCTGTTGTGCAATGACCGCCATAATCGATTGAACAGAAGGATCTGTTGCATATAAACTTAGGAGTAAAGCTGTCCTTGTTTGAGGTCCATCCAACGTAGATAATAAACCAATAATTTTTAAGTATGCTTCTTGTTCAGCAGGTGTTAATCTCGGAAATTCCTTTACATCATTGGACATATTAATTTCATCCGCTTGCCAGTAATTCCCTACTAGACGTTTATACATTTTGTACCAATGGGGGTACGCAATATCATTCCAATTCAGAATTCCACTAGAAGTACCACCAAATATCCCGGTTGATTTATTTGGATGTATCGGCTCCAGTGTTTTAGCCTTGTTTAAGATTATATTTTGCACCATATAACACTCCTTCTACCCAATCGATCACCTTTTTCGCTTGGCTTCCTCTTGGTGACTGCTCAATTTTTAACTCCGGATAGGAACTATTGTAAAAGATAGCTAGTTTACTAGCTGCCAAACAAAATAAATCATCTCCACCAAACTGTGTATCTCCCGTACCAAAGACAAATATATTTGGCGGTTTATATCCTATTTCCAGGACAAAATCCTTAACTTCATCTGGTGTACTCCCTCTTTCCCATGTAAAAGTTCCAAGGAAAATATAATCATATTGCTCTGGGCTAATAGGCAAATCAATCCCTATCCGGTGCATCTCTACTTCAACATTTTCTTTTAGTAATGTTTCTTCAATTAATTCTGCTGTTTCCTTTGTATTACCGCTATAAGATAAATACGCGATTATTGCCTTCAACTTTGACACCATTCACATTCTTCTACGTCATTTGATGTAGATCTTACATAATATGTCGTTTTTAGTCCCTCACGCCATGCTTGTAGATGAAGGTCTAGTAACACAGATGCCCGTATTGTATTTGGTACATAAAAGTTAAAAGAAATACTTTGATCAATATGTTTCTGTCTCGCAGCATTTTGCTTAATGGACCAACGTTGATCCACGATGTAAGCAGAACGACGGTAAATATCATACGTACGATGGTCGATGTCTGGTGCAGTTACGGGAATTTTAAAATCCTTCTTTTCTTCGTAATAGAAAGGCTTGAAGATCGGATCAATACTTGCGGTGGACCCAGCGATCATAGCAGTCGTTGAATTCGGTGCTACAGCCATTAAATATGCATTACGCATTCCGTTTTCTTTTACCTCTTCCATGAGTTTTATCCAGGTATCATCTTTATATCCTTTTTCCTCAAAATAAGCTCCTGTACTCCATTTACTTCCATGGAATTCAGGATAATGTCCCTTTTCTTTACTTAGTTTCATACTGCTCTTAATGGTCAAATAGGCTATTTTTTCATAAAGGGTGTCCGCATATTGAACGGCTTCTTCCGTTTCCCACTTGATTCCCATTACTGCTAATAAATGATGCCAACCAAATGTCCCCAGCCCAATAGCGCGGTACTTTTTATTCGTTCGTTCAGCCTGTTTAATTGGTAATGTATTAATATCAATAACATTATCCAGCATCCGGACTTGAATAGGGATAAGACGTTCTAATACCCCTTCTGGAACAGCCTTACCTAGATTAATAGAACTTAAATTACAGACAACATAATCACCAGGTTTATATTTTTTAACGATGGTCTCCTCATTCTCCACATACTCCTCTAGAAACTCAGATGGAGATTGATTTTGCGTAATTTCTGTACATAAATTGGAACAATAAATAATCCCTGTATGTGCATTACTGTTCTTTCGATTCACTTCATCCCGATAAAACATAAATGGGGTTCCGGATTCAAGTTGCGATCTCATAATCCGTTTCATGATATCGATTGCCGGCACTTTTCTTTTGGATTGAAGTGGTGCTTCGATACACTGTTCGTATTTTTCTCGAAAACTCCCACTTCCCTTTTGCTCATCAAAATAGTCTTCTAATGAAAAGCCCATAACCTGACGAATTTCATGCGGATCAAATAAATACCATTCCCCTCTCTTATCTACTTGTTCCATAAAGTAATCAGGTAGACAAACTCCGGTAAAAATATCATGAGCACGCATTCGATCGTCGCCATTATTTAACTTAAGATCTAAAAATGCCTCAATATCTCGATGCCATACATCTAAATATACTGCGATTGCGCCTTTCCTCGTTCCTAACTGATCAACACTTACAGCTGTATTATTTAACTGTTTAATCCATGGAATTACTCCACTGGACATCCCCTTAAAACCTTTTATATCACTACCTCTGGAACGAATTTTACCCATGTAAACCCCGATTCCACCGCCATTTTTAGATAACCTAGCAATGTCTGTATTACTATCATAAATGGACTGAAGGCTGTCATCGACTGTATCAATGAAACAACTAGATAGCTGACCATGGGTTTTGCCGGCATTTGCTAGCGTTGGGGTTGCTACTGTCATATACAAATTACTTAGTGCCCAGTATGCCTCTTCTACTAGTTGCGTCCGTCTTGATTTATCTTCATTTTGCATTAAATGCATCGCAATAATCATCCAGCGTTCTTGTGGTAGCTCATGTGTATTCTTCTCAAAATCTGTAGCCAAATATCTAGTAGCTAAAGTATAAATCCCTAAGTATGTAAAATTCATATCCTTATCTGGGTCTATTAAATCCCCAAAATAATTAATTTCATCTTCCGTATACTTTCCCAGGAAATGACTGGAATATATACCTTTATCCGTTAAACTCTTTATTAGTTTAAGAAATGATCCGTATTTTTTATTTTTATCGTCGTAATTTCGGTTTATTGCTGCCTGTTTATATAATCTTTGTAAATAAAGTCTTGCGGCAAAAAAGGACCAATCTGGGTTTGCCTCATCTATTTCTTCTAGCGCCTTTTTTATTAGAAAATCTAATCCTTTTTCATATTCTTGATAATGGTTAAGACTTGTCTCTACTTTTTCTATGAATAAGCCTATGTCTAAGGATAGACCTTTTGCCGCCTTTTCTATCACCTTATTTAACTTTTCGCTTTCTTTGACCATTTCTCCAATCATCTTAGCCCTCCTTATATATTAAACGCAAAAAAGCCGTTCACCTGAGGATGCATGAACGGTTATAAACGACAGAAAGTATGTACCAATCTATCATTTCACCATCCCTCACCCCGGGGATTTGAAACTAAAGAAAAATGGCAGGTATCCTGACTTGTGTATCAAACCTACTAGAGCCCTTCCCATATCACAGTCTTTAATGCCTGTTAATACAGTGGGTTTCTCTTTCGT
Organism: Oceanobacillus sp. FSL K6-0118; assembly: GCF_038006665.1. Taxonomy (NCBI): domain Bacteria; kingdom Bacillati; phylum Bacillota; class Bacilli; order Caryophanales; family Bacillaceae; genus Oceanobacillus; species Oceanobacillus sp. FSL K6-0118. The sequence goes on from NZ_JBBOVR010000001.1 coordinate 47,588, forward strand.
AACACTTACAGTTGCGGGGGCAGTTCTAGATTTACACTAGATTCCCTATTAAGACTACAGTCACCATTCGTCTATTCACTATATATAGTATTTTCTTTTGCTGTTATGTACAATATATTGATGAATCAAACATATCATAGAGTTTAATAGAAAGCAATACAAAAAATACATAAAGAAGACTTCCATCAGTGGGGGCTTTTTCCTTCATCCCCCACTGATGGTTAGCCACACTTATCGGACCTTTACGGCAGTTAATCTCCCATAGAGGCTTGAAGTGGGATAAAAAGGCACAAAAGCATTTCAAAATGCCCTTGTGCCTTTTATTTTAATAGATTTGATACTAGTTTAACACCGCACGATCACTACCAAATTGTTCGCCACGAATGCGTTGGAATTCGTGCAGAAGATTTTCGATAGTAAGATTTTGCTTTTCTTTCCCACGAACATCGAAAATAATTTGCCCTTTATCCATCATAATTAATCGATTTCCTAAATCCAATGCTTGTTGCATATTATGGGTAATCATTAATGTTGTTAATCCGGATTCTTTGACAACCTTTTCTGTCAAACTTGTAATTAATTCTGCACGTGACGGGTCTAGAGCAGCTGTGTGCTCATCTAAAAGAAGAATATCTGGCTGTGTAAAGGTAGACATTAATAAGGATAATGCCTGTCTTTCCCCACCTGAAAGTAATCCAACTTTTGCAGTTAATCGATTTTCTAGACCTAAGTTTAGAGTCTTCAAATAATCTCTAAACATCTCTTTTCGCTGTTTTGTAACACCTAATTTAAGTTTTCTCTTTCTTATACGAGAATACGCCATCGCCAAATTCTCTTCTATCGTCATAGATGGTGCTGTTCCGGCCATAGGATCCTGAAAGACACGACCAATATATTTAGAACGCTTATATTCAGGCAAATCTACCACCTGTTTCTCATTAATCAGTACGTCTCCAACATCAGGGATTAGTACACCAGAAATGATATTCATAAGTGTTGATTTACCAGCTCCATTACTACCAATTACTGTGACAAAGTCCCCTTTTTCAAGTTCTAGATTGATATTTTGTAAAGCTTTCTTTTCATCCGGAGTGCCTTCATTAAATGTAATAGAAATATCTTGTAGTTTAAGCATGGCTATCTCCCCCTGCCTTAAGTTGCTGACGTTTCATGATACGTCGTCTTTTTTCTTTTCTAGATTGAATAATTTTGGGAGCAACGAGGGCAACAACAACAATTATTGCAGTAATCAACTTCATGTCCCCAGTTTCAAGGAAGTCAAAACGTAAAGCTAGTGTGACGATAATTCGATAAATGACTGCTCCAAGAATGACCGCTAAAGTAGCTCGAACAATCGTCTTTGTACCAAATAATGCCTCACCTATAATGATAGAAGCTAAACCGATAACAATAAGTCCTAGCCCCATATTAACATCTGAGAATCCACCTAATTGAGCTATTAATCCGCCACTAAGGGCAACAAGCGCATTCGAGATACCGACGCCAACGATAATAAGTGAATCCGTGTTTGCGGAAAGACTACGGATCATTTTCTTGTTATCACCAATTGCTCGTAATGCAAGACCGACTTCTGTCTTTAAAAAGTAGTCCGTTAAAAGTTTAATAGCGAGGGTGACGAATATCATAACGATAACGATGGACCAAGTCTTAGGGAATCTTTCCATTCCTATCGCAGAAAGGAGGCCATTAAATACGGAGTCAAGTCCAATAGCATCCCAAATGGATGTTAATTGTTGAAATAACGTAGTCTCATTTAATAAAGATAAAGTTGGCTGATCCATAATCCGTAGATTAATAGAGTAAAGTGCCGTCATCATTAAAATACCGGCCAATAATGAATTAATTTTTCCTTTCGTATGCAAGACACCTGTTACACAACCTGCTAAAAATCCAGCTACTGCTGCAAGTAAGGTAGCGATAATTGGAGGAACCCCATTGATAATAGAAAAGGCAGCAACCGATGCGCCAGTTACAAAACTTCCTTCTACAGTTAAATCCGGGAAGTCTAAGACACGAAAGGTTAAATAAACACCTAAGGCCATTATGGCATATATAACTCCTGATTCTACAGCTCCAAATAATGATATAAACATAATTTCCATTCCTTTCGTGCAATTAACATGTTGTATGATTCTTCAGGGGATAAAAAGCACTATAGAGCCAGTTCATGCACTGGCTCTAACGTACTAATATGTCGGTAATTATTTTTCTGCTTCAACTACAGATTCATCCCAATCGGAATTCCATTCAATTCCTTGTTCTTCAGCCGCATCTTTATTGATGAATAATTTAATTTCTGGCGGAAATTCTGGAGGAATTTCGCTTACCTTTTTCTCTCCACTTAAGATATCAGCGGCCATTTCGCCAGTTCGATATCCTAATGTATAATAGTCAATTCCAAATGTTGCAAAGCCACCTTTTGCTAATGAATCCGGCTCACCAACAATTAATGGAATGTCTTGATCATTTGCCACACCAACAACACTATCAAGAGCAGATACAACCGTGTTATCCGTAATAATATAAATAACATCTGCTTCTCCGACTAAAGTAGTTACAGATTGTTGTACTTCAGCAGTATTCGCTACTGTACGCTCAACGATTTCAAGGCTTGTATCTTCAGCAGCCTTCTTAACTTCATCTACTTGTGTTACAGAGTTTTGTTCGCCTGCATTATAAACCATTCCTACTTTTGAATCCGGGAAATATTGATCGATAAATTTAACTGTTTCACTGATTGCATCTGGGTGTAAATCTACATTACCTGTAATGTTCTCTCCCGCCTGATCCATAGATGGCACTAATTTAGCTTCTACTGCATCCGATACAGATGTGAAAACAATGGGAATATCGCTTGTTGCTTGTAATGCCCCTAATGCACTTGGAGTAGAGTTAGCGAAAATCAAATCCACACCATCTGCTACAAATGAATCAGAAATGGTTTTAACGTTGTTTTGATCATTTTGTGCACTCTTAAAGTCATATTCAACGTTTAAACCAGCGTCTTTTATTGCTGCTTGGAATCCTTCATAAGCTTTGTCTAATGATGGATGCTCCAAGATTTGCGTTGCACCAACAGTAAACGTTTCTCCACCATCAGAACTAGTTTCTCCTTCTGTTTTACTAGAATTAGTTGCATCTTCATTTGATTCCGCTACAGTATTATCAGAATCAGAGCCGCATGCCGTAAGTATTGCGATAAAAGTAATGATAGCAAGTAATTGCAAGAACTTTTTCATCTTTCTTCCCCCATCTTATACGATAAAATTTTCTAAATATTTAATCGTGATTATACCATACTATTTTCCCAACTGCGATAGTTTTTGAAATATTTTTTCATTTTATTATAACTACTAAAATAACCACCATTAATCTATCGACTTGAGGTTTCACTTTTTATACAATTCCCTTTGCAAAAATAGCACCACTTCATTTACACAAATTTTCCAAAGATTATATAGCTATTTAATTAGCTATCACTTATAATCTTATTGTTATAAATAAAAAGATTAATCGTTACAAGGAGGGAGTAAAATGCTTGATGAAAGTGATTTGAAGAATAGATTAGTTCATCGTAAAGAAAACGTTTATTTTATTATCACTTTATTGTTTAGTATTTTAGTTTATGTTGTTCTAGTTTTTTCGATTATTGGAATTGCAATTATTTTAGGATTTATGCTTATTTCTTACTTTTTTCACGCATTATCGATGGCATCCATTCGCCGAAATGGGGTTCAACTGAGTGAACAGCAATTTCCAGATATTTACCAAAAGGCGGTAAACCTCGCCAAAGATATGGAATTAGAGAAAGTACCTGCTATTTATATCATGGAATCCATGGGGGTACTCAATGCATTTGCGAGTCGTTTCTTTGGTAAGAACATGGTTGTTGTATATTCGGAAATATTCGACCTCGTTGAAGATAATCGTGAAAAAGAATTGATGTTTGTATTAGCTCATGAGTTTGCTCATCTAAAGCGACGTCATGTGTTGGTTCATTTACTGCTTCTTCCGTCCATGTTCATTCCCTTTCTCGGTAATTCCTATTTACGAGCTTGTGAATACACCTGTGATCGTTACGCTGCTTATTATGTGAGTGACATGAATGCAGCCAAGGAAGCACTATCCATGTTAGCTATCGGCAAGAAGCTCTCGACAAAAATGAATAAAGATGCCTATATAGAACAATTAAAGGAGGAATCTGGCTTCTTTGCTTGGCTAAGTGAAAAGCTTTCCAGCCATCCTGATTTACCGAAAAGAATGAATGCATTAGATCATTGGGCTCATCCAGAACAGTATCCACTTCACCGCGAAAAGAAAACAGGGATCATTTTAGGGATCCTCATTTCTATCGTATTAGTTGTTTTCCTTACAGGGGCAGCCGCGTTATTCTTAGAAAACTCAATTGCTCTACCTACTTTTTCTGATTCTTCCTTATTGGAGGATGATGAGTACATTTATGATGAGGAATCGTTTGACTATCCACCTATTATCGAAGCACTCATAAATGAGGACTTGGGACTTCTTCAAGAGCTAGTAGCTGAAGGTGCGGATATTGATGAAAAAGATAGTGATGACTTCACTGCACTTCAATATGCGGTGATTTTGGGAGATATAGAGGCTACTCAGTGGCTCATCGAAAACGGGGCCGATGTTAATACAACGGATAGCTGGGGATCCACTCCTTTAATGAATGCCGTTTACAGTGACGCCGGTGTTGAAATAGTCAACCTATTACTAGAAAACGGTGCGGATAAAACATTAACAGACTCTGAAGGGAAAACTGCCTTTGACTACGCTGTTGAAAACAGAGATACCCAGCTTAGAGACCTGTTAAAATAAAATAATAGCCAAATAAGGCATCTAACCCTTATTTGGCTATTTATTCATACTAGAAAAGAAGTCCCCTAATGGATCAAATTCTTCCTCTTCCACTTCTTGTTCTTCTTCGTTATGAATTTCTAACATATCTATCTTAACATCATCTAACCGATTACTTTCTTCATCAATAGTTGGTAATTCATAGACCGATTCTAGTTCTTGTTCTTGTTCCTGATCTGGTCCAGATTCCATTTTCTCTTCTTCAAAAGCAAATATTTCATCCACATTCATCGTATTACTATTTAAAGAAGACAAAAGAGAAGTAGCACGCATTGGATCACTTAATAGATGATATAGAATACTCCCTATCATTGCTTCTGAATGTTCATGCTTAAGCCAACTTCTTTGCTCTTTCGTAAGTTTTTTAGGCAAAGGAACGGAAATAACTTCCCGTTCCTTTGAGAATGATTCATTGACACCTTTTAAAACAAAACTAGCAATGGTGCTGGAAAAATTTCTCCGTTCTTTTTCTTTTAAATCCGATAACTTTTTAAGTAGATAATCAGGCGTATCTGACGGGACACGGAATGTAATAGATTGTCCGCGTTCTATACCTTTCTTCACCATTTAATCACCCTATTTTGATTCAGTGACAACTTTTTCTTCTTTTTTATCTTTATTTAATGTACCAACAAATTGATTGATTAATTTATAATAAGCATTCGCCATCATCCAAATACTTTCTTCTTCATTTTCAAAGAATTCAATGTTAAATCCATCCAATTTATTATTTAATGCTTTAATATAATCTTTAAGTACAGCAGAGCCTCCACCAACAAAGTAGCAGATTTCAGATTGAGAGTTTTTCGCCCATGTATTTCTTAAAAAGCGATACTCCTTCTTAGCTAATTCTAATAAAATGTGGTCTGTTATATCATTGACATTCGTTCTGCTACCTCTTACCATAATATGGTTGCGGTCGTTTTTTCGAGTAATAATATCTACTACATCACTACGGCTATCTAGTTCCACACCATGGCGAGAGCGAATTTCCTCACGAATTTGTTCTAATGATTCAGAAACCCCTAAGTTATAACCTTGGGCCTTATCATCATCGACATTACGGTTTTTAATGACTGCAATATCTGTTGATAACCCACCAATATCTTGGATTAAAATTTGCTTATCTAATAATTCTTTGTTAATTACCTTCAAATCATTATCCATAACAAGGTTTACATAAGCAGCGAAACCTTCTGGATAAACTTTAACATCTTCAAATTTTAAATTTATCTTCTTACCTTGATGCTTCGGTGTTACTAAAAATTCAACCTGATGAACAGAGCTTAATAATTGAGAACGATAACCTACATCTTTACCTTCTTTTACCTCTCTTAACGGAAGCCCGGTTCCTAACATGTAGTTAGCTTCTATAACACCGTTTCTCTCCCTGAAATCATCCGATTCAACCGCATCTAATGCTAATGCAGCAAATAACATTACTAAGGTTTGGTCTTCTTCTGATTTACTACTTCCTGGGTCAAGTTCTTGAGAATTGGTAGTCTTAGCTGCTAGATTACCAACACGATAGATAACATTATTTTCTTCTAATGCTGGTGAGTGAACACGAATATGTATGTTATCTAATACTTCCTTCTTATCTAGTTCTTCTATACCAATAACAGGTCGATCTTCTAAATCAGGAGCAATAATGTTAGGAATGTACAACTGATTTTCTAACTTCCCAAACAATCCTTTCAAAGCATCGTTACCTACATCAACTGCAGCGATTCTAGATTTCATCATAGTAAAACTCCCTTCAAAAAACTACTTACTATAATAGAATAATAGTTTTTTTCCCATTTGACAATCCAACTTTTGAAGTATTCTTTTTTGTGTACATGTAATCTCTTGCGCAAACACTACCAAATCAACATGTACACTTATTTATTTACATGTAATCATTTATCGTAAACAAAACTACTATAGACGTAAACATGTATTCATTTTTGTAAACATGATATTTCAACCCCTACCCTACCAAAAAAGGGGGGCCACTATATCCTTCTAGCTACATAAAAAAGCCATGCTATTTTCTAACATGACTTTGGATAAAGTGAACTTCTAATCCGACGATATCTATCATCGTCTTTCTTTTCTCAATAAAGGATCTATCTTAGAGAGAGCACTCTAAAAGTGATAAAAGATAATAGAAGAAAAACAAGTATTTTTTATAGTAGGAAATATGCTTTGAAAACCAGAGCTGACCAGTAGCTGCATTGGATAAGGCAATCTCGCTAGCCTCCCCTACCAAATACAACAGTGAAACATCAATCGGTACTGCCAAATATGTAAAGAATCTTACTTTTGATTAAGAAAAAAGAAGAAATGCTTGATAGTTCCAAACAATAACTGATTCTCAACGAAGATAAGCTGCAAAGAGAAGAGGAATTGGATGGATGCTACACCATTATGACGAGTGAACATCAGTATCCGATAAACGAATTGTTGAACTATGCAGATGGTCAGTGGAGGAGTGAGCAATCCTTTAAAGTCACAAAAAGTGATTTAGAAAGCAGACCGGTCTATCTTTCCAGACAAGAACACATCACAGTCCTTTTCCTCACCAAATTACTTAGTTCAAAAAGCATTGATAATATATTTGCATTTTTGGTGTCTTTTAACTATATATAATTCAAACACATATTTTGAAATTTTATTAAGGGAACAGGAGATGTCAATTATGAATAAACTAATCTCAACCATAGTTTTGGCTATCATTTTAGGGATAATATATTACCTGTTTACCCCTATACTCTCCGATGCTTTATTCGTCACTTTCGGCGCACTAATTGTATTAACACTTAGAGAAATAATAGTTTCATATTTCAACAAATGAACAAAGGCGCAAGCGCCCGTTTAGCGACGTACGGACTGGACTGAGCCGCAGGAGATAAAGGAAACACGACGAACGGAGTGAGTCGATGTTGACTTATCGTACGGAGGTGAAGGAAGTCTCGCTAGTCGCTGGGCGCTGGAGCCGGACGTGGCCCTCCCTATGACAAGATTTAATAAGCTACTTTTTTATACTATCTTATCTTTAGAAAAAATAACCAACCTTATTAGATGGTTATTTTAATTTAAATTACAAATACGTTGAGTACATACCGATCAGACCTTTACGGGCAGTTGATCTCCCACCTACCTTCTTTGTTCCCCAGAAGATCGAGTAGGGATAAACTAATTAACAGTATACGGTAGTTTTGAAATAATCTAATTTGTCTCTTTTGTCATTGCGAGAATTTTGGAACGACCTCTAAAAAAGGTATTCGGTTACAGCCATTCTTGATTGTCTCAGAGTAGTTTTATGCAACTAAATATAGGAAAACTATTGTCGGTTTGACTTTTATGATGAAGTGTTTTCCTATGTTAAGAAAAAATCGGGGATAGATTTGGGCCAAAAAAGAGTGATTTTCACTACAACCTTCCGACAAACAGAAGCAGCCAAGTATCCAATAACCATATGGATGCTTGGCTGCTTTTACTTCTTTGCAAAAGTTAAAGTACATATACTCATTCGTTCAAATGTCGAAATACCAATATGTACACGTATTTGAATACTTGTATTCATAATACGTAAACAAAACTACTATAAGTGTAAACATGTATACATATTTGCAAACATCACATTTTACCCCTCCCCTACCAGAAGGGAATCTTCTATATCCTCTTAGCCACATAAAAAATAAGTCGCGCTATTCTCTAGCACGACTTATGCATTATACTACTTTTGATTTTTTCATTTGTTTACTTCTTAATTGTCCGCATGCTGCATCAATATCAGCACCGTTTTCCCAACGTACACCACATTGGATACCATGTTCCTTCAATATTTCAAAGAACTGTTGGATGGAGTTAGAGTCACTACGTTGATATTGAATATGCTCATCTACCGTATTGTAAGGAATTAAGTTAACATAGGCTAAATGACGGTGGTCTTTTAGTAACTTAGCAAGCTGTATCGCTTCTTCCTTATGGTCATTGACGTCTTTAAGCATAATATATTCATACGTAATTCGACGATTTTTCTTCTCTAGATAATACTTAATTGCTGGCATTAACTTTTCTAATGGAAATGCCTTATTAATCTTCATAATACTAGTACGTAATTCGTTATTAGGTGCATGTAGGGAAACAGCAAGATTCACTTGAATATCTGTATCAGCAAATTCATAAATCTTATGAGCTAGACCACTTGTAGATACCGTAATATGTCTAGCACCAATATTTAACCCACGATCATCATTCACTACATATAAGAAATTCATTAAGTTCTTGAAGTTATCTAAAGGCTCCCCTATTCCCATAACTACGATATGACTAACGCGCTCTTCTTTTCCTTGTTCGTCTAGGTGTTTCTGTACATTCATGATTTGTTCTACAATTTCGCCACTAGTTAAATCACGGCTCTTTCTTAATAAACCACTTGCACAAAATGAGCAACCAATGTTACATCCTACCTGTGTCGTAACACAAACAGATAAACCATAACTAAAACGCATAAGGACTGTTTCAATTAAATTTCCGTCTGTAAGTCTAAACAAGAACTTTTTCGTACCATCTTTAGATTCCTGTCTAATTTCCTCATCTAGTGTGTGCAATACAAAATTATCTTCTAACAATTCTATCGTTTGCTTGTTCACGTTTTTCATTTCATTAAAGTTATTCACACGCTTTTTATATAGCCAATCCCATACTTGATTAGCTCTAAAGCGTTTCTCACCATGCTCCATTAGCCAATCTTCTAATTCATGAAAAGTTAGCCCATATATGGATGTTTTGTTCACGATAAACCCTCATTTCGATTCATTAAAGTCCTACCATACATCATACTCCATGTGGTATAAGGAAATCAAATTGAAAATAGTGGATATTATGGGGAACTCTATTGTATATTTTACAATACATGAGTCTAATGAAATACTTGAAGGAATACAAGGTTTAATTCATAATTAAAGATAATACTAATAGATAAAGTAGGTATATGAAATATGAGTAAAATACGAAGAAACGATCCATGTCCCTGTGGGAGTGGTAAAAAATACAAAAAATGTTGTGGCGCTTCTAATGTAATTGCTTTTAGCCCAGACCTTTATAATATAGAATTAGATAAATTACATACAGAACTTATAAACTTTACTAAATTTAAACACCAGGATGCTTTTATCGAGGCTGTTAGCGACTTCCATCAACCCTTTATTAAAGAAGATGATGAACGATCAGATATTTATATTAAGAGTATTTCATTATGGACTGTCTTTAATGTACCGTTTATAGAAAATAAACAAACCCCTTTTAATGCCTTCTATGAAAAGTATAAGTCTAATATAAAATACAAAAAGGTAGTAGAAACATTTTCGAAATGGGATCAATATAAACCAGGCGTTTTCGAAATCATGTCGAAAAGTGAACAGGAAAACAAGATAACTTTACGCAATGTTGTTTCTAATGAATTATTCCATATCGCCTATAGAAACGCAGAAATGCTAAATGAAGGTAACCTTGCTGTCGGTATACTAGTTCCATATGTTCAGAAATATGAATTCTTCTCCACGATGGTTCTACTTGGAGATGCTAAGAAGAATCAAGTAATCGATATCGCATCCCGATATACGAAAAAATACGGTTCCCTCGTTCAACATTATCCCGATTTTCTAGCGGAAATTCTTACGTTGGATGAACAAGAGGAAGATGAGAAGTTGGAGTGGGATAATCCCTTGCATGAACATGTTGTACAAGAGTTTACCAATCACATGCGGATGAAAAACATCGAGGGAAAATATACAAGCATCGGAGAACAACTATGGAACGTCTATTGCAAAAATGAAAACCCTAATTTTAAAAAGGCAGCAGGGTATGCTGGAGCATTAGATTACCTCGTTCAAAATCTAATTCTAGAAAATGAAGTTACTCAAAGTGAAGTCGCAAAAGAATACGAAACATCAGCTACAACCATCTCATCTAATTTCAGAAAGCTTCAGACTGCTTTAGATGAAGAGATTCAACAAGTTATAAAGGAACTTAAATAGCCAAATCGATGGGCTACTGTAAACATATGAAGTAAATAACAGCAAATATCGCAACACCTTAAGGGCCTGATAAATATTGATTTATCAGGCCTTTAAACTTTAGTCAAGCCTTTCTTAAGCTAAAAATTGGACTCTACCAGAGGAAGTCTTTATCATTGCTTATTAAGAAAACACTTATTGAGGTGAATAGAATGAGCATACATGCAAGAGCAAGAAAGTTTAATGATATACCATTATCTATTCTAGATTTAGCACCAATTGTGGAAGGAAGCACAGCGGCAGATTCCTTTAAAGAAAGTGTAGAACTTGCACAACATGCTGAAAAATGGGGATATAATCGTTATTGGCTAGCAGAACATCATAATATGCCTGGAATTGCAAGCTCCGCTACTTCTATTCTAATTGGTCATATTGCGGAAAAGACAAATTATATGCGTATTGGTTCAGGTGGAGTGATGCTACCTAACCATGCAACCATCGTGGTGGCAGAACAATTTGGAACATTAGAATCCTTGTATCCAGGACGTATCGACCTAGGTTTAGGACGAGCACCAGGGACAGACCAGGCAACTGCTTACGCATTACGTAGAACGTTAAATATGGGGCCTGAGGAGTTTCCAATGCAAGTCAATGAGTTACAAGACTACTTTAAAGAAGAACCAATATCAAGGGTACGAGCTATCCCTGGACAAGGCTTGAATATCCCTATTTGGCTACTAGGTTCTAGCGATTTTAGTGCAAGACTAGCGGCTGAAAAAGGGCTGTATTTCTCATTCGCAAGCCATTTCGCACCAGCTTATTTACTCCAAGCGCTTAAGTTATATCGCGATAACTTTAAACCGTCTGAAACGTTAGAAAAACCACATGCAATGATTGGCGTTAATGTTATTGCAGCTGAAACAGATGAAAAGGCACAGTATTTAGCTTCCTCTCATCAAATGCAATTTTTAAATATTCGTAAAGGGATCAGTTCCAAACTGCAGCCACCAGTTAAGAATATGGATGATGTTTGGTCTCCTCTTGAAAAGGCAGCTGTGGAAGAATCACTTGATCCGAATACAACGATTATTGGTAGTCCTGAGACAGTAAAAAGAAAGCTTGAAAGAATCCAAGAAGTAACACAAGCAGATGAATTAATTATTAGCTCACAAATCTATCATCTTGAAGATCGCTTACGTTCTTATGAAATTATATCGGAACTAATGGATTAGAAAATACCCGTGGCCAGTAAAAGCCACGGGTATTTTTTTATCCACCTAGAGTTTTTGAAGCTACTTCCGACATCTTACCATCCTGTCTTTGCGCAATACATGTTTCATTCGGATTCAATATTCATCATACATCTCTGGTCTTCGGCTTGAAAAGATGGGAACGTTTTGGCGTATTTCAGGTACGGATTCTAATGAAACGGATTCAACGATGGTTTCTTCTGTCTCCTCACTACCAACTTGCAGGTGATTCCCCCATGGGTCTATTACCATGGAAGTGCCGGCGAAGTCCTCGCCATCATAAGAGCCAACACTGTTACAAGACACAACATAAAATTGATTTTCGATTGCCCTTGCGATCTGAAGTGCTTTCCAATGTTCTTTGCGGGCTGTTGGCCATTCCGCAACAACGTATAAAATTTGTGCACCTTGTAGTGCCAAACTTCTTGCCAATTCCGGAAATCTTAAGTCATAACAAATAATAAGTCCCATTTTTATACCGTCTAATTCAAATACTTTTGCCTTCTTCTGACCACCAGTTAAATATTTAGGTTCATCTAACATAGGGACAAGGTGAATCTTATCGTAAGTATAAACTACCTCTCCTTGGCGATTAAGAACGATACTCGTATTGTAGAACTTTCCATCCTTTTTATTTGCAAAAGAACCACCAATAATATTGATTTGATAGGTTTTTGCTAGTTCTTTTAGAAAAGATGTGGTTGGTTCACCGTCTATGTCGGCTAACGCATCCAATTCAGGAAGAGTATATGCTGTCGTCCACATTTCTGGTAGAATAATAGTGTCCGGTTTCTCTTTCTTCACTGTTTCTTTTACCCAATTTTCAACTTTTTGTCTGTTTTCCTCCGGTTTCCCAGCTACAACATTCATCTGATAAATGGCATGTTTCATTACCATTACCTCCCCCAATTTTTGTGAGTAAACTTATGCAGTATTTATTTCTAAACTTTCCTGTCTGCGAAAAGATTACTTAAACCATCCTTTTTCCTTAAAGCGTGATATTGCCTCTATTCGATTGCTTACATTCAATTTATCTAGAATAACCGAGATATAATTACGTACGGTGCCCGTTGTTAAGAACAACTGATTGGCAATTTCTTTCGTGTTTTTTCCATCTGCAATTAACTTAATAACTTGCTCCTCTCTCTCAGTCAAAGGATTCTCTTCTTCATAGGCCATATCCACTAACTCAGGTGCATATACTTTTCTGCCACTCATGATAGTCCGTATAGAATTTGCTAGTTCTTCACTAGGACTATCTTTTAATAAATAACCATTGACTTTCGCCTTTCTAGCACGATCGAAATAACCGGAACGGGCAAACGTTGTTAGAATAATTACTTTACAAGGATCATCCACTAATTGTTCAGCTGCATCTAATCCACTCATTACAGGCATTTCTATATCCATAATACAAATGTCTGGTTGATACTGCTTGACGAACTTCAAGGCTTCCTCCCCATTTTTCGCCTTTCCTACTACTTCCATATCTTCTTCTAAATCAAGAAGAGCACCAAGAGCGCCAAGCAGCATTCCTTGATCTTCAGCTATGACAATACGAATCATACTACCCCTCCCGTTTGATTGGTCCGGTTATTTTTGGTACTTGAACGGTAATTAACGTGCCTTCAAATGCTTCCGCTTTCAAATCTCCGTTCACAAATTCTAATCTTTCACTCATTCCACGTAACCCATTCCCAACTGACCACTCAGGGTTCGTGATTCCAATTCCATTATCCCATACTGTAATGGATATTTCACTTTCCGATTGTAGAATAGAAATTTTACAAACAGATGCTTTACTATGTTTTACAACATTTGTAACTGCTTCCTTTAAACACATACTTAGAACATTTTCTACTAATAAAGGTGTATCTAAAAGCCGAGTACTTCCATTAATAATACAATCAATTTGCGCAGCCTTTAATACTTGTTGAATATGTACCATCTCGTCCTCCAGTTTAACAGCTCTCATCGTAGAAACTATGTCTCTTACTTCCTTTAATGCTGTCCTAGCTGTTTGATGGATGTCATTTAATTCATTTGTTGCTTTATCCGGATCCCGATAAATTAATTTCCCCGCAAGATCACTTTTTAAGCCGATAAGAGAGAGTTTTTGGCCTAATGTATCATGTAAATCTCGTGCAATACGTTGGCGCTCCTCTGCTACTAATAATTCCGAAATACGCTCATTGGCATCTTGCAAATCACTTTCCAACTTTTCTCTTTTATTACGGTTATACATATTAAATGGTAGTAAGATAACACCAATAATACTTACAATGACAAAAGGAAGTTGCGTTAGGTACGTTGCACTATCCACGATGAACCCAAGGATAACAGCCCCTAAGGTAGTAACTACATGTACAATATATAACGTGATAAAACCTGCCCTTTGTTGAATATTACCGATAAAGAAGGCTAGAAATAAGGAAAAATATACATATCCAAAATAAATGGTCATGACGAAACTAATCGTCATTTGGACACCTACAGATACGTAAACAGCCCAACCTTTTTTAATAAATGCCAAGCGATATGTAGCGAAAAATAAAACAACCATAAAAAGCCCGATTGAAATTTCCATCCACCTGAATGTCCGGAAAATAAAATAGAATGGTAGGACACAGAAAATGATCCATGCGTATAGACTTAGTCCCGTATTTTTAGGAAAAAGATGATACCAATTTTGCATATAAACCTCCGTTCAAAGACCCATTCTTTCATTTTTAAATAAGTATATCAGATTAGTGAAAGATACGCGTAGCAATCTATGAAAGGAACCCTTTACACTAATTTGTAAAGGGTTCATTTTATTACTCTTCCTGGAACTTTGCTGTGTTTACTTTTAATGATACTCTTGAATTCTTTTTCTTTTGCATTGCTTTATATTCTTTAAAACTTACGAATGTTCGACTTGCTTGATCATAAAGACGGAAGCGAATCGATTGTAGGCTTGTTTTTAATGTTATGGTTGTTGCTTTTTGTAATGGCGGAGTAGATTCATGCGCTTTTTCCAGTTGGTAATTCGGAACTCTCGGACTTAAATGATGCACATGGTGAAATCCTATATTTCCTGTTAACCATTGCAAGACTTTTGGAAGTTTATAATATGAGCTTCCATCAACAGCAGCTTTTACATAATCCCATTCTTCCTCATTCTCAAAATAGGAATCTTCAAATTGATGCTGTACATAAAACAACCAAACACCAAGTGAACCGGCAATAAATATAATCGGTAGTTGCACCATTAATAATGCTTGCCACCCGATTAGCCAAATCAATAAGGCATAAATAGCAATAAGTGAGACATTAATTAAATAGGTATTCCAACGTTCCTTGCGTTTTGCACCTTTACGATTAAAACGGTTGGAAATGAGGAAAAGATAAAAAGGACCTAATCCAAACATAATTAGGGGGTTGCGATACAATCGGTAACCTAATCTCCCCCAAAAAGATGCTTCTGTGTACTCATCCACTGTCATGACCCAAACATCACCTGTTCCACGTTTATCTAAGTTACTACTAGTAGCATGGTGAATGGAATGATCCCGTTTCCACTTTTCAAAAGCAAAATGAGTAATAATCCCCGTAATCGTTCCCAGTATACGATTCGCTTTACCACTTTTGAAAAAGGACATATGCGTACAGTCATGGAAAATGATAAAGATCCGGACAACAAATCCCGCTGCAACAATCGAAAAAGGCAGGCTTAACCAAAATGAGATAGATAGACTTTGATATGCCAAAAACCAAAGTAAGAAAAACGGTACAAACGAATTAACAATCTGGATAATACTAATTTTCGCATCAGATGTTGCAAATGGAGCAACACTTTTTCTTAATTGTGCTTGCTTTTGTTTGCTCATTTTTTCCTCCTAAGAACAGTACTAATAAAGTTACTATTAGTTTAAAAGAAACGAGCAAGTAATATAAGTCATAAACGTCAAGAAAACAATATGACAAATGTCATATTAAGAGTTAAAAAGGGATAGTCACCCATATTAAATTGATCGCAAAAATGTCGTAACCCTATTGGATTACGACAAATTATTCAAGGTAAGCTAAATCAAACCTTAGCCTAACAATAATTGTTCTAAATCTAATGGAAGAATGTACTTTCCATCTTTATAAACCCTCATATTTCCACCAGATATTTCATCTATTAAAATGATTTCATTTGCTTTATTTCTACCAAATTCTAACTTAATATCATAAAGTTCCATACCTTTTTTAGCTAATTCCTTTCTCACGACATAAGAAATATCTTTTGTTAAGCTTTTAAGAACTTCATATTCATCTGTAGTTAAAATACCTAACATGTCTAATGCATCTTTACTAATCGGTGGATCTTGACGTTCGTCGTCCTTAATCGTAACTTCAACGAATGCATCAAGGGGTTGCCCTTCTTCTACATATGCCCCATACCTTCTTAAGAAACTTCCGACAGCACGGAAACGACAAATAACTTCTAGTCCATTGCCAAATACAGTAGCTGGTGCAACCTTCATTTCTTGTTTTTCAATATCCGCATCTATATAATGAGTTGGAATATTTCTTTCTTTTAGTTTTTCAAAGAAAAATTGTGTTAATGTTAATCCTGCCTTACCAGCACCTTCCATGGATAGCCCTACTGAATTTGCACCGGGGTCAAAAACACCATCCTCACCGGTAACGTCATCTTTAAACTTTAATAAATAATTTCCATCTTCTAGTTCAAATACATCTTTCGTTTTACCAGTGTATACATGCTTCATCTGCAACACCTCTTTGGTAGAAATTTTTATCATATGGTTATTATGACATATTTTAAATAATATGTCACTATAACTTCTCCTTTTCCCCCAATTTCCTTAGGAATAGTTGTTCGCAATCTATTAATGTTTGGTTTTTGCACCTCCTGTATGTCAGTTTAGAAGAGCGCTTGTTTTAAATTAAAATGAACAAAACAAAAAGAAAGATCATGTTTAAAAAACTTATCAAAACATGATCTTTCTTTCATAATTTATAAGGACTGTTTTATCCAACAAAATAAGCATTTTAGCGAACTACTACAGCCGTCATTAACATGGAGTATATACTCATTACAAATAGGCAACTAAATAGAAAAGATACAATAAGTGATGCCTTTTTATAAAATGATAATACCATCAACCCCGTAAATAAAATAGATAGGATAAGTAAAAGTACAGTATTTAAATTTATATCCAACCCGATGGTACTACTTGAGTCGATAATCCCATTTTGAAACAAACGGAAAATAGGCGATACTACATCACTTGTTAAATAGTTACCATGGGGTGGTGATTGCTGTGAAAATACAGCTGTAATCATAAAGATGACAAATAATATAAGACTCTCCACTCGAACCCAAGGAATAGGATTAAATGTCGCATCGTTGGACAGTTTATATTTCACGATAAAACCATTAATGAATGCATAAAAGACAAGTGGTAGTAAGAATAAATGTTTGATTAATAACCCTTGTCCGTATGAAACCATCCATGCATCCGTATATCCTTCGACTAATACATCTGTTAATAACAAACCACTAAGACCTGTCGCAACTAAACACCCAAAAGCAACCTGTGAAAACCAGCTTAAAAATTCAATCCAATTATTATAATTGATCGCACACCAGCCAACAACAAACAGAATACCTACCCATAGGCTAACTGCAGTGAGATGGACAAAGTGGCTTATTATCCCTGTAGTTGGATTAATAGACCCCGCATGGCTGGACCAAGCAATAGTAAGTATTAATCCAACTGTTAGAATCATCCCTAAAAAGGCGAAAATACGCTTCTCGTTAGACCTAGCAACAACGATTAAAAATACTAAAATAGCGGAACCGAAAAGCGTAAAGTTCCATGCATTCCCTACTGAGTAGGTGGTTAACACAATTTTGATTGATTCAAATAAACCTAAGCGCGGTGCAATCAATACAATAATATCAAGGACAGGAATAAAGGCGAAAATCGGTAGTGTTATGGCACTAATAAATAACATACGCTTTCGAATAATTACTTCAGGACGATTATTGCTTGGCACAAGTAATAGTAAAAAGCTCCCTAGTAAAACCGAAAAACATACATATAAAAGTACCTGACTTACCATCACTACGATATCCATTCACTATTTCTTCCTTTTAATAAGTAAGATGAAACCAACGATAACAATAACAACTAAAATGACAATAAGAATGGTTGTCATAGAAGATGATTCTTCATCATCCGTTGTTTGTTCGGCTGTTTCTGTCGCGTCTCCAACCTCTGTCTCTTCTGTTTCAACAGGGTCTTCAGTTACCTCTTCCCTTGATTCAGGAACTTCGGAATCAACGGTAAATGAGAACTCCCCTTCCATTGGGTGACCATCTGCACTAATAATATTCCAATTTACCTGAAAATCCCCATTTGTAAGTGGCTCAGCAACCGTACCTGTCAATGTACTTTCATTAATAATAATTTCTTCGAGTTCAACATCTTTCCCATCTGTGGTTGTAACATCCATAAAGCTACCTTGTTCAATATCACCATCAAATTCAAGAACAATTTCACTTAATGGCTCTGATAGAACGTCACCATCTGTTGGATTGGATTCCGATAAATGTGAGTGAGCAAACACAGTAGTAGAAATACACATAGCACATAAAAATACCGCTACTGTTGTAAATATACGTTTCAAAGTAATTCCTCCCTTATTTGTATAAGCAACTTTATGAATCATTATTTCGTGATTCAAGTTACATCAAACATTATAAATTAAAATTGCAATATGAAATAATCCCCCAAAAGAGTGATTTAAGGGGAAAATTATTAATAAAGTTCGAATAAATGATAAGATAAACTAAAACTTACTTTGCCAAAAGGCGGTGAAGACATGAAATATAAACAGATTAAATGGCTCATTTTAACGATACCAACTATCACCATTGCCTTGTGGGAATATATCCGTCATAAATTTCTACTTTCTTATATTTCAATGGACATGGGGAATATTCTTTCCCCTATACTAGTTTTTATTGTTACACTCGTCTTTTTACGTCACTTATTTTCGATTTTAGAAAAAATTCAAGAGGAACTAAGGCAGGAGAAGACTAAAAAGGCCGCACTAATTGAGAGAGAAAAATTAGCTAGGGAACTCCATGATGGAATTGCTCAATCGTTGTTTCTATTGTCTGTTAAAGTGAATAAATTTGGTAGGAATAATGACCTCAAAGATGATCCAGATTTTCAAAAAATCAAACAAACCTTACAACATATTCATGAAGATACTCGTCAGGCGATTACAAATTTGAAGTATATACCAAATGAAGAACCATTTAATTGGACAGAAACTATTTATCAGTACGTAGCGGAATTAAAAAATCAACATTTAATGGATGTTCAGTTAGAGTGGGAAATTAAAGAAAATACATTATCGCCAAAAGAGAAAGTGGAGATTTTCGCCTGTATAAAGGAAGCCGTTGTAAATGTGATTAAACACGCAAAGACGAATCAAGTATGGATTCATGCAAAGGAAATAGATAATGGATGGACTTGCCAAATTAGGGATCAAGGAATAGGTTTCACAAATAAAACGATTCAATCTAAAAAAGGCTATGGACTACAAATCATTAAAGATAGAGCCAAAGATATGGAATGGGATTTTTCTATGAAAAGAATGGATAATCAGACAATCATCGAATTAAAAAAGGAGAACATATAGATGCAACCCTTTCGAATATTAATCGTAGACGATCATGCCCACGCAAGAGAAGCTATTCGAGAAATCTTAGAAGAACACACCGACTTTGTTATTGTAGGAGAAGGAAAGAACGGAGAAGAAGCAATTAAACTAACTGAAGAATTAATGCCCGACATTATTCTCATGGATATTCAAATGCCCGTAATGGACGGTTTAGAAGCAACCAAAAGAATCAAACTCAAATTCCCCTACGTAAAAATTGTCATGATTACCGTATCTGATGATATCACCGACTTGTTTGATGCATTAAAGAAAGGAGCTCAGGGTTATTTATTAAAAAATATTCAACCAGAAGCATGGAGTGAACATTTACGTGCCTTTGCCTTAGATGAAGTACCAATGTCCAAAGAAATCGCCTTTCAGATTTTAAAGGAATTCCCTCAAAACAAAACCAAGACTATAAAGAAAACACCTTTATCCACCCGGGAAATGGAGGTGCTACAATTAGTAGCCAAAGGTTTTTCCAACAGAGAAATTTCCGAGTCACTTTTTATTTCGGAGCATACGGTTAAAAGTCATTTGAAAAATATATTAAGTAAGCTTCATTTAGAAAATCGAGTTCAACTAACAAGCTATGCCTTTCAACAGGGACTATTGAATTAGCCATAAGCACTTCACAGTATTTTCTGTATAATAGATTATAAAGATGGGAAAGGGGGAGAAAGATGGATATAAACCAAATGATACAAAAGCTTAAAAATAGAGAACCCTCTATTTTAGGGGAAGAACATTTTTTTAAGTCTGCTGTACTGCTTCCTCTTGTTGAAGTAAATCATGAATCACATATATTATTCGAGGTAAGATCCATGAATTTACGGAGACAGCCAGGTGATATATGTTTTCCAGGCGGCAGGATTGATGAAGAAGACCAGACGCCTATGCACTGCGCGGTTCGAGAGACAACAGAGGAATTAGGTATCAAAAACACGGATATAGTTGACGTCTTTCCACTGGATTATGTTGTTGCCGATATGGGGCGTATCATTTACCCATATGTCGGCAAAATTAAATATCCCGAGGAAATTATTCCAAATAAGGATGAGGTTGAAGAAGTATTTACCATTCCTTTGAACTATTTTCTAGAGAACGAACCAGAAATATATAAAGTACATTTTGAAGTAAAGCCGGCTGATGACTTCCCATTCGATTTAATTATTGGTGGAGAGGACTACCAATGGCAAATGCGGCATGTGAATGAAATGTTTTATCAATATGATGGAAGAGTCGTTTGGGGATTAACCGCAAAGATACTTTATCATTTTATAAGTTTGGCCAAATAATGAAAATGCAAAATGAGTATCTTTTTATCAGATGCTCATTTTGCATTTTCATTAAAATTTAATTTCCACTGGCAATACTGCTTTAAGTTCCTGCAAGTATTCCTGTTTTTCCTCTTCACTTATCCAAATATGTACGACCCCACTATCCTCACTCGTACGAATTAATCTACCAATACCTTGTCGTAAGCGTAGTAACATGTATGGCAAGTCTACTTCCTTTTCAGGATCATTTGCATGTTTTCTTTTCGCTTTAAAAACAGGGTCATTTGGTGGGAATGGAAGAGAGGAAATGATCACTTGTGTAAGTGACTTTCCAGGAACATCAAGACCTTCCCATAAATGATACGAACATAGTACAGCTGTTTCATCTACTTGAAATCGCCTTACCATTTCACTTATTTCTTGATCCCCTTCGAAAAGGATCGTGAAAGGTATATCCCTGTTATGGATAAAACGGCGGAATTCATCCATTTCCTCTCTTGAAGAAAACAATAATAATGAACTTCCATTATTTTCATTGATGGACGAAATCATTTTATCCCACTTATCATCCCTATTTACTGACCCAAAAATTTGCATTTGTTTTTCATAATCAAATGGCGATGCCACGGAAAAAGAGTCCACGTTTTCTATGCCTAGACTCTTGGCGGTGTAAGAAAAATCTCCTTGATAAGAAAGGGTGGCAGATGAAAATACAAACGGGATCTTTTGTGTGAACACTTCTTTTTTAAGTACATCTTCCACAAGGCGCGGCATAATGACAAGACTTGTCGTATCTTGAATTTCCTCTAACCAATAAATGCCCTCATCATCTTTTAAAATCGTACGTAATCCATGGGAGAAAAACTCCAAAAACTCCTCAATAATCTTGATATAATAATCATCGATTGTAAATAATTCTGAATCAAAGACGAGCTCTTCTAATAATTGATTGACCTTTGCATCAAGCTTTTTAATATCCTCAAGGATTTCATTCGTTAGGGTGATCTCCTGCCTATTAGAACCTTCAACAACACGGGCTGTGTCGGCTAACTTATCGAATAATATATCATTATCCATTAAGATATCTTCCACTAATAATAAGGATTCCTCACGTACATCTTGTCCTATATATCCCGTCAATACTTTTGTGATCGTGTCGAGGTTATATCGGTACGTTAATCCTTTTTGAGCTGCGAATTCTAATAAATGACCTTCATCAAAAATAACAGAACTAGCCTCAGGTAAAAGTGGCAACTGCCCTTCACGTTTTCGGGATTCCTTTGTCCAAATATGCTCCATATAAAAGTCATGTGAACAAATGATAATATCGCTAGCATGTCGGTAATATTCCCTATTCAACGTCTGACCACTGCGATGTCTCCACTCACAAGTAGGGCATTGTTGCAATGGGTCCCAGGCAATTTTCTCCCAGGTCTCATCCGAAACCCAAGGATATTCCTTCCGATCCCCATATCGTTCAAAGGTTTTTACTTTGGACTTCGAATCGAAAACAAATTCCGGAATAGCATCATATACCTTCATGATGTCCTCGTCATCAGTATTGTCTATCAATGCATCTAGTTTTCGCACACAAACATATTGTTCCCGTGACTTTGCCAACCTTACATCGACATTAATTCCTAATGCTTTTTCCAGCTTTTCTATATCTCCGCCTTTTTTCACAAGCTGTTCTATTAATGTTTCATCCGCACAAGAGATGATGGCCGGTCTTCCCATATAACGTGCATAACAAATCGCATAGATAAGATAAACAAATGTTTTCCCTGTACCAACACCTGCTTCAGCAAAGATAGCTCTCTTATTCTTAAAAGCTTGCTCTAGTTGAAATGCCATATATATTTGTTCGTCTCGAAGTTCATAGCCTTGTTCTGGGAGAATATCATAAAATACGTCCCCAACATAATCACCCAGTCTTTCAAAGAAATTCTCCGTTTTCGAAACGGTAAACGGTAGCGATTGGTTTTTACTCATTATGTACTCCTTTATTCCAACATTCTTTTTTCATTGTAAAGAATACGTTTCGAGATAGCAATTACTAGCATAAATATATAGTCATTCGTGAATAAAAGTAGATTTAAAATTGTATATCCCTAAATCCTTTCAAGAACAAGTCTAAAGTTGAAAAATAGAGACTGATCCTCTCTCCCCCAAGAGAAAATCAGTCTCTAATATTCCGTATTATAATTAAACCCCTTTTAAATGATCATAAAACCTTATATTTGAGCTTTTAATGGCATCTTCATCGTTCCATGCTCTTTAAAGCTTATATGCCATGAGAATGCTTTTTCAAGCACATGTGGGGTCTGCCCTCCCCGTTCCAGTGCTTCATTATAATATTCCCAAAGCTGTTCACGATACATAGGATGCGCGCAATTTTCAATAATTAGTGGTACACGTTCCCTTGGTGCAAGCCCTCTTAAATCTGCATATCCTTGTTCCGTAACAACAACATCTACATCATGTTCGGTATGGTCGACATGTGATACATAAGGTACGATACTAGATATATCGCCACCCTTTGCGATTGATTTAGTTACAAAAATTCCTAATCTCGAGTTTCTAGCAAAATCCCCTGATCCACCGATACCATTCATCATCCTCGTCCCACTAACATGCGTTGAATTAACATTTCCGTAAATATCAAATTCCAACGCCGTATTAATAGCAATCAACCCGAGTCTACGGATAATTTCTGGATGATTGGAAATCTCTTGTGGACGTAAGATTAACTTATCACGATATTTCTCGAATTCACCAAATACCTGTTTCATTTTATCCTCGGATAATGTTAAGGAACAGGCTGATGCAAAGTTTACCTTTCCTGCATCAATGAGGTCGAAAACAGCATCTTGCAGAACTTCAGAATAAACAACTAAATCATGAAACTCTGAATCAATCATTCCGTGAAGAACCGCATTAGCTACAGACCCAATACCAGATTGTAATGGCATAAGACTTTCTGATAGTCTTCCAGCTTTCACTTCTTCCCGTAAGAAGTCTAATAAGTGACCCGCAATCATTTGTGTTTCTTCATCAGGTGCAACGATAGTAGATGGTGAATCTAATTGGTGAGTAAATACAATCCCTTTCACCTTATCCATATCAAGTGGAATCCCCATTGTTCCAATTCGTTGATTAGGTTGGGTTAAAGGGATTGGTTCCCTATCCCCTTGTTGATTCGGACTGTATAAATCATGTATTCCTTCTAACTCTACTGGCTGTGCTGTATTAATTTCGATAATAATGTTATCAGCAAATTCAGCAAACGCTTGTGAATTCCCAATGGACGTACTAGGAATAAGCAATCCATCCTCTGTAACCATAATCGCTTCTAAAATAGCGTAATCAATTGAATCAATTGCGCCTGCCCTAAGTAATTCTGAAGTATGGGATAAATGCTGATCTACAAAGAAGTGCTCCCCAGTATTAATTTTATTTCTCATAACAGGTTCAGCTTGAAAGGGTAATCGTTTGTTTACGATTCCAGCTTCGGCAAACATCTTATCAATGTTAGATCCTAATGAAGCGCCTGTATACACATTTACTTTAAACCGCTCTCCTGCTTCTGCCCTATTCACGAGCGCGGTTGGTACAGCTTTCGCATCACCTGCACGTGTAAAACCACTTAACCCCAATGTCATTCCATCTTCAATCCAAGTTGCCGCCTCTTCCGCTGTAACAACTCGATTAACTAACTGCGGGGCTTTAATCCTTTGAATTTTCTCCTGCATCCTCATCCCCCCACATATTATGGTCAACACCATTATAAGCGCTTACATATCCATTTAGGGGAAAACAGGATAAAACAAGAAATATAGGTCTAAATCATTATACTAACGGAATAATCCAGCATTTTTCCGTTTAGAACAATCGGCATTTGCCAATCCTTTAGGCAAATGCCTTAGTTGCTATATGCTGTTTTATGAAAAGGAAAATTAGAACCCCAATAGCTTTCTAAAATAACTGGAGTAGGATTGACTTACAGGTATTTTGGCACCATTACCCATTTCCAGAAAAAAGGTAGAATGTGTATCCGGATAAATGTGCTTGATATGATTTACGTTCACGACAAATGAACGGTGACAGCGTATAAAGTGTTTACGAGGCAAAAGATATTCAAATTCTTGCAACGTATTGGAATGAGTCCCTTCATATTCCTTTGAGTAGATATGTGTTTTTCGATCTTTTGTTTCTATGTATTGGACCATTTCAAATGGGACGGGTTTCCATCCATCACTTGTTTTCATAGTTACGACAGATTTACCTTCCGTATAAGCCGGATAAATCGCTAATACACAGCCAACTAACTCCGTATCCTGATGAAAAGGAACAGCCATTCCATGATATGGGATCCCATAAACCTCTCGATTGATAAATTCAGAAACCTTTTGTTTGGAAGATATTGCTTTATAGGCAATCGTTCCTTCCTTGATGGGGTCACCAGGTTTAATTTTCAAATCAATACGCTTACTCCTGCGGTAATAAATATATTCCTTTGTATTTGTTACTGCTATCGATATTTCATCAGAAAAAAGCTCCCCTATGACATCTAACAAAGTAGGGAAATTTAATTTCTCCATAATAACCTCCTGAAAAATGGAAAATATTAATTAAGAGTTGTATTTATATATGCATTCATAGTATAGCATGACCTTGATTTATTAGGGATATCGTTATTTTTAAGTCCTTAATAAAGTGACACTATATCAAAATTTTGTTAATCTATTAAATGGAACATAGTGCGATAACAACATTGGGGGTAGGAAAATGAAAAGGCTAGTTATTTTAGGTGGGGGCTATGGCGGTATTAAAGTATTAAATGGTTTATTAGATCATCAATTGCCAATAGATTTACAAATCTATGTTGTGGATCGTAATCCATTTAGATCACTAAAAACTGAATTTTATGCCATCGCTGCTGGTACTTCTGCTGAAACAGACGTACGTGTAAGTTTTCCAGAAGATGATCGTGTTACCTATCTTTTCCGAGAGGTATCCAAAATAGATATAGAAAATCAGCAAATTATTTTTGATGATGAAGATGAAAATCTCCCGTTTGATTATTTAGTCATCGGCTTAGGTTGTGAAGACAACTATCATGGGGTTCCTGGGGCTGAGGAATTTACCAAAAGTGTTCAAACCTTTGCAAAAGCATGTGACGCAGGGCTACAAGTCGCCAATTTAAAACCTTATGGAAAAGTTTCTGTAATTGGTGCTGGACTTAGTGGAATCGAGGTTGCATCAGAAATAAGAGAAAGTAGACCAGATTTAAATATTAAACTGTTAGATCGTGGACCAACCGTACTAAAAGCATTTGATTCTAAAATACAAGAATACGTTGAAAAATGGTTTATTGAAAATAATGTGGACGTGGTCCATCACTCCAATGTAGAATATGTTGAAAAAGATGGGGTTTGTAATAACGGGGTATGCTATCTTAACGATGTAACCATTTGGACGGCAGGAGTACGACCTAATTATTTAGTTAGAGAACTTCCTTTTGAAAAGGATAAACATGAGAAAATAAAGACGAATGAATTTTACCAAGTACCAACACAGCCTAATGTATATGTGTTGGGGGATTGTGTAGCGTCCGAACATTCACCAAGTGCACAATTGGCAATGCAACAAGGTGAACAAATTGCGGAGATTTTACTTGCGGTGCTCCACGATAAGGAACCGAAAAAGCCAAAACAAATTAAACTAAAAGGAACATTAGGTTCACTAGGTAAATCAGATGGATTTGGAAATATGATGACCTACCCAATGATTGGCTTTTTACCTAGATTAGCGAAGTCGGGTGTACTTTGGTTGAGTAAGCGACATTAATTGTAAGCATTCATACTATTCCCGTATGGTGTGTAAAACATATTACTTATACCCAAAATAACAAAAACTCGTAATAACTTAATTACAAAGGCTTGGTTCATTTTTAGAACCAAGCCTTGCTTTCTTTCTAAATACCTTTGACACCTTCAACAATCTAAAAGTTCTTTTCCAACTATCTTATCAAGTACATTTCAATTGGGTTTTTACTTCAATTTGTCCCTGATAGCTGTTGTCACGGACTTTTCCTTGGGTTTTTTGCTTCATTTTGTCCCTGATGGCCGTTGTCACGGACTTTTTCTTAGGTTTTTGCTGCGTTTTGTCCCTGATAGCTGTTGTCACGGACTTTTCCTTAGGTTTTTTGCTGCGTTTTGTCCCTGATAGCCGTTATCACGGACTTTTCCCTAGGTTTTTGCTGCGTTTTGTCCTTGATGGCTGTTATCACGGACTTTTCCTTAGGTTTTTTGCTACGTTTTGTCCCTGATAGCCGTTATCATGGACTTTCCCTTAGGTTTTTGCTGCGTTTTGTCCTTGATTAGACTTTTCAACTATCGCATAAAATATCATTAAGGCGTCAAAAATAGCAGGTACAAATTCTATTCGAATTGCCCTGCTATTTCTATTGTTATTTAGTCGTATTTTATGCTTGAATAATAGTCCCTTTATCCTCTATCCATTCTTTGCTTTCCTTTATATATGCGGATGCCTTTTCGATTTGTTCTTCTACTCTATTCTTCGCTGTCCCACCTGCTACATTACGGGCATTCACAACGGTTTCGGGAGTAAGTGCATCGAAAATATCCTCTTCAATTAAATTTGAGAAAGATTGGAATTCTTCTAGAGATAAATCCAGTAAATATTGTCCTTGATTGATACAGTGCAACACAACTTGCCCAACGACTGCATGAGATTCTCTAAATGGCATCCCTTTTCCAACTAGATAATCAGCCAAGTCAGTAGCGTTGGAGAAGTCTTCTTTCACTGCTTGATACATCGTTTCCTTCTTTACTTGCATGGACTCTATCATTGGAGCAAATAAAGCTAAAGCGCCTTTTAATGTTTCAACCGTATCAAACATGCCTTCTTTATCCTCTTGCATGTCTTTATTGTACGCTAGTGGGAGCCCTTTTAAAGTTGTCAGCATTCCCATTAGGTGACCATATACGCGCCCTGTTTTTCCACGAACAAGCTCCGCTACATCGGGATTTTTCTTCTGTGGCATCATACTACTTCCTGTTGTAAACTCATCATCCAATTCTATAAAGTTAAACTCTGCACTAGACCATTGGACCATTTCCTCACAAAGTCTAGATAGATGGGTGGAGATAAGCGATGCATTTGCTAAAAATTCAACAACAAAGTCACGATCGCTAACTGCATCTAAGCTATTTTCACAAATACCATCAAATCCTAATCTTTCCGCAACAAACTCTCTGTCTATCGGAAAAGTTGTTCCTGCCAAAGCACCCGCTCCAAGTGGGGATTTGTTTACACGTTTAAAACTATCCTGTAGGCGCTCTACATCACGTTGAAACATAAATACATAGGCGCTCATATGATGTCCAAATAAAACAGGTTGCGCACGCTGTAAATGCGTGTACCCAGGCATAACGGTATCAAGATTTGCCTTAGCTTGATTTAAAAGCGACTCTTGCACCTTTCCAAGAAGACTTATTAAATCAACAAGTGCAACGCGCAAGTACAAGCGCATATCTAAGGCCACTTGGTCATTTCGACTTCGTCCAGTATGTAGTTTACCACCTACTGGGCCTACTTCTTCGATTAAAAGCTTTTCAACGTTCATATGAATATCTTCGCTTTCAGCAGATAATTCCGCTTCTCCACTTTCAATCTTAGCAGCTACCTTCTTTAAACCTTCTGTTATCTTATCCGCGTCCTCTTTAGAGATAATCCCACATACGTTCAACATTTCTACATGAGCGAGGCTTCCTTGGATATCATACTTTGCTAATTTCTTATCAAAGTAAATCGATGCAGTATATTCATCAACTAATTCATTTGTTGGCTTTGTGAATCGTCCGCCCCATAGTTTCACGGCTTAACAGCTTCCTTTACTTCTAGTTTCACTTTTTCAGTTGAGTTAAATTTTGAACCTGCTTTGTTCACAGATGCATGAACTTTTGTTGGAAGTCCCCAAAGTTTAATGAATCCTAATGCAGCTTCATGGTCGAAAGAATCTTCTTTATTGTATGTTGCTAGGTCAAAATCATATAGAGAATTAGCTGATTCACGACCGACAACTTGTGCTTGCCCTTTATACAATTTAATTTTAACCGTACCAGATACAAATTCTTGAGTTTCTTTAATGAAAGCTTGTAATGCGGAAGTTAATGGCGAATACCATAGCCCATAATATACTGCTTGAGCTAATTTTTGTTCTACCATTGGTTTGAACTCCGCAACTTCTCTTGGTAATGTTAAAGCTTCTAGTTCTTGGTGTGCTGCAATTAGAGTCATTGCTGCAGGTGCTTCATAAATTTCACGTGATTTAATACCGACTAAACGATTTTCCACATGATCAATACGTCCTACCCCATGTTTTCCTGCCATATCATTTAATTCCAAAATTAATTGGTCTAATGGTAGAGCTTTTCCATCTAAAGAAATAGGTTTACCCTTTTCAAACGTAATTTGAACAACTTGGGCTTCATTCGGGGCATCCACTGGGTCTTGAGTTAATTCAAAAGCTTCTGCTGGTGGCTCAGCCCATGGATCTTCTAACACTCCACATTCATTACTACGTCCCCATAGATTTTGGTCAATACTAAATGGATTATCTAAATCAATTGGAATTGGAATATTATGTGCTTTTGCATATTCAATTTCCTCTTCACGAGACATAGACCAGTCACGTACAGGTGCCACAATCTTTAATTCTGGGTTTAATGCTGTAAAGGAAACATCGAAACGAACTTGGTCATTTCCTTTCCCTGTACAACCGTGTGCAACTGCTACCGCGCCTTCCTCTTCAGCAATATCAACTAAAATTTTTGCAATTAACGGACGAGACAATGCAGAAATTAATGGATATTTTCCTTCATATAATAAATTTGCTTGTAAGGAAGGTAATACATATTCCTCTGCATATAAAGCCTTTGCATCTACCACATAAGATTTTATCGCACCTACATCAATTGCTTTTTTCTTAGTAAATTCTAAATCCTTTCCTTCCCCGACGTCTAGAGCAACCGCAATAACATCATAGTTATATTTATCCTGTAACCATTTAATTGCAACAGAAGTATCAAGTCCACCTGAGTAAGCTAAAACAATTTTATCCTTCATGAAAAATTTCCCCTCTCGAATATGTCCTATTAATGAATTATTATGCATCATAGTGCATAATAATTCAAGTGGTTTTTTGAAATTTTTTATTTATTTTTTGTTTTGGATAAATTAGTGGATTGGCCATGTGATTGGAAGGATATCTACCGGGAAGAATTAAATTATCAAAAATGCTATAATTTTACTTATGGAAAATGGAAACTGTTATTAGAGAAGCACTTGACGGACGGTCCATTATATATTCTAAATTCATTTCTTAGTAACTGGTCCTCCTTATTCATAACTATAAAAACAAGGACTATGAAATTCTACCTAATTGCCATATAAATGAGATATTCAAATGAGAATACAATATTAATTACATAAGAAAGCTGCCACATAGTTTTGTGACAGCTTTCTAAAAAGTAATTTAATTTTAAGATATAGAAAACTAATACTATTGCTTTGTCTTGAATTATTCCTTTAAAAATAAGTATAATTTCCCTAAATTAAATGTTAACTCAAAATCACTTTTACTATTCTACTTATTAGGAATATCAGTACATTTTTCAAGTTAATACTGTTAATTCTAAGTGAATAATGGAGTTACTCGGGTTTAATTTAAAACATATAAACTTAATGATTAGTAAGGATTTACGTCAATTTTTCAGACAAAAAATATTTGTTTACTATAACGTACTTTTAAGTGAAGTAAATAAATTTATATTATATGATTGACTGTGATAGTAATCAATCTCTTAATCAATCATATTGTAAATCTATAAAAAGATACTAATTAACACGCTGTTGCCCCGGTAAGTGCCCCACAAAGAAGGGTGCATGCTGGATATCCTCCCGGAACAGCGACTAATGATAAACAGCCCAAAGAACATGAACCACTGGTCGCTAAGCCACAGATTACTTTCCACCAGTAACTTCCTTTTTCAATTGCTAAAGGTTGTATCTGAGTTTCATCCTTTGCATTAACTACCTCGTTGTCAACTACATTATTTTCAAGCAAAACTTGTCCAGTTTTACCATCATATTCAGTAAAAATCATTCCAGTTGATTCATCATTTTCTTTTACCGTTGTAAATGAAAAAACTTCATAAGTTTTTGAGTCAACTATAGCCAAAATACCTGTATGTTCTTTCTCATCATCAATTTTAGATTGTAATACAACAATATCGTTTTTAAAATCCTTGTTAGATTCCAACTCGAACCTTTCAACCTTTGCATTGTTTTTAACTAACTTTCCAGATGTAGAAAGTTCCTTAAATGTACTATTTTTTTCAACCGCTTTTAAATATTCGTTTGCTTCTTTACCTGTTAAAATTTCACTAACACTTTCATCTGAACTGTCACCGCTTTCAATTCCCTTAGCACTGACACTATTTAGTGAAAGTGAGATTGTTACAATCACTACCATTGTTACTAGAAATAATTTTTTAATTTTGAGCACACTAGAATTTGAGATTTTCATTAATAGTTCCCCCCTTTATATTATTTATACTACGATTACTAAAGTTCCCCCCCTTTTTTCAATTACTTAACCAGAAGAATTATTCTTACTATTTAAGCATAATATGGGAAAATATGGTAATTAATAGGATAGCCTATTTTTGAATCCTTTTTACCATAAAAAACTTAATATACACATATATTGTAGTAGTTCATATTCCCTAAATCGTAAATATATCTTTACCTACTTTCTTGTTTATGTTATAAAATATGTAAAGATATATTTACTTTTTCACAAGGGGGGTGGTGATCTATGGCGGTTAAAAATAACATTCGCAAAATTAGAAAAGAAAAAGGGATAAAACAAATAAAAATAGCCGAGGACTTACAAGTGACAAGGCAAACGTTTACCGCAATAGAAAACAATAAATATAATCCAAGTCTTGAACTAGCACTTAAAATTGTAAAATACTTTGCTTTACAGTTTGAAGAGGTTTTTAAATTAGAGGAGGAGAAGAATGAAAAATAGAAAAAGAAAATGGACTTTAGCTTACGGTGGAATAGGTATTTTGTTAGGTGCAATAATCAGTCAAAGTTTCACCTATTTCACAAAAGGGGAATTCTCTACGGCTACAGTAATAGGTGCATTACCTGTATCAATTATTCTAATTGTTATTAATGTAATTAATGTAAATCGTAAAAAAGATAGAACTCCAGAACTTGATGAACGAACTGTCAAAAATATGCTGAGGTTTCACACGTATTCATCGCATATCTTTCTAGGGTTACTTTTCATTTCATTGGCTACCATCACATTTTTGGACATTAAAGATGTACCAACTTCTTACCTATGGATAATTATATTCACATATATGTGCTTTAGTGGTATAGGTACTATAATTGTAAAACGTCAGTAAGTCCATTATCTCTCTTTATTGGATAGCGTAACACTCGGGACAACACCTTTTATTAATTTACGTGAAAGAACATTGTAATACTCTAGAACATTATAGGATGGTGGTACATGTTCGGATTCCCGGAAATCGACCATCTTATACAGTCAATCATTTCTTCTTGGAATAATAGTATTGGTGGGAGGAGAACAAAAGTGCTAACGCGCCTTATCACATCCCAAGTGAAAATTAATCACTTGGGGTATTTCTTGCTCTTTCGTAATGCTGTTACAATGCGGGCAATGTATTTCTACTTCTTCACTTTTTTTAAAATCCACACTAAATTCACCTATAATATATTCAGGATCTTCATCGGTTTTATTACAATCAATACATTTAAAAATCACCATCTTTATTTCTTCATTCAAACCAAAAAGATCGTCTATATTTAACCACCATAAGTTTTTTGTCGAATTATCTCGTCCTTGCGTTCTTCTTTATTCTTTTGATAAACCGGACATAGTTAAACAAAGTCTATAAAATTGGAATATTCCCCCTTTGGGCAGAATCGGAATCAAAAGGGGAAATTTATGTGTTATTGTTATAGTATTATTTAAAAAGGGAAGCGACTGATGAAATTTGAAATCCCTTACTTTAGACATGGAGAAGAATCCCAAATGATAAAATTAATGGTTTTATGTAACAAATCCGATAGTGCTCACTATCCGCAATCCAATGATGCGTTGGATGAAGATAGTTTATTTCCAGTTTGTAAAAGGATTCTTTCAAGTTACTAGTATCTTCCATTATTCACGCATTTAATGGTCATTTCCTTGAAGTAGAGCAACTAAACGGTTTTGTAAATATAATCTATATGAAATGAACTAACATTAAAAAGCGAACAATCCTTTTCAAAAGGACTGTTCGCTTTTTAATTTTGGCTATAAACGTTTGAATGCTTCTTCAATCGTGCTTTCGCCTGACATTAAACCAATTGTCTTTTTAAATGTATTTTCCTCATCTAAAGATTGTACAACAGCTCTTGCAACATCTTCACGTGGAATAGATCCCTTATCGATGTCATTTCCGGCCTGCACTTTTCCAGTCCCGGGTTCATTTAACAAACGACCTGGGCCAAAAATAGTATAGTTTAAATTACTTTCCGTTAAAATACGATCTGCATAATGTTTGGCAACCATATACGGTTTGATTGGGCTATCTTTCCAGGACTCACGGTCAAATGCGCGGAATGCACTAACCATGATATATCGATTTGCACCAACTTTTTCTGCTGCTTCCATTGATTTTACTGCCCCATCAAGGTCTACAAGTAACGTTTTGTCCGGTCCTGTTTTCCCACCTGATCCAGCTGAGAATATTACCGCGTCACTTCCTTGCATTGCCTCGGCTAATTCCTCTACACTTCCTTCTAGGTTAGCAACGATTGCATCTACACCAGATTCCTTAAGTGCATTTGCTTGCTCTCCACTACGAACCATTGCTTTTAATGTATGTTGATTACTATCTTGAAGTAGTTTCACTAAATGTTTTCCAATTTGCCCATTTGATCCAATTAGAAATACTTTCATTAATGATTTCTCCCTTCACTCTTGGATAACTACATTGTTTCAAAGTATGTGGGGGAAATCAAAGGAATTGCTTAAATAAAATATTGGTTCTTAACGAAATTCAGCCGGTATCTCAAACAAATCAATTCCCCATACAAGTGGTAAATAAAAATAGACAACCAATACAATTAAAACAAGGGTAAAGTTATTTAACCAGAATCCGTTTTTAACCATTTCGGTAATCTTCAATTTACCTGTCCCATACATAATGGCATTTGGTGGTGTACCTACTGGTAGCATAAATGAACAGTTAGCCGCCATTGCACAAGGTACCATTAGTGCATATGGGTGTATATTTAAAGCAAGTCCCAGTGAAGCTACTACTGGTATAATCATCGTTGCTGTAGCCGTGTTTGAAGTAATCTCTGTTAAAAGTAAAATTACTAGTGTTGAGATAAAAATTACAAGGAGAATGTTCATTCCTTCCAGTCCTGCCAACTGATGTCCAATCCATTCTGAAAGTCCTGTTGATGTAAACCCTGCTGCAATGGCAAGTCCTCCACCGAACAGTATGAGAATACCCCATGGTATATCCTTAGAGTCCTTCCATTCCATTATTTTACTTCCTTCTTCCCGTTTTGCAGGAATTAAGAAAAGTAATACGGTTGCCATCATCGCAATGATGCCATCACTGATACCAGGAATCTCAACGATATTT
The DNA here is from genome assembly GCF_038006665.1 of Oceanobacillus sp. FSL K6-0118. NCBI lineage: Bacteria > Bacillati > Bacillota > Bacilli > Caryophanales > Bacillaceae > Oceanobacillus > Oceanobacillus sp. FSL K6-0118. The sequence continues at coordinate 82,528 of NZ_JBBOVR010000001.1, forward strand.
TCCCAAATAAACGTCCTTGTGATCCACATAAATGCTGCGAAGGCAAATACAAACGCTACAGCTTTTTCCTCGTAAGAAATTTTACCAAGTGATTTCCGTTCCTTATAAATCTGTTCCTTTCCACCTGGTAATTCGCGAAAGTTTATTTTATATACAACTTTCGTCAAGTAAAGCCATAATAATGGAATTAAGAGAATAACAATTGGGACTCCTACTGCCATCCAACCGGCAAAGGATATTTCTGTATCAAACATTTGACTTACTGTTCCCGCAAGAATACTGAGGGGTGGTGTTCCAATCAATGTCCCAAGACCCCCAATGGTTGCAGCATAGCCAATACCAAATATGACCGACTTCTCAAATTTCGGTATATCACTCGCATATTTCCCTTCTTTCAAGGAACTTGATGCCTGTTGAACAATTGCCAATCCCATTGGAATTAGCATCATGGTAGCTGCCGTATTCGAAACCCACATCGACAAGAAGGCGGTTGAAACCATGAAACCTAATACAATTCGTTGTGGGCTTGTACCAATTATAGAAATAATCGATAATGCCATTCGCTTATGCAGGTTCCATTTCTCCATAGCTGTTGCAATAAAAAATCCGCCTAAGAATAAGAAAATAATATCATTTCCATATGATGAAACAACGGTATTTCCATCCAATGCCCCGGTCATTGGTAATAAAATAATAGGAATTAGCGAGCTTACCGGAATTGGAATTGGCTCCGTAATCCACCAAGTAGCCACCCACAATGTGACAGCAAGAACAGATCTTGCCTCAGGACTTAAACCCTCCGGATGAAAAAACAATAATGTTAATAAAAACAATAAAGGCCCTAAGATCAAACCTACCTTTTGAGCAGGTTTATAGGCCGGTTTCTTATTATGTCCCTTTTTATTTCCCTTTCCCGAAATAGAAGATCCATTTTCCTTTTGCCCCTTAGAAGTTTGAGATTCTTCAACATTTCTTAATTGAGAAAAGGTCAATAAACGTTTTGTATTCTCATGTGACTGCCAAAGCCACCCCCAAAAAGCACCTATACTTTTTTGTACCATAATTCCTTCCTCCCCCTGTAATTCTTGTCAGCGTTTACATATTATTTTAGATTAAATCAAACCAAATGTGAACCCTTAAAATTATTTAAACAGTTTCGTAACAGATTCACATGGTTTTTATTTAAAATCTCCCATCCCACTATCATATCATGAACTACAATGAAAGTAAGCCCCCCTAAAGTGAAGCAGACTTTTTTAATCTGTTTACCCTAAGGGGGGCATTATGTTTATTTACCTTCTATTAAAATCAACCATCTCATTACTTCCATCCAATAAAAGCATCGTTTCACTAGGCTTTGTTTCAGCAATGATTTTACCATTACGAATAGAGTAACGAACTTTTGCTTGTTTGCGGATGGTATCATATTCACTCTCTGCATCTAGGATGATGAAGTTAGCTGGCTTCCCTTCTTCGATACCATAGTTGTCTTCAATATTTAATGTTTTTGCACTGTTTTTTGTAATAAGATCAATCGAATCTACAATTTGCTCATAACCCATTAATTGCGCTGCATGGATGCCCATATGAAGTACTTGTAGCATATTGCCTGTGCCAAGTGGATACCATGGATCAAAAATATCATCCTGTCCAAAACATACATTCATTCCCGCTTCTAGTAGTTCTTTTACTCTCGTTAATCCTCTTCGTTTCGGATAGGTGTCGAACCGTCCTTGAAGATGAATATTAACAAGTGGATTCGATACAAAGTTAATTTCGGACATCTTTAAAATACGGAATAATTTAGATGCATAAGCATTATTATAGGAACCCATAGCTGTTGTATGGCTTGCAGTAACACGGGAACCCATTCCTCGTTCGTAAGCCTCTTTCGCTACCACTTCAACAAATCTTGATTGTTCATCATCAATTTCATCACAATGAATATCCACTAATACATTATATTTTTCTGCTAAATCAAAGGCTGTCTTCATTGATTGAACGCCATACTCACGGGTAAATTCATAATGTGGAATTCCCCCAACAACATCTGCACCCATTTTAAGTGCTTCTTCCACTAATTCCGCTCCATTAGGGAAAGATTGGATACCTTCTTGCGGAAAGGCAACAAGCTGTAAGTCAACATAATCTTTCATTTCTTCCTTCACTTCAAGCAATGCTTCAAGTGCAATTAACTTAGGGTCTGTGACATCTACATGAGTACGTACATGCTGAATACCTTGGGCAACTTGCCACTTTAAAGCTGTTTTAGATCTATACTTAACATCTTCTTTTGTTAATGATTTCTTACGCTCTGACCATCTTTCAATTCCTTCAAACAATGTTCCGCTAAGATTCCATTCCGGTTCACCGGCTGTAAGCGTCGAATCTAGATGAATATGCGGTTCAATAAAAGGAGGAAGAACCAATGCTCCATTAACATCGATTACCTCATGCCCTCCCATATCCACTTGTGTAGAAACTTCTTCAATTTTTCCGTCTTTCACAACGATACTATATAGCTCATCTTTTCCTCTTAATTTCGCATTTTTAATAATCATGAACTAACCCACCTTTTCTACTTTTATTTCGATTTGCCTTTCCGCCACTTTCATTGCGGTTACATAAATCACTGCAGTTCCAACAATCCCATTAATTGGAGGAATACCAGGTACTAAATTGGCAACAACAACCCCACCAATCCAAGCTAGAATAGCAATCCAATTAATTGATTTAAATTTCATTGTTTCAAACGGTTCGTACTTTCCTCTTTTTACTAAGAAATAATCCGCTAAAATAATTGCACCGATTGACGGAAGAGTGGAACCTAATACTGTTAAGAATCCCATAAAGTTATTGTAAAGCCACATCGCTGCAATAGTTCCAACGATCCCATTAAAGATAACTACTTTACTTTTAGGGATTTTTGTAATATTAGAAAACCCTAGTCCTGAAGCATATAATGCATTATCATTCGTTGTCCAGATATTTAATCCTAATACAATAATTGCTGGGATAATAAGTCCTTGTGTATACATTACTTCTGAGATATCACCTAAACCAAATGCAAATGTACCAATTGCTCCAAATAAGAACATGAGTGAATTACCGATCAAGAATGCAATCATCGTAGTACTTACAGCTGTTCTCCCACTCTTTGCAAATCTTGTAAAGTCAGGAGTTAATGTTCCAGCACTAACGAAAGAACCGACACAAATAGTCAATGCAGCTGCAACGCCCATTGCTTCAGTTGGTTGATAATCCATTAATGCCTGAATTCCACCTGCTGTATTTGTTGCACTGATAGCAGAATAGCCCCCTAGAATGGAAATAGCTGGGATTGCAATAATACTAATAATTGTTAAAGCCTTCATTCCAAAAATTGCAGTTGCAGTCATTAACGTTCCTAAAATAATGATTAACACGTACTCATTTATTCCTGTAAATAAATGGACTGGAACTGCGAACATTGCTAAACCAACACCAAACCATCCAACTTGTGTGGCACCTAATAGGAATGATGGTAAATAAGACCCTTTTTCTCCAAAAGCATAGCGAGCAAGTAAGTGTGTGGAAAGACCTGTCTTAGATGCAATAAATGCTAAAGCACCAGTATATAATCCTAAAATTAAGTTTCCTATAAATACAATCCAAATAAATTCTTTAAATGTTAGGCCTGCACCTAATTCTCCCCCAGATAACATACTAGCTGAGAAAAATGTTAAACTCATCATTACTGCTAACATACTCCAAAAGCCAGTTCTACTTCCCTGTGGAACAGCTTGTAATGAAAATTCCTTATCTACCTTTTGCATACCAATTCCTCCTTAAAGTGGACTGGCACCGAAGAATTGACTTTTGGAAATAAAAAAAAAGGCTCCTTGCCATTTCTGACAAGAAGCCCAGTCAAAGATAGGATTGATCTAAGCATAATCATCCCATCTTCATTTCCGTTGTCCTTGTCAGCCTCTCTGGACTGATTTAAAGGTACCAGTATTAAATTAATTACATTAAAACAAAATAATCATAAATTGTCAATGAAAAATATAGGCCTTACCTTCCGTATTCCTCATCCAAATCTACCAGATATATAATCTTCCGTCCGTTTATCTGATGGATTGGAGAAGATTTTATTCGTGTTATCGAATTCTACAACCTCTCCGTTTAAAAAGAAAGCGGTTCGATCGGAAATACGTGCTGCTTGTTGCATATTATGAGTAACCATAATAATAGAATAATCCTTTTTCAGTTCTTGAACTAACTCTTCAATTTTAAGCGTTGATTTAGGGTCAAGCGCTGAAGTTGGCTCATCCATTAAGATTACATCCGGTTGTATTGCCAGCGCTCTAGCAATACATAAACGTTGCTGCTGACCACCAGAAAGTCCAAATGCATTTTCATTTAGACGATCCTTTAACTCATCCCAAATATAGGCACCACGCAAACTTCTTTCGACAATTTGATCTAGTAACTTTTTATTACGGATACCATGTATTTTGGGACCATAGGCAATATTTTCATAGATAGACTTTGGAAAAGGATTCGGTTTTTGAAATACCATACCTACTTTTGTACGTAAATCTTCTACTTTCATCGTTTTACCTAAAATGTTATTTCCTTTATAAGAAATCGAACCAGTTGTACGAACACCTGGTACTAACTCAACCATACGATTTAACGTTTTAATGTAGGTAGATTTGCCACACCCTGAAGGACCAATAATGGCTGTTACTTCTTTTTCATGTATTTCCAAATTAATATTTTTCAAAGCATGTGTATGACCGTACCAAAGATTTAATTCTTTTGTATCATAAACAATATTATTTTTTTGTGTATTTATTTTCTTTGCTATACTTTCCTTTGCTGTGGGATTAACTTGTAAACCCATTTTATTTGCGATAACGCCCATTCTCATCACTCCTTTATGAAGATTATTGTTCGCGAAATTTCTAAACTAGTATCAAGCTATCAAGAGACTCGCACTATTAATATCTATGTTGAAACTTATTTCGAATAAAAATTGCTACGGAGTTAAGCAGGAATAAGAGAGCAAGTAGAACAATAATAGTTGCGGCAGCTAAGTTCGCATATTCTGCCACTAGGGATGAATCCAAAGTCCAGTAATAAATTTGCATCGGTAGAGCTGTAAACGTATCAAACAGCCCTTCCGGAAATGGAATTAACAATGCTGGAATTCCTAGTACAGTTAGGGGTGCTGTTTCTCCAATCGCACGTGATAGAGATAAAATGGATCCTGTCAAAATACTTGGTAAAGCTGCAGGCAAGATTACTCTTCTAATCGTTTGCCACTTTGTAGCCCCCATCCCATAAGATGCCTCAGCTAGATGCCCAGGTACTGCTCTAAGTGCTTCCTGTGCAGATACAATTAAAATTGGTAGTACTAATAAAGATAAAGTTAAACCACCAGCTAAAACAACATTTCCAAAATCCATCATACGAACAAAAACAGTTAAACCTAATAGTCCATAAACAATCGATGGTACACCTGCTAGATTAGAAATGTTCGTTTCAATAAATGACTTAAACTTCCCTCTTTTTGCGTAAAGCTCTAAATAAATAGCAGTTCCCACTCCTACTATTAGTGTAACCGGAATAACAACTAGCACGACCCACACCGTTCCAAGTAAAGCACCCATAATACCGGCACGATCAGGATCTGTAGATAATCTACCCGTTAGGAAATCCATATGAAGGAAACTAATCCCATCCATTACTACTCTTATCATTAAAATGGCGAGGACAAAAAGACCAAATAAAGTAGATAAAAAGAAAATGAATTTCCATATTCTATTATTTCTCACCCGGGAGTTCATTCTATTTTTTAATTGTGTTTCGTCAAATTGCTTAATCATCAATATTCCTCCCTAAACTTACGGGAAATATATCTTGCAAATAAATTCATTAATAGAGTAAAGACAAAAAGGGTAATAGCCACAGCATAAAGACTATAATATATCGTCGTACCAGCGGCAGCTTCTCCACCAGCGACTTCAACAATGTATGCAGTCATGGTTTGCATAGATTGAGTAATGTCAAAAGTAAAGTTTTTGGAACTCCCACTAGCAATCGTAACAATCATTGTTTCACCAATAGCCCGGGAAATACCAAGAACGAATGAGGCAATAATTCCCGAAAAAGCAGCAGGAATAACTACCTTGAATGTTGTTTCTAATTTTGTTGCTCCCATTGCTAAAGATCCTTCTCTCATTGCATTCGGAACAGACGTCATGGCATCTTCAGAAAGAGATGCAATCATGGGGATAATCATAACCCCCATTACCAAGCCAGGGCTAAGAATATTCGTAGCTCCTACTTCTGGAAAAATAGAGCGAATAAGAGGTGTTACAAATGTAAAAGCAAAAAATCCATATACAATCGTCGGAATACCAGCTAAAATTTCTAATAATGGTTTTAATACTCTTCTAACTTTTTCTGACGCATACTCACTTAAATAAATAGCAGACATAAGGCCAATTGGACCCGCAACAAGCATAGCAATAGCAGTAGAAATAAGCGTACCGTTAATAAGGGGTAAAATGCCGAATTCTGGATTTTGACTTAATGGTTTTAAAACAGCACCAGTAAAAAACTCCCAAATTGGTACAGCTCTAAAAAATTGAATTGCTTGTGATAATAACGTATAGAGTATCCCTAGAGTCGTAAGGATAGTTATTGACGCTAAAAGAAATAAAATGGTAGGAATCCATTTTTCAACTAGGTTCGATACATTTTTCTTTTGTTTATTTTGCGCAATTATTTCACTAACATGAATCGCTTCTTGCTTTACCTCGCTGATCTTCTGCATTATGTTAGGACTCCTTCCAACATGGAAACTTTAGAAACTAAGATGAGAGCACAATTGGCCCTCATCTTAATAGGTTTCAAAGTTTCCTAAATATCAATTATTTATTAGCTTCTAGCTCTTCAAGTTGAGCTTGTGCTTCTTCTTCTGGAATAGGTGCGAATCCAGTTTCTCCAGCAAAGTCATTCATGGTTTCTAATACATAAGTTGCATAATCGAATACTTGGGCCTTTTCTTTTGCATGGTTCACATTTAAATATGTGAATACTGGACGTGTATAATTAGCATAAGGGCCTTCTTCACCAATTGTATCTAGAGATGGAACGACAGCACCTTCGCCAAAATCAATACCTACTGCTTGTACTTTATCTTTGTTACTATCGTAGTATCCAAATCCAAAGAACCCAATTGCGTTAACATCTTCTGCTACTAAAGTTACTAAAGTAGAATAATCTTGTTGAAGATTAATCGTTTTTACTAAATCCTGTTCTTCAAGAATAGTTTCATAGAAAAATTCGTAAGTTCCATGGTTTTCATTTGGACCATATGTTTGAATTTCTTCTTCAGGCCAATCCGGATTGATTTCAGACCACTTTGTTACATTACCTAAGAAGATATCCTTCACTTGATCTTCTGTTAATTCAGTTGCAAAGTCATTTTCTGGGTTAACCACGATTGTTAAACCGTCTAAAGCAACTTTTAACTCCATTACTTCTATTCCAAGCTCATCTGCTTTTGCTTGTTCTTCCTCTTTTATTTCACGGGATGCATCATTAAAGTCTGTTCCATCTTCTGCTAGGAATTTCTTAAAACCAGCACTTGTTCCTGCACGGCTAACTTCAACAGATACATTCGGTTGTTCGTTAACCATATATTCTTCAGCTAATCTAGACATTAGGGGGTAAACCGTACCAGATCCATCAATGGCAACATTTCCTTCTAATTCGTTGGATGCTTCATCGCCAGAAGTATTTGATTTTTCTGCTGCCCCTCCACAAGCTACTAGAAATAGTACTAGTCCTACAACAACCAACATAAGGTACTTTTTGAACTTCATTACTTTGTCCTCCCCGAATAAGTCCTTTAAATTTTGATGAACGGATCATTCCGCCTCTCACTTCCATAGTATAGTAGCTGAATGTAAAGAACGTATGATGTGAATGTAAATGTTTTGTAAATCCGGGGAATTAATCAACGGTAATAAGTTATAGAGTTTGGAATTCTATAACTTCTTCTCATCTAATTTTATTGATATACTAGTAGTTATTCCATAAAGTATAGGGGTGTTAATTGTGGTTAAAGTCATGAAGATCACATTACATATAATCATCCTATGTTTACTAGCGTCTTTAGGAAATTGGATTCAACACACATTTCATCTGTTGATTCCAGGTAGTGTGATAGGAATGATCATTCTTTTTATTCTATTATTCTTTAACATTGTGAAACTTTCATGGATTGATGAAGGAGCAAAGTTCATGGTTCGCCATTTAACTTTGTTTTTCATTCCAGCAACGGTTGGAATTATCGACTACTTCGATTTATTTCTAGGGAAAGGTATCCTATTATTCTTCATTGTTATCATTAGTACCATACTTGTCATGGTAAGTTCTGGATGGATTAGTCAGTGGCTAATCATGAGGAAGGAATGAATATGAGTATGATTCATTTATTAATTGGCATTACAGCAATCATAGGCACGGTTATCACTTATTACGCAGCATTAAAGATTCACCATAAATATCATTATCCTTTTACGTTACCTATGTTAATCGCAACCATTATCATTGTTCTTATTTTACTCATCATCCCTATATCCTATGAGACGTATATGATAGGTGGGGAGTGGATTAATAAGTTACTTGGCCCAGCAGTTGTTGCATTGGCCTATCCACTATACATGGAACGAAAGCTTTTGAAAAAAATGGTTGTTCCAATCCTTGTTGGAACTTGTATAGGAGCATTGGTGGGAATTTCTACTGGAGTACTTCTTGCAAAGTGGGCTGGATTTGGAGAGGAAATACTACTTACGATTAGCTCCAAGTCTGTGACAACTCCCATTTCTATGGCCATCACGGAATCGTTGGATGGGATAACTTCACTAGCAGCTATCTTTGTTATGATTGCCGGAGTAGGTGGGGCAGTATTACATTCCTATGTTTATAAATATACAAAGATCCACCATTATCTAGGAAAAGGAATTGGACTCGGAAGTGCCTCGCATGGCATCGGTACTGCCGCAGCACTTGAGAATAGCCAATTGGAAGGATCGATTAGTTCTATCGCCATGTCCATTAGTGCCGTAGTTGTTTCTGTCATTACTCCATGGATGATGAATTTGTTATTATAAAGAAAAATCAGTGCAGTATAGATTGCACTGATTTTTTATTCCAATACTTCATCGCTTTTCACACCAGTATCTTTACTCGCCTTTTCTTCTTCCATTTGCTTTTCCTTCTTCTTTAACACTTCCGCCAACTCATCCTCTAACGTTGCATCTGTCATTTCCACACTGGATCTATATGCCGCTCTTATGATGAGATGACCAGCGACGGGAGATGTCAAAAGGACAAATACAATTCCCATAATCATGCGGACACTAAAAAATGACTCGGACACCAATAAATAAATAAATACTCCAGATAGAGTAAGGGAAACTGCCAAGGTAGAGGACTTCGTGGCAGCGTGTGAACGAGAATAAACATCTTGAAAACGAATAATACCAATGGCACTAATTACTGCCATTATCGAACCTACCAAAATCAAGAGTGCTGCAATAAACTCAATCATCCCGTTTACGCTCAATGATAACGCCGCCCTTCTCAATAAATTTGGAGAAGGCAATTGTACTAATAAAAGCTAAAACTGCCAATATGAGGATAACGTCAAAGAAGGCCTTCGTGTCTAAAATCACTGATACAATAGCAATCGCTGTAATAAGATTAACCCCAATCATATCTAGTGCAATCACTCGGTCAGGTAAGCTCGGCCCAAAAATAATTCGGTATAATGCTATTACTATAGCTACGCCAAATAATGTGAAGGATACTTGTAACATCGTTTCAATCATTATCTGGTCACCCCCATAATTGCCTCTTCAAATTTGTGTAAAGATCTTATTAAATTCTCTTTGGATTCTTGGACATCGATTGCGTGAATATAAAATGCGTCCCCTTCTGGTGTTACCTCAACTACAACGGAACCCGGAGTTGTGATTAAAAGTAAGGCGAGAAGCGGGACTTCCCATTCACCTCTTAATTTCGTCTCAAATTTAAATATTCCTGGCTTTACATTTATTTTTGGGCTAAGAATTTGCTTTAATACTTGATAACTTGATTTGGTTATCTCTGATAGATAAATTAGAATCAACTTTATAAAGGCAAAAAGCCTACCTAAGTAAAAACGTTTCCCGAAAAAACGATGCATTAAATATAAAATACCAATTCCTACAATGTAGCCTGTCGCAAATGTAGTAAGATAAAATTGGTCCTCATCTTGGAAAAACATCCATAGGAATGCTATTGACAAGTTTATAATAAACTGGGCGGGCATGGTATACCTCCTAATAAAACGTACTTTAGAATTTCAGTTAATCTTGTGTCAATACCGCATCAATATAATCACTAGGGTTTAATAATGTATTTGCTGCATCACTAACATAAGGAAAAATGAACTCAGCACCCAATCCCAGAACAATAGTCCCAATTGTTAGGATGGCGCATGGAATCATCCATCCATTTTTCATAGGTATTTCATCTTCTGAGCTAATAATCGTTTCTCCCCAAAAGCATTGAAGGAAAACCCGAAGAAGCGAGTACAAAACAAAGATACTTGAAAGGAAAGCTAAGGCAAGTAAGATATAAGACCCTGTTTCAATCGTCCCTTGACCTACGAGCACTTTCCCAATAAAACCACTAAGTGGTGGAACTCCAGCTAATGATAACATGACAATAAAGAACATCCATCCTAATAGTGGATAATTTCGTATAAGTCCACTCATCTCATCAATTCTAGTCGTGCCTGTCACTGAAATCATGGTACCAGCTAATAGAAATAATAGTGCTTTAACAATCATATCGTGCATCAAATAATAAATAGAACCTTCTAATGCCTCTGGCGTTGCTACAGCCAAACCTACCAGAATAAAACCAACTGCTATGACGACATTATAAGTGACAATTAAACGTATGTCTTTATACGCAACAGCCCCAATACTTCCACCAATCAATGTTAAAGCCGCTAATACAGTGATAAAGGTGTGTGTAATAGAAGGATCATGATAAAAAAATAGTGTAAATACACGAATCATTGCATAAATCCCAACTTTTGTTAATAATGCTCCAAATAATGCAGCGATTGCGGTTGGCGCAATACTATAAGAGCCCGGAAGCCAGAAATAAAGTAATAGTCCAGCTTTCAAGGCAAAGACCGTTAAAAACACAATACTAATAACGGTCAACAAAGGCGTTTGACCTGATTCAGCTATCCGTTCTGAAATATGAGCCATATTTAATGTTCCAATGGCACCATATAAGTATGCAATGGCAACAAGGAAAAACCATGAAGACAAGACATTGATTAATACATACTTAATGGATTCTCTTAATTGTACTTTTTCTCCTCCTAAGGCAATAAGCACATAGGATGCAAGTAACATAATTTCAAAGCAAACATACAAATTGAACAAATCACCGGTTAAAAATGAGCCATTCACACCGGCTACTAAAAAGTTCACAAAAGAATAAAAGTACATTTTTTCGCGAGCTTCTCCAATGGAAGAAAAAGCATAAATAAGGCAAATTGCCGCCACTAAACTTGTGATCAGAACAAGAATTAATGCGAATGAATCCGCAACAAACGAAATACCAAATGGAGGCATCCAACCACTGAAGTCAATACGCTGTATTCCAGCTATTTGATTAAGATGTAATAAATAAGCAGCAATCCCTATATTACCTATCATGACAATGAAACTAATCCATCTTTGTAGCTTAATTTGGTTACGGAAGAAAACAAACAATATACCTGCTAAAACAGGAATGACCATTGGTAAGACAACCAGATTATTCATCTTTAATACCTCTCCATTCAAACAGATTATCTGTCCCTGTTTCACGGTACGTACGATAGGCTAAAACTAATAATATAGCAGTTACTGCAAAACTGATCACGATAGAAGTTAAAATAAGTGCTTGTGGTAGAGGATCAACGTATGATAACGCCTCATCCGTTAAAATAGGAACTTCACCGCTTTTAAGTCCTCTTCCCATCGACATAATTAATAAATGTGCCGCATGAGAAAGTACGGCTGTACCTAATATAACCCTCAGCACACTTCTTGAAAGAATTAAATATGTTGCTACTGATACCAAAACACCTGTTAGGATGGTGGTTAAAGTTTCCATAAATTACACATCCTCAACTATACTTAAAATAATGGTTACGACAACTCCGACAACAACTAACGCAACACCGGCTTCAAAAATAGTAACCGTCGTTAACTCCGTTTCCCCAAAAAAAGGGAGATCAAAATAAGCAAAGGTTTGCGATAGAAACGGTTCACCAAAAAGGAGCGAGCCAAAGCCCGTTGTAACCGAAATAAACGCTCCTAAAGCAGCAACCTTTTTAAAATCAAAGGGAATGGCGCCCCGTACCGTCTCAATATCAAAGGAAACAAAAAGCAATACCAAAGCCGCAGCTACTACTAGACCACCAATAAATCCTCCCCCAGGACTATGATGTCCAGATAAAAACAAATAAACAGCTAAGGTTAATATAATAAATACAACAAGCTTTACAACTGCTCGTAAAATAACGTTATTTGTCTTCAAGGGGATTATCCCCCTTTCTTGCCTTTAGTTTAATGAACGTATAAACCCCTAGTCCTGCGATAAGCAATACTACTACTTCAAGCATTGTATCAAAAGCCCTAAAATCCCCAAGAATCGCATTGACAATATTAGTTGCCCCGGCAAGTTCATATGCATTTTCATAAAAGCTTGAAATAGATTCAAATAGCTTCCCGTTTTGAACAGCTAAAGCGATCGTAGTAAATATGACACCTACCGCAACAGATACAATGCCATTAACAATCTTGGAGCGTTTTTTACTATCTTCTTTCTTCCATTCAGGTAGAAAATAATACGCAGCAAGGAATAGTACGGTTGTTACTGTTTCGATTACGGTTTGGGTTAACGCCAAATCTGGTGCACGGAATATAACAAAAAATATTGAAACCCCATAACCCAACACACTATTTAAAAGAATTGCAGTTAGGCGAGACTTAACGAGTAACATAGAGATAGCCGCAATAATCATCGCTATCGTGATTAGCCACTCAAACTCAGTTACAGTAGAGTATTGTTCGATATCGAATAAAAATGCTTTTGTATTTAACAATGTTCCACCGACAGCAATTATGAAAAAGATGTAAATATAGACCATATAATCTCTTAGATGACCAGTCATATAGGAATTGGTAATGATCTTTGATACCTTTTCGATTAGCTCTAAACTATTGCCATACAACGCATTGAAAGATAACTTCTCTGGAAGAATCCAATTATATAGTCCCTTCCAATGACGAAGAAAAATAAATAGGAATGCTCCAAACACAATAACACCAATCGTCATCTTTAATTCTAGATTAAAGCCATGCCACGCAGAAACATGCTGACCAAGGTCTTCCGCACCTAGTTGAGGGAAAATGCTATACATAGCCGGTTTGATTACATAATTCCCCAAAACGTTCGGAAAGAAGAAAATTAGAATTACAAATAAACCTAGAACTATCGGTGAAAATAGCATTCCAAATGGAGCCTCATGTGCAGGGTGTTCCAATTTCTCTTCCTGGTATTTCCCAAGAAAGGTTTTGAAAACAAAAATCATACAATAAACAAATGTTAGTATACTTGCTGCCCAGGCAACCACAGGAATCAAGCCCATCCATACTTCAGAAGTAAAATGAAGTTCACGAACGCTTAATATAGATGTAAAGAACATCTCTTTACTAAGGAATCCATTAAAAGGTGGTAGACCCGCCATAGAGAAACTTCCAATGATAGAAATCGTAAACGTAATTGGCATTAAGGTAGCTAATCCACCAAGTCTCCGTATATCACGTGTACCTAGTTCATGGTCAACAATCCCTACAACCATAAACAGGGCTCCTTTAAATGTGGAGTGATTAATTAAGTGGAAAATTGCTGCAAACGCAGCTTGTGTATAAATGACCATATTCATAGAATGTCCATGTCTAAGTGCGACTGAACTTATCCCAATCATACTCATGATCATACCAAGTTGACTAATAGTCGAATAAGCCAAAAGGGCCTTAAGATCTGTTTGTCTAATCGCATTAAACGATCCCCAGAATAACGTAATGATACCTACTATCGTGACTACCCAGAACCATGTTAGTTCTCCACCGAAAACAGGTGTAAACCTCGCAACTAAATAAATTCCTGCCTTTACCATGGTTGCCGAATGTAAATAAGCACTAACAGGGGTTGGAGCTTCCATCGCAGTTGGTAACCAAATGTGAAACGGATATTGAGCAGATTTCGTAAACGCACCAAGTAAAATTAATAACATTGCCGGAATAAATAGTGGATGGTCGTGAAAGCCGGAAATCGTTGTAATCATTTCACGAATACTCATCGTTCCCGTCATTACATAGAGCATAATAAAACCTACAAGCATTCCAAAACCACCACTTATCGTAATAAGCAGTGATTTTTGAGCCCCATCCCTTGAACTTTTCCGATGATACCAGAACGCAATTAGTAGGAAGGAGGAAATACTTGTTAATTCCCAAAATACATATAAAACCATGATATTGTCAGAGAATACAACACCGAGCATCGCACCCATGAATAGTAACAAATACGTATAAAAATGAGATAAATTTTCTTCACTTGATAAATAATAAATGGAATAAATAGTAACTAGGGAACCTATACCAGTAATTAATAAGGCAAAAATTAAACTTAATCCATCTAAATATGTTATGAAATTTATGTTATAGGACGGAATCCATTCAAATGTATATAGATACGTCTCTCCACTTGCAATGTTAGGTATATAACTTACAAGATAGAGGAATAATGCGGTTGAAACTAAGAAAACAAACCAACCAACATGAATCCCCTTTATTCTTTTGTAAATAATTGGTACAATCATGGCAGCTAAAAAAGGAATAATAATAGCTAAATTAACAGTGTACAAATCGGGACCTCCATTTCAAAAATGTCTGACTTCTTTCTTTAGAAAACTTGGCGTTCGCTTTAGCTTGGACGAAAACCTTACGTTTATGCAGTTTTTTCGATGGGGCAGGTAATCGGAGCCCCAGACAGGAAGGTTTTTATATTTTCCTACCTACTTTAGAAAAATTGCGTCCATACCATCTGTGAACATCATGCATATATTATTAATGCTCATTAACATTATGATTTCTTTAATAAAATTGATTGTAAATAAGGGGATCTTTTAAGTATCTATCGTGGAATTAATAAGTGCATAAGCACAAATTAATAATGATAGAAATAATAAGGAATTATTTGATAAATGACGATAATTGAATTTTTATCAATAATATAATTATAACTTATCGAGCTAAACATTGCACTTCTGTTGTTTTATCGATTTGGATATTGTTTTTATGTTACAAATCACTTATGCTATATGGAAACACCTTTAGATATTATTTTTTCCCAAACCCTTTTTTAAAAGAGAGGATGTTCAAAAAGTCCGGTGAAAAAGACACTTCGCATTTCTTCGTTGGCTTGCTTTTCCGCTCCTTGGAAAAGAAAACCACTTTTCCGGCGTGCAAGAGCGTCTGCTCACGTATTAATTGCATACGTTCCGCTGCTCAAAGCTACTCCGCCTCGAACTGCTCGGTCCTTTTCATCCTCCTTTTTGAACACGCACTAAAATTTATGGTTCACGGGAATAAAATATCATGTTAAAATATTAAAGTTTTAGTAAGAATATAATGGATGAAATATAAGAGGTGAATTTGCCGTCATGAGAAAAATTAAAGGTCGAATGGACGAAAGTATTTTAGTTTGTGTGTACTACGGCCCTAATGGCGAAAGGTTAATAAGACGAGGACATAAATTGGCCAAAATTATGGATTGTCCATTATATGTACTTACAGTAGATCAAAAGCCATACGACGAGTTCGACGCTGAAAAGTCTGGTTATGTTGATAGTTGGAAAGAACTATGCGATGAATTGGATGTAGATGAATTTATTATCCGAGATAATGAAAGTCGTCCTCTAGTTAAAACAATTAAAGAAGTTGCACATAACCATAACATTACTCAAATTATCATTGGCCAAAGTCCACAAAATCGTTGGGAAGAAATTACAAAAGGCTCATTTGTAAATGTTCTTCTACGTGAACTAACATTTATAGATCTTCATATTGTATCCATTGATCGTACACTCAAGAGTGAAGGTGACACGATGTTTGAAAAAGGCGTTCGTGCTTTCCTAGAACAAGACGGAGAAACTTACCGATTACGTTTTACTAGATCAAAGAACAATCTTTATGAAGGAATTTTCTATAAGGAGATTGGAACAGATTTTAATAATGGGATATTTAAATTTGTTAATAACAGAGGAAAAACATGCCAAGTGCATATCACGGAGGATATTGCAACAGGGAAAATGAGCGAACCTCCTAATGTAAAAAGGGAAAAATAAAAGAAACAGTGTGGCCAAAGTGCTACACTGTTTCTTTTATTTTAGTGGTTTTTTAACTTATAGTTCTTTATCGCTTAAATACTCATTTGGTGTTTCTCCACCATGTGGGTTTGAATTCTTAAATGGACTTTTTCTTCCGTTTCTTGTTTCCCCATGGTTTTTTCTTTCTTTAAACTGTCTGTTTCCGCCTGCTTTATTGCTTCCCATAATAAATTCCTCCTTGCTTAAGTTCGGCAAATGCATGCACTTATGCAAATCTTCACGCCGGCAGCTCCAGGATAAGAAACTTTTATATTTCTTATCTACCAATTAGTTTTTGAAGGAAGGAGGAATTTATTCAGGAACAGATTGTACCTTAATCAGAAGTCTGAGCAGCTTTCGATTCATTAATCCGTACCATTCTTTCTAATTTGTCCAGTTCATCAAATAATTCAATTAAGCTATTTGCAATAGGAAATACATAGGACCACTTTGTAAATTCGGAACCTTGAAGTTCATCAATTAAGTTGTTAATCGTTACATGCATCGCAGCCTTTATTTCCTTTTGCAGATTCAAATCTAATTTTACTTTTTCTTCATACATAAGGAATATATTTTCACTATAGCCATTTAGTCCACTTATTAATTTCTTTATCAAATAACTTCTTGTACTTGAGTCTTCTATTTCACCTAAGTTTTTCTCTAAATGGATAATTAATGTATACTGCCTTTCTAATACTCGAATCATATGTTTATAAATAATAATACTTCTTAAAAATTCCATTTTATTTTTTATAAATAAGCGATTCCGTTCATCTGAGATAATTTCATAATAATCCTTAGCCTTTGAGATTAGCTTCTCAATTTCACGATCTTCTTCTTTTTGTTTCGGTATGCTTAATGTTTTATTTGGAATAACTCGTAATAGAAAATGTATTTTTTCACTCGTCTTTTTCACAAGGTTATATAAATTCTTCTTATGATCTGGTGGAAAAATAAAAGCATTCACTAAAAAGGCAGCAATAACTCCTATCGCAATAAGTGATATTCGTTCAACAATATAAACAAAATTAATACTATCATCACTTGCAAGCATCATCGCCATGATGGTCAATGCAGTTAAACTGACCGTTTTATTTAATCCTAGCTTTATGTTGATTGCAATCGATATAATCACCACAGCACCAACCGATAGTGGATGTGTCCCAAGCAAAAAAGTACCCAACAATGAGAAAATGACAGCAACACCATTTCCAATCAATACTTCCTTAATATACGTAACAGATCTCATGATGGATTGTTGCATGGCTAGTACTGAAGCAATCGCCGCAATGATATCTAATTGCAAATTTAACATCCCTGTAACCAATAATGTTAATGTTACAGCAAGCCCTGTTTTAAGCATCCTTGGACCAATATTGAATTCCATATTTACATCATACACCTCTATTTAAATGATATTGTCATTTATATGTTCGAACCACGAATCTTATTATATGCAATAACTAGAGGTCTGTCACTCGCTATTCTTTATCAAAATCGGAAGCTCCCCTACAGGCTATGAACATGACGTTCTGTCGCAACGCCTGTACTCACACATGCTTTACTTCGTAGCGACGTACGGACTGCGTCTGGCCATACCAGGTGGTCCGATTATTAAAAAACGTACCTAATAAAGAAGAATTCCATCAGTGCAGGTTTTCCTTCATCCCTCACATATGGTTAGTCGCACTTTCTTTTACGGACAGTTGATCTTCCACCCAACTTCTTTGAGTGGGATAAAAGAAGTAGATGCGGCGATATCATATTTCTCCTTATTTTTGCAGAGGACATATATATTCCTATTTTATCCACTTGAACATCATCCTTATTGAAGAATTTATCATATTTCACCCTTTTTAGCATGTACCATCCCCCCATTTTCAATCCAATCACGATTATAGAAGTGAAATGAAATCTAGGAGGATGACAAATGAAAAGGGTATTTTTGGATCCAGGCCATGGTGGATCAGATCCTGGTGCAGTAGGGCATGGCCTGAAAGAAAAGGATGTTGTATTAGATATTGCACTTCAGATTCGTCACATATTGGATAAGGAATATGAAAATGTAGAAATTCAAATGAGTAGGACAACTGACATTTCGAAAAGTTTACGCCAACGAACAAATGAAGCAAATGCGTGGAATGCGAATTATTTCATTTCTATCCACTGTAATGCATTTAATGGAAAAGCAAAGGGATATGAGGATTTTATTTTTAGCGGATTAAGTGATTCTAGTCAAAGTGCAAAATACAGAAATATCATGCATCGTGAAATATCCAACGGAATTGCCTTACAAAATAGGGGGAAGAAAAAGGCAAACTTCCACGTTTTACGAGAAACCTCCATGCCAGCCTTCTTATCTGAAAACGGCTTTATTGACAATCATTCAGATGCAGCCCTTATGAAACAAGCCTCATGGAGGAAGAAGATAGCCCAAAATCATGTAAACGGAATTGCAAAAGCACTTCAACTGAAGAAAAGAACAAATGGTAATCAAAAGAGTGACTCCTTATACAAAGTAATTGCTGGTTCCTTTCAATCAAAGGAAAAGGCACTAAATCGAGTATCTTTTCTAAAGACTCATGGTATCGAAGCATTTATTGAAACAATCACTTTATCCGGAGCAAAGTGGCATAGAGTACAATCAGGTGCTTTTTCAAACCGGAAAAATGCTGAAGCTCATCTGAAAAGAATCGAAAAGATAGGAATCGATGCTTTTATAATAGTACTCTCTTGAGATAGAAAAAACGAACGCTGATCACATGAAGATAATACGTAGTTAAATAGCAGAAAGCAATTCGGGAATCGAGTTCGCCCCTGCTACTTTTTTATAGTTTTTGGTTTCTCACGGACATTTCCTTTCCCGTTTTCATGGGTTTTGTCCGTGATAACTCCTGTTATTGTATCAGTAAAGTAGACAATTTTAGAAAGTGTCCTATTCATTTGATAATCTTATAGTAGAAAAAGATAGAAATTAGGGGATGAATATGGCAAGACAACTAAAAAGATACAGTTATGAATTAAAGAAAACAGTAGTTGAAAAATATTTCGAGGGGCACGCGATCCGTGATTTGATAAAAGAATATAACATTAGTGCACCTCGAGTAGCGAATCGTTGGGTTAATAAAGTACGTGAAGGAGGTTATGAAGCGTTAAAAGATACAAGAGGTATGAAAAGCATAGGTAAACAGAAACGAAAAGAAGAGGAAACCAAAGATGAAATTATCGAAAGACAAGCATTACAAATTGAATATTTAAAAAAGCTTTTGGAGCTGGAAAGGATGTGAGAAAGCAGAAAGAGGTACAATTTTCCTTTATAGAAGCGAATGAGAAAGATTATCCTGTTACGATGTTAGTTCAACTGACTGATGTATCACGATCTGGTTATTATAAATGGAAAAAACGTGGAGGGGGTAGTGTTCAGGCACAAAGGGATGAAGAATTATACAACTACATCATCAAATTACATCATAAACATCGTGGTACGTTGGGGAGAAAAAGAATGAAAATGGCATTAAAAGATGAATATGGCATTGAGGTTGGAGAGAGGCGTGTATCCAAGATCATGCGGAAATATGGTATTCGTTGTAAAATCCGTCAAAGGCGTTCTGTCAAGCGTAACGAAATAAATAAAAAAGTACCTAATCTATTAAACCGCAACTTTCAAGCGAAGAAACCTGGAATAAAGTTTGCGATTGATATTACCTATTTACCAGTGGAAAAGGGACCAAACAAATATATTTATCTGTGTGCGATTAAAGATTTATTTCATGACGAGATTGTGGCGTATGCAATTAGTCATCGTCAAGATATAGAACTTGTGTACGAAGCATTAAATCGTTTAAAAGAAAAAAAGTTTGTGAAAGGTGCCATTCTACATAGTGATCAAGGCACACAATTCACAAACGCTGGTTATCAAATGCGTGTCAAAGAGATGGGCCTCACCCCATCTATGTCTCGCAAAGGCAATTGCTGGGACAACGCATGCATTGAGAACTTCTTTAGTCATTACAAGTGTGAAATAGAATGCTTCTTTGAAAATGCAAAGAATGTATTTGAAGTTCAAAATGCGGCAAACCAATATATCCATTACTTTAATCATAATCGAATCAACACAAAATTACAAACAAGTCCCGTAAAATACATCAAGCGTTATGCCAGTTAAAAATGCATGCAGGGAGCCACAGCGGAGCTGCTTGCCCTTGCCAGGCATGCCTCTTCTTGGCGATTCGTTGTGTTGGGGATAGGGGCCCCGACCAACGAGAGCTTAGAAGAGATGGTTCGTGGTACGCTGTGTGTGCGAATAGGGAGCTTTAATAGCTTTATTTTTCCCGATTCGCCACTTTATTCACCACCACGAACCCAAATGCTTGGCAAGGGTGGCGGATATGATAAGAGCTCAAATATTTGGTAAGACAATGTATTAGGTGAAAATTTAGAGACACTTCAGTACTGTCTACTTGACAGAACCAGGTGCATCCCCTCACGGACTTTTCCTGGCTCTTTTCCATGAGTTTTGTCCGTGATGACTCCTCTCTCGACCTTTTCCTTGTTCATTTTCATAAGTTTTGTCCGTGATAACTCCTCTCTCGACCTTTTCCTCGTTCATTTTCATGAGTTTTGTCCGTGATAACTCCTCTCTCGACCTTTTCCTCGTTCATTTTCATGAGTTTTGTCCGTGATAACAAAAAGGCCAACTTTTTTTACAAAAAGTTGACCTTGTCTATTATCATATATTGTAATATCCTTAATAACTTCCGTTGCTTTTCAAGTTTCTTCAAATTATTTCTCTCACTTGTAGTATAACTAGTCAATCTGATTTATTGTGCCGTATACCCACCATCAAGGACAACGGCTTGGCCGGTTACTCCTTTGGCTTTATCACTTGCTAAGAATAGAGCATAGTCCGCTACTTCTTGTACATCAATTAACCTCTTTTGAGGAACAAGTGGATAAAGGACTTCTTCTTTCACCTTTTCAACCGGTACATTACGTGTTTTTGCTAGATCTTCAAATTGTCCTCGGACCAAAGGTGTATCAATATATCCAGGGCAAATAGCATTTACCGTAATACCATTTTCAGCCGTTTCTAACGCAGCAACCTTTGTTAATCCTATCAACCCATGCTTTGCACTATTATATGCTGCTTTCCCAGCAAACCCTATTAACCCGTTAATAGATGCCATATTTAAAACACGACCAAACCCTTGCTTTTTCATAATTGGAAAGGCATGTTTCATAGCGATAAATGGTGCAATCTGCATAACATTAATCATAAATTCAAATTTCTCTGTTGGGAAGTCTTCAATTGGTGCGACGTGTTGAAGTCCGGCATTATTAATTAAAACATCAAGTCTTCCATATTTTTCAACTGTTTGATGGATAGCACTTTTTATATCCTGTTCTTTTGTCACATCTACCTTTAAACCGATACAATCATGACCCTTCGTTTGTAAATCCTTCGTCACCTCTTTAAGCTTTTCATCATTAATATCAGATAAAACAACCTTTGCCCCATTTTTCAGAAACTCGACAGCAACCTGGTACCCAATTCCGCTTGCTGCTCCGGTGATAAAAACTACCTTTTGGTTAACCAATTTACGTCCCTCCAAAATCGTATGTTAGTTTTCCATTTCTACAATGCTGCTAACGCCCATGCCACCGCCAACACAAAGGGTTGCTAAGCCAAAGCGGTCGCCTCTTCTTTTCATTTCGTAAAGTAATGTAACTAAAATTCTTGCTCCACTTGCGCCAATTGGGTGGCCTAAGGCAATAGCACCACCATTTACATTAAGCTTGTCTTTGGGAATATCTAAATCTCTTCCAACAGCCAATGATTGTGCTGCGAAGGCCTCATTTGCTTCAATTAAGTCAATATCACTCATCGAAACTCCTGCCTTTTGAAAGGCTTTATTCGTTGCAGGTACAGGACCAATACCCATGATTTTTGGATCTACTCCAGCAGACGCGTTTCCACGTAAAACAGCTAAAGGTTTCACTCCCAATTCTTTTGCCTTTTCTCGACTCATTAATACCAATGCAGCTGCACCATCATTTATTCCAGACGCATTCCCCGCTGTAACCGTTCCATCCTTTTTAAATGCAGGTCTTAATTTTGACAACTTCTCAGTAGTTACCCTGTCACGTGGGAACTCATCTTGAGCGAATGTTATTGGATCTCCTTTTCGTCTAGGAATAACAACAGGAACTATTTCCTCATTGAACTTACCATTTTTAATTGCTTTTTCCGTTTTTTGCTGACTCCAGGCAGCAAATTCATCTTGTTCTTCCCTCGTTAAACTATATGTTTCAGCAATATTTTCCGCTGTTATCCCCATATGATACTCATTGATAGCACATTGTAAACCATCATTGATCATACTATCGACAACTTTACCGTCCCCCATTCGGAACCCTTCTCTTCCCTTAGGTAAAAGATATGGAGCCAAACTCATATTTTCCATCCCACCAGCAACCACAATTTCTGCATCACCTACTTGAATGGATTGGGTGGCAAGGTGAACAGATTTTAGACCGGAACCACATAGATTATTAATGGTAGTTGCTGGAACTTCCTCAGGTATACCAGCTTTAAGTGCAGATTGGCGTGCTGGTCCTTGTCCTAATCCCGCTTGAAGGACATTTCCCATAATAACTTCATCCACCTGGTTACCTTCTAATCCTGCACGATGTAGTGCTTCTTTTATAACAATCGCACCTAATTCGGTTGCTGGTGTATTACTCAACATCCCCATAAAGCTTCCTATCGCTGTACGTACCGCGCTAACAATAACTACTTCTCTCATTATTTAACCTCCCGCTTTTTCTTCTTTCCGTCTATGTTTAAATAATAAAACATTTATTTGAACCATAAATTATAATAATAGATGAACGTATGTATATTTTACCTAAATAAACAATAGAATCCTAGTTTCGACTGTTACATAATTTTTAGTTAATGATGGATATTATTTGCCAGAAGTAGAAATAGTCTTATTAACATGATAAAAATGATACAATAAAGAAGACTTCCATCAGTAAGGGTTTTCCTTTATCTCCTATTGATGGTTAGCCGTACTTATCGAATCTTTACGGGCAGTTGATCTCCCTCAATCTTGAGGTGAGAGTCTTACTGCCTGTTTAGGTGGGATAAAACTTACAAAACATTTAGGAGGATGTTGGTGTGAAGCTAACCAAAAGGGAATGGTTGACTATCCCAAATATTTTATCTTGCATCAGGATCTTGCTTATTCCTTTCTTTATCTATATCTACTTCAGTGCAACGGAGACAAATGATTATTATATTGCAGCATTTATTATCTTTTTATCTGGTTTAACTGATTTATTAGATGGCTTTATAGCAAGAAAATTCAACCAAATAACAGAACTCGGAAAAACGTTAGATCCTATTGCTGACAAACTTACCCAAGCCGCAATTGTCATTTGCCTTGTATTTCATTACCCATATATGTGGATTTTAGTATTATTAGTGGTTCTTAAAGAATTATTTATGGGTATCAATGGACTTATTTTATTAAAAAAAGGAAAAAAGCTAGATGGTTCAAAGTGGTTTGGAAAAGTATCAACCACGGTATTCTATGTTGCTATGGGGCTATTTATTGCATTTCCGGAATTAAACTTACAAGTAGCAGCTATTCTAGTCATTACTACTGGAATCTTCCTTACTATTTCTTTCATTATGTACGCCCTTGAATTTATTCATTTATATAGAGCCTGAGTGAACAAAAGCAGATTGTTATGATGCAATTTGCTTTTTTGTTCTAAATCAGACTTCAACTGCATGGTTTTATTATAACGTGGAGAGAATATTAATAATTACCTAAAGAATAAGGTGGTTATGCAGTGGATAAGAAGAGGGTAAGAGAAATTATGGATTCCCATGATTTAATCCCTGTTAACTATAATGGTAGGTCTGTTGTTATGAATCAATATGATGAACATAGTCATATGGTTAAAGTAATTCCCCTTGATAAGTGTGGAATTGTCCCAATTGAATGAGTCATTTAATAAAAAATAGAGTGCATCCTTTAGCACTCTATTTTTTTTAAATCTTCACAAGAACGAAAACTACGAATAATTAACCTCTAACTGTTTTAAGAGCTTTACTCCAAGCAATTACTTGATTAAACATTTCAGTTGCATTAGCTTCATGGTAATCAGCTGGTTTGAATACGCTGAAATTCTCAAAGTCGGCTAATAATGAGAATGTTACTGCAGTACGAACGTCTGCTACTTGAAGTTCACCTAAAATCAGACGTAGGTTCTCATGAGCACGTGTTCCACCTAAACTTCCGTATCCAACGAATCCAGCAGCTTTATTATTCACTTCTGGGTTTAAATAATCTAATGCGTTCTTCAATGCTCCACCAATTGCATGGTTGTATTCTGGTGCAATAATGATATATCCATCAAAAGAAGCAATCTTTTCTGACCATGCTTTAATTGCCTTTTCAGCTTCGGCTTGTTGTGTTTCTGGAATCTCAGCACCTAGAAATGGCAAATTGTAATCGGCAAGATCCACTAATTCGTATTCTACATCAGCATCCTTACGTTTGTTAGCAAAGTCAAGTGTCCAGTTTGCAACAGCTTCTCCATTACGTCCTTGACGTACACTTCCTAAAATAATACCTATTTTTAACATAGACTTATATTCCTCCTATATGATAAATGTATGTCAAATTATTTTTAATTAAACATACTTTAATTGATAATAATATAACATCATTTTCAACTTATTGCAAGATATTTAATTCCCTTTTATTATATGGTTACTAAAAGTAATAAATGATTCATTTAGTCCAATACTTAAGGTCATTAATAATGTTTTTACCTCAAACCATGTTAAGCAATCTCTATTTTCTATCGAGGAATAGTTGTTAGTCTATTTTATATAAATCTGAGCCTTTACCTATTCAGCTACATTTAGATAAACATAGGTTATTATATGGAAAGGAGGAAACTGCATGTCTCACAGTGAGGATAGAAAAAGTAAGAAGAACCATGATAACGTAAATGACGTTAACATTCATGCAAACAGAGTTTTCATTAAGGCGAAAGAAGTTTTTGTAAAAGATGATAATGTTAGGGATAGAGAATTTGACCACAAGAAACATCATCATGATGACAAAGACGGAGGTTCCGACCGTAAAAGACATCACCATGATGATGACCGTGATGACACTAATCGTAGAGATCCATGGTCACGATTATTATTTTAAAACTAAATAATTAGATTCTCAGTGGACCTCTAGAAGAAAATGGATGATATCAATTAGAATATTTCGGTCCCTCCTACAAAAAATAAAAGTAAATGGGTTCTTCCATCCCCTAACAGCTAGAAAAGACGTAAAATGCAAGTACTAAGGAGGACATCATGGATAGTAAAACAGCACAAGATATTTTGGAATCCATTGAGATGATTAATGTAAACTACCATGGCATTCCTGTATATATTCAAGCAGTAAACGAACAGGAAGGAACTGCAACTATTTTTCCTCTTGATGATATGCACCATGTACAAGAAGTCGATTTAAACGGGTTAAATCAGGTGAATTTAATACAGTGAAACATAACACTCCGTAAACCTGCGCTTAGGTTTACGGAGTGTTTATTCATTACTACTTCATTATTATAATCCTTTTGCATGATGTAATTTTCCATTTTGAATATAGACGCGTGATACACGTCTTCCAATTAAACAGACTATTTCATAGTGGATGGTTTGTAACTGTTCCGCAACTTCATCCAAAGAAATAAAACCGTCACTAGGTTCGCCAAAAATGGTGACAGTGTCCTCTTTGCTAACATAGGGTATATCCGTTATATCTATCATCGATTGATCCATACAAATCCGTCCTACAATTGGTGCCCTTTTTCCTTTTACGGAGACATTCCCTTTATTCGATAATGCTCTTGTAAAACCATCTGCATAACCGACTGGAATCGTGGCGATTTTTGAATGACTTTTCGTTGAAAATGTACAACCATAACTTATCGGTTCACCGATATCCACATTTTTAATGTGGACTGGTTTCGTCTTAAAACTCATAACTTGTATAAGTTTAATTTTATTTTTTAAATGTTCACTAGGATATAATCCATATAAGCTTATACCAACCCGTACCATGTCCATATGCATGTGAGGATAAGAAATAGTTGCTGCACTATTACAACAGTGTTTAATTGGTATTTGAATGTCATGTTCCTCCAAATAATCAACCACTGACAAAAAATGTTTAAATTGTTTATCTGTATATGTGGAATCTGAATTGTCTGCATCAGCAAAGTGAGTAAAGATCCCCTCAATTTGTACGTAATTTGATGTTAATAATGATATGAGTTCTAATGCTTCTTCTCTTTTTCTAATTCCAATTCGGTTCATACCGCTATCTATTTTAATATGCACTTTTGCGATCTTTTTTAATTCCTCAGCTGTTTTTACTATTTCCTTAGCTATTTCCTTGGTAAAAACAGTTAACGTTATATTTGAATTTATAGCATCCTCTACGGCTGTTTCTGTACTTATTCCTGTATATCCTAATACTAAGACAGGAGCATTGATCTTGGCTTTTCGGATTTGTAATGCTTCATCTAATATAGCAACGGCTAAATAATCCGCTCCTTCTTCCAGTGCTGCTTGTGCAACTTCAATCGCGCCGTGGCCATAGCCGTCCGCCTTTATCACAGCCATTAATTTTGTCTTTGGGTTAATATGATTCTTAAATGCCTTTACATTGCTTTTTAAAGCATCTAGTGATATTTCAACCCATGTATCTCGATAGCTTCCTACTGCCATGATTACTTCCTCCAATTTTAAGCAAACTAATCGTAATTGATTTTGTTAAGTGATATATTATAATTATTTCATTTTATAATAAAATAGCAAAGTAGCAAGTTTTGGAGGACGTTATGAGGGAAATTTTGAAATTAGCTAGTGCTTTTATCGGAATTATTGTTGGGGCAGGTTTTGCCTCAGGTCAAGAAATTTTGCAGTATTATACAAGTTTTGGTCTATTAGGTATTATTGGGGGAATTATCGCTACTGCCTTATTTGCCTTTCTCGGAATGGTACTTATGTTAATTGGTAGTAAGACGAAGACAAGCTCTCATAAGGATGCGATTTATGCCATTAGCGGCCCCTATCTCGGTGTACTAGTTGATATTATTCTAATACTTACTTTATTCGGTGTTGGAGTTGTGATGGTTGCTGGAGCTGGGTCAAACCTTAACCAACAGTTTGGTTTACCTTACTTCGTTGGAACAACTCTAATGGCAATTCTAATTCTTACTACTGGTATGTTAAAAATTAACAAAGTAGTTTCCGTAATTGGTAGTATCACTCCATTCCTAGTTTTATTCATTATCATTATTTCAATTTACTCCTTTTTTACACTTGATACATCCTTTGCCAATCTTGATCCAATAGCAAGAGAAGTATATACACCACTACCGAACTGGATTATTTCTACCATCAATTATGTATCTTTTAATATTGCGTTAGGTGCCTCTATGACATTAGTTATGGGTGGAGCAGAAAAAAATATTAAAACGGCAACACTTGGTGGTCTCGTTGGAGGACTTGGTCTCGGTGCATTAATCATTTTAAGTAATTTAGCCATCTTCTCAAAAATTGAAAAGGTAGCAGCGGACGATATGCCTATGCTTTCCATCGTGAATAGTATATCCCCAATACTTGGGAGTATCATGTCTGTTATCCTTTTTGGGATGATATTCAATACCGCTATTAGTATGTTTTTCTCTTTAACTGCACGTTTTGCAAAAGTTGGAACAAGAAGGTTTAAAGTGCTCTTGACTATTTTCCTCATTTTAGGATATATTCTAAGCTTTATCGGCTTTACTGATTTAGTAAGTCAATTCTACCCACTCATTGGTTACTTAGGACTAGTATTGATTGGTACTTTGATTGTTACGTTTTTTCGAAAGAGAAATCATGATTGAAGAACAAAAGGTGGAAGTATATCAGCTATACTTCCACCTTTAAGAATGAGGATAATTTAAAATATGCTCTTTACACGTTTGAACAAAATCTTCCGGTGATGACTTTACGATGTAGGAATACACTCCACAAGATGTATATAGATAGAGAAGACCCCCATCCCCACCAATGAAGCGATAGGAGATATCCAGAACATCTTTTATTGGAAATTCGCGATGTTCCGTTACAATTCGGTTATCATAAAGGTATATTGTACGTTGATGTTCAACCCGAGTCATCTCAACACTATTTATCTGCCTTTCAACCTTTACATAAGATTGCTCAGCTATTACTTTAATAAGACTCCCCCCTAAGTGGGTTTAATTAATGAACATTACGCACTTTCGTAGTAGTTTTACCCTTCAGCAAATTGGATATTATTCATTCGCCACTTCAACCACTGATACTCTCTCGTTTTTCGAGGTAAAAATTGACGAATATCATCTTCATGATACCCTACTTGTAGTCTCTTTTCATCCATTATTATCGGACTTCGAAGCAACCTTGGATATTGATGAATTAATTCAAGTAACTCTTGTAGTGGAATCGCGTCCATATCTAGATTTAAATCTTTATAAATTTTGGAACGAGTAGAAATAATCTCGTCTGTTCCATCCACTGTCATTCGTAATATCCCTTGAAGTTCGTTTACAGTTAGTGGGTTCTTTAAAATATTCCTTTCTACAAATGAAATGTCCTGATCTTTAAACCATTGTCTTGCTTTCCTCGTCGATGAACAAGATGCGCCAAATATTTTAACTGTCATTTATCATACCCCATTTTCCTAAATATTCTAGTATAGTATTCGTTAAATATATTAGTTTTTATATAGTCCATTCTTTAATAAGTTCATTTCAATTGTAAAATGTTCAATTGCTTCATCATCAGACAACTCTTTTGAAAACTTTTCTACAAAGTTTCGAAACACAACTGCTATGACAATTTGTAACATATGGTAGATTTCCGTATCGTTTTTAGTATTTAAACGATCCTTATCAATCATTTCAATTACTTCATTGAAAAATCCTGTGTCATGTTTCCCTTTAAAAGCTGCTGTAAAAGCATCTTCAATTTTATGTGTTACATGGAGCAGAGCATTTTTTAGGAAGTCAAATTCTCTATCATCGGGGAGTTCAACTAAAAACTCATAATAAAAATCCGTCACAGCGTTTATAATATCACCGTCATGTTCCTCCAGCTTTTGGAAAAATTTAATTCTCCTAGCATCTGTCTCCTCTTTTAGTAGATAAAAATATATATCCTCTTTGTTTTCAAAATACTGATAAAAGCTTCCTCGAGGAATACCGGCAGATTTTACTATATTGGCTATAGATGCTTCATGCAAAGGAACCCTTGCAAACTCTTCTTCCGCGGCATTAATTAAATGTTGCCTTTTTTTCTCGGGTAAATTAAAAAACGTTTGTTTCGGCAATGCACTTCCTCCAAATTCCCCTTATGACGCGATGTCACTTTTTGTATAATTTAAGTTTAAGTGACACGATGTCATTTGTCAACCAATTCATGTGACAACTTGTCATATTCTTGATCATATTGCCCTATAAATATACCCTACCATGTAATTGTGGCAGAATCATGGGATAAAGAAGACTTCCATAGGTGGGGATTTTCCTTCATCCCTCACTAATGGTTAGTCGCTCCTATCGCCTTTACGGTCAGTTGATCTTCCACTTACCTTCTATGTTTCCCAAGAAGCTTAAAGTGGGATAAAATAAAACTCCTTAATCAATACCCGTTCTATTTAAAAGTATATCCTTTTCTCTAAAAAATATACTTTAGTAGATTAATAGAAAAATAAGTGGATATATCCTTGTAAAATAAAATGAGCCCCTACTAGGAAAGTAGAGGCTTGCTTCTATTTAACCATTACTTTACAAATATCATTTGTAAAATCCACTGGGTCTTGAATAGGTAGACCTTCAATTAACAGTGCTTGATTATATAATAGATTCGTGTATAAATTTAATTTATCTTTATCATGATCATAAGCTTCCTTCAAGGACTCAAAAACATCATGATTTACATTAATCTCTAACACCTTATCTGCCTTAATTTGTTGATTATCAGGCATAGCATTAATTACTTTTTCCATTTCGATGGAAATATCCCCTTGAGCTGTTAGGCAGACAGGATGAGATTTAAGTCGTTTAGATGCTTTTACTTCTTTTACTTTATCAGATAGAATTTCCTTCATCGCATCGAATAAATCTTTGTTTTCTTCTTCTAGTTCTTTTGTTTCTTTATTATCTTCTTCCATTCCTAAATCGCCACTTGAGACAGAACGGAATTCCTTTTCATCATAATTCATGAGCATTTTAATAGCAAATTCATCTATTTCGTCTGTAAAATATAGGATTTCATAGCCCTTTTCTGCTACCATTTCTGTTTGTGGGAGCTTTTCAATTCGCTCAATTGAATCTCCTGTAGCATAATAAATGTATTTTTGATCTTCCGGCATTCTAGATACATATTCTTTTAACGTGACGAGTTTCTTCTCTTTCGATGAGTAGAATAGTAATAAATCCTGTAATACATCTTTGTTCATGCCATAGTCGCTATAAACCCCGAACTTCAACTGTTGACCAAAGGATTCATAGAATTTCTCGTATTTCTCACGTTCATCTCTTAAAATACTTAATAATTGGTTTTTAATCTTCTTGTTAATGTTCTTTGCAATAACTTTCAATTGACGATCATGTTGAAGCATTTCTCTAGAAATATTTAGAGAAAGATCTTCGGAGTCAACCATTCCTTTTACAAAACTAAAGTAATCAGGCAATAGGTCTGCACACTTCTCCATAATCAGTACACCATTCGAATATAATTCAAGGCCTTTTTCATATTCCTTTGAATAATAATTAAATGGCGCATTTTCTGGAATATAAAGAATCGCATGATAACGAACTGTACCATCAATATTAAGGTGAATATGTTTTAATGGCTTATCAAAACCGTAACGCTTTTCTGTATAGAAGTTTTCATAATCTTCATCTGTTAGCTCACTTTTATTCTTCTTCCAAATTGGTACCATAGAATTAATCGTTTGTTCCTCTATCACATCTTCATACTCATCTTCTGTGCCTTCTTTAAGTTTACTTTCCGTTACATCCATTTTAATTGGGTAACGAATAAAGTCTGAGTATTTTTTTACAATTTGTTTAATACGATACTCTTCTAAGTACTCATCATAATTTTCATCTTCTGTGTTTTCTTTGACAGATAAGATAATCTCCGTACCAACGTCCTTTTTATCTGTAGGTTCAATGGTAAAACCATCCGCTCCTGCAGATTCCCAAACGTATGCCTGGTCACTATCTAACGCTTTACTTATCACAGTAACTTTATCAGCAACCATGAACGCTGCGTAAAATCCTACACCAAACTGACCGATAATATCATATCCATCTTTTAATTCATTTTCATTTTTAAAATCGAAAGAACCGCTCCTGGCAATAGTTCCTAAGTTGGATTCAAGGTCTTCCTTCGTCATTCCAATACCTGTATCAATTACTTTTAATGTACGATTATCTTTATTCACATCAATTTTTATATAGTAATCACTTTGGTTAAAAGTAATATTATCATCTGTTAATGCGCGATAATAGATTTTATCAATTGCATCACTTGCATTAGAAATAAGTTCCCTTAGGAATACCTCACGTTTGGAGTATATGGAATTAATTACCATATCCAATAACTTCTTGGACTCTGCCTTGAACTCTTGTTTTGCCATGGTTACATCTCCTTCATCTTTTATTAGCACTCTTAAGGTTTGAGTGATAATCCCTATAAAATGTAATAACACATTCATTTTTTCATGTCAATGGAATTAGTTGTTATAATGAATAGTATAATAATCATGGAGGGAATGAAATGCTAAAAACTTGGATTCAAAATGCTAAAAATATGGTTGTATTTACCGGAGCCGGTATGTCAACAGAAAGTGGGCTACCAGATTTCCGCTCCTCCAATAATGGGCTTTGGCGAAAAAAAGACCCTAGTAAAATTGCAAGTACCGAGGCATTGAACGATAATGTGGATGAATTTATTGATTTTTACAGAGAACGTGTATTAAAAGTAAAGGAATTCAATCCACATAAGGGACATTATATTCTGGCGGATTGGGAGGAAAAGGGAAAGCTACAATCCATTATTACACAAAATGTGGATGGTTTTCATCAGCTTGCGGGAAGTAAACGTGTTGCTGAGCTTCATGGTTCTTTACAACATTTACGTTGCCAATCCTGCGGGAAGGAATACGACAGTGATGAGTACGTAAACAAGGAATATCACTGTAGCTGTGGTGGGATTTTGCGTCCTAATATAGTACTCTTTGGTGAAATGTTGCCGCAGGATGCTTTCCGATTTGCTGAGGAAGAGGCAATAAAATCTGATTTATTTATCGTTTTAGGATCTTCATTAAGTGTTACACCAGCAAATCAATTTCCTCTTATTGCAAAGGAACATGGCGCTAAACTAGTCATTGTTAACCAAGAAAAGACAGAATTAGACCACTATGCAGATCAAGTGATACAAGACAAGAAAATTGGCGAACTACTACAGGAATTGGATAAGGAGCTATTTTCCTAAAACGAAAAGGGCTAAACCTCAAGTAATTTGAGGTTTAGCCCTAATGTATTATTGCACATCGCCTTCCCAAGCCAACATACCGCCAGCCATATTCGTTACATGATATCCTTGTTCGTTAAGGAATTCCGTTGCCCGACCACTACGTCCGCCTGATCGACAAATCATGTAGTAATGTTTATCTTTGTCCAGTTCGTTCATACGTTCTGGAATTTCACTAAGGCGAATATGTAGTGCTCCAGGTATGATTCCTTGCGCTACTTCATCATCTTCACGAACATCTATTAAATGAAGGTTTTCACCTTTTTCTAATTTTTCCTGTAAATCTTTAGCAGATATTTCCTTCATTACAATCCCTCCAAACCTATTTCACTATATTTTAACGCATCTAATTCTTAAATCAAAATTAGATACCTACTTTAAACCATCTACTGAAATAAATTGATTGGTTCAAAGCAATAATTCCGTTATTATGCCATCCATTTAGGTGGAATGTTTTTATCCCAGTATAAATCCCCTATTTCATGATGTTCATTAAATCCATCTTTACTTAGATGATAGTGGAAATTAAAAAAATATCCTTCTAAGGGGCGATTCTCCCTGCGAACATCGAATCTAGCAACATCTTGCCCTTTTCTATGATCATAGACATGAAAGATTTTTTCCCCATAACCATTAGATGGAGTTTCTGTTATTTCATAATGAATATAATCATCTCCCGCGTCATCCACAAGAGTTGCAAGTACAGACTCCATTGTAGGGAGAATTTGATTCGTAAATTCATCTTCCACTTTATTAACCATTCTCGGACCGAATTTAGTCATCGTTTGGTCTTTCGCTTGATTGAGCATATCATTTATAAAATATTCTTTATGATGATGTAAAGTTTGTTCACGTTGTATATCTATAGGTTTCTCTTGTTGAATGGGAACCGTTGTATTAGAAGAATCCTCATTCTGATCTGAATTAGGGAGATTATCTTTTGCCTGGTCTGCTTGCACTTCTAGTAATGCCGTTGGTGTGTACATCCCTAATGTTGCAACCGTTGTCAGAACTACTAATACTTTTTTGAACCATACCTTCATAACGTCTCACCTTCTTCAAACCTATATATTTTATTTTAACATGTGAAAGAGTTATTTGTATGTTTCAAAAACATTAAAAATAGAAATGAATGGTGCGAATACACCATTCATTTCTATTCTTCCTTTTATTGAACAAACTTCTTAAAAACAATGGTAGCATTATGTCCGCCGAATCCTAATGAATTGGATAACGTTATATTAAGATTCTTTTCTTTAGCTACATTTGGTACGTAGTCTAAATCAAGTTCTTCATCTGGGGTTTCGTAGTTAATAGTTGGTGGCATGATAGAGTCACGAATAGCTAGAATAGAGAAAATAGCCTCTACTCCACCCGCTCCTCCTAATAGATGACCTGTCATTGACTTCGTTGAGCTTACAGATAATTCGTAGGCATGCTCGCCAAATAATTGTTTGATTGCGATTGTTTCATATAAATCATTATAAAAAGTGGAAGTCCCATGAGCATTAATATAATCAACTTGATCAGGTGAGATTCCTGCGTCTTTTATAGCCTCTTCCATTGAACGCTTTGCACCTTCTCCATCCGGTGCTGGTGAGGTAATATGATAGGCATCACCTGTTGCACCATATCCAATTAACTCAGCATATATAGTCGCTCCACGCGATAAAGCATGGTCCAACTCCTCTAACACTAGAATTCCGCATCCTTCTGCAATGACAAATCCATCCCTATTTTTATCAAAAGGCCGACTGGCACTGTTTGGATCAGAATTTTTACTAAGTGCAGTCATATTAGAAAAGCCAGCAACCGACATGTTCGTAATACATGCCTCCGATCCTCCGGAAACCATTACATCCGCTTGACCGTTTTGAATGACGCGGAAGGCATCACCAATGGAGTTTGTCCCTGAGGCACATGCTGTTACAGAGCAATTCACCATACCTTTTGTACCGAGCTCGATAGAAACCCTTCCAGCAGCCATGTCCGGTATGAACATAGGGATAGTAAATGGACTTACTCTACGTTGGCCTTTTTCTGCGAACTTTTTGAAGTTAGCCTCAAATTCACCTAGACCACCTATCCCAGAGCCGATCCATACACCAATTCTTTCCGAACTTACGTCTTTCCCAACTTTCATCCCGGCATCATCCATGGCCATTTTGCTTGCTGCAACAGCAAACTGACTAAAGCGTCCCATTCTTCTTGCTTCTCTTTTATCCATAAAATCACTGGGGTTAAAATCCTTTACTTCACCAGCAATCTTAACATCTACCTTCTCCTTATCTATTAATGTAGATTCCGCAATACCTGATTTACCTGCTTTTATGTTATCCCAAGTTGTAAAAGCATCATTTCCAAGTGGAGTCACTGCTCCAACTCCTGTAATTACGACTCTTTTTTTCACAAGGTTTCTCTCCTATTATCATTTATTATTATTCATACGTTACATTATATAGACTGAACCCTAGAATTTAAAACTTTTAAGTTTGTATACTAAAAATTACCAAATATTGCTAAAATAATAGCAAGAACAAAAATGAGGTGAATCAAATGGCAACGTTTGACGATTTTCAAAAGTTAGACATAAGAATTGGTACAATTGTTGAGGCCAAGCCTTTCCCCGAGGCGCGTAAACCCGCAATCAAGTTAAAAATTGATTTTGGAGAAGAAGTTGGATTCAAGAACTCATCGGCACAAATAACAAAACGATATGAGGCTGAAAAGTTAATAGGCAGACAAGTGGTTAGTGTCGTTAACTTCCCTCCTATGAGAATTGCAGGATTCAAATCAGAAGTTTTAGTAATTGGTGGTGTACCAGAAGAAGGCGATGTTGTCCTCCTACAACCTGACGAGCCGGTTAAAAACGGAACACCTATTGCTTAACATGGAGAATACCTCTAAATAAAAGAGGTGTTCTTTTTATTTCCAAATTGAAAATAAAGAAGGTTAAATGGGTTACAATTTTAGTTGGACAGTTTTGTTAAGGTTCGTTACACTAGGAAAGCTTGACATGATTAATGATACCGTGAGAAGATTTATACCCTTCTATCTGTTAAAAAGTGAATCCCCTGGTCATAATAAGAGAAACTCATTCCATGGGGCTTTGGTAAGAAAACTTACCGAAATGAGTAAGAGGAGATATCGTTTATGAAATACTTTATTGTTATTATTAGTTCATTTATTATTAGCTTTGGCTTTAATTTCTTCTTAGTTCCTCATGAAATTTTAAGTAGTGGACTTAGTGGGATTGCTATTTTAATTGGTTTAATCACTCCATTCGATATTGGGTTATTAAACTTTGTACTAAACTTACCTATTATCATTCTTGGTTACTATAAATTAGGCAAGGAAATTACCTATAATACGCTTCTTTGCGTCATTTCTCTTTCCATCTTTTTATATGTATTGCCAGTTCACGCTATAGCGGAGAACACATTACTATCCGCTATTTTCGGTGGAGTCATTAGTGGAATTGGTGTTGGTCTGATATTAAAGTACTCTGGGTCATCGGGCGGTTTAGATATTATTGCAATTATTATATCAAGAACTAGTAATGTAAGTGTTGGACTTCTATTAACTGCAATGAATGGCGTTATTGTCCTGTTCTCAGGCTTTATCTTTGGTTGGGATCTTGCTTTATATACATTATTATCTATCTATATCACGGGTAAAATTATTGACGCGATTCACACGAACCACATTAAGCTTACGATGCAAATTGTTACGACAAAAGGAGAACAAATACGTCAGGATCTATTACAATCTATATATCGCGGTATTACCATTACAGATGGTTATGGTGGATACACGTTAGAGAAAAAACAAATCTTAATGATCATCGTTACTCGCTATGAAACCATAAAGGTAAAGGAAATTGTTAGAAAACACGATGCAAAAGCATTTATAAATATTTTTGAAACCGTTGAAGTCGATGGAGAATTTGCAAAAAATACCTAACAACTAAAAACAACCTGTACCTCACGAAAGGAACAGGTTGTTTTTTTAGAGTATCTTAGTTAAATGATGCGAACAGTAACCATATTGTCGATTTCACCGATAGCCTTTAGCAAGCTAGGAACAACATCTCCGTTAACTTCTTCATCGATATCAATCATGGTATAGGCATAATCTCCACGACTTCTGTTAACCATGTCAGCGATATTTAAGTCATGTTCAGAAATCACGGATGTAATTCGACCAACCATGTTTTTTACATTATGATGAAAAGCAGCAACACGTCGTCTACCTGTATAAGGAAGCGTTGCATTCGGGAAGTTAACAGAATTTACAATGTTTCCTGTTTCTAAAAAGTCTTTCACTTGATGAGCTGCCATTACTGCACAGTTTTCTTCAGATTCACTAGTTGAAGCACCAAGGTGTGGGATAGAAACAACATTATTCATTTTGAGTACTGTTTCATTAGGGAAGTCTGTAATATATTTTCCTACTCTTCCACTTTCAAGTGCAGCTTCCATGTCTACCTCATTTACTAATTCTCCACGAGAGAAGTTTAAAATATGAACACCGTCTTTCATAACCTTAAATGCTTCTCTATTGAACATTCCTTTTGTATCATCCGTTAAAGGAACGTGAACCGTAATATAGTCAGAATTAGCATATACTTCTTCCAAAGACATCGCACGTTGTACATTACGGGACAAATTCCATGCTGTATTGACTGAGATAAATGGGTCATATCCAATAACATCCATACCTAAATGTAGAACATCATTCGCTACAAGAGAACCAACAGAACCTAATCCAATAACACCTAATGTTTTTCCTTTAATTTCCCTACCAACAAATTGCTTTTTACCCGCTTCTACAAGTTTAGGAATTTCCTCGCCTTTATTTTCAATTGTTTTAGCCCAAGTGATTCCTTCAAATAGATTACGAGAAGATGCCATTAAAGAAGTAATCACAAGTTCTTTTACAGCATTTGCATTCGCGCCAGGGGTATTAAACACAACAATTCCATTTTCTGTACATTGATCGATTGGGATATTATTAACCCCAGCTCCTGCACGTGCAATTGCTTTTAAATTTTGGTCAAATTCCATGCCATGCATGTTAAAACTACGAACTAAAACCGCATCTGGACTTTCAACATCATGATCAACTGTATATTTTTCAGGATCAAATTCCTTCAGACCTATTTCAGCAATTTGATTTAATGTTTTAATCGTTTTTACTTTACTCATCGTTACCGTAGCCATTTATATTCCCGCCCTTTATTGATGTTTTTGTTCAAATTTCTTCATAAACTCTACTAACGCTTGAACTCCTTCAACCGGCATTGCATTATAAATACTAGCTCTCATTCCACCAACAGAACGATGGCCTTTTAATGTTTCTAACCCTGCTTCTTTTGCCTCTTTCACGAACAAAGCATCTAATTCCTTTGACGGAGTAACAAAAGGTATGTTCATGATAGATCTTGAACTTTTTTCAACAGGAGAAGTAAACATGTTAGACTCTTCAATACAACGGTATAAAATGTCCGCTTTTTCGCGGTTCACTTTTTCTATTTCTTTTAACCCACCTAGTTCTTTGATCCATTCAAAAACTAATTTCGCCATATAGATAGCAAAAGTTGGAGGGGTGTTGTATAAGGAGCCACTTTCACTATGTGTTTCGAAATCCAACATGGTTGGACAGTTATCTTGTGCCTTACCAATGAGATCTTCACGGATAATGACTACCGTTAATCCCGCTGGACCAATATTCTTTTGAGCCCCAGCATATATTAAACCAAATTTCGAAACATCTATTTCTTCAGATAGAATATTAGAAGACATGTCAGCTACTAATGGTACGTTTCCTATATCTGGAACTTCGCGAAAAACTGTACCTTCAATTGTATTGTTTGTCGTAATATGAACATAAGCTGCCTCAGGATCAATCATTCCTTTGTTTACAGCTGGTATATAGGTGAAATTTTTATCCTCTGAAGAAGCAATAACACGGATGTCACCAAATTTCTCCGCTTCTTTTATAGCCTTTTTAGACCATGAACCTGTATTAACGTAATCTGCCTTTTTGTTTTCACCAAATAAATTCATAGGAATAGCCGCAAACTGTTGAGAGGCCCCCCCTTGAAGGAAAAGTACTTTATAATTTTCAGGAATCCCCATTAATTCTCTTAAAAGTTGCTCTGCTTCCGTGATAATATCAGTAAACCAACCTGAACGATGGCTTAACTCCATTACGGACATTCCGGAATTATTGTAATTGACTAGTTCCTTTTGAGCCTTTTCTAATACTTGTAATGGAAGCATAGAAGGACCTGCTGAGAAATTGTAGACTCTATTCATTGTTACCTTCACACCTTTATGTTTGATAAAAAATCTATGAAAATAAATGTAATACTCAAAACAATTAACAAAGTAATTATATTTTACAACAATCTAGGACTTATTAGTAGGTCAAATTTCCCTTTTGTAAATTTTCCCACTAAAATTCCGTGTTCAAAAAAGAGGATGAAAAGGACCGAGCAGTTCGAGGCGGCGTAGCTTTGAGTACCGGAACGTATGCAACTAATACGTGAGGAGCGGAAAAGCAAGCCAACGAAGAAATGCGAAGTGTCATTTTCACCGGACTTTTTGAACAACATCTAAAAACATAAAGAGGCAAGGGTCTATCGCGAACGATCAAATCCCTTACCTCTGCCCAGGCGAACGGCTTATAAACTATGTGCTCCCTCGCGGTAATCCGCGTTCGCCAGTTACACATAGCCCTTTAAATTTAATTTAATCTTAACAAAATTTCCGACCTCATTCAACCCTTTTTATAGTAGTGTAGTATTATGGGAAACAATTCAGCATTCGGAATTAAACAACCAGATGGTTAAACTTCAAAAGTTGTTATTACCTTGATATTCTGGTTGTATATAGGTTACCGACCCTGCTAAAAAATTTGTAAAATACAAAAAGGAAAATGCTATTTCTAAAGGGGAATTCACAAATGTTTGTTTCTGTAAGTCAATATACGTTGAACAAAGGTTCATTTGAATCTTTATTACCTTTCCGTTTTATTACTCCACAAAAGAGTTTAATTGAATTAACTTCTTTTGAGGAACGAACAAATAGTTCAGCCTACTTATACCTACCATTAGCACGTAAAATTATTGATTCTGCTTATGGTTCATTCGGTTCATTTCCTATATTAGGGTTCATAGAAACCTACTCAGGAGAAGAAGTTGAAAAGGTACTTAATGAAAATCATATACATTACAGATTGCATAAAAAGACTCAAGGGACACAGGTTTTTCAAGTTTCACTAAAGAGTATGTATGATTTAGAAGTATTCTTTCCAATTTGGGCTGAGTCAGGAACGGATTCTTTATATAACGCTGTTACAAATGAAGAAGAAGCCTTAGGGCTATGTTTAGATGACCTAAGTATAAGGATTTCTGAAGCAGCAAAAAGTCCCACACTTTGTTTTTCTTATGATTTACAAGGGTTATTTATTCTTGGATCTTCCGCTTGGGAAGACCTAAGATTGATTAAAGATTTGTTCATAAAAGAGGAGATTGAAATTTTAGATGAAATTAATATTATATTGTAATAACATTAAAATTAGGAATAGCAGACATTGAAGACTATATTCGTAAATTTTAAAAGGCTCTCCATGACTCGATATGGCAAGCCTTTTTATAAGCTTATTTATTAACCCATGAATCCCAACATCTATCTTTTAGCCTTCAACTCCGCTGCAACGAATTGCATATCCTCCAGAAATAATGGATATAAATTTGGCCTACGTCGAACGGCAAGTGGATGATAAGCAACTGTTGTTTGGTATCCTCCGACTTCATACCAGCTCCCTCTCAATCCTTTTACATCCAACTCCTGATTACGGAAAAATGACTGTACCGCGACATTTCCTAAACACAAAATTAGAGACGGTTTTTGTACCTCAAGTTGATTTTCCAAATGACGCATGCAGATTGCCCTTGTTCTGTCCTTCTCATATGCACGAATAGGTTTTCTTTTTAAAATATAAGTAACGTAAATCTGTTCTTTCTTTAATCCTGTTTCAAAGACCGCCTTTTGCAAAGTCTGTCTTGTTCCACATACAAAGGGACTTCCTTCACGATTTTCTCTTGCTCCTGGATTATCTAATACAAT
The DNA here is from genome assembly GCF_038006665.1 of Oceanobacillus sp. FSL K6-0118. Classification (NCBI taxonomy): domain Bacteria; kingdom Bacillati; phylum Bacillota; class Bacilli; order Caryophanales; family Bacillaceae; genus Oceanobacillus; species Oceanobacillus sp. FSL K6-0118. The sequence continues at coordinate 123,878 of NZ_JBBOVR010000001.1, forward strand.
CATAATTGGAGCCCTAGGAGTTCCTTCTCCCCAAATCATACGTGATCCTTGATCATACAACCCGCATTCTTTACAGTCTTTTTGAATCTTTGGCGTTGGATCTTCTGGCCAAATCTCTGGGCAAAAACAAGACATACAGTTCACTCCTTGAGACATAGAAAATATATAGGAATCCTTTTATTTCGACTGAAAAACGGCTAACCCCTTGGGGGAATTATTCCAAGAATATCCTATCTTCCAAAGGCGATACCTTACCTTTTTCATCCTTATATACGACGTGCTCCTCTTTAAACTTCACGGGTGAATCTAAGCCAGCAGCAGCAGCTATACGAAATAACCCTTTTCTCATCGATATTACATAGTTTGCAGTTCGATGTTTCTTCTCCTCAATGACAAGGGCCTTTTGTAAGTCAGGGTCTGTCGTTGCAACCCCTACAGGACAAGCATTGGAATGACACTTCAATGCTTGAATGCATCCAACTGTGATCATAAATCCCCTTGCAATATTTACTAAATCTGCTCCCATGGCTAGAGCAACAGCTACGCGATCCGGAGAAATGAGTTTACCAGAGGCAATAATCTTGACCCTATCCCTTACCCCGTAGTCCACTAAAGCTTTGTGGACTAATGGTAAGGCAGACTTAATAGGTAACCCTACCCCATCAGCTAATTCCTGATAAGATGCACCTGTTCCTCCCTCTCCACCATCTACTGTAATAAAATCGGGCCCTACTCCAGTCTCTTTTATTTGTTTTGCTAATTCTTCTGCTTCATGGAAACTACCAATAACAACTTTCATTCCAATAGGCTTTCCTGTCGTCGTTCGTACATCCTCCATAAATGAAAATAAAGAGGCTAAGTCACTAAACTCTTTAAAGCGATTCGGACTATCAATCGACTTAAATGGCTCCACCATTCGAATTCTTGCTATTTCTTCTGTTACCTTTTCCGCATCAATATGGCCACCTCGAGTTTTGGCACCTTGTCCTAGTTTTAATTCAAATGCTTTGATTTGGGGAACTTTTGCCTTTTCCTTTAACGCCTCCCAGCTAAAATTCCCTTTCGGATCTCTTACACCAAAAAGTCCAGGACCAATTTGCATTATAATATCGACGTTCCCTTTAAGATGGTATTCAGATAGTCCGCCTTCTCCAGTATTCATCCAACTCCCTTTTGCCATGCCCAGTCCTTCAGAGAGTGCTGTAATTGCTTTTTTCCCCAATGATCCATAGCTCATCGCAGACATTCCAATTTGTCCTTTCACAACGAAAGGCTGTTCACAATCCTTACCAATTACGATGGCATCTTCATCTTTTAATAAATATGCAGGTGATTCATGACTTTCCAGTATTTCCTTTCGGTGCATAAATAAAGGTTCCTGAAGTAGCAAGTATCTATTTGTTGTCACCTTACTATCAACGTCCATATTAATTTCCTCTGTCAGTTTTGGAAACATTGAATTACGTATATAGTAACCCGGCTTTTCAAAGTCCCTTAAAGATCCAAACCCAATCACATCACGTTTATATTTCGCTTTCTTTACAACATGCTGGTATTCATCTCTATTAAATGGTTTTCCTTCTAAATCACTATTAAATAAGTATTGTCTTAATTCAGGACCAATCTGTTCTAGGAAATACCTTACCCGTCCCAAAACTGGATAATTTCGTAAAACCGGATGTTGCCTTTGATTTCGATCTACAAAAAATAAATAGAGTAGGATCACAATGATAGACGCCAAAATAAAAGCGCTAAAGATAAATGCTATAATGGTCATCGTATCTGCTATGTTCAAGTAAAATACCTCCTTAACTAGTAACTTAGTGTCCCCCGTCATTCACTTTTTACAAGTCTTTTTTTTCACAAAAGGTGTGGAGGTCTAACATTTCTTTTTAAACATATTAAAAATCCACCTTGTTTCACAAGATGGATTTCTTTGGTAGCAAGGGAGTATAAAGCTTTCTTTCTGCATGAGCATAACTCCCTAACCAATATTTAATTATTAATAAAAGCTTGTCCATTTGCTAAGTCTTAAATGGATCCCTTATCCAACAATCAAAAGATAGATAAAGAATAAAACCATTACACCTAAACCAAAAGGAGCTCCAAACTTCGCCCATTCTTTACTCGTAATTCCTAATTTGTTGGCTGAAATAATATTAGGAATATTTCCTGGGATGAGCATTCCTCCACTAATAATAAGCCCTAATAATAAGAAACGAATTGTACCGGCATCCATTGATGGGCTAATTTCCGCAGCAGCTAGTGTAGCATTATCAAGAATAGCGGAAATCATATTGATCCAATACAGTACGCCCGGCTGTAAATGTAATAGGTACATATTTACAAGCGGCTCGAATCCTGCACCAAGAAGTGTTAGTCCCATAACAAATAGATATATTTTAATGGAACGAATGATAATTTCTGGATATCCCTCAGCCTCATTGCTACCTTCTAAGCTACTGTCACTTTTACCTGGTTTTAATGTAAAGAATGCAATAATACCAATCGCAACTACAGCAAAGATAACCTCTAAACCGATTAAGTTAAATAAATAGAAGAACTCTTCGTTTAATTTATTTGTAGCAATGGTTGATAACGGCTCACCAATTGGGGTTAACACAGCACCCAATCCGATAGAAAAGCAAGCTAAAATAACAGCACGGATTTCTGTCTTTCTATCTAGCTTCAATGTACTTACAATGGATACTAACACGATTGCAGCAATTATTGCAGTAATCACACTAGATAACAATCCTAAAATAATAATGATTAAAGCCAAAAATAAGCGGATGTTCATTTTCTGACTAATACTTAATATGGACTTTTCAATAGGGCCCTTCATCCATTTAAATAGTAATCCAGCGATGAGTACAGCTAATGTAATGAATATTGGATCCTTCAAGGCGTCGAACCATAATTCCTTGTTAAGCACTCCACTTACAATTGCTGCCAACAAACCCATAACAAATAAGAAAGGTTCTAAATTCTCTTCAATGGGTTTTACTAGAAATGGTAAAAATAAAACTAGTAATAATATGATAACAAGACCAATAACCATAGTATATTCCCCCCAATTTAAATAATTTAAATTTCGCTAAAAATATGTAATGAAACAAAATTGACAAAATATAATTTGCGAAAATATTACATTTAGTTCATTCCACTATTTTACCATAATTTACTTTAGATGTTTACTTTCACTTTTAAAACTATACGTAATTTTTTGCCAATACAAATAGACTTAACATGGGTCTAATGACTATTCTCTCCAACTTAAACCTTTTAATTTAGGTAAAGTTTTCCTAAAAGTGGCAGACAAACGCTCCACCAAAATTACGACAAACTTCTCCATATTATATGGCAAATTAAAATATTCCCCGGGAAATACATCTCGTTTTTTGTAAAAATTTGTTTCTTTAAATTTGCATCTCTTTGATCAATTGTCCTTCTAATTCAAGAGTCAGTTTTTTATTTTCGTTCAGAAGTAAAATAATAGTTATTAAATATATGATTCCTAAGCCAAAAGGTAAAATTTTATAAACGTAATCCATAAAAACAAATCCGACAATAGAAGAAAACAATACAACCGCCATGGATTGAAATATAAATCCTTTACTTTTATAAAGAACGCTAAATGGAAGGAAATGAGCACCAGTCAAGACAGCAATAAAAAATGGTAACCACTCAATTTTCTCCATATAAATGATGATTAAAATCGGAGCAAAAAATAGTTGCATTCCTCCAATTACACCGGCAAAGTTCGATAACTCATTACCCTTTGCAATAAAATCGATCTTAAGCAGATTCGAGACTAAGATACCTAATGGAAATAGCGTTCCAATACCTATTAAATAAATTAATCCTAACAGGTTAATATGCATATCGAAAAGACCTAAAATTCCCATTAGAAACCAATAAAGGCTTCCAACATAAAACATGGTTACCCCTTTTTTTGTTCGTTGCATTAAGTCATTTTGTACTTCTTTTACATTCATTAAAAATCCCCCAAATTAATACTTCTATGATACAAATAGTCTAACACAGAATTATCGGAAATTTACCCATTCCCCCTAAAATTCACAATCTCCTTTCTCCGATTAGTCGGGAGTTTGACACCCTAAAATAAAAAAAACGCGCAAAAGCCTTGGTACGGCTTTATTTTTTTGTCAAATTTTTCATAATTTTATTGCGTAACATTTCGTAATATACTATAATTAAGGTAACATTAGCTGCTTTGGGGGTAATTTTATGCGTATTAAAGTGAGTCGTTCTAAAAATTCCAAGTCTTATTTTGTAATTAAAGATATTTATCGGGGCAATAAAAGGACAACCAAAGTTGTTGAAGCCTTGGGAAATGACAAAGAAATTTTAGAAAAGCATCCTGGTGTGGATCCCTATACCTGGGCAAAAGAATACGCTAAAAAGTTAACACTGGAAGAAAAGGAACGAAACTATAAAATCGTCACCAAATACAGTCCTGCCAAGCAAATACCATTGAATAAACAGACGCTATTTAATGCTGGTTACCTCTTTTTACAATCTATTTACCATGGGTTAAAACTGGATAAAATTTGCCAGAAGATATCTCAGGAGTATGAATTCAAATATGATCTGAATGAAATACTTTCGCGCCTTCTTTATTTACGGATTCTACATCCGACCTCTAAAAAAGGAACGTTTGAACATTCGAAAGACTTACTTGAACCTGCACATTTTCAGTCACATCAAATTTATCGGGCACTTGGTGTCCTCGCCGAGCAATCAGATTACATAGAGGAAATGGTGTATAAAAACAGTCTAAATGTAGTGGATAGAAACACACAGATTCTATATTATGACTGCACAAACTTTTTCTTTGAAATCGAAGAAGAAGACGGTTTAAAACAATATGGAGTTTCTAAAGAAAATCGCCCCAACCCAATTGTTCAAATGGGACTGTTCATGGATGGGTCAGGCCTTCCACTTGCTTTTAGTATGACACCTGGAAATAGAAATGAACAAACAACCTTGAAACCGTTGGAACGTCGTATTTTAAAGGACTTTAACCTTTCAAAATTTGTTGTATGTACAGATGCCGGTCTATCTTCAAATAAGAATCGGATATATAATACTCGAGGAAAACGCGCCTTTGTAACTACGCAGTCTATCAAAAAACTGAAGAAATTTTTGAAGGAATGGTCTCTGGATCCTGAAGGGTGGCGAATACCAGGAAGTAATAAAAAGATAAATTTGAATGACATTCGCAATCTCGAAAATGACCAGAGAACGTACTACAAAGAGCGTTGGATCAAGGAAAATGATCTAGAACAAAAGTTAATTGTCACCTACTCCCCTGTTTATCAGCGTTATCAATCATCCATTCGAGCTAAACAAGTTGAACGAGCGAAGAAAAAGATGGAAAATCCAAGCTCGTTGAATAAACATAATCAGAATGACCCAAAGAGATTCATTAAAGCGACACATGTAACAGACAATGGTGAAATTGCGGATAAGACGCAAGCAACTCTGAATCAGAAACAGATTGATAACGAATCCATGTATGATGGATTTTATGCCGTATGTACCAATCTAGAATCAACTATTGAGGAAATAATTAAGATAAATCATGGGCGATGGGAGATTGAGGAGACATTCCGAATACTAAAAAGTGAATTCCAGGCTCGACCAGTTTACTTGCAAAGAGAAACCCGAATAAAGGCACATTTTCTAACATGCTTTTTGTCCTTATTGATCTATCGCATTCTAGAAAAAAAGTTGGATGAAAGATTTACATGTCCTGAATTAATTAGTACGTTAAGAAATATGAACATGCTAGAATTGGATGGAGAAGGATACATACCTGTATATACTCGAACAGAAATTACGGATGCATTACATGATGCATTTGGCTTTAGAACTGACTACGAAATAGTTACTCAAAAAAATATGAAAAAAATTTTTAAACAAACCAAAAGGGAAAAATAGTACGCAGTTTTATGCCTTAAAAAAATCGCCATAAACATTGATTTAGCAGTGTTTTTGGCGATTTTTAGTGTCAAACATGAGAGTCTAACACAGAATTATCGGAAATTTACCCATTCCCCCTAAAATTCACAATCTCCTTTCTCCGATTAGTTCCACAAATTTGGCTGCTGCAGGTGAAAGAGAGACACTTTTTAAGTAACATACCCCAATACTTCTCTTCGGTATTTCTTCTTTCAATTGTACTTCATATACGAATCCTCTATTTAAATAATCGAGCGAAAACTCTCTGGTTACACAAGCTAATCCTAAATTAATTTTCGCAAAATCTAATAACAAGTCATGAGAACCTAATTCAAACTCTGGGGAAAGTTTAAACCCTTTTGATAAAAGATAATCCTCCACATATTTCCTAGAATTAGAACTAGGCTCAAGAAAAATTAAGGGAAGCTTTGCTAGGTCCTCTAAATCTAATGGTTTGGAAAGGATGCTCTTATACTTCTCTCCACAAACAAATGTATCATGAATATCAATGTAAGGAATTACTTCAAACGATTGATTATCCACTGGAAGATTACAAACTGCAATATCTACCTCCCCGGATTTTAAAAAGGATAATATTTCAAAGGTTGTTCCATTTAGTATTTTAAATTTTATCTTAGGATAGTTATTATGAAACGTTTCTAAATAGGGCAGTAAGAAGTGTCTAGAAATGGTGTCACCTACCCCTATCTTTAATTCACCGGCCGTTAAATTTTTAATTTCTAATATTTTTTGCTCACCCGTATCGATTAGATTAAGGGATGAATGGACATACTCAAATAGAAGGCTCCCTTCATCTGTTAAAGAAACCCCTTTTGCAGTTCTATTAAATAAACGGGTTCCTAATTCCCTCTCCAATTGCATGATGGACTGGCTTACGGCCGGCTGAGTAGTATATAACTTTTTTGCCGCTTTGGAAAAACTTTTTTCCCTACCTACCATCCAGAAGACTTTGTATAAGTCTAATTTACTCACCATATAACCACCTCTTATATCTACTATTATATATATTAATTTTACTTATATTCTTAAAAAATGTATAGTGGAAATAGAGGTTATGAACTTACTTTTTAAGGAGCGATTCAAATGGAAAGAGTAGTTGGAACTATTGTTAGAGGTTTACGTTGCCCTATTATTAACCAAGGGGATCAAATAGAAGAAATTGTTGTAGATAGTGTATTAAAAGCTTCTGAAGTAGAAGGTTTTTCTATTCAAGATAAAGATATCGTAACAGTAACAGAATCCATTGTTGCTCGTGCTCAAGGTAACTACGCAACAATTGACCATATCGCTAAAGACGTCCAATCCAAATTTGGTGATGATACAATTGGGGTTATTTTCCCCATTTTAAGTCGTAACCGTTTTGCTACTAACCTAAGGGGAATTGCAAAAGGTGCGAAGAAAATCGTACTCATGTTGAGCTATCCATCTGATGAAGTTGGTAACCATTTAGTCGATATTGACCAACTTGATGAAAAGGGAGTTAATCCTTGGACAGATGTTTTAACAGAGAAACAATTCCGCGAGCTTTTTGGAGAAAACAAACACACGTTTACTGGCGTAGATTATATCGACTATTACAAATCAATTGTTGAAGAATATGGAATCGAATGTGAAGTCATTTTCTCTAACAATCCAAAATCTATATTAGAATATACGACAAGCGTATTAGCTTGTGACATTCATACTAGATTGAGAACGAAGAGAATCCTTAAAGATAATGGCGGAGAAAAGATATATAGCCTTGATAATATCCTAACAGAATCTATTGATGGAAGCGGCTATAATGAGGAGTATGGTTTACTTGGATCAAATAAAGCATCTGAGGACCGTGTAAAACTTTTCCCACGTGATTGTCAACCGGTTGTTGATGGGATTCAAAGAATGCTTCAAGAAAAAACCGGTAAAAACGTAGAAGTAATGGTATACGGAGACGGAGCATTCAAGGATCCTGTAGGCAAAATATGGGAACTGGCTGACCCTGTCGTATCACCAGCTTTCACATCTGGACTCGATGGAACACCAAATGAAGTGAAATTAAAATATCTAGCTGATAATAACTTCTCTGATCTTAAAGGGGAAGAATTACAAAAGGCTATTTCTGAGTTTATTAATAATAAAGAAGAAGACCTTGTTGGTGCCATGGAAGCACAAGGAACAACACCTAGAAAACTAACTGATCTAATTGGTTCCCTGTCTGATTTAACTTCCGGAAGCGGAGATAAAGGAACACCAATCATCTTTATTCAAGGATATTTTGATAATTATACGAAATAAAAAAATAGGCATTCAGCCGGACGAAGAGCTAAAAAGGACCCCAAGCATATGCTTGGGGTCCTTTTGATTAAGTAAGAAACAAATTAAGAATTAAGCAGAATAATCCACCTAACATTGCAGAGATTGGAAGTGTAATAACCCAAGTAATAACCATCCGCTTAGCTATTCCCCAGTTTACTCCTTTTACTCGATGGGATGATCCAACACCTAGAATCGCAGAAGAAATAACATGGGTGGTACTTACTGGTAAATGAATTAATGTTGCTCCAAAAATGACAGCAGCTCCTGTCAAATCAGCTGCCACCCCATTCACTGGGCGTATTTTCATAATTTTACCGCCGACAGTCTTAATAATTCTCCAACCACCAACTGATGTTCCAAGCGCCATTGCCGTGGCACAAGAAAGTTGAACCCAGAAAGGGACATCTGTTGTATCATGTAAACCACCGACAATCAATGCCATCGTGATAATCCCCATTGATTTCTGGGCATCATTTGTCCCATGTGCATAGGATTGAACGGCTGCGGTTAATATTTGTACGCTACGGAACTGTTTATTTGTCTTGGCAAGATTAGCATTTTTAAAAAGAACTTTAATAATGGCATAAATTAAGTAACCAACAACAAATGCGATAATCGGTGAAAGAAGAAGTCCCTCTAAAATAGATAAAAATCCACCGAAATGAACAGCTTGAAGACCAGCTGCAACAATCACAGCACCAGTAATTGCTCCAATAATGGCATGGGATGAACTACTCGGAATTCCAAAATACCAAGTAATTAAATTCCAAGCAATCGCAGCAAATAAAGCACCCAGAATGACAGTTAGGCCGTTTTCTAACTCGAAAGGATTCGCAATTCCACTTGTAATCGTCTGTGCAACACCTGTAAACGTTAACGCACCTACAAAGTTCATGACAGCAGCAAGGATAATTGCCCTTCTTGGCGACAATGCTCTTGTTGATACAGATGTTGCAATGGCGTTAGCAGTATCATGGAAACCATTGATAAAATCAAATACTAGTGCAAATATGACTATTAATATGATGACTAATTCCATTGGTTATCCCTCATTACGCGTTTTTCATCATAATACTTTGAAGTGTACTTGCAACATCCTGACAATAATCAGCAATATCCTCCAACGTATCGTAAATTTCTTTATATTGAATGACCTTAATTGGGTCCTTTTCATTTTGGAAAAGATCTTTTAGCGAGTCATGATATAAACTGTCACATTTACTCTCATAATCCTTGATCTGAATCGCATGGCTTTCCAAATCTTTTAACCGTCCATTTGCTAATAAGTCTATGGAGATTACTATTTCCTTGGAACATTTATGAATAAAATCGGTAAATCTATTCATAAATTCATTGGATGATAAAATTTGAAAAATCTCCATATAAGCGGTGAATTCCTCCATTCCATCAACAATATCATCCAAATTCATCGTTAATTGAAGGATATCTTCCCTTTCAATTGGTGTAATAAAAGTTTCATTTAAATCTTTGATGATTGTATGTACCTTATCATCTGCAATCGATTCGTACTCTTTGATTTTTTCTGCAAACTCCTTAAGTGTTTCTGCATCCTTTACTTTATACTCTACAAAGTACTCCACTGTGTTGTCTAGATGTTTAGCAAAATCCACTAAATAAAGTAAAAACTTATCAGGCGCTTTTTTGAACATGCTATATCCTCCAATATACATTCCTAATTTACGTTTTTTTATCTTCCCCATTATTATGAATAACATGTAAAATAGGGTGCTAAAATGTCTAAAATGGAATTACCTTATAATATTACCATTACCTTTCAAAGAAGTTAAAGAAAGATGACTTCCAGAAGTCATCTTCTTTAATTTTTTTCAGCTAGTAGGAATGGAATCTATCCCGATGACACCTGAATTGCTATAATAGATATATATTCATTCAAAATTTGAGGTGTCATCCATATATGGCGAATACGAAGCGAAATATAAGGAAAATTGGCATATACCCGAAAGTAAAGTTTAATTTAAAGTTGAAAATGATAACGCTAATAAGCTTATTACTTGTCGGAATATGTATTACTTTTGCCTTATTTCTACATCATTTCCTATCAAAAACGATTGAAGATCAAATGGGCAAAAGAGCACTAAGCGTTGCTCAAAGTATAGCAAATATTCCGGAGATAAAAAATGCCTTTTCTTTAGGGGATCCCTCACTTGTTATTCAGGATATTGTCACTCCTATACAAGAAGAAGTTGGTGCTGAATTTATTGTTGTAGGCAATAGGAACGGGACAAGGTATTCACATCCAGATGCTAATAAAATTGGCAAGAAAATGGTCGGGGGAGACAATGATCGGGCTTTGTTACATGGCCAATCATACATATCCAAAAAAGAGGGGTCGCTTGGTTTATCTATTCGGGGAAAAGCACCAATATACGCTAATCAAGAGATTATAGGTGTCGTATCTGTCGGTTTTCTAAATGATAGTATTCAAGATATTATTACCAATCAGAGTAAGTCCATTTGGTATACATTAGGCATTATTGTTCTAATTGGAATTATAGGCGCTATTATTATTTCCTATCATATAAAAAGATTATTGTATAATATGGAACCAGAGGAGATTTCTCATTTGTATTTGCAGAATGAAGCTATTTTACAGTCCACACATGAGGGAATTATTGCGATTGATCATAACGGATTTATCACAACCATCAATTCAGCCGCAATGCAAATTCTCCAATGCAAACAAGATTATGATTATAAAAAGACTTCAATCGAGCAAATCTTACCAGCAATTACTGATTCTAGGGGAGAGATATTTCATGATAGGGAAATGGTTCTTGGTGACCAAGTCGTATTAGTAAACCAAACACCCGTGTATTCGGAAAATGTTATTACGGGAGCAGTCATTACTTTTCGTAAAAAAAGCGAACTACAAAAAATAACCGAGGAATTATCTCGTATTAAGCAATATGCAAACGCACAAAGAGCACAAACACATGAACATTCTAATAAACTGCATATTATACTTGGCTTACTGTTAAACAATAAAATAAAAGAAGCCATAAATTTTATTAAAAAGGAAAATAACCTGCAAAGTGAAAGATTGAAATTTTTAACAGAAAATGTAACCGACCCATTGATACATGCTTTATTACTGGGGAAATCCAACCAAGCACTTGAGCTTGGAGTTACTTTATCGATTAATCCTTACAGTCAGCTAACATATAAACTTTCGGAAGCTCAACAGGATGCCATCTTAACTTCTTTAGGCAACATCATTGAGAACGCATTCGAAGCAGTGAAGAATAATATGGAGAAAGAACGCAAAGTATCTATTTTCTTTACAGATATCGGAAAAGAAGTTGTATTTGAAATAGAAGACTCTGGAGCAGGGGTTGAACAAAAGGATATTCCCCACTTATTTGAACAAGGATTCTCAACTAAACCGGGAGTACATCATGGTACAGGATTAGCATTGTCCAAGCAAGCGGTATATGCCGTTGGTGGGGAAATTATTTTAGAAGAAGCGGAATTAGGGGGAGCTTGTTTTATCATTAGCATACCAAAGAAACTAGGGGGATAAACAAATGAGTCAAAATTTCTCTGTACTCATCGTGGAGGATGATTTTAGAGTTGCTGAAATTCATCGGCAATATGTGGAAAAAGTAAATGGATTTAAAGTCATGGATACGGTTAATAGTGGAAAAGATGCGTTACATTTTCTTAAAAACACAAAATGTTTACCTGATTTGATTTTATTGGATATTTACATACCTGATGTGGAGGGTGTTAACCTCTTTTGGGAAATTCGTAAAACGTATCATGAAATTGATATTATTGTTGTGACAGCAGCAAAAGAAGTGGAAACCATTCAGGAGACGTTTCGTGGTGGGATTTTTGACTTTATCGTTAAACCTTTTGATAACATACGCTTTGAGCAAACACTATTAAGGTATAAAGATTTCCGACAACAGTTAGAATCAAACAAAGAATTGAGTCAGAAGGAGATTGATCGGATTGTAGGTTTTCAGGAATTACCTAATTCTTCCACAATAACGACGACAAATCTACCAAAAGGAATTGATTCTATTACATTGAATGAGATTAATCGTTTATTTAAGGAAAAAAACATAGAAGGAATAACTGCTGTAGAGCTCAGCAAGCAAATTGGGACAAGTCGTTCCACTGCACGAAGGTATTTAGAGTATTTAGTTTCCATAAATAAGATTGAAACAAAACTTATTTATGGAAGTGTTGGAAGACCAGAACGCAGATATATTCTCCGTGAAACTTATGAACAAAATGAGTAATATATAGTTTATTCTACTTATGGATAAATTATTTACCTCCTTCCTAAACTTGTGTTATTTTCATATTAATCTAAACTTTTAGGAGATAGTTCTTGTCCGTGTAACTTGTAAACGCATTCAATGTAGATGCTAATGATGTTATAAGTAAGGATTATCAGGAGGGGGAGACTATATGAGTCTTAGTTTGATTGGTTTTATTATTATATTAGTTATTGTAGCTTTGCTTATTAGCGGTAAAGTAACTCCGATTGTCGCAATGGTTATACCACCAGTTATAGGTGCACTTATAGCTGGGTTTACATTCTCTGAAGTTGGCACCTTTTTTGAGGATGGCGTAGTATCTGTAATCTCTGTTGCCGTCATGTTTATATTTGCAATTATTTTCTTTGGAATTATGCAGGATGTCGGTCTATTCGATCCAATGATCAATAAAATGGTTGCCCTTTCAAGGGGTAACATCGTTTTAGTTAGTGTTGTAACAGTTATTATTGCAGTAATTGCCCATTTAGATGGATCTGGAGCTTCTACCTTTTTGATAACGATTCCAGCACTTCTACCAGTATATAACCGTCTAAAAATGAACCCATATTTACTGCTCTTATTGGTAGGTGGTGCCGCGAGTATTGTCAATATGATTCCGTGGGCTGGACCATTGGGGAGAACTGCTTCTGTTCTTGGAATGGATGCAACAGAATTATGGAGGCCACTTATTCCGATTCAAATCATTGGTATCGTACTCATGTTGGCCCTAGCAGTATTCCTTGGAATGCGAGAACAACGTCGAATTATTAAGAAATATGGATCTTTGGAAATTGCAGCAACTGCTGAACAAGTAGACGATGATTCCTCTACCGATAATTCGGATACTTCAACGAAAAGAGATTCATTAGCTCGACCAAAATTACAATGGGTAAATGCTATTATAACTCTAGCTGTTATTGGTGTTCTTGTATCAGGCATTATTCCAGCAGGATTAGCGTTTATGATAGGGGTCAGTATTGCTTTACTAATTAATTTCCCTAATGTTAAAGATCAAATGGGAAGAATTCAAGCTCATGCTCCAAGTGCGCTAACGATGGCATCCATCATTATTGCAGCAGGCTTATTCTTAGGAATTCTTAACGGAACAGGAATGCTAACAGCTATAGCAAATGATGTAGTTAGTGTCCTTCCTGGGGTAATTGCACCTTACTTGCATATCATTATTGGTATTTTAGGAGTGCCATTTGATTTATTATTAAGTACGGATGCATATTACTTTGCTTTATTCCCTGTCGTAGAACAAATTGCAACAGGTTTTGGTATAGATTCTTTATCGACCGCATATTCCATGATTATTGGGAATATTGTAGGTACATTTGTCAGTCCATTAGCACCAGCGGTTTGGCTTGCACTAGGTTTATCAGGATTAGAAATGGGACGTCATTTACGCTACTCCCTATTTTGGATGTGGGGTCTTAGTCTTGTCTTACTAACAATTGCTATACTTATCGGTACCATTCAAATTTAATACTGGTGGACAAATTCACCCTTCCACTTTTCTTAAGAAAACAAAACCTTCGGTACGAAAGCGCATAACTACAGAGAGTAGGTTCACTCCTTGTAGCTATGTGCTTTATTTATTTAGACAAGGTATCTTTCCCCATAACACTTAAAAATTCTTAGATTAAATGTTTATTTTAAATTGGCTAGACTGTTTGGAAAATGCAATACCTATGCCTTTTATTTAGTTTTTACTCAAAAGTTTACCAATCTAAATAAGGTAAAACCCAATACCTTTGTTTTTCTAATTTATGAAGCAGGAGGTTTTTTCATGTCAGACAAGGATAAAAGTAATTTAAAAGAAACAAACAATTCCAGGCGTAGCTTTTTGAAAAGCTCAGGTTTAACCGTTGGGGGCCTTGTTGTTGGTGGGGCGCTTGGTGGCTTACTTGTTGGAAACAATGAGCCAGAAACAGAAGTGAAAACAGATCAGACCCAGGCAACTAATCCAAATGTCGGGATAATCCTTCCTTTTATGACTAAAATTTTGTTTCTTGCACAAATTAAGCATATCAATCAATTTTTATAGTAAAAGGATGATAAAAATGATAAGTAAATGGAAAAAGCTTCTAGCGGCATTCTATCTTTAGCCTTTTTAGCAGGCTGTAATATGAATGAAGACAATAACCAAGAACAGGAAACAAATGACCCGGAAAACGTAGATTATCGACCCGTCAAATATGATGATGAGACAAACACAGATGAAATTAACGAGGATCATATAAGAGATAAAGAACAGGGCGCACATAACGAAAACCCTCAAGAAACAAATATGGAACTTGAAAAGGGTAGTAAGGCGAATTTGATAAAAATCGTGGTGCGGAGTAAATTTATTTAAGGCCGCCAATGATAACATATTGTCATTGGCGGCCTTTTTTCTTAAGTTTTATTTACCATTTTTCAAAACTTAATGACCATTATGTGGATGTTCCACTCCATCATCGCGAAGTTCAGTTGGTGCTTGTGATTCTGTTCCGGGTTCTACAAGTAAAAATTGACCCATCATTCCTTCATCTTCATGCTTTAATAGATGACAATGATACATAAGCGGGTAATTAAGATCCGTATAGTTCCCAAATTCCACAGCAATTCTAACGCTTGCTCCATGAGGGATGAACACAGTATCTTTTCTTCCCCTTGCGTACTCTGGAGGCTCTTTATCGTTAATATCTAGTACTCGGAATGCTGCATCATGAATATGGAAATTATGCTCCGAGCCAAAGTTGTGAATTTCCCATATTTCCTTAGTACCTGCTGGAACCACTTCATCAATACGATACATATCCATCAATTTGTCATTAATCTCGTTCTCCATCGTCAGTTTAAATTGACGTACCTTCGCATCTGCTGGTACCTCGATTGGCTCTATGCTAGAAAGTTGCTTACTAATTGGGGATGACCCTGTTAATTCGGAATCTGCTACTATTTTCAGCAGGTCAAACTCACCATTTGTAATTCCAGCTCCACTGCTATAACTACGAAGAATAGTCTCCTCTTCCGGTTCAAATGCCACGACAATTTCCGCACGTTCCCCCGGGCTTAACATGAAACGTTCTAATGTAACTGGTTCATTTAGGAGACCAGCATCATTTGCTACTAGTTGGAAAGAACGACCATCTGTAAAGCCAAAATTGTATGCTCTTGCATTTGAACCATTTAGCAGTCGAAAACGAACTTGACTAGCCGTAACTTTAAGAAAAGGGTCATATGTCCCATTCACGAGTATTTCATCACCAAGCATCCCATAGGGTGTATCGTCATCCTCGGATAATTGCCCATCACTAGTAAACAATTTATCTTGTACGATGAGTGGGATATCGTCTACCCCATAATTAGAAGGTAGTTTCTTAGAATCCTCATCATCGATGATAAACATTCCTGCAAGCCCCCGATACACATGTTGCGCTGTTTTCCCATGCAAATGAGGATGGTACCAAGTAGTGGCAGATGGCTGATCAATTGTCCAATGAGGGGACCACGTCTCTCCTGCTTCAATCATCTGATGTGGGCCTCCGTCCATAGCTGGAGGTAGCATCATTCCATGCCAGTGCAATGTTGATGTTTCTCCCAATTTATTTACTACATCAAAAGAAACCTTATCTCCCCTTGAAACCCTAATAGTAGGACCAAGATAAGAACCATTAATCCCCCATGTATCCGTTATTTCACCTAGAAAAAACTCTGTAGTTCCTGGCTCCATCGTTAGGGAAAAGTGCTTCGTGCCATCGGATTCTATGGTAGGTTCAAGAAGTTCCGGTATTTTTAAGGCTTGTTGAAATTCTAATTTCCCCACATTTGTTACTGTTTCGTTACTATTACAACCAGCCAATCCGAAGACAAGTAATAAACCGAATGGAACTATTAATCTCCTATATAATTTCAATTTCTGCTTTACTTCCTTTCTATTCCGTAAAAAAAGAACCACAAGGACAGGTTCACTGTCCCAAAATTACTTATACAGACCGAGACAATGTACTCTGTCCCTATATCCCTGCTAAGCTGATAATTTTATATCTTTTTCTTTTTTTCCTTTAAATAAGTACAAAGTAAATAAAATAATAAACCATAGAGGTGTTAACAATAAGGCTGGCCGTGTTTCTTTGGCCACTAGCATAATGATAAGAACCATTGCAAATAATATTAGTACCGCATAATTAACAAACGGCGTTAACGGTGCCTTAAATGTTGATTTTGCCTGTAACTCAGGACGTTGTTTCTTATATCTTAAATGGCAAACTAAAATCACACCCCAAACCCAAATAAAACAAATGGCACTGATGGTTGTCACAATTCCAAAAGCCTGCTCCGGAATTAGCTTACTCAAAAGAGCACCTACAGATACGACGATGGTGGATATCCATAATGCATGACTTGGTACGTGATTTTTATTTAATTTCGTCATTTTAGAAGGTGCTTGTCCATTATTGCTTAGACTAAAGAGAATTCGACTCGTTGAAAACATTCCACTGTTACAAGCAGATGCCGCAGAAGTTAATACGACAAAGTTAATAATTCCAGCAGCAAGTGGAATTCCAATTAAGCTGAACGTTTTAACAAAGGGACTTTCCGACGCATTTAGTTCCGTCCATGGATTAATAGATAATAGAATGATAAGTGCACCCACATAGAAAAAGAGAATTCTAAATGGTATTTTGTTAATCGCTGATGGAATATTTTTTTCTGGATTAGCTGTCTCTGCTGCAGATACACCAACTAATTCCACACCGACATAGGCAAACACAACCATCTGGAATGAAAGTAAGAAACCTGAAACTCCATTCGGAAATAGCCCCCCATGCCCCCACAGATTATGAATCGTTACTATTCCAGCATCTGTCTTAGAGCCCATTACTAGCATGATCACTCCGATACCAATCAATGCGAGAATCGTAACAACCTTGATTAAGGCAAACCAAAACTCCAATTCCCCAAAAAGTTTTACAGTAAGTAAGTTCAATCCTAATAAAATGACCAAACATACGACAGCAGGTATCCATTGTGGAATATCAAACCAGTACCTTACGTAGACACCGACTGCAATGATATCAGCCATAGCCGTCATAATCCAACAAAACCAATACGTCCAACCAGTTACGAACGCTATCCGAGGTCCTAGGTAATCCTGAGCAATATCTGTAAGTGATTGATAACCAGAATTTGACAACAGAAGCTCCCCAAGTGCCCTCATTACAAAAAAGAGTGCCATTCCTACGATTAAATATGCAAATATAATAGATGGACCTGCAAGTTGGATGGCTTTACCTGATCCTAAAAACAACCCTGTACCAATCGTACCGCCAATGGCAATTAATTGTACATGCCGACTTGCTAAATCCTTCTTTAATCCTTGTTGTGCCAATGATATCTCCTCCAAAAAAATTTGTTTAGCCTTTCAATGTGAAATAAGGAGCAGATAAAAGAACATTAAAAAAAGAGATTGGAAGTCCTCCAATCTCGTGGTCATAAGAATAGTAAATACCATTTGTTACGCTAGCAATCGTTAGCTTAACAAATACATATTCATTACTCTTCTGTCCTTTTGCCTGAGATTGTGAACCCTTCGGCGCCGCTAACCAAGCGGTCTCTCCAGAAGCTGCTCCCGCTATAGTGTGACCCATAGCATTCATAGCTAGCTAATTATTAAATTATCTTAAAAACTAGAAACTGTTTCTTAATAATAGTAAATTGTAAAACTGCTAGTACCATTTGTCAATAGTAAATTTTTTTACCCATCCTTATAACCCCCTATCTATTCTAGTTTGTTTTTGCTATAGTTTAATAAGTGAACTACCCCCTCTTACCACCCTCACGGGTTGCTTGAAGTGGGGGCTTCTTGGGTAATCGCCACTTTTGGTAGCTGACGAATTTGACCAAGCTAACCCTCTTGTTCCAAGAGTTTATTTTTTTATCAGGCACTTTCTAACAATCGAATGCCTTCTTTTTTGATATTGAGTGCTGAATTGTAATCCCTATCAAGGTTTAGTCCACATGCACATTGATAAGTGCGTTCTGATAATTTGATTTCTTTTACTGCCCCACATTTCGAGCAGGTTTTTGTAGAGGGAAACCATTTATCTATTTTGACAAGTCGTTTTCCTTGTTCTTTTAATTTGTAGTGTAAGAAAGAAGTAAACATCCCCCACCCATTATCAGCGACACTTTTACCAAACTTTAGTGCTTGTGACATCCCCTTCATGTCTAAATCTTCAATCACAACAGCATCATAGTTAGTTACTAATTCTTTCGACTTATGATGAAGAAAGTTCTTCCGTTGATTGGCGACCTTCTCCCCGATTTTAGCTACTTGAATACGTTGTTTATTCCAGTTAAAAGATCCTTTCTTTTTGCGCGAAAGTTTACGTTGTTCCATTGCTAATTTATCAAGCATTTGTCGATAAAACTTAGGGTAATTGGCTCTCTCACCCTCGCTATCGACAAACAACCCATCCATCGCAAAATCTAACCCGACTACTTTTTCAATTTCTTTGCTCTCTATCTCCTTCTCGTACTCTGTAAGAATAGAAATATAGTATTTTCCTGATGAGGTCATAGATAGGGTACAAGATTTGATTTTGTATTCGGATGGTATCTTTCTATGTTGCTTGATTTTGACCATTTTTAGTTTAGGTAATTTGATATGACTATCCAATAACTGAATATTACCGTTTACAACATTTGTTGTGTAACTTTGCCTGTGTCGTTTACTTTTGAATTTCGGGAATTTGGCATTCCCCTTGAAGAATGCTTTATATGCCTTATCCAAGTTTAGTTGTGCGTTCGCTAACGCTAAGGAATCTACCTCCTTTAGCCATTCGTACTCTTTCTTGTATTTGGCAGGAGTAGGGTTCTTCACCTTTTTTAAGGCATCTTTATCATCCTTTAATAAATCATAAGTCTCTTTACGTTCAGCTAACATCTTGTTGTAGACAAAACGGACACATCCAAACGTTTTGCGTATGATCAAAGCCTGTTCATCTGTTGGATACAATCTAAACTTGTACGCTTTATTTTGTTTAGCCATATCAAATCACCTCACTTTGCCCCTTGATTTTCAATATATTTTTTCACCACTTCAATTGGTGAACCACCAGTCGTCAACAAACAAAAACTTCTTGACCAAAACATTTCTTTCCATAATTTTTTACGAACATGAGGAAAATCCTTCTTGATAAGTCTTGAACTGGCACTTTTATAGGCATTGATGAATTTCGATAATTCACTGTTAGGTTGTGCTTTGAACAAAATATGAATATGGTCCATATCGTGGTTCCATTCAACTAATGTAATATTATACCTTTCACTCAATGTCACAAATTTATCTTTGGCATAATCTGAAATGGTATCATCTATTACTTTTCTACGATACTTCACGACTAACACAAGATGATAATACATCGAGAACACTGAATGGTTATTACTATCTAATTTCATTTTTATATCAATCCTTATGTTTTATAAGACTGATTATACCTTAATGAACAATAAAGGCAAAAGAAAAAGCCTTGGGGCTGTCGCCCAACCGAAATTCATCTCCCCCTTACCATTGGGCTACGCCCTTCACACGCTTGAAGAGGGAGACTTCTTTCGGAAGTGCGTTAAAGAATGACAGGTAAGGGGTTAGTAATTGTATGGAAAAGAGAGAGAAGATCAATAGACATCCGAAGAGGAAGTTTAGGAAGCTATTCGTTTCTATTGCATTATTTTTCTTATTATCTATGATCGGAAAGATCCACATTGATACAAATACTTTTAAACTAAATCGAATATCGCTTCAAAGCAGTAAGCTAGACGTGGGCACAGAGATAAGCCTTTTACAGATAACGGATGTACATAGTAAGGTATTTGGGGAAAATAATGAAGAGCTAATAAAACAAATTCAAGATTTAAACGTAGACATGATTGTTCTAACGGGAGATTTAATAGATAGAAAAACATCGGATTTTCAAGATGTTTTTCATTTAATTGATAAGCTAGTTCAGATCAATCCACAAACCTATTTTGTAACAGGGAATCACGAGTGGGATAATCCAAGAAAAAAAGAATTCTTGTCTGGCCTTAAAACAAGGGGCGTTACAATACTAAGCAATAAGAATATCGAATTGGAGAAGAATGGATCCACATTTCATATTATTGGTATAGATGATGTATCAACAGAGCGGGAGAATATGGAAGAAGCATTTTATCAGGTAAACGATCAAGTATATAATATTTTACTTTCCCATTCTCCAAGCGTTATACAGAAATATGCGGATCTTCCTGTAGATTTAGTACTAAGTGGACACACACATGGTGGGCAAGTAAGGTTGCCATTAATCGGTGCAATTGTTGCTCCTGACGAGGGGCTTTTTCCACATTTGCAAAAGGGAATCTATAACATAAAGGATAATAGCTTTTTATATATTGATAGCGGTCTAGGCACAACTGCATTACCTATACGGTTCCTCAATCAAAGTCAAATAAGTCTTATCACCATTCGCTCGAACGAATAGGAATTGCACGGAAATTACCTATTATCGCTGGTTTGTTATTATCTTGTGCAGTCATTGGCGGGAACTTTACCAATTCCCCTAATATAGTGATTGCCTTTATGTCCATCGCATTTTTGGGCCAAGGGATTGCGTCAACTGTAACAGGCGCACTATTGTCTGATATTGCTCCAAAAGGAATGGTGGGTATAACAGGTTCCTCTCTATACTTTGTTGCTAATATCGGTGCCGTCAAAATTACTGCGCGGTATGGCCCCATCCACAAGGAGTGTTGTACCATTAACAAAACTAGCATCATCACTAGCTAAGAAAAGAACTGCTTTTGCTATTTCTTCTGGCTTTCCAAGTCTACCTTGTGGGTGAAGCGAAGCTAAATGTTCTTTAGCTTTAGAATCAACTTTAGTTAGTAAAGGAGTGTCAATATAACCAGGGCAGACTGCGTTAACACGAATTCCGTCCTTTGCATAGGCTGTACATAAGTTTTGCGTTAATAGCTTCACGCCCCCTTTAGCTGAGGAATAAGCGGTTGGGTTTGGCAAGGAAACAAAACTATGAATGGATCCAGCATTAACAATGACACCACCTGTACCTTGTTTTTGAAACTGTTCAATCGAATATTTATCGGAAAGGAATACTCCTGATAAATTAATATCAATGATTCGTTTCCATTTTTCATAGGACAATTCGTTTGCTGGTGCATCATCGGCAATTCCAGCATTGGCATACATAATATCCAGTTTGCCGTATTGCTTCACGGTTTCGTTAATCATTTGTTTAATATCTTCTTCTTTGGTTACATCCGTTTTAACAAATAACGTGTCAAATCCATTTGAATTCAACTCTTCTGATAGATTGTTACCTCGTTCTGAAAGGTCAGCAATAACTACCTTTGCTCCTTCTTTAGTAAAAAGACGTACAGTTGCTTCGCCAATTCCACTTGCTCCACCTGTTACAATTGCTACTTTATCCTTTAATTTCAATTCAATCACGCATCCTTTCAACATCTATTTTAAACCTTCATTTTGTATTCTATCCAACAAAGCGCTTTGTAATATTAAATTCATATTATCCATTATAGGGTTTCTTAAATAAAAGAGAACCGGTAAAAAGACAAGAAAAAGAGGGGTTCCAAATGGAAAACCCTCTATACATAAAAAACTATTGCATCGGCGGGAAATACCCATCTGCATCGAACTTCATTTCATGTAAATCCTCTAATACTTCGATGTTGTCATTATCTTTCAATTCATTAAAAATTACTTCTGATACAAAAAGCTCTCCGATATGAAGTGTGTTTGGTATCCTCACGATTCTTGCCTCGTTAGCTGGAATACCCCATGTAGCCCGGAGAGCTGCTTCTAACGCCTCACGGTCGTTATCAAGGACAATAGGAATTTTAGCTCTATCTAGAAATGTACTTGTTACAACATTTTCATTCATAGCTTTTAAATCAATTTTTTCAAATAAACGCTTCGTTGTTAAATCAGCTAGGCCGATTCCTAATGCATTACCATGACTCGCCTCACTTAGGTTAGAGGCAATAACATATTTTATACTTGGCTTTTCTGGCTCTTCTACTCCTAATACACGGATCCGACCAATGATATTCGTATCCATACCTGTTCCACTATAGTTTTTACCGATTTCATCAACGACTAATATATCCATTTCGTCAACTGGTAAACTTGGCATCAAGGCAAATGCTCGTTTCAATAATTCTCTTTCGCGTTCTTCAATTTGGTCTGGATTAATTGCTTCAATAATCGCTGTTTCTTCATGCGCGTTTTCTACAATCGCTATACCAAACAGTGTATTTGAATTGCCAATGGCCACTTTACCAACCTCAGGCATCATATCACGAATTCCTCTAATACCATGCGTATGTAGCGCTAATGCTTGCTTATGTTTGCCCATGCCTATTGACGCCATTTTTAAGATACCACTTTCAATATCCTTTTTAAAATCAGTATGTGGCTTCACACGCCCCATCACAATAATTCCATCCGCATGGTAAGCATGTTGATCAACATAAACAGGGATTCCTGCTGATGTTTTGCCAACCTCTACAACTTCCATGGAAGAACGGATCTCACAGCCGGTTGATTCCTCTGTCACACCAAGTCCATCTAATACTTCGATTTGTCCTTCAGCAGTAGCACCACCATGACTTCCCATTGCAGGAATAATAAATGGTGTTGCACCTCTTTTTTTAATTTCATCCGCTACGCTTTTAACGATGAGTGGAATATTAGCAATCCCCCGGCTTCCAACAGTAATCGCAATTTCCATGCCTGGCTTAATCTTTTCGTCCGCTTTCACTTGGTTGAATTGCTCTGAAACTGTTCCAACAATATCGTTCAGACTTTCCACTTGAAATCTTTGTCTTATTTTTGCAAATTTCGGTAAAGACATTAAATGTCACTCCTTTCGTATTTCTTTTGCCCAGTATTTATGTTAAATATCCCCGTAAAGCGGAATAAATATATCATTCTTCAACATTTTCATGACATAAAGACGCTACGTTTTCTTCTACTTTGAACCTTAAGGCAAATGCCTTAGTTACGTTTACGAAAATAGGAAAGTGCTATACTTCCCTATTTACCAATGAAGCAAGAGGTTGATAACAACCTCTTGCTTAACTTTTTATAATTAATTTTCAGGTGCTAATTCAACCGCCATGCGTAGCGCTTCTTTTAGTGATAGCTCGTCCGCAATATTTTTACCAGCGATATCAAAAGCCGTTCCATGGTCAACACTAGTACGTATTGTTGGAAGACCAACCGTAATATTTACTCCAGCTTCAAGACCTAGAACTTTAATTGGTCCATGTCCTTGATCGTGATATTGCGCAACAACGATATCAAAGTCACCGCGTTTTGCTCTAAAGAATAAGGTATCTGCCGGAAGCGGTCCTTGTACATTAATTCCTTCTTCCTGTGCCTTTTCGATAGCTGGAATGATTTTTTCCTCTTCTTCGCCATGTCCAAAAAGTCCATTTTCTCCAGCATGTGGGTTAATTCCACAAACTGCGATACGAGGGGATTTAATTCCTGCCTTTTGTAGTGTTTCATGTGCAAGTTTAATAACTGTATATTGACGATCGACATTAATCTTATTAATGGCATCAATTAGTCCAACATGTGTTGTCACATGAATGACTCTTAATCCAGGGGCAGATAGCATCATTGCGAAATCTTTCGTATTTGTTAGTTCTGCTAAAATTTCTGTATGTCCAGGATAGATGTGACCTGCTTTATGAAGCGCTTCTTTATTCAATGGCGCTGTACAAATTCCTTGGATTTTTCCTTCATTGGCATAAGAAATTGCTTTTTCCAAATAACGGAATGCAGCGTTTCCTGCTTCAGAAGAAACTTGTCCCCATGGTAAATCTTCAGAAACTAAATCTAAATCAATAATATCAATTGTACCATATTCGTACATTGCATCTTCGGGTTGTGTAATGCTATTTAATTGAAGCTCCAAATTTGTTACTTGTAGCGCCCTTTTTAAAATTTTGGCGTCACCGACTACAAATGGACGGCATCTTTCATAAATATTTTTGTCATTTAAGGATTTGGCGATAATCTCAGGGCCTACTCCTGAAGGATCACCCATTGTAATTGCAATACTTGGTCTTTTAGAAGCCATCATAATATCCTCCTATTTTCATATCTTATTTCGCCAAGCCTATTGTAAATGTCGACCATAAGCTTGGCGTTATCACTTTACTTCGCTTATAACAAATTATTAGTTATTTCTTTTCGTATATCCATGCACTTCGGTAACTGTTTGAAGAGCTTTAGTAAGTGCCTGCTCGGAACCAAATGCACCCGCTTTTGTTACAACGGGAAGGCCGTCATATAAACCACCAAATAACTTACCATAAGGGATTCCTGCTTCAACTTCTCCAATAACTTGAATTCCCTCACCTTTTAATGCTTTACATGTAGCTCCTGCAATATCCCCACCTGTTAAAACAGCACCGCAAATGTCATTCTTTTCAATTAACTGACAGGCAATAATCCCCATTGATTCAGCAATAGTATGCCCTACTTCAAAATTCGATAAATCAAGTTCATGTTTCCGTTGTTTCACTCGATCCATCGCCTCTTGCCCACGATCAGTCTTTATTACTAAATCGCCTTTTTTCAGTAATGCTTGACCAGCATGAACAATACGATTAATCTCACGCTTTCGCTCATCTTCATAAAAGAATGCTTCCGGAGAAATAACAATTTCTTCTACAGTATTCCCTTTTTTCAAATCATGAATCTGTTGATGCGTAATCGTGTTCACACTACCCGCCACTACTAATACTGGTGGACGTTGTTCTATTCGCTTGTTAAGTACTACCTCTTCATGGTTACCTGTGTTTGAAAAGTGAGAGGCCACCCCTGCCGAGCCAACCCAAAGGAACTCCTCTTGTATCATTTCAGCAGCATCAACAATCGTTTTGAGCTCTTCATCTGTCGTTGCATCCATGACAACAATTTTGGAAGAATCATCTGTGGTTTTCTCCATCATTTTTTCAAATAAGTGACGTTTCCCTTTTCGTACATCCGAAATGGAGATTAGTTCGACATTGCGCTTACTTTGCTCCTGTAATAGTTTCGGAAGGTAGCTTTCTTTCACCGGGCAGGATGGATCATTTGCAATTTCCGACTCCGCTAATAACACCCCGCGAACATAGTGCTTTCCATCTACGGTTGTTCGCTTACTTTTTGGAAAAGCTGGTACGACAAATGAGGTCTTAAATTGAAATACGTCCATTACTGCATCAATTTCTTGACCAATATTTCCTCTCATGGTTGAATCGACTTTCTTAAACACGTTTGTTACGCCTAATTTGTTTAATTCAGTTGATAGATTGAATACAATATCATAAGCCTTTTGAGAATCAAGTGCACGACTATCTGAATTTAAAACAATGACATCTTCACTTAAATGTGCTGGTTGTAAATGTGTATCTGAAAAAAGTACGGTTGTGTTTAACCCTTTTTTCGCAAATTGAACACCTGTATCATTTGCGCCTGTTAGGTCATCTGCTATCACTGCCAGTTTCAACTCATTCGCCCCCCTTCTCAATCATCTCAGTATATAGTTCTTGCGTTTTCACTTATTTCTACTCCTATTATCTATATCGCATTATATTTATCTCGTTCACGTATTCTATAACGCTTTCAGTGATAATTATAAACCAAAATGTTGCATTTAGCAATGTTTTAATTATAATTCTTCATTTAATTCTATTGATGTTGTATTTTGCATCATTTAAATAGAGGGTTTAGCCACAAGAAAAACGCAAGCTATTCTTTTAGCTTGCGCCATAAGGTGGATCGATTAATTCCTAAACGTTTAGCTGCCCTGGATTGATTCATCCCTTCATCCTCAAGGACTTTTGTAATTACTTGCCTCTCAATTTCCTCTAATGTACCGCTAATATCAATATACGATAGCGCATCATTCCACTTCTCTTGTTGCTTCAGTCGTTTAAATACGATATCCACTTCCGCTTTCTCGATATAATAGGATTGTGATTCCAAAAATAATTGTTCCATTACATGTTTTAATTGCCCTACATTTCCTGGCCAATCATAGTCCATCATCTGCTCCAACGCATCATCACGAATCCCGACTACTTTATTCCCATATTTTGGATGCAAATCAGAAATAAATACGGGAACCAATTCCTCCATATCCTCTTTACGCTCCCGAAGTGGTGGAATTTGAATCTGTAATGGAGATAATAATCGGAATAGCTCGCGATGGAAAGTTTTATTTTTAATCCTTTCCTCTATGTTATCCTTGGAAGATACAATCCATTGTGGCTTCTGCTCGCTTTCATCCTTTAGGACACGCAATAACTCCTTCTGCATATAGGAATTCAATTGGTCAATATTTTTTAAGAATATAATTCTATTGGAGTACTTTTGGAAAAAATCATCCTTAATAAGATCTTTCAATTGTTCTGCACTTATTACATCACAACGCAATGTAATTAACGGTTCGTCTGCAGTTTTTCTTTTTAAATAAATGGAATGGGCTACTAATTCTTTTCCGTTCCCTTGTTCCCCCATGATCCAGATAGGCTCCTCACGATCCCCGTATAGATCGATTTGTTCCAACACCTTCTGAATTGCTTCACTTTTCCCCGAAATAGGGGTACGTGAGGCGGATGTATGCAATTCAATTGCGGTTTGATTCGCTTGCCCACTATGCGTAGTTATTTGATTGGAATGTGTCTTTTCAAAAAATAGTGCCACTTTATCCTTGATTGGGCATGAGGTTATTTTCCATAATTTATTATTAATGTAAAGCAATTTTACCTGCTTTTCGTTTGTTAAGGTTGTTTCTTGTATAAGTTTTTTTACATCAGTAGCATTGTCTAAATTTAACCAATGAAATTCGTTATGGAATCGTTCATTCCCATAAACTATTTTCTCATCTTGATTAAAAACCCCGATAGCATGTTCATCACTATCAAGAATTGTTTCCATTAACGTAATATCTCGTTGTAGCCTTGAAAATAAACGATAGGACCTTCTTGTTTCTTCTAAAGCATCCATAATTGCTTCTTTTCCGGATGTAATCAGTACTCCTGTCATCCCTAATTGTTTAGCGGCTTGCATCGTCACTACATCACCGATTACTACCTCATATCCATTCTTTTTTAACCCTGTCAATTTCCCTTTTACTTCATTATCCTTTGTAATCGTTAATGTTTTAATATCTAAATCTAGCAGCTTACATATAGTAGCAGCACCTTGTGTAATATTAGAGAAGCCAACAATAGCAGCCTTACCGGAAAAACCCTTTACAAGTGTTAAAATGCGTAATACATCATAGCCAGAAACTTGAATATCTATCACCGGAATGGATACTGCCTCTTGTATCATTGATGCCGTACCACCACGGCTTATAATAACATGATAACCCTCATTTTCAGCATTCTTTGCAATTGCGACACCTTCATATAAGTTACCTAATTCAATGTGTAATTCAATATCTTCTACTTCTTGACTAACCTCTTTCATCATTTCAAGCAATCCCTCATAAGGGACGACTACCAATGCTTTTATCATTTTATTTCACCTTCTGTCGCAAAAATCAAGTTATGTATTCTATATTTTTCTAATATCTAGCAAACTATAAAGGAACTTAAATGGATTATATAATCTTAACAATCCTTTTAATTCACCTTGTGATTTTACAATTTCACAAAGAGCTTAAAAATAATCTATACTATGCAAATTGCAACACTATTAATTATAAGCCATATTCCTTTAAAGTAAAAGTAATTAGTAAAACGGTTTCACTTGTAATGTTCACCATAATCTATTGAAACAGGAAGAATTATAAGATAAAAAACAACCATTTTATAACATCTATAAAATGGTTGTTTTTTCAGTTGTTTTAAACAATCATATCTAATAATAAAGTACATATTAAACCAGATACAGCAACTATTGTTGAAAGTACAGTATATGTTCCAAAAGCCTCTTTTAATGTCATACCTAGAGACTCTTTAACCATCCAGAAGCCGGCATCGTTAACATGGGATGCAATGGCACTACCTGCTCCAGTCGCAAGTGCAACTAGTTCAAGGTTAACATCTGGTATTCCAGCAAGGGATGGAATAACCAATCCTGCTGTAGTTAACGTTGCAACCGTTCCTGATCCTAAACAAATACGTAATATAGCTGCGACTGTCCAAGCAAAGAAGACTGGCGACATAGACGATCCTGCAAAGATATCTGCAACATAATCACCAACACCACCATCAATAAGCACTTGTTTTAAAGCACCTCCACCGCCGATGATTAGAAGTAGCATACCTAAGGAATTGATTGCGGAAGAGCAAGAATCCATTAATGTCTTAATTGGAATATTTCTTCTCAATCCCATTGTATAAATTGCTAGTAATAAAGAAAGCAACATAGCCATTGATGAATTACCAATAAAGCGAATAAAGTTCACTAGCATATTATCCGAAAAGCCTAGAGCAGGTTGAATCATATCAACGATTGCTCCTAAAGCCATTAAGATCACAGGAAATAGTGCTGTAAATAAACTAATACCAAAACCAGGTGTTTCTTCTAGCTTAAATGTCTTTTGTACACCAAATGATTCACTACCCTCTCTAGTAAAAGCAGTTGGCACAATTTTCTTCGCAAGTTTCGGATACAAGATTCCTGCAAAAATAACCGTTGGGATAGCAACAATAATTCCGTAGATTAAAACTAAACCAATATTCGCACCATACTCCGCAGCTACTGCGGTTGGACCTGGATGCGGCGGTAAGAATGCATGTGTTGCCAAAGCAGCAGTAACCATCGGTAGTCCTAATTTCACGATAGAAACTTTTAATTCCTTTGCAATCGAGAATATAATTGGAACAAGCAATACAATTGCAACTTCAAGGAATAAAGCAATACCAACTATAAACGAAGCAAATAGAACAGCCCATTGAATTCTCTTTTCACCAAATTTATCAATTAACGTTACAGCGATACGGTTAGCTCCACCTGAGTCTGCAATTAATCTACCAAGCATTGCACCCATACCAAAGATTAACGCAATATGAGCAAGTGTTCCACCTAAACCGCTTTCAACCGACTCAACAACTTCCCCCATAGGCATTCCAAGCGATAAGGCTACAACAATCGCAACAATGATTAGGGAAACGAATGTGTTTAATTTAAATTTCATAATAAAAATAAGTAGTAATAGTACCCCTATGGCAACAATTAATAATGGCATAAATTAGTCCCCCTGATGTAATTTTTAGCAGTTCTGTTTGTTTTATATGAAGATGTTGCATTTATTTCTTTGTAGATCACTTATAAGTATGCTCCTACGTTACGCTTTCCATAAATGAACAAGCAAATTTTTTCCGCACCCTATTCAGAGCGCTTACAAATTGGGTTTAAAATAAATATTGAACTTACCTTTACCCCCATTCACCATTTGCGAGCCATAGATAGTTGGCATTTTGTACTAGGTAGTAGCATTTTCCTTGTGACGTCAAAGAGATAATTCACAACACTTTTTTCTATTCACTGCTTGAAATAGTTTATAAAGTATTTAAACTGTTGTTTTTCGCATCAAAGTTATTTTATACTGTGTTAACATTCTTGTCAAGGGAATAAATAGAGTTATTTATGTTTATTTTTTCAACAATTCCTTTTTATTGGATGGTTTGAAGTTCAATTTGAAAGCCAATGGGATACATCCAGCCCCTTCTTTTTTATCCTAAATTACTTCGATTGGCTCAATTGTCCCTCTGACTTAACTTGTCGTATAATGGTGGTATCAACAGAAGATTGGAGAATAGAAATTGTATAAATTAATTGCAATAGATATGGACGGGACTCTTTTAAACGACCGTCATGAAGTACCAGAAGATGTAAAATACACGTTATCTGAGGCAAAAAAGCAAGGAATTAAAATTGTCCTTTGTTCCGGGCGCCCAATTGGTGGCATTCGGAGCTACATTAAAGCACTTAACCTTAATCAAGAGGGTGACTTTGCCATCGCCTATAATGGCGCATTGGTGCAAGATACTCATACAAACGAGGTTGTAGCTGAATTATCACTTGGACATGCTGATTTAGTGAAGTTGTATGAACTTAGTATGGAATTGAAAACACCAATGCATTTCTTTGATACGAAAGGGGTTTATACCCCAAACGCTGATATTAGTGACTATACAGTGTTAGAGGCATATTTAAGTGAAATCCCATTAGGTTATCGCCAAGTAAGCGACATACCAACTAATATATCGATACCAAAAATCATGTTTGTTAATCATCCAGACAAATTAAATCGTACCATTGAAGAACTTCCTAAGAGCCTAAATAAGCAGTATACAATTGTTCAAAGTGCTCCATATTTCCTTGAATTTGTTCATCCTAGTGCAAGTAAAGGAAATGCAGTGAAAATGCTGGCTGAACAACTTGGTATTAAACAAGAGGAAACAATGACGATTGGCGATAACGGAAATGACTTATCCATGATCCGATACGCAGGATGTGGCGTGGCAATGGGTAACGCTATCCCAGAAGTAAAAGCAGCCGCTGACTTCCAAACTCGAAGCAACAATGAAAGCGGAGTGGCCTATGCAATCAAAAAACTTGCTTTAGAACCTTTAAACGAAAACGCCAAATAGAACAAAATACACATACAAGAATCACAAAAATAGGATACTGGTTCGTTTCCAGTATTCTATAAAGAAGACTAACCATCAGTGGGAGCTTTCCTTCATCCCCGACTGATGGTTAGTCGCACTTATCGTACCTTTACGAGCAGTTGATTTCCCACCTACCTTCTTTGTTTCCCCAGAAGCTTGAGGCGGGATAAACCCTTTATCATCCTAATTTCACATCCGAATCCTCATAGTTGCTAGCTGTTTTATGTTTAATAAGTTGCCTTACAAACCACACAAGTACAGCCAACCAAATAACCATTCCTAGAATCATAGAAATACCATAGTCCAGGTTAAAACCCTCTGGCGCATAAAAGACATACGTACTTACTACCGCCGTCATGAATAAAGCTGGAATACTACAGATCCAATGAAACTTATTGTTTTTCACAAGGTACATAGCTGCCGTCCATAACATTACTGCAGCAACTATCTGATTAGATCCGCCAACATACCGCCAAAGGAAACTATAATCAATCGAAGTCAGATATAGCGTGGCGCCTGCTACCGGTACCATAAGTAAAGTTAATTTTCCTTTTCCATTAAAGTCTTTCTTTGTCAATTGTGTTAATAATTCTGCAAGCATCATTCTGGAAGACCGTAATGCCGTATCACCAGTCGTAATCGGAAGAACGACAATCCCCAATATCGCTATCATACCGCCAAATGCTCCTAGTGTCGTTAGACTGATTTCATTAACGACCCCAGCAGGACCGCCCGCTTCCAGTGCTGCATTCAATGCACCAGTACTACCGAAAAAGGTCATCCCTGCCGCTGCCCAAATCATAGCAATGACTCCTTCACCAATCATCGCTCCATAGAACACCTTTCTACCTTCACTTTCTTTTTTCAATGTTCGGGCCAAGATAGGACTTTGTGTACTATGAAATCCAGAGATAGCTCCACAAGATATGGTTACCATTAATAATGGACAGATTGGTAGCTCTCCAGGGTGTAAGTTACTTAACGTTAGATTTGGGATTGGATTGTCAAAAAAGAACATCCCAATTCCGATTGATACAGCCATAAAGATTAATATTGCTCCGAATATAGGATATACTCTACCAATTACTTTATTAATTGGTAGGATTGCCGCAAGTATTAGATAAACAAATATAATAATAAGCCATGTCGTAAAATTAAATGGTGTAATTTGTGTTAGTAACTGGGCAGGTGCTGCAGTAAATGCTGCTGCAACCAAAATCATTAAAAATATCGAAACAATCGTAGTGATGATTTTCAACTTTTCGCCTAAATATTTTCCGACAATTGTCGGAAATTGTGCTCCATTATGCCTAAGCGATACCATACCTGAAAAGTAATCATGTACCGCTCCCGCAAAAATACAACCAATAACAATCCATATAAATGCAACAGGGCCATAAAGCGCACCCATTATTGCACCAAAAATCGGACCGGTTCCAGCGATATTTAGAAGCTGAATTAAACTCGCCTTCCACCAACTCATTGGCATATAATCAAGCCCATCGTTACTTGTATAAGCAGGTGTTGGATTTTTGTCATTAATGCCGAAAATCCGTTCAACCACCTTCCCATAAACGATATACCCAACAATTAACAACAAGATGGAAGCTATAAAAGTAACCATCGCCGAACCCCCTTTTCTGAAAATTTAAATATAATAGTATACTGAATAGGGTGAAAAATCAATAGTTTTATCATAATTTTCCAGTATTTTTTTACTATTTTAAAAAGGGTGGTTTAATCCATCATTCAAATTTCTCCAATTATAGCTGTCTTATTCCATAAATAAAGGAGACTTCTATCAGTGTGGGGGGTTTCCTTCATCTCCCACCTACCCTTTTTCTTTCCCTAGAAACTTGAGGTGGGAGTCTTACTGCTTGTTTTAAGTGATATAAAGAACAAAAGCGCTAACGCGCCTTATCACGTCCCAAGTGAGAATTAATCACTTGGGATATTTCTCGCTTCTAACATGGTGCCATTACAGTAGGGGCAATGTAATTCTACTTCTTCTCCCTCTTTTTTATCCACACTAAATTCACCGATAATATATTCAGGAACTTCATCGGTTTTATTACAATCAATACATTTAAAAATCACCATCTTTATTTCTTCAATCAAACCAAAGGGATCGTCTTCATTTAACCACCCTAAGTTTTCTGCCGAATTATCCCGTCCTTTTTTGTTGGACAATACCATATTTTTTACATCTCTCCTTTTCTACTTCCTCCATGTAGTAATAAATCCATCCGTAATCACTATGCCATATTCCTACAAGGTCCATTTGTCTTCCACAATGTGGACATTGAAATGGGTCGTTTTCAAATGACTCCATCATTCGTTGACGGTATGTTTTCTTTTTTCTTTTCGTCTCCAGTAATAATGAAATTTGTTTTGTCCTCATGAACGCATATAAACTTAATATTTGTTGTGCTTTTCGATGGGATCTTCTACTATACAATCCATATCTACCAACCATACGAAAATGCTTAGGAGGGACGTGTTGTAGTATTTCAAATATAAACCTGTAAACGGGGATCTTTTTATCTACTCTTTTACCAGTACGATGATCTTCATACCAATAATGGACCGTATCTCCGTCATATTCTACGATACGGTATTCCGCAATTGCTGGTCGTGCTAAATATCGCCCAATGTACCGTGCTACTCCTTTGGCGTTTGTTATTTTCTTTTCTGCATTTACATAAAATCCCTTAGGGTATCTTTGGTATAAATCATTCACCAATTCATTCACTTTTTGATTCCCAGGAAACCATTTTTTCACTAAATCTAACACTACTTTTTGCCATGATTTCCTTAAGTACTCATATGGAATATATCCACTTGATACCCACTCTTTCTTATTATCTAATGCCCCTTCTGTTACCAATGCATGTATATGGGGGTTGAATTTTAAATCACGTCCAAAAGTATGTATTACTGTAATAATACCCGAGCGTAATCCTCTTTTTTTACTTCTGTGATAATTATTGAAAAACTTCCGCCACCTGTTTACTTAATTCATTAAGCTTTTTACGATCTTCAAAGAACACATTCCTTAATTCTTGAGGAATAGTAAATACCATATGACGATGAGGTACATTAAAAATCATTTCCTGTTGTTTATCCGACCAATCATCCGTATATTTTTTCCCACAACGATGACAGAGTCTACTTTTACAAGTGAAACATACAAATTTAGGTAAGGAATTACCTTCACAACCTAAGCATTCATAACGTGCAAAGCCCATATCACGGGTACCACACTTGATGGTCTTCTCAACAGTTTCTTTTATATCATTACGATAAGATTCGGGAAACCTTCTATCGTGCAAATCCCAAAATCCTGCAAAATGATCTTTTAGTATTTCTTTTATAACACCTGTACCTTTTTTCATCATCTTTGTTCTCTCCATCAGTAATAGTTAAATTTTAACATAAACTTATCCACAACCAAGAAATTTTATAGTTTCCTAAACAACAAAGGAAATGCAGTGAAAAAGCTAGCAGAACAGCTTGGTATTAAACAAGAGGAAATTATGAGTTTTGGGGATAATGGAAATGATTTATCCATGATCCAATACGCTGGATGTGGCGTAGCAATGGGGAACGCCATCCCAGAAATTAAAGAAGCCGCCGATTTCCAAACTCTAACCAATAATGAAAGTGGAGTGGCCTATGCAATTAAAAAACTTGCCTTAGACCCCTTAAACACAGAAGTCAAATAGCAAAAAGCCACAGGGACAGGTCCCTCGTCCCACTTCTCTTGTATGAAACAAGAAAGTACTATTGGGACGAGGGACCTGTCCCCCCGGCTCTTTATTTTCGTAATAATAGGTACATAAAATATGGTGCTCCTATTAGAGCTACTACAATCCCTGCTGGAATACCTTCCGGGGAAACGATATTTCTTCCGATTGTATCAGCGATTAATAGCAGCCATCCACCTAATAGAATTGCTACAGGGATAAATAGTTGGTTTCGAGGACCAACCAAGGATTTTGCAATGTGCGGCGCCATCAGTCCGATAAAGGAAATACCTCCAGTGACGGAAACCGCAGAAGCTGCGAGCGCTACTGCAGTGAAAAGCAATAGAATACGCTCTTTATTAACTGCGACCCCTACCCCAATTGCAATAGATTCATTCAGCGCTAAAATATTTAATCGATTTGCTTTATATAGTGCGTATGGGATGAAAATAACTAGCCATGGCAATACCGCTAAGATAAAAGGCCAGTCTGTTCCCCAAATATTTCCCGCTAACCATTTGGCGATAAAGTCAACCTTTACACGCTCCTGTGAAGAGATTAAGACAATCATGATGCCAGATAATGCTAGTGAGAACCCAACCCCGATAATGATCATTCGAGTAGGTTCGAGCGGTCGCTTTCTCTCATAGGAAAAAAGATAAATAAGCATAGCGGTAAGAAACGCCCCAATAAAAGCAACCACTGGTAACAGATAGATAAAGGTACCAGATTGTACTGGGTAAAATAAAAAGAAAATAGCAACTGCTACACCAGCACCCGAATTAATCCCAATAATTCCCGGATCAGCTAGGTCGTTACGAGTTAAACCTTGAAGTATTGCTCCAGAAAGCGCTAGGGCCATTCCAGCTAAAATTGTGATAATAATCCGTGGCAAACGAACGGAATATAGCACAAACTCTTCCTTAAATGATCCATCACCAAATAGGGTCGGAATGATCCGATCATAAGTCAATGCAGCTGCTCCAATCCCCATGCTAATAAAGACCGTAAGGATAATTAAGATTGCTAATGAACATAAAATGATTCGTTGTTTTTTCAGTAAATGAGGGTGAATCATATAAATAACCTCCCACCTTTACGGATAATAAGGAGGAAGAATGGTAATCCCATAACCGAGATAATGGCTACAATCGGCGTTTCCCATGGGGCATTGATGGTACGGGCGAGCGTATCCGCAAAGAGCATTAAAATTGCTCCAACAAAGGCTGACATTGGTAAGATGTATCGATAATCCGTACCGACCATTACTCGAACCATATGGGGAACCATTAAACCGATAAAAGCCATATTTCCAACTAATGCAACGGATGCACCCGCAAGTAAAACAATGATAATAAAAAGTACTGCCTTTATCTGTGTTGTTTTTTGCCCCAAACCAACAGCAACCTCTTCATTCAAACTCAAAATGGTAAGTTGTCTAGATAGTCCAAAAGCAATTAGCATGCTTACAACCATAAACGGAACAACCATTTGTAATTGCCCCCAAGTTGTACCGATGAGTCCACCAGCAGTCCACATCGATACATCTTTAGATACTTTAAAATAAATTCCAATCCCCTCAGAAACCGCTTGAAGGAAAGCCGATACAGCTGCACCAGCTAAAATAATTTTAAACGGTGAAAATCCCCCACGTTTTACTGCGCTAATCCCATAAACCATCATTGCCCCTATAGCGGCACCAAGAAAACTGACGACCATAACTCCAAAATAATGAAGTGTTGGAAACAGAACAATTGCAACGGCCAGCGCGGCATTAGCTCCTGCTGTTAGCCCGAGTAGACCAGGATCTGCTAGTGGATTTCTTGTCATTCCTTGCATCATTGCTCCAGCAATAGACAATGCGGCACCAACCAATACAGCAGCTACCTCTCGCGGTAGGCGAATTTCCCGAATAATAGAAATGTCACTTCCCTCCACATTGGAAGTAAGTGACAGCCATACATCTATTACACGAATATCGGCAGCTCCATATACGATTGATATCAAAAATGCCCCGATAAAAAGAAGTAGGACAGCTATCATTTTGTAACGAAATGGTAGCACGTTTTTTATTTCCCTTTTCATGAATCACTCATCTTTTCTCTATAGTTTTCGTTCATTTATTAAGGAAAGCTTCTTTGAAAAAAGCAAGCTGATATTCTAGTGTTAAAGGATCATTAAAGTAAAACTCATACCCATTAACTTCAAACACATGATTATTAGCTACTGCAGGTATATTTTTATAAGTGTCTGAGTTCATAAATGAATTGTGCGTTTCATCGAATCGGCTGAAGATAATATAATCACCAGCATATTCCGGAAGTACTTCCGAAGACATGGCGTAATACCCAGCGTCCTGTGCTACTTCAGCAACTTTTTCTGGCATTTTCAAATTCATTTCCTGATAAAGAATTTCTGTACCACGGCCCCAATTGTCTCCATATACATAAAGCTGTTTATCAAAACTTTCTATAACCGAAACCGTTGCCTCTTCACCAATTTCTGCGCGAATTTCATTGCCCGCTTCTTCGGCTCTTTGTTTGAAATCATCAACCCAAGCTTTCGCCTCTTCTTCCTTATTTAACAACTTTCCAATTTCAATATGCTGTGTTAAGTAATCGACAGCGCCATACGTATATGTTACAGTCGGAGCAATTTCGTTTAACTTGTCCACATTTTTAATACTGGAAAGGCCAATAATTAAATCCGGTTCTAATTCAATAATTTTTTCTAAACTTTCATCACTTACTTCTTCTACATCGGCTAATTCCTCTTCCCACTGAGGATTCATTTTCGCCCAAGAATCAACTCCAACAAGGTCCACATCCAAAGCCATCACATTTCCAGCAAAAGATGAAAGAACAACGACACGCTGTGGATTCGCCGGAACTTCAATTGGTCCATTTTCCGATTCGTATGTAATCGTATCTGAGTTCTTATCTGTATTATCCGTTTCAGCATCTTCATTACTACAAGCTATAAGTAGTATGAATAAGATAGCAAAAGGAATGATTATCTTTTTCATAATAGTTTCTCCTCTTTGATTAAATTGTATGTGATACACATCGGTTTATTTGTACGTGGGTCTCTGCCAATTTCGGCATCAATGTGAAATGCCTCTCGAAGAACATCATGGGTAAGTACTGTTTCGCAATCTCCTGATTTAATAATGCATCCATTTTTTAGGGCAATGATATAATCAGCAAAACGAGCAGCTTGATTTAAGTCATGCAATACCATAATAATAGTTCTTTCTTGTTCTTTATTAAGCCTTTGCAAAAGTTCTAATACTTCAAGCTGATGCGCCATGTCTAAATATGTTGTAGGTTCATCAAGAAAAATAATCTCTGTCTCTTGGGCGAGTGCCATAGCAATCCAGACTCGTTGCCTCTGTCCTCCGGATAATGTATCTACAGGAAGAAAACGATATTCCAAGGTTCCTGTAACTTCAAGTGCCCATTCAATGACTTCATAATCACGTTTCGAAAGCCGACCAAATCCACTTTGATAAGGAAAGCGACCGTAAGATACTAGTTCCCCAACAGTTAATCCGTTTGTACTTTCGGGAGTTTGTGGGAGAATAGCCATTTTTTTTGCTACCTTTTTCGTATCCTGCTTGGATATATCATTGCCATCTAAAATGACTGCCCCAGATTCATGTGAAATAATTCGAGTAATTGCTTTTAACAATGTAGATTTCCCGCAACCATTCGAGCCAATAATCGTCGTTATTTTCTTATCTGGAATCTCAACGCTTAGATCTTTTACAATTAAGTGTTCTCCATAACCGATATTTATATTTTCAGTCCGTAGACGATACATATCAGGACCTCATTTCAATTTTCATAAATAGACGATAATGATAATCATTATCATTACTTTCTCTTAAATTATAATTTGCTTGATTTCGTTTGTCAATGCTTTTTTATCTAAAGGAGCATAGGAGTATATACGATCCCCAAAAGATGATATGTAAACATTAACTAGATATGACTATAGCTTTCCTCTTCCTACACTAAACATGCAATATATAGTAGTTTTCTTTTTATCGCTTGACAAAAAAGAGTTTTTAACTGAGAATGATAATCAATTAGAAGCCTTTTAAGGAGTGATTAAAAGTGAAGCAGGATGAATTATTTGATGTAACGGTAATTGGAGGAGGCCCAGCTGGATTATATTCGGCTTTTTATAGTGGATTACGAGAATTAAAAACAAAAATTATCGAATATCAACCTGTTCTTGGTGGCAAGGTTCATGTATATCCCGAAAAGATGATTTGGGATATTGGTGGTTTAACACCTATTTCCGGAGCGGATTTCATCAATCAAATAACGGAGCAAGGCTTAACATTTCATCCAACCGTCGTAATGAATGAAAAAGTGGAATCCATCAGTAAAAATGAAGATGGCATTTTCACTTTACAAGGCGCTTCTGGCCAAGTTCACTTTTCTAAAACTGTAATCGTAGCTGTCGGTGGCGGAATCTTAAATCCACAACGGCTTAATATTGAAGGTGCTGAGAGGTATGAAGTTACCAATCTGAATTACACGGTTAAATCACTCCAACAGTTTAAAGATAAATCGGTCATTATCTCTGGCGGAGGGAATACAGCAATCGATTGGGCCAATGAACTGGAGAACATTGCTAAGAATGTATATCTTACGTATCGTAAGGATGTCCTATCCGGCCACGAAGCACAGGCTACCCGTTTATTAAATAGTTCCGCAGTATGCTACTTTAATTGTTCGATTACGAAATTAATATCTCGTACGAATAGGGATTTAATAGAACATGTTGAGTTAACTAATCATCAAACAAAGGAAACCGTTTCCTTGCCAATTGATGAAGTAATTATTAATCATGGCTATGAACGTGATACATCCCTGCTTCAAAATAGTTCTCTAGATATTGAAATTGCAGAGGGATACTATATTGCAGGTAATACGAGTAGTGAAAGCTCTGTTCCCGGACTTTATGCAGCTGGAGATATACTCCACCATAAGGGCAAATTACATTTGATTGCAGGTGCATTCCAAGATGCAGCAAATGCGGTGAATAAAGCAAAACAATATATTCAACCTGATGCAGAAGGATTTGCCATGGTATCATCACATAATGAGATATTTAAACAACGTAATCAAGAAATAAAGCAGAGAATATTGCATTCATAAGATATGGGAGAGGGGACAAAAGTCGAATTCTCCAATCTAAAAATACTAAATAAAAGCCGATTCTTTACTTGATAAGAATCGGCTTTTATTTAGTATTCCAAGTGGGATTAGCTTACTTCCAATAGTTATTAGCTGCTGCTACCGTTTGAAAATGTATCGCTATCATTTGCGATGTCATGATAAGACTATCCGCATTCTTTGCATATTTTGGCCGTAACTTTTTAATTAAATCAGGTTTGACTGAATCAAGTTTTAAGCGGGCGAGGACAGAGTTAAAAGAAAAAGGATACATTTCCTATCAACCTCAAGGGGGCAATCAAGCACCCATTTATCAAATAATTAGTTTGATAGAAAGAAACCTTGAGGAACAACAGATCGATTCGAACATGCATGGTGCAGATGTGGTTTCAGCGGAATTAGCTGATGAAAATGTAGCGAAACAAGCGGAACATGTTGAGAGCCAGGAAGAAACTACAGGTAAAACAGTAACAAGGAAAGATGCTGAAGAAAAAGGCGTATTTAAGTTTTATCAAGATAACTTTGGGGCTATTAACCCCTTTTTAAAGGATTCCATAAATAATTGGGCAAGGGACATGGGGGAAACATTAGTGATGGAAGCGATGAAACGTGCATTGGATAGAAATAAAACGAGTTGGGGATATGTGAAAAGTATTTTACAAACGTGGAAAAAGAAAGGAATCCGTAGTGTAAATGCGGTAATGGCCGAGGATGTGGATTTTCGATATAAGAAACAGCGTCAATATCATTATATCCCTCCTAAGAAACATGAGGTGATTCCTGATTGGTTTATGGAACAGAAGGAACAAAAGAAGCGATTGAAGAATTCAAGTATGTTAGTAAATCCGCAAGAAGCAGATGCCGTTCGAAAAGAGATTAAGAGGTTGAAGGAAGAGTTAGGATATGGGGGATCAAGTACTGGGATACATGCCGAGAATATAGGAATAGACCACAACCACAAGTTATCGTGAATTTCCCATCGGCCCCTCATAAATCTATGTTTTAAAGCAAAGGTTACTCTTCCTTAAAAAGCCTTATTCTAATTAACCTTTCAACCCGTTAGCCATTCAACAGATAAAGGAAGCCATCGCTTACAAAAAAGTATATAGCAACTATCTATGTTTTTGATATCGACCATACATGTTTTAATCATATAAAAACGGGTAGTTTAATATTAAGGAGTTGATTTCATTGAGTAAAAAAATTGCTGTATTAGTAACGGATTATTTCGAGGACTCGGAATATACGGAACCAGTTAAATCCTTTAAGGAAAAAGGTCATGAAATAACGACAATTGAAATGGAAAAAGGAAAAACAGTGAAGGGCAAGCAAGGAAATAGTGAGGTCGTCATTGATAAAGGTATTAATGATGTTTCCCCGGATGAGTTTGATGCCCTATTCATACCAGGTGGATTTTTTCCGGATATTCTTCGTGCAGACAAGCGTTTTGTTAACTTTAGTAAAGCATTTATGGATGCTAAAAAACCAGTATTAGCTATTTGTCACGGACCTCAGCTGCTAATTACCGCAGAAACACTTGAAGGACGCGACGTAACCGGATATAAATCCATTCATGTTGATTTAAAAAATGCCGGTGCGAATTTCCATGACAAAGAGGTAGTTGTATGCCAGAACCAACTAGTCACCAGTAGAACACCAGATGATATACCGGCATTTGTTCGGGAATCATTGGAAATATTAGGATAGCCATTAGGCAGAGGTGGTTCCCTCTGCCTTTTTGTGCGATGAGCATACATATAGAACTTTTGCCCTAGTCAACACTCTTTTTTATTAAATAAAATCAGCCGTCCTTTACGTACTTAAAAGCACTACCGTTATTGCGGTAATCCTTCCAATAGTTGAACAAAGTAATTAATTGTTTTTATTTTTAGTAAGAACCTCATAATGTCAGTAGGATTTTCATCCCTTTCGCGGTCATACTTTGTTTTTCCATTCATGAACATAACTACTTTCATACAAAGCAAAAACACACCTTATTTGACTTTCAGCGAAAAACAGAATTTTACATATTTATTTAGAAAGCTTGATATATATCTAAATACCCCCGATAAAAGAACTAGATAGATGAACTGTTGTAATAATAGATTGATGTTGAATAGAACAGATATTGGGGTGTTAATTTATGGATATAGCAACTATTTTAGGCTTGCTCATCGGATTAATTGCAATTGGAGTAGGTATGGTACTAAAGGGAGTAAGCTTAACTGCTTTAGTCAACCCAGCAGCCATTCTTATTATTATTTTGGGGACAATTGGTGCTGTTATGATAGCTTTTCCTACAAGTACGATTCGAAAGGTTCCTTCGTATTTCCGTATTGTATTTACACAACAGAAATTGAAAAGTTATAAGGAATTGATTCAGCAATTTAGCGAATGGTCAGATTTGACAAGGAAAGAAGGTTTGTTGGCATTAGAAAATGAAATTGAACCTATAGAAGATGACTTTTTGCGCACAGGTATGCAATTAATGTTGGATGGACAGGAAACGGAATATATAAAAGAAGTATTGTTAAAGAAAATTGAAGCGATGGAAGAAAGGCATGAAGAAGGGGCTGGAGTTTTTACGCAGGCAGGAACCTATGCTCCGACACTGGGGGTTTTAGGTGCTGTAGTCGGATTAATAGCAGCCTTAGCTGATATGTCAGATACAGATGCTTTAGGCTATGCAATTTCTGCTGCTTTCGTCGCTACTCTATTAGGGATTTTTACAGGTTATGTACTATGGCACCCTTTTGCCAATAAGCTACGTGAGAAGTCCAACAAAGAAGTACTGCAGAAGCAACTGATTATTGAAGGAGTTGTTTCCATAGCCCTTGGTCAATCAAAAGCTATGATTGAGGAGAAATTAAATGCCTTCCTTTCGTCAAAAGAATTGGCAAAGTTGAAACAGGAGAAGTCATATGAGTAAAAAAAAGAAAAGACCGGAGATCGGTGAATCTTGGCTGCTTCCATATTCAGATATGCTCACGCTTCTTCTAGCTTTATTCATCATTTTATTTGCTGTTAGTGAAGTGGATTCCCAGAAATATGAAAAGCTTGCTGAGGTGTTTCGAAGTGAATTTAAATCAGGGGGAGCTGGAATCCTTGATGAGGAAAGCAAACCCCAGGAAGGACAAACTCCTGAAGATCAATCATCCAAGAAAACAAATACTTTTACAGATGATGAACCAAAGGATGAAAAAAATCAAAATGATGTTGCCCAGCAAGATTTACAGCAAATAAAAGAAAGCATCGATTCCTACGTTACCAAAAATGAATTGGCAGGAAAATTTCACACGGAACTAACGGGTGAGGGATTGATGATTACTATTTTGGATAATGTCTTTTTTGACAAAGGCAGTGCCGAAGTAAAAAAGGATGCCCAGAGTACGGCGAGAGAGGTCGCAAAACTGCTCTATTCCGATCCACCCCATGAAGTGGTAGTTAATGGACATACCGATGATACACCAATTTCCAATAGTTCTTATGCATCAAACTGG
Organism: Oceanobacillus sp. FSL K6-0118; assembly: GCF_038006665.1. Taxonomy (NCBI): domain Bacteria; kingdom Bacillati; phylum Bacillota; class Bacilli; order Caryophanales; family Bacillaceae; genus Oceanobacillus; species Oceanobacillus sp. FSL K6-0118. The sequence goes on from NZ_JBBOVR010000001.1 coordinate 167,623, forward strand.
GAACTTAGTGTAGCAAGAGCGGTTAATTTCATGACAGTAATACTGGGACAGGGTAATTTAGATCCTACTTTGTTTAGTGCAAAGGGATATGGTGAATACAAACCGGCTGTACCGAATACAAATATAGAAAACCGTCAAAAGAACAGACGCGTGGAAATACTCGTACTTCCGAATGAGGGTTGATTTAGAATAACTATCACAAATTGTTGGATATTTCCAATCATTATTTACTGGAACTGATGAAAGCAAAACATCGTCAGTTCCAGTTTATTTAAATCAACTTCGATATGAACTTGATCCAATCTTTTCTTCATATTCCCCCGGATGACACCTATAATGGCTGGCAATACAGAAATGAGGATGATTGTTAAGAGAACCGTTGAAAAGTTGTCTTTGACAATTGGGATATCTTATTTATGATACGGTTCACCGTAATGTATCTAAATGAGGTTTTTAAACCCTCCAGCCAACTTCCTTTGAAACACGCTTTACTTGTTGTATGAATTTATCATCCGTTCTTCCCTTATCGCTGATAACTCTATCACTAGTAGATGCCCATCTGAAAATCTGTTCAATACTTCCATAACCACGTTTAAATGCTTTAGCTAAAAATAAGCAATTAGTCTTGGTAGGAGAGAAGGATAAAACAATTCGTAACTCATCATCAGACCATTCTTTTCCTTTGTTTGAATCATCATATTCTGTATCCTTTTCTTTTTCAATTAAATATGCTCTAACTAAATTTATTTTTCCATTTAAGTCTAATCCTTCGACCTTGTAATCTAATAATTTAAATACTTCATCCTTAAATTCACTTTTTTTCATGGTTGCCACCTCATAAAATTCCATTTTTAAATTATTATTACCTTAATATGCTTTAGCTTCTAAATATCAAATACTGAGATTAGGGAAAATTGCTTTTAGTTCGGTTAAAACTTCACTTCCCATTTGATTTAAAGAAGTTTTTCTTGCATAATCTCCATGACCCTTTCCATTTAAATCAGCCTTATTTCCCCCTAAACCAATAAATTGCTCCGAAGGTTTAAAGTGTAGACCAACTACAGGTACTCCTAGTGGATGATAAAAGCCAACTTGATATTTAGAATCTGGAAAGTCCTTAATTGACTTAATACTTTCAAAGCTAAATTCCTTTTCTAATGTAAGCCTAGAACAATGCTCTTTTCCTAATACAATAATTAATGAGGGACTTAGAAAATCCAAGGTATCTCTAATGAAATCCTTTGCAAATTGAGATTCAAGTAAATTAGCTTTTTGTCTTATTCTACTCATCTGACTTCTAGTAGGAATAGGAAAGAAATCTGTGTGTACAACTCTTTTCTTGTTATAGTTTGAATATAAAGAACCTCCCATTCCATTTAGGAAGCCTTCTAATCTAGCTCCATTTTTCTTACCAAACCAACCACGATAAGCTGTATCTCTTTCAAAATAAGAGTTATACATTTCAATAGTTGTTTCTAATTGTTTATCACTTACCTCATATTTTTCTAAAGACACTCCTGTACCCCTTACATAAAAGCGTGATTTTTCGCCTAACAACAAATTATCATCTCTATCAAGAAATTCATTTGATGAGGGGTTAGTTGCAATTGTTACCCAATTATTAGGAGAAGTATTTCCAAACCAAACAACAGGGGTAGCTCTATCTATTACTTCATGTGCAATTGATGTCTGAGACAATTCTGATTGATAACGTATTGCTCGTTTTAAAAGTAATTTTGCCCTTTCTATTTTTGAAGTAGAAAGTGATTCCTTCGATTCATTCATGGTATTTCCCCCTTTGTTTTTTTATATTCAAAGATTGAGTAATGAAGTTGAATATCTTCGAAGCTTCTAATGCCAATGCGTAAAACTACTTTATTATTTAGGTATACTTCTTCTATAAATTCTAATTCCATTTTATTTTCAATTACCTTGTCTAACTCTTCCTTATCCTCCAATATTATCATAGATTCATAGGGCATAAGTAGAAAGTCCTCTACTTCTTCACCATTGCTTAGATATTCATAAAGTCCATAAAATTCCTGTTTCAAGTAACCTAATTGATTATCATTTATTTTACTAGCAAATGATTCAAAGTCTTTTAAACATCGAATTTCTCTCATCTGCTAACACTCCAATATGACCTTTGAAATTTTTCGAATGCATAACAAGCTACAACCCCTACTACTGTTCCCATTAAGAAATATTGCATTATGATTACCCCCTATTAATTTTTTCCTTGATTAAAATGTAAAGAGAAACACCAAAAGACACACCTTTTTTGAATAGGTCAATTGAGGACATCATTTCACCTCCTTATAAAATCACTAATCAAACACAAATAAACTGCAACTATCATAGTCCCAGTTAGAAATTGCCTATTGAATTTTTAGTAATACTATTAGACTTCTTACAGCATACTCAAATAAAGCTTATAGGGTTTACTAGCTCACCATCCTTTAATAAACTAATTGCAAACTCCTTTACACCCCTTTTGTCCTGTAACAGACATACAATGTTATTTAGACCACTATCATAATAAAACAACCAACATGTTATAGGCTCACTAATTTCTTTCGGGATTATAGCCTTAAGGTGTTCATTTGGAATATCCTGCACTAATACTAGTCTTACATCCGCTTTCCAATCTTTATATGCTAAATGCGAATGATATTTTTCCATATAACTTCTAAATACTTTAATAATACTCATATAGTTTTACGCTCCTTTTTATAGGTCAATGAAAATAGAAAAAGGAGGAGCAAATTCATCCGTGATAGACGAATTTGCTCCTCCCTTAAATGTGAAGTATTTTGCTACTCCTTTATTCAGTTGTATTTGTATAGTGTCAATTTTCCTGTCTTCTGAAAGAGTTATTTTATGAATCAAGAGTTGCAACAGTTTCTTACGTTGCTCTGCCGTCAATGACTTCTTATAGACGGTCACAAAGTTCTTCATAACTTCCCCAACTACCTCATGATTAACATGTTGGATTCCACCATGTTCTAACTTTCCTTCAATTGGTGATAGTCTTTTTTCTAGACGTTCCTTTTCGTTATCAAGATTAGTTAGTTGACTGGTAAGGTCACCTTTACTAATTACTTCATCTACATATAATCTTAGGTATTTGTCCTTTTTAGATTGTATAGCAGATATTGATTTTTTTAGCATTTCATATTCCTTCTGTAGCGGTATTATGCCATCCTCATTCTTTTGATTAATTCTATCGACAATTTGTTTAACCAACACTTCATTACTGGCTAAATCAGCTATTTTTTGAAGAACATATTCATCAGCATACTGTGTCCTTACACCATTTGAATTACACACTGCTGTTCCTTTGTTTTTCCATGCTCCACAAACATAGTATTCGAGTACACGCTTACTTCCGTCTTTATTACGATTAGTGGTTCTCCCTAATACCATACCCGAACCACACACTGGACATCTTAGGATACCTGTAAGTGGGAATTCACCGCTATGAATTCGATTTGGTTTTCCAGTACGGGATTTCATAATACTTTTAGTCTGTTCCCATATATCATCTGATATAATTGGCTCATGTTGACCTTTTACAATGACTGGGTTTGGATTTATATTATTTCTTCTCTTTTCACTCCAGTCTCGTCGAACGTTATACCTTATAAATCCAGCATATAGAGGATTACAAAGAATGGTTTTAATACCGTTTATAGAAAATGCTTTATTTTTCTTAGTTTTATATCCCTCTTTATTCAAACGGTTTGCAATTGACTTATATCCATTTCCCTGGACATACAATCCAAATACCTTCCGTACTATAAATGCTTCTTCTTCATTGATTATGAGTTTAGATATTTTTCTTTTTCTATTATCGCTAGGAACACTTACTACATCATATCCAAGGACTTGCCCACCATTCCAGGAACCTTCTTTTGCTCTTGCTATCATTCCCATTTTTACATTTTCAGCAATATTAGCACGTTCAAATTCCGCAATTGCAGCCATCATTTGAAATTGAAGTCTTCCTGTTGGCGATTCAGTTTCATACCTTTCTGTGTAAGAGCGAAAGCCAATATTCTTGTTTTGCAACTTATCTACAATGTTAAGAAGGTCAACGCTTTTTCTTGAAAGTCGATTCATTTTCCACACTAATACGATATCAAAGCACTTTTGATTAGCTTCATATAATAACTGTTGAATAGCAGGTCTACCTTTAATGTTTTTACCACTTATTCCTCTGTCAATATATTCCTTATAAATAGTATATCCTTCTCTCTCGCACCACTCTCTTAAAACATTTATCTGCTCGTCTATACTGTAACCTTCCTCAGCTTGTTCAACAGTGGATACACGAGCATACAGAGCGACACGTTTCTGTGTTCCATTTTGGTTATTTAGCTCAAGCTGGTCTAATGGATTAATTAGTTGATTCATCTTTTTTCTCCCCCTCTTTTTGCGTTGGTTGATTAGTCAAATATCCTTTGACCATTTCTGCTAATATGTCTATAAGAGTTTGATATTTGTATTCTTGTGTATCTTCCATATTCATGCTGATGTCCCTCTCATCTGATTTATGATATATATTTTATTTTGCTTTTGTTTATATTTTTAAGTTAGGGGGTAGGGGTGGTGAGTAAAATGGAAACTTTTATTTTATTTGATTTTCTGCAATCTTATTTCCACCCATTTTTTGGTTTTTACATTCCCCCTAGCCCCCTAAAATTGAATGAATTCTCCATTTAATGCTGGTACTTGGAGATTGTCTAATCCAACAATTTCCATTCCATCATAGTAAATGGTCCCCCTGACCTTCTTTTTCACAATCGGAATACATTCATTTTCCAGAGTAATTTTGAAGTTTCTCCAAAAATTTTGTTTAGATTTTGTCCCTTTGTCATCAATACCTTGCATAGTTAACCATGTTAAATATTTTCCATGAAAGTCAGACTGCCTTGTCCGAATTCCCTCTTTTAAGACAACATGCTCGTTGAAAAATTCCTTAACAGGATTTTGTTCCGCATAGTATGTTTGATGACATTCTTCAATTACATTACATTGGCTAAATTGATAGTTATTTTCTCTCAATCGTTTCAGACCTTCTATTGCCCAGTTTAATATCCCAGGAAGTTCTGCTAATAGTTCTTGTGTTAGATTTACATTTCTTTCATTTGGCTTAAATGTACGTCTAAATGGTAAAAGCATAAGCTTTCTAAAAAATCCATTAGTGACATCCATTGAATCTGGTAAATTATTAACAACAAAGACGAGTTTGCAATGCGGTTTATAGGTTATTGACGGATAGTATTTGATATTAATAGTTATCGTGTCACCACTAACAATTGCTTTAAAGTTTTCTGTTTTTAATGCTTTACCACCCATTTCATTTTCAGCGGCAATATTCACTGTTTTATTAATTAGACCCTCTAGACCAAATTGCTTACTAAACTCAGCCAATGGAATGCTACTAACATTCTCTTTTCCTACCAATTTAGTAATGATAGAAGCAAGGACACTCTTTCCATTTGCACCACTACCGTAAAAGAAAAATGCCTTTTCTGCTTTTGTTTCAGCCGATAAGAGATAGCCTAAAATTTCTTGGTGAACCTGGTGAACCCGAATAAGCTCCTCATCATCCAACGTTATTTCGCTTAGAAACTGCATAAATGCTGGAGCAACAGCGTTTGAGTCATAATGCATTGGCAATTGTACCGTTGATAAATAACTTGGATGATGGGGATGTAACTCAAAACTATCCAAACCCAACATCCCATTTTTTAGATTGATAAAGTTTCTGTTAGAGTTCATTTCTTCAACCGTGTTTGATTCTCGTAATAATGCTTTGACGACTTCTTCTTCAGCCTTGCTATTCCAGCTATTCCTACGCCCTTCATGCATCAGTGTTCGAATTACTTTACCTAATTCAACCTTAGATAGTTCCTCGAAGACACCTTTCCTATGGTAAAGGAATAGTCGCCCATCTTTTGTAGAACGAACATGACAGCGACTAATAAATTGCTTGGCAAAGACATTCGCATTAAAGGTATAAGCATTCTTTTTCTCATCGTATAGAAAACCATGTTCTTCCGCTTTACTTATGATGATTAACTGTTGTAGTTCAGTCATCAGTTCCTCAGGAATTATTTCCTCCACAACACGACCTGCAGATTCATATATTTTTGCAGATTGGTGTTGCGGCGATTGATTAAAACCATAAAGCATTGCCTTAAAATATCGGAGGCTTTCGGAACCGACAATCATTTCCAATGCCGTTATTAACATCGAAAGTTGTTCTTTCAAATGGGTACTTTCAAGTAGTTTTCTAGTTCTTTCACTTTTTTCAAGTAATCTTAGCTTTCTAACCGTATAAGGTGAGATAAAAGGTGATAATTCCTTCTTCAAAACATCCTTTATATGCTTCATTTTTACTTATCTCCTTTACAACAGAAAGGGTTAATCCCCTTCTGTTATTATGTGTTTGGATTTTCAACAGTTAAAATTTCAATTTTTTCAAAGACATTACCAGCTTCTGAGGTCACATGATGAATTTTTGCTTGTCCAGTTAAACCAATTAAGTGTCTCATTGATATTCTTTGCCCCTTAAATACTTCTTTGAAGGCTCCAAGAAACATCATAAGTGCAGATTGTTGGTTAGTTGAGTTGTTATAAGGAAGTGATAGTTTTGTAATTTGCTCGGTGCCTTCACTATAAAGAGAAAAAGCAATCACATACTGGTCTTTAAAACCGTATCGAGTTTCTACATTTTCACGAGCTGTAATATTATCAATCTGGTAGTCAAACAAACCTTCATCTACTTTTGCCATCCGTTGCATTGAAACAGAATCATCTTCAAATGATATGATTCTATCCAATGGAGAATCCTCTTTAGTAGTAGAACTAGAAATTTTATCGGGACTTTCGTTTACGTTGTAATCATTAACTGTATTTAATTGGTTCATAGAAGGTTCTTCCTTTCCTCTTTCGTTAACTTCTTTTTCAGGCTGTTCTTGCTCCAACCCTTTGTCGTTATCTTCACTAGGTTTATTTAGTACTGGACGTCTTACTTTTTTGAGTGCCATTACGCTACCTCCTTATACTTGTCTAAAGCACAGTTTGTAATTTCAATAGGTTCCTTATCTTCTGCACCAAAACAAGTTGAATTGAATTCGGGGAAGAAATTGACCTTATCGTTGCCTATACTTCTAACTGTATCCTCTGGGTCGTCACCCAAAAAAAATTCTTGAATTAACAGGTCATCTATAGGCGCTTTATTTAGAAAATCAGCAAATTCAATTAGCAACCCTATATATTGCCCTTGATTCATGACCATCTGATAACCTTTTGGATAAAAGTCAATTTCAATCATGTCATCATGAATATTGATACGATTAGGTAAAACTACTAATCTCTTAAGGTCTTTTAATAATTTCTTTATTTGCCTTCTAATGCCGTCAGAAGAAGTACCTTTTGGTATTGGTACACATGCTGCTAGGCGATAAATAGCATTCACCCCATCATAATGGTCACTGCGGGAATCAGTTAAGGCACTTAACGCAATTTGGAAATTTGTTTTTTTACGGGTCATGGAACATTACCTCCGATTTGTTTTTGTTTACAAATCCGAGTATAGAGCAGATTTTAGTGGGGTTCACGGACAGGTTTAGGGAGAAAAACCATCAAAAGTTGTCCTTGACAAAAAAACTTCTGAAAGATTACCCTTCAGAAGTTTGTGAACGTCTTTTTTCAACTAATAGATTTATCTCATTTTGAATATTATGAGGTAAAGATAGGAAATCATAAAGTGTGAACATCCGTTTATCTTGAAATTGTTCATATTGAGAAACAACCTCAAGAAAGCAACTTTCAAACAATAGTTTTTCTTGAACTTGTTTTCGATACAAAGAACTAATAGCTTTTATATCATTTAAGTATTCTTGTTGAAACTTCAGTTTAACATCAAGGTTATTTATATCATTAATTAAGGAAAAGTCATCCTTGACTAAATTTGTTATTTCATCTATTTGCTTTTCACTTTCGTTATAATAATCATCAGAAAGTTGGTCTTGTAGCCATTTATCAAATAACACTTTTTCATCGGCATTCAATTTCATTCTTTCTGCTTCAGCATAAATATTAGTTAACTTTTTCAGATTCTCATTATCCAACTCGCCTTTTAGTTCCTTACCTGTTGCAACTCTTTTATTCAAAAAGTTAAGTAACTCATCGTTATCATAGTTATTTAGCAATTCATTGATAATATACACATAAGAATCCATTTGCTCAATGGGCGCTTCAAACGTCCCATCTGGCAATCCAAGTGACTTCCTCATCTTCTTAATATGCCTAGAAATTTCCTTTCTTTTTCTGTTAAATTCATCAGAATCCTTATCTTCTATACCCGTTATTTTTTTGGTCAAGTCTGTTAAACTAAAGGTTTCTTTATCCATCGGAAATATCCCTTCTTCCTTTTTATATGTAACTTCCAAAAAAAATCGGGGGTTTTACAATCCCGATTTTCTTAATCCATTGCTATTATTTTACTTATTAGAAATAGCTTTTACCATTAATAATCACTTGGGAACAACATTGTTTGATAGTTAGGCTCATTAATAATCCAAACAGTAGTATCTTTTATCTCCAATGTACTTTCTATAATCAATTCTTTCTTCATGGCAGGTTGTTCTTGTCGGTTAGTTATTTTCAATTTGTTACCACTATTAACAATTTCAAAAACCTGTAAGTAGTCCATTTTATCTTTCCTACTAACTGCAATTGAGTCCAAAAGCTCCCACAGAAGAACTTGTATTTCTATATTTAATTCTCCATTTATAGCTCTCGTTACATATCGTGGCTTATGTTGTTCTGTCATTTTAATTTCCCCCCATTTAGCAATTTCTCATGCACCCTTACCCCATCTTTCAGACAAACTAAAAAGAGTGGATTATTGGTTTCTGCTTCTAAGGCAATTCCAATAATCCACTCTGACTCTTCATTGTATATATATGTGTGAAATGAAACAGGATTCGGTAATATTTGCAACACTTCTCCTGAAATGAGTTCCTCGTCTAGTTCTTCATGGTATAGAAGTACCGTTTCCTCCCCTACCGCATTCAATTCAATTACTACACCGAATTTATTTTTCATAAAACCTATCAATTGCTCGATACCAAACATAGCGTGCTCCTTTCATTTATAATATTATTAACTCACCTTTTGGCTATCATCATAAGGTACTAATTTCCACTGATGTTTCAGTGCATGGTAGAGAGGATGAAAACCTTTCCGACCAAAATTTGTTTCAATTTGAAGAATGTTTGCCTTCTTATCTAGCAATAAGGCTAAAATCATGTTTAACCGTTCAACAGCTTTCTTGCTTGTCTTTGCTCCTTTTCCGACTGCAATAATGACATCATCTACTCTAGCAATAGCTTCTTGAATACATTTCAAATTTTCAATAGCAGACTCTTTCGTTTCATTTCCATCAATAGATGGAAATAAATTTACAATATCAACAACTCCGTATTCCAATTTAGAAAGGTTATTAATAACGTACATCGTTGTTTGGTCTTGTGCAATTTCATCTGCCTGACCTGCGTTTTTCATGATAACAAGTGCTTTTTTCCTGTTCTTGTCCCATTCTTTCCTAATAAGGTACTTGTTTTTCATTTCATCATCATAGATGACTTCTGTTTTTATCATGCTTTTTGTTGTTTTCATTGTTTTTTTACTCCTTTCAAATATAGCCTTTTTCTTTTAATGACATGAATGATTCGTCACCCACGATGAGGTGGTCAAGAACGTCTATACCTATGATTTTTCCTGCTTCCACTAATCTCTTTGTAACCTCAATATCTTCTTTACTTGGTTCTGGTAGCCCCGATGGATGATTATGTCCACATATTATTGAAGCTGCATTGCTTATAATCGCTGACTTCATTACTTCCCTAGGATGTACTAAACTAGCGTTTAAGCTTCCAATGTGACAAATATTAATTGATACTGGTTGATTTTTCGTATCGAGTGAAGCGACAATGAAATGCTCCCTGTCTTTGTCTGCAAGGAACAGCTTCATCAGTTGATATCCATCTTCTGGTGACCTTACTGACCTTTCTTTGTAAAGTATGCTTGATTCCCTTACTAATTTTAGTGAAACAACATTAACTCTTTTTGCTTGTCCCATAACTATTATCCTCCCTCAGATTATTCACCTTAATAATATATATTTAAATACCAATTTATTTCACTTCTCTTGGCAAAGTTGAAAATATAAAGTAATATTCTGCTAGATAGGGAAGGAGGAATTTAATTGGCTAGAAGGACAAAATACAGCACAGTTAAAAAGCAAAATCAAATAAGAGCAGACCATGTTAAAGGAATGGGAGACGTATCATTTTTAGGGTTTCAATGTTTAAATCCAGAATGTACAAATTTTATTACAATAAGAAAAGATGAGTATGAACAAAAGCATGAAGTTACTTGTAATGACTGTGGGTTTATTATGTATGAAGGTGGTGAATCCGTCTTCTACGATTATGAATTAGTACTTACACAAGATGGTGAGGAATCACTAATTGAAGATGGTCAATTCATAGTATATCATGATGAATACATTGAAGAAGCACTCGAATACAAATACTGTATAGTATGTAATGCTTTGAAACCATTAACGGCTTTTGGACACCACAAACCTAGAAAAACTGGTAGGCAGGGTGAATGCCGAATCTGTAAAAATAAATACAACCAAATTAAAAATCAAACTAGGACTACCGACCAACATAGGGAATCTGCCCAAAAGAGAAGATTATACACCGATTTAGCAGGTCATTCAAAACTTGATAGTGAAAAAGTATACGCAAGATTTAACCATCATTGTTTTAAATGCAATGAAGATTTGAGTGGAGTAGAATCTATAGAAAGAAACATAGACCACACATTACCAGTATATTACCTCTATTCACTAAGTACAGAAAATGCTACCTTGTTATGCAGAACTTGTAATGGGGAGAAATCTGGAAGTTGGCCAAATGAGTTTTATACAGATAAAGAGTTAAGGAAACTATCTGTGTTAACTGGTATTCCCTATGATTTGATGGCAGGTGAGCCTCAATACAACGCAGCCGCATTAGAAAAATTGAAAGATACGTCGGTTGTCGATTCAATATTATATAACTATAGTAAGTATATAGATGAATTAATCAAATTACGAAACCGTATAAAAAATGATACAGGTATTGACTTTTTTGATTTTTCATCCGGTATATCAGCAACATGGATAAAAGCTGCTAATCAGCAGTATGAGCAAAAATACAAGCGTTAGAATTAAAGAGGCTGACATGACGTCAGCTTCTTTAATTTACTTTTTTAATAAAAATAAGAATTGATGGTCAGTTGTAGACCCTTTATCTCTTATTCCATGCTTTTCTAATTTTTCTACGTTTTCGTTTCCTATATGAACAGTATGAAAATATTCTTTGGAGTACCGAGATAGCTCTAATGCCATATCAATTTTTTTAGATTTCCCTAAATGTAGAATGACTTTACCATCTTCTTTAAGGAGCTTTGAACATACCTTAAAGAAGTCTTCATAAATACCTAGGTTCTTTTTTTGCTTACCCTCCAAAAATACCTCATCAGCTTTTTTAAAATCATCTGGTTCCCATCCAGCTAACCACAGTCTCATCCAATTACTACTATAAAACCGTATAGAATCAAAAAATGGTGGTGAAGTTATTATTACATCAACCTTGCCTTTTTCGATTTTTTCTTCTAAGTCAAATAAATCGCCTAATATTGCTTTTCCATTTAAAAAGTTTTCCCAGTTCCCCTTTTTATATGAAAGCTCAACTTTCCTTTGGATATGTTCTACAACATTTTTATATATGAATTCACCTGTTGGAGAATAGGGTGTTAATGGATGGGAGTTTCTCGACAATGCATATGGGCGGTTTCCATGTAATATGTGTAAAAAACATGAAAGAACAAATGATTCTTCAGTTGATAATTTAGCAATTCTATTTAGAAAGAATTGTCTAGCAGCAATAATTTCTGAATAGGTGTCTTTATGAAAATAGTTAGGTAATTTATTATTAAATCCAAAGTCACTATAAGGGATTTCTTTGTCTGAGTAGCTCCTTTTAAATGCCTCGACAAAGATATTGAGTTCGCTCATGACCCTATCAACTTCTTGCCTATCTGTTATTTCTAGCTTTGCTTTTGTGACACAATAAGCTAGCTCATTTAAATCATTTCCTATTCCAACCCTACCTTGCAGGGAAGCCTCAAGAGGAATAGTCCCTACTCCACTCATGGGGTCTAAAACACTATCTCCTGGTTCTGTAAATTCCTTTATAAGGTGGTGGGCAATAGAAGGTTTTAACTTACCATGATATGAGCAAAGAGAGTGCCATGCATGTCCCCAGTTTCTTCCATTATATGGACTAACTTTGTAAGGCAAGGTTTCCATAAAATCCGAAGCCTTATTTTGGAATGTTTTAAAAACTTCATTAGTGTTTTCCAATTTCAACGTTTCCAATAGGACCACCTCACTTTTTTAAGCGATAGCGCAGTATTTTTTGGGATAATAGCATTTGATTCTTAGACCTTCTTGTTCTCAAAACTTCTTCTTCATAAAGTTCAAAGCCATTTTTATTAGCTATTTGAGATAGTAATTTATCGGTTGGTATATGGATGCCAGCAAACTGTGAATCACCTATATCTAGTATGAAAACACCATCGTTTCTAATAATATCCTTTAACTTCTGGAAAACTTTATTCATATCATAAAAATAACCACCAACCATTATGGGAATTCTCTTATCGTAAGATACTTCCTCTAAACGTTTAACGTATGGTTTAACTTCATCAAAAACCTGTGGAATGTTTCTTCTTTTTGAAACACTGTTAATTCCAGCCATAATTCCATTAGAATGAAGCAAAGGCAAATCTTTCTCACTTTCAATAAAATCTAATAACTTAAGTTCTAATTTTGTATTTCTAATATAGTTTGTTCCGTTTAAGTATGGTGGCGATGTAATCACACAGTCTACTTCTTTGGATATGTTTACCTGTCTCGCATCTGGATGGATAAAATGAGTAGAAGCTTGTATACTTTGAGAATAGCCAACTATATCGGATGCAATTTCGTCTAGTTTATCAAAGAATGATACTAAAACCTCTGAACTTTCGACCTTTTTCTCATTTTCTTTAGCATATCTCAAATCCCCTCGTTTAACCATTTTGGAAACTTTTATAGCAATAGCAGAAAGGGCAACCTTTGCCAACCTTTTTGAAATTGGGTCTTTAAGCGCATCGATGCAATTCCTTATTATTGTAATTTTTAATAATATACTTTCATCAAAATACTTCTCAAATCCTTGATAATTAATAATCTTCTCATCACTAATTTGATTTTCACTTTCTTGTATGTGGTTTTTTAGACTATCAAAAGTATCTAAGACTTCACTTTGCTTCATATATGCTTCTTTTACAGTATTTATCTTTGATTCAGTAATAAAAGCCATAAAAGGATTTATTTCAGCAAAGAAGGATTCAATACCTAATTGTGCTGCTACTAAAGGTGTGGTACCAGAACCAGCGAAGGGCTCAAATATTGATTCTACTTCAATAGGTAGTTTTTTAAACTCATTAAATATTAATTCACTCGAATAACCTTCATCATATTTATACCATCTATGAATAGGTTCATCTTTATTCAGAGCAAAAGTTCCAGATAAACCTTTTCTTATTTCCATTGGGTTTTTCATCGATTTTCTCCTAACAAAAGTTCATTCGTTTAATCATATCACATCTATGTTATTTAGTAATAGACGAGAATTTATCCGAAATTTTTAGTTAAATATGTCACGTTTAGTTTATTTTTGACTCAATTCGTTGTAATACTTTTAGTATTTCTGTAAGTTTATCATCAATACTGCAGGATGGAGATTCAGCAATCTCATTAAGTAACGGAAACATATCCTGATTCTTTTTTTGATAAGAATCTATTCCTACTTTAAATGCCATTTCCCAAGTAGTATGATTGTTCATTTTATATCCTTTAATCTTTTCAAACAATTTTACGTGTTCTTCAGAAAATTGTTGCCTGTTACCTATTAACCCTTTTTTTCTCAAATGCTTTTTAAAAAGACGCACGTTCCCAATCTTATCGTTGACTTTGTCCATAAATTCTACATCAGTATACTTATAAATAGTTTATCCCCCCAATACAATATCATTAAAACTTTTTTTGAGTTTTATTTATGTTATTATAAGTTTAATATAAACTTCATCAATAGTCAATAAAAAATAAAAACACTTGTTCGCATGTGATTTGAAGGTTGATATTTAACCAATAAAAAAAGAGTAGCCACAAAGAACCACTCTACTAAAAAACCTCATTTACTTATGGTACGGTTCCCCCCTATTTATCCGATACCCCCGATACACCTGCTCCAATAAAATCAACCTCATTACCTGATGCGGAAACGTCATTTTTGAGAAGGATATCGCCATGTCGCTTCTGGATTGCACTTCTTTACTAATGCCAAGCGACCCACCAATGATAAATGCAATTTTGCTTTTACCGTATGTCGCTAGGTCGTCTAATTTTTTTGCGAACTCTTCAGAAGTTAGCATCTTTCCTTTAATTTCAAGCGTAAATACATATGTATCGTCCCCGACATGGGACAGGATACGCTCTCCCTCTTTCCGTTTTACTTCTTCCATTTCCGCTTCACTCAAGTTTTCTGGTGCCTTCTCATCTGCTACTTCGACAATATCGACCTTTGCATAGGCTGATAACCTTTTTAAATATTCTTGGATTCCCTGTTTTAAATATTTTTCTTTCAGTTTTCCCACCGATACAATAGTAATTTTCATTTCCTTCGTCCCTTCGCCTAAAAAAACCCCACTTTTATATAAAATGGGGTTCTCTACTTATTTTATAATTTGTACTTTTTTTATCGTACGGTTATCGATTTCCATAATCTTAAAGGTTAAATTCTCCCGCTCAATGACTTCATCTTCCTCAGGGAATTCATTTAATTCCTTTAATAAGTAACCGGCTAACACATCTTCTTCTTCGGGAATGTCTGTATGAAAGATAGAATTTAACCGATGAAGCGTGATTTTACCGTCACAAACAATCTCGGTTTCTGTTAGCTTTTCAACTAAAGCATCCGTATCTAAATCCATTTCATCGGAGATTTCTAATCCAATCATGGATTCAATCACATCTTCATGTGTCAATATTCCCTCTGTACCACCATATTCATCTAATACAACCGCCATATGTTTCTTTTCCTTTGTCATTTTGAGAAACACCCATTCCACCGAATGAAATTCATAAACGAGTAATGGATCAATATCGCTAAATTGCTTAAGTGGTTTTTCGGGTTCTAATGACCATTGGATTAAATATTTAGAATGAAATACCCCGATAATATTATCGATATCTTCTTTATAAATGGGATATCTTGTAAATGGGTTTTCGACAACTACCTTTCTTACCTCTTCATATGTAGCGTTGATTGGTAGTGCCACTAGGTCTACTCGAGGTGTTTTTAACACATCTTTTACATTCAAATTCTGAAAATCAAGGACGCCACGTATACGATACGATTCCGCTTTACCGAATGTCCCTTCCGAATCAGCTATATCAACCATCGTTCGAAATTCTTCTTTTGAAATAGAAACATCTTCCGGGTTCCCTTTTGATAGGGCTCTAGTGATGAATCCCGTTAAACTATTTAAAATAAACGTGATTGGTTTAAAAATAGTGACAAAGAAGCGAATAACCGGATACACAATTGCTGCAATTTTATCAGGAAATGCAGCCGCTATCGATTTCGGGAGTACTTCTGAAAAAACGATAATGGTAATAGTCAGAATAGCGGATGCCAATCCAATATTAAATCCGTATTCAATCGCTATCGTTGTAACTAAAGTTGGTAAAAGTATATTCGCAATATTATTCCCTATAAGAATCGAAGTTATAAATTCACTAGGTTTGGAAACCAAGTCTAAAAGCTTTTCTGACTTTCTATCACCGTTATTCGCTTTTGTCTGTAATTTCATTTTATTTGTTGCTGTTAATGCCGTTTCACTTCCTGAAAAGAAAAATGAAACAAATAATAAAAAAATGATCGCAATGATCACGGGCCTATTTCCTCCTTAAGCTCCATAAAAACTTATATTTATTTTTATATGATTTATTGGGCGCTATGAATAGTATTCCTTACCTATTCCAATTTAAAACAAATTATCTAAGAATAGTCGTACAACATCAAATCCCCCAACAAACGTACCAATAGAGCTACCAATGTTTGCCAAAACAACAACTAATAATACTCGTGATACTTTGTTTTGCCAAAATCCCTTAACCGTAAATACATCCTCAGCTAGATTTTCAAAATCCCGTACAGTTGGTCTACTAAAATAAGCTTGGACAATTCCAGCGAACCAACCAGCTGCCAGTAGTGGATTTAATGAAGTAATAGGAGCAGCGATAAAGGATGTGACAATGGCCAAAGGATGTCCTAATGCAAAAAGAGTTCCTAATGCGGAAAAGGAACCATTCCATAAAACCCAACTAATGGTCTGTTGCCAACCTGCTGCTGGATTTGAGATAAATGTGTAAGCTATCATGGCAATAATTAGAATTGGTATGGACCATCCAATAATTTTTGGTACATTCGACTTTGGCGGTCGTATGGACAACTTTTCTAAATCATGATTTTTTTCTATTTCCTTCGTTATGCCGGGAACATGCGCTGCACCTAATACAGCTACTACCTTGTCGCCAGGAGCTGTTTTTATCTTTTGGGATAAAAATTGATCTCGTTCATCAATTAATGGTTTTTTGAGTCTTGGGAAGTGTTCTGTAAATTCCTGAAGCATCGCATTAATTGTATCTTGTTGCTTCATTTTTTCTAATTCTGCTTCGGAAATTTCTTCTTTACTAAAAATACTAGCCATTATTTGCGTTAAAAGAATAGATTTGCCTTTCAATCCTAGGTTTCCCCATATTCTTGCAAACGTAATTTGAATATTACGATCTGCGAGAACCAATTCCGCACCAATTTCCTCAGCCGATTCCATCCCTTGTATCATTTCTTGACCAGCATTGATTCCAAATTGCTTAGCCATTCTTTTTTGGAAGGAAGATATGGCAAGGTTCATCAATAAAAGCGTTGCACGTTTCTCTTTTATCACTTTAAAAATGTCCATATCCTTCCAAGAGTTACCTTCTTTAATTGATTGGTACCGCGCTTCATCTAATTCAATACAAACTGAATCTGGCTTTTCTGCTTCGATGACTTCTTTTACTTGTTCCGCACTTTGCTTGGAAACATGTGCCGTTCCAATAAGAATAATTTCCTTATCATTCATATGTAAACGAGTTATATTCTCTTCCGTCATACGTACCTTCCTTTTTCATTTAAACATAGTTTTATTTTAAACTATATAAGCTAAAATTAATAATTTTATTACTCTGGGAATTACATAAATTGGTAAGGGGGAATAATTTTAGTCCGTAAAAAAAGGAACAAAGGCGCAAGCGCCCGTTTAGTGACGTATAGACTGGACTGAGCCGTAGGAGATAAAGGAAACACGGTGAGCGTAAGCGAGCCGATGTTGACTTATCGTACGGAGGTGAAGGAAGTCTACTAGTCACTGGGCGCTGGAGCCAGACGTGGCTAATTCGGTATCTAAGTTATCCACAGCCATACAAATTTTATAATTTCCTAGAAAGCGAAAAAGGGAATCCTGTTAGATTCCCTTTTAATTTAAATTATGTGTTGCAAGAATAGTGACCATTGTATCTTGAATGGCTGACATGGAATCTTCTATATAATTATTATTTAATATAGAGAAGATTAGTTTTTCACCATTTATATTCGTAACATAACCAGATAAGGTTTGTACACCGGTAATGGATCCTGTTTTAGCTCTTACATTCCCCTTTAGATTGTCCATTCTGCTTCGAAGTGTTCCACCTACTAATTTTTCCGACTCACCTGCTACGGGAAGTGAATTTTCAAACACTGTGAACCAATCTTTTTGTTGAATCTCATAAAGAAGCTTCGTTAATTCGCTGGAAGAAACAAAGTTTTTATGGGACATTCCTGAGCCGTCACGAAGTAGAAAAAGATTCGGATCCATACCAAGATTTATTATAGACTCTTCCATAACTGCAAGCCCCTTCTCCCAACTCCCTTCCCCATGAACGGCCTTACCCATCTCCTTAACTAACACTTCACCAATCGTATTATTACTTAATTTCATAAAGGGAAGTAACAATTCCTTTAAGGGCATTGACTGATTTTCTGCTAATAACGTTGCATCCTTAGGAACCGCATCCAATCGTTGTTCCAATTCCGATGAAAAAGAGATCCCATTACTTATAAGCGATGATGCAAAGATATTTAATACATAACTAGTTGGATCCCATACAGCTGCCCAAGTTTTTTCTTTAGATGCCCCGATGGGTATATCACCTTCTACTATGATTGTATTCTCTCCGTGTACTCTATCTATTGTTAGTTGTTTTTTCTCATCTTTATGAACTGTTCTTGTCTGATTCAAAATTTTCACATAATCTGTTTCAGGTATTACATTTACTTGGGCAACATCCCCTTGTCGTTTCCCAGGAATTATTTCTAACATTACTGTTCCCGCATCATAGTCCTTATCCGGCGAAAGCGTTAAGGCCGAAATCTGCGCCCCCGTATGAAATGGTTCGTCCGACCAATTCAGATCCTGAGATAGTCGAATATTATCATACCAAGTGTCATCTGCAACCAAATCCCCTTCAACTTTCCGAACCTCTAATTTCTTTAAATGGTTAACAAGTTCATCTATATCTTCCTTTAATAACGTGGGGTCGCCTCCGCCTTGTATATATAGATTTCCTTTTAGAACCCCACCAACTAGCTCACCGTCCGAGTAAATCCTTGTCTTGAATTTATGGTCTGCTCCTAGAACTTCTAAGGCAGTGGACGCTGTTAATATTTTCATATTAGAAGCAGGATGCAAACGTGTATTTCCATGGTGAGAGTATATTTCCTCCCCAGTAACTGCTTTCCTCACGCTTATACCAGTTATAGAACCTTGTAGTCGCTCATCCTCTAATATTTTATTTAGCTTTTCTTCCAATGACCATGATGGATTTATTTCTGAGGTGATACTTTCAGAAGCATGAATCAATTCAATATTAAAAAGTGGAGCAAAAAATATAGCGAAGAGAAAAACTTTTATGTACTTTTTAATAAACATTTTGAACACCTACAATATTATGTGATGATAGTCGGAGGGTGAATGCTGATATAGCGTTACGTGGGCTGATATCTCGAGTGTGAGCGCTGATATTTGATGCGTGAGTACTGATATCCTGGGTGTGAGTGCTGATATAGTGTACGTGTGCTGATATCTCGAGTGTGAGTGCTGATATATGCTGCGTGAGTACTGATATCCCGGGTGTGAATGCTGATATAGCGGACGTGTGCTGATATCTCGAGTGTGAGCGCTGATATTTGATGCGTGAGTACTGATATCCTGGCTGTGAATGCTGATATAGCGGACGTGTGCTGATATCCCGGGTGTGAATGCTGATATAGCGGACATGTGCTGATATCTCGAGTGTGAGCGCTGATATTTGATGCGTGAGTACTGATATCCTGGCTGTGAGTGCTGATATAGTGTACGTGTGCTGATATCTCGAGCGTGAGCGCTGATATTTGATGCGTGAGTACCGATATCCTGGCTGTGAGTGCTGATATAGTGTACGTGTGCTGATATCTCGAGCGTGAGCGCTGATATATGCCGCGTAAGTACTGATATCTAGTACACTAATGCTAAATCCCGACATTGTGGATTTTTATAAGTCCCCTGGCAAGCAATTAAGAATAAACCGACCGCTTTATTGATTAACCTCTTTAAAATTTACAGATATGACTTCATCTGTATCGGGATGAAATTCAATATCAATCAACACACCAAATTCCCTGTTATTTTCCTTTAACCATAGTTTAAATTGTTCTACTGCGTTGTCACCTTTCGTCTTCTTCCCAACATGTAAATAATCAATAATTTGTGCATTTGGATATTTCTTACTCGTTTCTTTCATGGCCATTCTGCCCCATTTTGCATAGGAAGGAATCGCCTCTTCCTGTGCTTGAATTGGCTCCCATAATGAAAAAAACGAAATAGATCCAATCATTAAAATACATAAAACTGTAATTGCTGAAATAACCTTTCTCATTACTTCATCCTCCTCCCAATTTTATATTTTGCAATTCAACCATTTACTATGTAGCATTTCGGAAATATTTTTCATTTCCCGGGGAATATCGACATATTTCTTGTAAGTTCTGTCGAAAAATAGCCTTTATGAAATAAGAATATTTGATTACAATACCTACTGAAATCCACGCCCACGATTTTTTTCTTATGCCCTACAAGTTATAATGATGATAGTAATCAAAATTACGATTTACCTTATCAGAGTCAAAACTTTTCCCTTATAGAAAGGAACTATAAATACAATGGCATCACATGAACCAATTAATAAAGAAACATTAGATGAATTACGCATTAAGATTACAAGATTTGGCATGGCTTATAAATTTGCATTAGATGAAATTAGTACGAAAGTGAATATATTGAAAGAGGAATTTCGTTTAGTACATGATTACAATCCTATTGAGCACGTAAATACACGTGTGAAATCAGCCGAGAGTCTTATCAAAAAAGTACAAAGGAAAAGCTTACCTTTATCATTAGAGGCCATTCAAGAAAATATTAAGGATATCGCAGGAATCCGAATTATTTGTTCGTTTGCATCTGATATTTATCGGATTAGCAAGATGATACAAGCACAATCTGATATTGAAGTAATAGAAGTGAAGGACTATATTCAACATCCAAAATCGAATGGTTATCAAAGCCTCCATATTATCATGAAGATTCCCGTTTTCATGTCAGACCGTAAAATACATGTGTATGTAGAAATGCAAATACGTACGATTGCAATGGATTTCTGGGCGAGTTTAGAACATAAGATTTACTATAAGTACAATAAGCAAGTGCCTGAGCATTTAACTAGGCAATTAAAAGAAGCTGCAGATACTGTAGCTGAGCTTGATCGCAAAATGGAGCATATTAATAATGAAATTAATATTTTGAAGGGAAATGATACATCAACTGATACGGAAGAACTGTTATTTAATCCGAGGGAAATGATGATACAGATGTTGAAAGATATGGATGTATCCGAACAGTGAAGATGAATTAAGAAGGATATCTATATAAATTTTTCCTATAGTAAAAACTAAATACTTTAAACACCCTAGCCAAAAACTATCCTCACATTTCTTAAGGATAGTTTTTTTATTAAAATATTTAGAAGCCAATCCTAAATTAATTGTCTTAATTTTCCCTAAACAGGTGAACCATTATGGTAATATTGTATAAAAAGACACTTAACTTAATGGCAGATTAGTAGGAGGATTTTTATTGATATTCATTGGCTTTGTCGTCATAGTTATCACACTTTTAGCAGTAGAAAGGCATCTAAACAAAATGAGGAAATCATAAATTTATTAAAAGAAATAAAGGAAAATCAATAAGCTAACTAGTGCAACGGTTTAACAGCAATCGATATATGGAGAGGGGTTTTTCGAATAAAAAGAATAATTATATTAGTTCTATTTACAGGGTTAATAAGTGCCTGTTCTAACAATGAAGAGGTAACTCAACATAACTATCTATTTGTAGGAGAAGGAAAATACTGGTCGGCTGAATTAATATATAAAGCAGAAGAAGTATGGGGTAAAGATGCCGATGATATAAACACGTATTCAAGTGAAGATGAGTATACCTTTAAGTTAACATATAAAGGAGATTTAAACGAAATTGCTTCCATGAAACAATTAGATTATGAATATAACGGTCCAACTGGAGGAGGTAGTTTATCGGAAACCTTTGATGAACCTGTCTCTGTTAAAGAGTTTACTTCAAGGGGTGGTGGATCTGGAGCGATTATGAGGAAGGATATGGTCGTTCATGTTGAAGTGAAGTGGGACGATAACGAGGAATCTTTTGAATTAGTTGTAAAAGAATGAGTGATTGTGGAATTACCTAGTTGATCCCTGTTCAGCAGCGGGCCATTATCTAGAAAAATACTTTTGAAAGTAGGTTACAAAAATATGCTGATAATGAATCTGAATAACCAATCCGTTTAATTGAGAATTATTATCAATTGTTGTATATTAGATAGTAACGATACAAATAATTGAGTTAGGAGAAGATATAATGCAAATATATTGGACTAAAATAAATAAAATTATTGATGAAACGCCTGAAGTTAAAACGTACCTCCTTGACTGTCCGGAAGACTTTACATGGGAAGAAGGTTCCCATACACACTTCGGACTGGAAGGTTTTAATGCCGGAGATAAACCAAATCGCAGCCTAATTCGCCACATGTCCATCTCCACTTTACCACATGAAAATTCAATCGGTATCACAACACGCATCAGAGAGCAGTGCTCTGAGTTTAAATCGATTTTAAGAAACCTTGAAGTCGGCAATGAAGTTGCAATATTTAAAACCCATTCGAATGTACCACTTAAAAGAGAAAACAAAAATGTTTACCTGCTGTCATCGGGTGTTGGCCTAGCAACTTTTAGACCGCTTGTACTTGATTATTTCGAACGTGCTGACAACGTCAATCAAATTCATTCCCTGAACATTGATTCAGCAAAAGAATTCTTATTCCCTAATATTTTTGAATCCGCGCCTGACAAGAAGTTTACATCACAGTTTGTCGATAACCGTAAAGACTACTATGAAGAAGTGAAAAGTCTTGCTGCAGACAAGGATGGACTCTTCTATGTTGTCGGTAGTGATGAATTCCTCGTGCAGAACATTGAAGTACTACGTGAGCAGGGCATCAAACCAGAACAGATTATGCTTGACAAGCGTGAACAACAACTGCCTGAGTTTTTATCATTTGATTTATCCATTTAAGCGAGTCAAAATATTTTCTTGTTAAATACTAACTAGATATTCCATTAATGGGCGCTTTTCTTTAATAGGAAGGCGTCTTTTTCTTTTATACAAAAATGTTATTCGAATATTATGTTAGTATGGGAAGGAGAGATTAAGTGAGCGGGCAGGATTTGTTTAATAAGGAGACACATTATAATGACAAAGCAAATGAAGCATTTTGAAAACAAGGTGGCGCTAGTGACCAGGAGGGCGTTCGGAGATTGGCCGAGCCATTTCTCGCCGACTGCATGAAAAAGGAGCAACTGTGACCAGGAGGGCTGTGATTATTTGAAGAACAATATTACATCAAAGAAGCATAGTATCATTAGCTATATTTCTTTGGTTAATGGCATTATTTGCTTTTTTATTGTATTTATAACGCCGACAAGAATAGCAAATATCGGGAATTCAGTTGGGGATAATATAACATTTTTACTTACGGGAACTGGCATCGTACTATCCCTCATTGGAATAGTTAAGAAAACGGAGAAAAATGTAATCCCTATTATTTCTTTAATCCTCTCATCGTCTTTCTTTATATTTTGGATCATTGTGATTATCTTATTGTTCACTGGTCAAATCAGCTTTGCTCCATAGTGAAAATAATTTAAAACTGAAGGGATATCGGGGAACTAAGCTTAGATTACTAAAATCCAAATTTTAGTTCCAATGTTCGGGAAAGGGGCTAATATACTTGATCATCTTTGTAGAAATTTTACGTGCAGTTGCTAGCGCATTACTTGTTTTGAGTTCCGCATTCTATTTACGACATTTAGAAAGGACTAAAAAACAAAGAAAACTTTCAACCCTTGAATTTACAATGTACATAACCATACAAATCGCATATATTTCCGTTGCAATCAGTTTATTGATTTCAGTATTTATTATTAATTGATTAGTGCTGGTAATACTGTTGTTTTGGGAAGTAGATTTATAATGGACTGACATTAAAGTTGCAGCTTATTTTTGAAAAGGAAATTGTGTAATCATTGCTCATTAGTTTTACTTATTATTATGAATTATGGAGCTAAAGGTCAAGTTTGTTAAGGAGTTAGCCTAAATAAATACTTTCAAATACACGAGGTGATTATGTTGGATAATGAACTCATAATAGTTTTCTTGGCTGTTTTTTCTGCGATTATTGGAGGCATGGTTATATTAAATACAAGGAAACAGAGTAAAAAGAAGAGATAACGGAGTCCATTATGAAATGGCTGAACATAACACATACATAAAGTTGTAAAAAGACTTATAACAAAAGCTTGGGGATAATCTTTCTACTTTTTTTATTTTTTACTTATAAAGGAAGCAATAAATTATAGCTTCTTATGGGGAGGATAGTATGTTTAAAAAGAATATTGGAATCCCAATAATTGCATTTCTTTTTTTAACCGTAAAGCAATTCATTTTTAACAGTGACATACATTGGGTTGACAACATTATTTTTTCTGTGCTTTTATTTTTAATTTATCCTATTGGGAAGTGGATAAACAAACCATATGATTGGAGTAAAAGGAAAAAGGAAAGATAGGGTGATTTTTCTATAGCAGTAGACTGCCAATCTTGAATTAAGGATAGCACCTTTCACTATAAGGTAAAGAGAAATAGGACTATACCATTTAATATTGATCATTAAAAATACCAGTCTCTTTCGCATTAAGTAGGCTGGTATTTTTTCTATGTAACCATTTAAGATATCCACAAAAACAGGAAACACATCAACTGCTTGTCAATGTTGTCCACCTTTTAGCATATGAATATAGTAATAATGTATTTAGGGGGTTGAGAAAGAGATGCAGATGACAAGGTGGGTTTGTTATGCAATTGGCTACGTTTTTATCACATCAGGAGTTATTAAATTAATTAATGGTGATTTTAAAATAATTTTTGCGAATTTGGGTATTCCTTATCCAGAACTCTTATTGTTTCTCGTTGCAATAGCAGAAATTGTGTGTGGGACTTTAATTTGTGCTCGAATGTATATAAGAAAGGCTTCGTCCATACTAATTGTTATTATGTTAGCTGCCGTTCTTCTGACCAAATTACCTCTGCTTTCAAGTGGAGCCTTCTTACACTTCTTATTTGAAGCTAGGCTAGATTTTGTAATGCTTCTTTTATTGTTAGCAGTTTATAAATACAATTAACCATTATTGGAAATCTGTTGATAATTAGTTAATAACAGCACTTTTATTCCACATTATTGCTATTTATCCACAAACTTATCAACATATGCACAAATGTTCGTAGTTATTTTGTTACCGAACATTCTTTCTATACCATATATTGTATTTATCTACAGGTATATCCACACGCTGTGGATAATACCTGTGAATAACAAACAGCTATCTTCCATCCAGAAGATAGCTGTTTTCTTGTGTATAAATTTATGAACAGAAGTATACAAATGAGCTTATTAAATTCTTTCTTAAAGAAGGACACGTCCAGCTCCAGCGCCTAGCGAGACTTCCCTCACCTCCGTACGATAAGTCAACATCGACTCACTGTTAAGGAAGGTCGACTAAAACCGGCCTTTGCGGCCAACGTCGACATACCCCTATGAAGGGGCATGTTTCCTTTATCTCCTGCGGCTCAGTCCAGTCCGTACGTCACTAAACGGGCGCTTCCGCTTTTGTTCTTTATTGTGCTCCGAGTTCAAAAGTTGTTTCTTTTCGTTTTCCATTGCGATAATAGGTTACTTTTACCTTTTCCCCAATTTTCTTTTCTTGATATAAAATCTTGCGTAAATCAATCATTGACATTGTTGGTTTATCATCTAGTGCAGTAATTACGTCCAACTGCTTTAAACCAGCTCTATCAGCCGGGGATAACGGTTCGACAGTCCAAACATATACTCCGCCTTCTACATCCTTAGGTAGTTTTAAAGTATCCTTCCATTCCGCTTGCGGGACTTCATCTAGCGAATAGATTTCAACACCTAAGTATGGTCGAACCACTTCTCCATTAGTCTCTAATTCATTCATAACTGGCAGTGCAAAGTCGATGGGAATAGAAAAAGCAATTCCTTCCACCGCTTCTTGGTTAATTTTCATCGAATTAATACCAATTAATTGGCCGGAAATATTAATAAGTGCCCCACCACTGTTACCCGGGTTGATTGCCGCATCTGTTTGAATTACTTCCGCCTGCCAATCCGCTCTACCATCTTGATCAAAATCTTGTGGTATCGTACGTTCTTTTCCACTTATTACACCTTGTGTTACTGTACTTGAGAACATATGACCAAGAGGATTCCCTATCGCAATAGCAGGTTCGCCTACCTTAACATTACCGGATGAGCCAATATCTATTACCTTTTCTACATTTGAGGCGTCCATTCGTAATACAGCTAAATCGGTGAAAATATCGCTTCCGATTATCTCTGCTGGAATGGAGGTTTCATTATATAATACAACCTCAACCTCATCTGCACCTTCAATAACATGATGGTTTGTCACAACATAAGCATTTCCATCTTTTACTTTATAGATAACCCCAGACCCTGTAGCAACCTCGCTTACCTCTGATTGATGCCAATAATCAGCACTTTCCATGAGATTCGAAACACCTACAACTGCTGGGGTAACCTTATTCACTATTTCAGTAATTTGAGTGGAGACATCTACATTAACAGAAGTATTAATGATTTCACCAGGAATTTCACCCTGACCATTCTGCTCCATATTCACTTTATTGAAGCTCTCTGTCTTTTCATTTTGTGTTCCAGCAAAAGATGGTATAACTTGAACTGCGAGAAATACTCCAATACCTAGTCCAACTAACATGGATAAAACCCAATAATATTTGCGTTTCTTTCTACGATGTGGATTTGGGGGATACCCTTCGTTATAATAGCCCATATATTTTCCCTCTTTTTATTAGTATTTACTATTACAGTAGTTTTCCTACTTTTAGGGAAAATACACGGGAAAATTAACTTACTTCAAATAATGATGTTGGCTCTTCTGGATCCGTGTCATATAAACCAATGTTAATTCCGCGTTCTTGAAGTACTTGATCAACAGACATACGTGCTAGATCTTTCATATTGTTATCTAAACTTAAGTGTGCTAAATAAATTCGCTTTGTACGATTACTAATAATATCTGCTAATGCTAATCCACTATCTTCATTAGAAACATGGCCGGAGTCCCCTAAAATTCGACGTTTTACACTCCAAGGATACCTGCCCATACGTAGCATTTCCACATCATGATTCGCTTCAAAGATATAGGCATCTGCGTCTTCCACGGTCTTCTTAATTCGCTCAGAAACATAACCTAAGTCTGTCACAAGCGCCACTTTCTTCCCGTTACTGTGAAATGTATAAAACATTGGTTCTGCTGCATCATGGGATACACCAAATGATTCTACATCCATATCCTCAAAGGTCTTAACTTCTTCCATCTGAAATAAAAACCTTTGATCTACTGACAATTTTCCAATTGACTTATCCATAGCTTTCCACGTTTTTTCATTTGCATAGATTGGTAGATTGTATTTGCGTGCAAAGATTCCTAATCCTTTAATATGATCACTATGCTCATGTGTAACTAAAATACCAGATAGATCAGACGGATCTACCTGGATTTTTTGAAATAACTCCGTAAGCTTCTTACCGCTTAGGCCCGCATCGACTAATAACTTCTGCCGTTCTGATTCGATATAAAAGGCATTTCCTGTACTTCCAGATGCCAACACACTAAAACGTAAAGTCATTTTTCTATTTCACTCCGATTTTTGAACTGTTGCTTTTTGTTTAACAAGTCTAAAAATGGTTCAAATTTCTTCTCATCTTTATCATCTAAAGAATGAATCTTATAGATGTTATCTTCAATCATAGTATTAAGAAAAGTTTTATCGATGCTGGAGAATGTAAAACCTTCAATAGCATTAATAAAGTAATTACGCTCCCCGCCATTTACCGTTACATTCCATGTAGGAGCAAATACTTGCTCACCCTCTTCAATTAACCTGGAATAATATCCTAACTCTATTTTTGTTACTTTATCATTAGGATGCAAATCGTTTGAATTATATAATGCTTCAATAGCTTGCATTTGCTGAATTAATGGCTTAGAACCAGAACCTTGAGCATCTGTTTTACTTAATAAGGTTTCTGTATAATGTGTTATTTCATTTTTATCATTTAAATAGACCAATAAAAGGCCAGGTCCATGTTCATTATAATACACCGTACGACCTTCAATTTGCTGGAAGAAAATCAACACATTTAAATCCTTATACCAATCCCAATATACGAATTCGTCCGGAAAAAATATTTGACCTTTTACTAAATCAGATATTTCTTGTTTTGTAGCATTCTTCGGGATAGGTATTGGATCATCTAGTTGAGATACAATAGAATTACCATTAATAACAGCTGTTTGTTGCCCATCTTTATTTTGAATCTTTTCTAATTCTTTTTCATCAAAAACTCTTTCCGAAGTTAAAATATATGTTTCTTCTTTTACATTCGTATCCAATTCAGGAAGACTTATATTATCTGCTTCTAATTGGTCTTCGATTGTCGTTTCTTGGCTAAAAATAATCCCTAGATCGGCATCTTGCTGCTTATGAACAAATTGAAAGACTAAATAGATATTAAGAATTAGGAAACTAAGGATAAATAGTGTTTTTATATGACCCCATTGCATCTCTTAGTCCCCCCTTTTTATTTTTCATTTTCTTTAGGATTAATTGGAATCCACTCTTTATTAATTTGCTGTTGTATAAACCAACTTGGTTCATAGACGATAATGTTTTCATCCTTCTCATAATTTAGTTGATATCCAATTTGTATATCGTTTATATCTTCAAGTTTATAATTTTGCTTCAGATAATCTAAGATTTCATCACTAGAAGGTAGTGTAACCTCATTATCACTAAGAGAGTTATTGCTACGGAAAAGCGGACGATTATACTCTATTAATCGTTGTCCCCATCTTTGTTCCATAATGCTTAAAGGACTAAATACTGGATATCCACTATAATACATCTGATAACGAATGACATTTTCATTTGTATTAATATCCATTAATTTAAATGTTTCTGTCCATCCCTGGTAGGAGTTTATATCTGAAATACTTTTGTTTAATAAATCCTCTGCAAATAAGGGTTCTTGATTTTCATTAATCGAACCTGGACTGATATACTCTATTCTTGCTTCATCTTGTGTCACACTCATTTGGCTACTATCCGTAAAATACGTTGTCCCTAGATTAGTATAATTCGATTGTCTTACAATAGAGGGATCTGAAAATAATACATCAACTAGATTATTCGGATTGATTTTACTGAATGTCTTTGTTTGTCTTGTTAATTTTATAGGTCCTTCAGGAATATATATAGACCTATCGTTTCCATTTTTAAATACAGATAATTTTCTAAGATCTTGTTTTTCTAAATAAGATGCTAATTCTTCATAGTTCTTTCTGTCTTGGATAACAGCAACAGCTTTATCCCTTCCATCTATAGAAGGAAACTCAACTCTTATAACACGTAATTCCTTATCCAATGTGAGATAAACCTTATCAAATGACCATATTGGTAATTCTAAATTGTTAACTTGAAAGGTAAAAATATTATCTAATAATTCCATTGGTAAAGGAGTGGGAAAAGTAATCTCTACATCATGTGCACGATTATTGTCCTCTATCTTTTCTAATTCAAAGTTATACAATTCCCATTGTTGAATTTCCTTAAAAAAGTCGCTTTGTTCTACTGGATTTTTGAACCCATAATGCTGATTTAAAACTTGAAAAACTATTTGCCTCGGTTCAATGAGTGTACGAATGGACTCCTCCGTACCATTTAGACTAAAATCCTCAGGCTTCGCATCACTTAATAGTTCTATACTTGGTTTATAATTCCACATTCCAAACGTAAGTAATAAACTAGTTCCTATTAAAAAGATTAAAATAAATGATTTTATCGTTTCAAGTTTCATCATCTACCCCTCCGCTTCTGATTCATCAGCGGAAGTGTAAAGAGAATAGTTGTCCCTTTACCTTCTTTACTTTTAGCCCAAATTTTACCGTGGTGGGCTTCAATGAGTTCTTTTGTAATTGCTAGTCCTAATCCCGTTCCACCTAATTTTCTTGATCTTGCCTTGTCAGCACGATAAAAACGTTCAAATATCTTGTCTAATTTATCGTACGCTATTCCTATTCCTTCGTCTTTTACACTTATCAACAAGTGATGTCTTTTCTGCTCTACCTTAAGTCGGATTTCTCCACCCTCAGGGGAATATTTAATTGCATTTGAAATAATATTATCCAATACTTGGGTCATTTTATCTTTATCAATCCAAACATAAAACAGGCCTTTAGGTAGTTCACGTTTAAAAGTAAGTTGCTCCGGAATATTCATTTCTAATCGATCTATCACGTGATGGAAATAACCTATAAATTCCGTTCGTTCCTTATGCATTGGATATTCATCTTGATCCAGCTTAGATAATTGCAATAGATCATTGACCATTCTAATCATACGGTCTGTCTCGTTTTGTGCAACATTTAAAAAGCGTGGAGCAATTTCTTTATCTTGCCAAGCCCCTTCTGTTAATGCCTCAATGTAACTCTTCATCGTCGTTAAAGGTGTTCTTAGTTCATGAGATACATTTGAAACAAACTCTCGTCGTTCTTGTTCTACCTTTTCTTGTTCTGTTACATCGCTTAAAACAGCAATAAACCCAGTTATTTCGTCCTCATCGTCAACTACAGTAGAGAAGTTAGCCCGAATTAATAAAGGTTCATCATCTTCACTAAAATCAATAATAATGGAACCACTATCTTGGAGCTCCGTTATATCAACAATTTTATCTTCTAATTGTAAAACATCTAAAAAGTAATCCCCGATAATATCATCAGGATTTTGACCGATTAATCTTCCAGCAGATTCATTTGTCAGCGTGATGATTCCAGAATTATCAATTGAGATAACTCCATCTGACATGTTCAATAGTACCGAGCTTAGTTTTCGCCGTTCCTCTTCAATTGTTGCATAGGAGTGTTTTAATCTACTATTTAAATCATTAAAAGTCTCAGCCAATTGGCCAATCTCATCTTTACCATAAACATTTACTTTCTGTGTAAAGTCCCCTTTAGCCATTATTTGTGCCTGTCTTCGCATTTCCATTATTGGCTTCGTAATGGTTCGAGCCACTAATATGCCTAAAAATGCGGATATACCTATAGCTAGGATAGACCCTTGAATAAAAATATCATTAATTTCATTTAATTGGTCGTAAACGGTTTGAATGGGAGCTTTAGCATAGATAATACCGACAACTGTACCTTCTTTGTCATATAAAGGTAATGCTTGTACATATACACGCTCCTGTGTTTCCTCATCCAACATGATATCGTCTTTAAAGGAATTAAAGAATAACGCATTATCAATAATATCCTGACTTGTTTTCTTACCAATATCTTTCTGATAGTTAGAATCATTAGTCCCAATAATACGACCTTGATTATTAATCACCTGAATACTTGTTAATGCTGTATCAATACTTATCTCATCTACTATTTGCTGAACTTCTTGATGTAATGTTAGTCCTTCCCCGTCTTCCGTTCTTTCCTTATTAAAAGCTTGTTCTAAATTATAACTAAGCAGGTCCATACGCTCACTAATCGATTCGGTGTAGTTCATTAAGAGCTCATCTTCAAGCTTTTTCATAAAAAAGGTACCTATTACCTGCATTGCTAATAACAGTAATAGAATGTATATAATAATGAATTTTAATTGTATAGAACGGAAAAAACCAACTTTATTCATGCAACATTACTCCTGTTCAGGATTACGTAAATAATACCCAACACCTCGTCGAGTGATAATCCAAGTCGGATTACTAGGGTTCTCCTCAATTTTCTCACGTAGTCTTCTAACGGTTACATCCACCGTACGAACATCACCGAAATAATCATAGCCCCATACCGTTTCAAGTAGATGTTCACGAGTCATAACCTGTCCGATATGTCGAGCTAAATAATGTAGTAATTCGAATTCACGGTGTGTAAGCTCTATTTGAATTCCATCTCGTGACACTACATAAGCATCTGGATGTATTGTTAAGTTACCAATTTCTATGTCGCTAGATTCCTTTTCAGGTTCAACGTCAGGAACTTGTTGTCTACGTAAATTTGCCTTTACTCGGGCAATTAATTCGCGGTTACTGAAAGGCTTTGTCACATAGTCATCCGCTCCAAGTTCTAAACCTAATACTTTATCTATTTCAGAATCCTTTGCCGTTAACATAATAATTGGCATTGTTTGTGTTTTTCTAATTTCACGTAATACTTCATTTCCATCTTTATTTGGAAGCATTATATCTAATAAAATTAAGTCAGGTTTTTCTTTTTCTGCTAATTTGATGGCATCATCACCATCGTAAGCACAAATAACCTGGTATCCTTCTTTTTCTAAGTTGAATTGTAATATATCTGCAATTGGCTGTTCATCATCAACTACTAAAATCTTCTGAGCCATACTCTCACTTCCTTTTGCAATTGCTTACTCTATTTTACCGCAAATTAAACAATATGTCTTTATTTGGGCTAATTTCATCTAACTAAATAATTTACATAATAACTCTGTATAATAACAATCATATAGCCAAAAATAATGTTTATATTAAACATGGGGTGTTAATGAATGTCAAACACTAACTTGCCAATTCCTTTAATAACACAATTAAGAGGGAATCTAGAAATTCTATCTAATCAAATCCATAACATGCTTAAACATACTGATATCACGAAAACAGATATTCTTAATGACTTTGAAGAACTTCATCAGCTCTTTCATGATGTTCAAGTAAATGCAGCATCTTTTTATTTACGGAGTTTTCTTGCTCCATTTACTGATCAATTCGAAGTACTGTCTACCGCAATTCAACATCTATCTAAACGAAATCATGGAGCACTTATTGTCATTCAACGCCATGATCATTTAGATTCCTTTATCCATTCTGGTATTAACGTTCAAGCAAAGTTATCCTCCCCTTTACTAGAGTCTATCTTTTATACGGGTAATCCCTTGCATGATGGAGCGGTTTTAATCTGTAAAGATAGGATTGTTTCAGCTGGAAATGTTCTTCCACTGTCAACAAAAGAAATCCATTTAAAAGTTGGAACTAGACATCGCGCAGCAATCGGGATTACAGAATTAACTGATGCATTAGTTCTCGTTGTATCTGAGGAAACAGGTAGAGCCACATTTGCTTTAAGTGGTAATTTATACCCAATTATGACAAAAGGCTTAACATAAAAAACAGCCTAGTGAGGCTGTTTTTTATTCTTATGACATCGCTACTGGCGGGATATCACTTGTGCTATATCTATGATCTAAGTCTACGAATTTATTGTATTCTTTCACAAAGGCAAGCTCAACCGTACCAACTGGACCATTACGTTGTTTTGCAAGTATGATTTCAATGATATTTTGCTTTTCGGATTCTTTATCATAGTAATCATCTCGATATAAGAATCCAACAATATCCGCATCCTGCTCAATACTTCCCGATTCTCGTAAGTCAGACATCATCGGTCGTTTATCTTGACGTGATTCTACACCACGGGATAGCTGTGATAAGGCTATTAGTGGCACATCTAATTCACGCGCTAATCCTTTTAACGATCTCGATATTTCGGAAACCTCTTGTTGACGGTTTTCTCCTGAATTTCCACTTCCCTGTATTAATTGTAGGTAATCAATCAATATCATACCAAGACCATGTTCCTGTTTTAAACGACGACATTTAGAACGAATTTCACTAACTCGTATACCTGGGGAGTCATCAATATAGATTCCAGCATTAGATAAAGACCCCATTGCCATCGTTAGTTTTGTCCAGTCTTCTGCCTCTAATTGTCCATTACGCAATCTCTGAGCATCGATATTTCCTTCCGCACAAAGCATACGTTGAACCAATTGATCCGCACCCATTTCTAGACTGAATATCGCGACGTTTTCGTCTGTATTCACTGCAACACTTTGGGCAACATTCAAAGCAAACGCCGTTTTACCTACCGATGGGCGTGCTGCGATAATGATAAGATCATTCCGTTGAAACCCTGATGTAATTTTATCCAAATCTCTAAAGCCAGTTGGTATTCCTGTTACATCCCCGTTTTGTTGATGTAATCTCTCAATATTATCATATACATCTATTAATACATCTTTAATAGATTTGAATGCTCCTGAGTTTTTTCGACTGGAAACCTCTAGTATCCCTTTTTCCGCGTCATTTAGAACATCTGCTACATCGTCTTCCTTTTCAAAACTGGAAGTCACAATATCAGTAGCTGTTCGAATGAGACGTCTTAAAAGTGCCTTTTCCTCTACAATCTTACAATAATATTCTATATTAGCCGCGGTTGGGACACTTTCAGCTAGTTGTGTGAGATATACAACTCCACCAACTTCATCTAGTTGTTTAGCATCATTTAGGTAAGATGTAACTGTAATGACATCTATAGGCTCCCCACGATCTGCAAGTTTCATCATAGCTGCAAAGATTCTTTGATGTGCGGCACGATAAAAATCTTCGGGAACTAATTTTTCTGATGCTGTAGAAAAGGCCTCAGGTTCTAGAAAAACAGCACCGATAACGGATTGCTCAGCCTCCATATTATGAGGCGGTGTACGTTCATTCCATGTTTGGCTCATAGTTTTTTCGTTCTCTCCCTTTAGCTCTACTTAGAAATTTATCTGTTAGAGGATGTTCAAAAAGTCCGGTGAAAATGACACTTCACATTTCTTCGTTGGTGATAGCGCATTTAGCAGACCTCGATCTTTTTGATCCTCTTTTTTCAACACGCTGTATTAGTTGAAGATTTTTGGATGCGTTGATATATATTGAAGTTGGTGTCTTGGAAGCAGAAGAAATCGGCACTAAGCCGATTTCCCTCCTTTTATTTTACTTTATTGTTCCACTACATGAACTTTGATAGTTCCAGATACTTCATGATGTAATTTTACAGGAACATTCGTGTATCCTAAAGACCTAATGGGTTGGTCTAACTCAATTTTCCTTTTATCAATTTTATATCCATAGTTTTTATTTAAAACATCTGCAATTTGTTTACTTGTAATAGATCCAAATAATCTGCCACTATCTCCTGATTTAGCCTTAATT
The DNA here is from genome assembly GCF_038006665.1 of Oceanobacillus sp. FSL K6-0118. Lineage (NCBI taxonomy): Bacteria > Bacillati > Bacillota > Bacilli > Caryophanales > Bacillaceae > Oceanobacillus > Oceanobacillus sp. FSL K6-0118. The sequence goes on from NZ_JBBOVR010000001.1 coordinate 202,790, forward strand.
TCCACTGTTAAATTCTCAATCTCTTCTTTCAATTTAACTGCATCATCTTTTTCTTTTTGTTCGATTGCAGCATCTTTTTTCTTTTTCGCCTCAAGTGCTTTTAAATTACCGGGAGTCGCTTCTTCGGCTAAGTTATTCTTTAATAAGAAATTACGTGCATAACCATCTGAAACGTTTTTTACATCTCCTTTTTTACCTTTTCCTTTAACATCTTTAAGAAATATTACTCTCATTCCGATTCTCTCCCCTCTAAATATTCCGTTATAATATCTTTTAATAGCTCAGTAGCATCATCAATCGTTGTATCTTCTATCTGAGTCGCTGCATTCGTTAAATGACCGCCACCATTCATTTTTTCCATGATAACTTGTACATTCACTTTGCCTAACGACCTTGCACTTATACCTATTCTACCATCGTCCCGTTCTGATATAACGAAGGAAGCTGTAATACCTGTCATCGTAAGTAATGTATCAGCAGCTTGTGCTATTAATACAGGACCAAATATTTCCCCTGATTCTGCTTTCGCTATAGCTATATTACCTTTGAAAATCTCTGCACGTTCAATTAATTTAGCACGTTTTATATACAAATCAATGTCTTCTTTCATAAACTGCTGAACGAGAACAGTATCCGCACCTCTTGAACGTAAATAAGATGCCGCATCAAAGGTTCGTGATCCCGTTCTTAATGTAAAACTCTTCGTATCGACAATAATTCCAGCTAACAGGGCTGTTGCTTCAACCATTTTTAATTTTAAACTTTTTGGCTGATATTCCAATAACTCCGTAACTAGCTCGGCAGTAGAAGAAGCATAAGGTTCCATGTAAACTAATGTAGGATTTCCGATAAAGTCTTCCCCTCTTCGGTGATGGTCAATTACAACTGTATTGTCAGTTTTGTTTAAGAGACTGGCATCTGCTACCATAGAAGGCTTATGCGTATCTACCACAACAATGAGACTCTGGCTTGTCATGATTTCCTCCGCTTCAAATGGCTCTATAAAATATCGCCATAGCTCTTCGTCTGCTTTTAAAGCATCTACTAAACGATGAACACCTGTGTCTACATCATCTGGATCAAATACGATATAACCTTTTGCATTATTCGCTTTGGCAATATTTAAAATACCAATCGCAGACCCTAATGAATCCATATCTGGGGATTTATGACCCATAATAATAACATTATCACTCGTTTTTACAAGCTCGGTCAGCGCATGAGAAATAACTCTAGCTCTAACTCGAGTCCGTTTTTCCATTGGATTTGTTTTTCCGCCATAAAAACGGACCTTGCCAGACTCATCCTTAATTGCCACTTGGTCACCACCACGACCTAAAGCAAGGTCTAAACATGATTGTGCTAGTTCACCCAAATCTGGTAAAGGCAAATTACCTGTCCCTACTCCTATACTTAGTGTAACAGGATTATTCTGTTCAACTATCAACTCTCGAACTTCATCTAATATATCAAATTTAACCTTTTCCAGTTGTTGTAATATTTGTTTCGTTCCTACTGCTAAAAAACGTTCCTGTGAGGTACGTTTCAAATAAAGGCCATATTCACTAGCCCAATTATTTAATACCGATGTTACCTGGGAGTTCAATTGGCTTTTAGCCGTATCATCCATGTTTTGGGTGATTTCCTCATAATTATCTAAAAAGATAACAGCTAAAACGGTTTGTTCACTTTCATATTTAGCTTTAAGTTCCACTTGCGCCGTTCGATCAAAAAAGTATAGCAACTTCTCTTCTTTACGAATCATAGTGAGAAATTTTAATTCATTTAACTCAACTAAAACCTCTTCCTTATCCTCTTTAATCATGGGAATTAGTTGTTCAGAAATGATATTTAAGGATTCACCTACAATAGAATCCTTCTCACTTAATTTATTCATATAGGGATTAGACCACTCAATTTTATAATCGTCATTAAACAGTATAATTCCAAAAGGCATTTCAAGTAGTGCCTCTTCCCCTACTTTTTTAACCCGATGGGAAATCGTTGAAATATACGCTTCCGTTTTATCTATCAAAGTTCTTTCTGTTCGAATGGAATAGTATATGGAGGCTAAGAGTAATATAGTCATGAAAACACCTAACATCCACTCGTAATACCAGATCAATGCGAGTAATATCACGGATAACGTATAGATTACCCATAAGTGCTTACTAAGTGTAGGTTTCTTTTGGTTATTCGGCATAGATTTCAACTCCTATAAAGCACCTTCTTTTATTTTTTCCTCATCAGGCGTTCCCTCATATTAAAACCAATATCAAATATACCTATAATACGTACAAGGGTTAAGAATATGACAGGAAGTAAAACCGTAAGTATAATACTCAAGATTGGGATAAACTTTGGTAATTTCTTATGATGTGTATAATAAAAGATAAAAGAAAAACCTTGTATTGCTAACAAGAAACTAAGTAACACATCCGCATTTTGAAATATTAAATATACAATCCCAGACGAGTTTAGTTCAAAAAGGGAAAAAATAATTACAATCAAGTATAGTCCAAGTATGCTTGTAGGAAAACGTAACGTACGAAATGGAGGGAAGTACAAATCCCTCTTCTGTATTCTATTTAACATCTTATAACTGACCCATTGGCTAATTAAAGCTAAAAGGAATGCAGTTGTGATTAATAGTACTGGTAGAATATCGATAAAGTGCTGTATTTGGATTTCCATTAATTCCTGAATCTGTTCTGTTTGACCTTGCATTCCTACACTTTCAAGAAAGGCCGTACTCATTTCTACAGATTCAGAAATCATTGTACGTAACTCGGTCATAAAGTTTACTTGGAAAAGGACCTGAGTCGATACAAAAAGTAACAATAATCCAATTACAAAACCGAATGCACCTCTTGCTAATGTTTCATATGCTGATAAGTCTTTATAAATTGCACTACCGATTATAATTCCACCAAGCCCTACTACTATAGGTATTGCTATGGTATAAATAGATGCTAACAAGACAGTAAATAAAATAGCTAATACCCATACTACTAAGGATGGTTTCCAATTATATTTTGCTGCATAAAGCACAAAAGGTACTGGCAATAAAAATATACTAACCATCGATAAAAATGGAACAAAAATAGTAATAAATAATAGCATCATATAAATAACTATCACTAATGTTCCATCCATAATTTTTTTGGATTGATTCATTATAGCACCTCAAATAATCTTCTATAAAGGGAAAAATTTACCTATTCAATAGTCCTAGTCAACCTATATGATAACATACACTACTGAATTTGTTGTCTAATATAGAGGGAAAATATAAACCTTCTTATTTCTCTTCTTTTTAAATCCTACATTCCATTATAACGCAAAAACCCTATTTCTTTAAATGTAACATTTTGTTAACAGTATTAAATTATAATTACGCTATAAAAACAATTACATACAAAAGAAGAGGTTATATACGATTTTAGTGAAAAAATCTACTATAATATAGCTATGATTAATTTATAGAATAGGAATGAACTTCATGATTTTCTGGAACGTATTTTTAAATAGTGTAAAGCTTCCAAATAAAAAGGCCATGTTTCAACTTAATCGGGTAGGATTAGACATTGCTATCTTTTATATATTATTGATATTATTTCTTACTTCCATCCCATCGTTCATCCATCGTTTAACAGACATGGATCGTTTTGGCTCAGATATGAATTTCGTTTTTACACTTATCTACTTTTTTATTTTTTATTATCTCCCACTTACTATTATTGTATTTGGGATAATCTTTATTACATCCTATCTGGGAAAATTATTATCAAAAATACTAAATAGAAAATTACACTACTCCTTATTATGGAAAATGACTGCATTTACCATTACTATCCCATTTCTTTTATACACCATTATTTCCATATTTTTCACTGTGGATGACAGTTATTTAATGATAGCATTTATCTATTCAGCAGTTCTTCTATGTAAAATGATATTACATTATCCAAAGAGGAGAATTTAGAATAACCAATTATTAAGAAGCTAAAGGAAGATAAGAAAGTTTATATACCTTATCTACAAACAAAAACCTCTAATCAATATGATTAGAGGTTTTATTAATCAATCCGCAACATATGGCAATAAAGCCATTTGACGAGCGCGTTTGATTGCTTTTGTTAATTTACGTTGGTATTTAGCAGAAGTTCCAGTTACACGACGAGGAAGAATCTTTCCACGTTCAGAAATGAAACGTCTTAATAAATCAACGTCTTTATAATCGATGTGTGTAATTCCGTTAGCAGTAAAGTAACAAACTTTACGGCGTTTAGCACGACCACGACGAGCTGCCATGTAGAACACTCCTTCCGTTAATTTCATTCCTTCTAAAGAGCGATCCTTTAGAATGGTAAATCATCATCTGATATATCAATAGGTTCCCCATTATTACTGAATGGGTCCTCTGGTTGGTTTTGGTTTGGCTGATTTTGATTCGGTTGAAACTGATTATGATTAGGCTGAAATTGGTTCTGATTTTGATTCGGTTGAAATCCTGATGCGCTTTGTCCACCCGTAGCAGAACCTCTTGATTCTAAAAACTGTATACTTTCGGCTAGAACCTCTGTTACATATACGGTTTTACCATCCTGACCTTCATAACTACGTGTTTGTACACGCCCATCTACCCCAACCATACTTCCTTTTTTCATATAGTTAGCTAGATTCTCAGCTTGCCGGCGCCACGCAACACAGTTAATAAAGTCAGCTTCACGATTTCCTTGTTGATTCGTAAAAGGGCGATTCACTGCTAAAGTAAAGTTAGCAACAGCAACTCCAGTTGGTGTATAACGTAAATCAGGATCCCTCGTTAATCTGCCTACTAATACGACACGATTTAACATCAGAACCACTCCTTATTATTGATCATCTTCTCGAACTGCCATATGACGAATAATATCATCACTAAATTTAGCTAAACGATCGAATTCATTAACTGAATTTTCATCACCGCTAAAGTTAATTAAGACATAATATCCATCACGATAGTCTTCAATTTCATAAGCTAGGCGTTTTTTACCTACTTCTTTTACTTTTTCAATCTCCGCCCCATTGTCAGTTAAAACTGTGTTGAAACGCTCAATTAAACCTTTTTGAGCTTCCTCTTCCATGTCTGGGCGGATGATGTACATGATTTCATATTTTCTCATCCGTTACACCTCCTTTTGGTCTTAGCGGCCCTTTTTTTAAAAAAAGAGCAAGGAGCAATTTTAGATTTAATTACTCACAATAATGTATTATATCAAATTTTTTTATAAAAGACAAGCATTCGAGAGATCCTGATTTATGATACATATTATCCTTTTTATAATTAAACATTAAAGCGGAAATGTATAACATCTCCATCTTGAACGATATAATCTTTACCTTCTAAGCGTACTTTTCCTTTTTCTCTTGCATTCCCCATAGTACCTGCTTCTAGAAGGTCCTCATAAGAAACCGTTTCGGCACGAATAAAACCACGTTCAAAATCAGAATGAATAATTCCAGCTGCTTGTGGTGCTTTGATTCCTTTTCTAAAAGTCCATGCACGAACTTCTTGTTCACCTGCCGTAAAATATGTTGCAAGTCCTAATAGACTATAGGAAGCTTTAATTAATTTATCCAAGCCAGATTCACTAATCCCTAGTTCTTCTAGAAACATTTCCTTTTCTTCCTGTTCTAACTCAGATATTTCCTCTTCAATTTTCGCACAAATAACAATTACTTCTGCATTTTCTTTAGCAGCATAATCTCTTACTAATTGAACGTTTTTATTAGAATCCGCATTGGCTACTTCATCTTCACTGACATTCGCTACGTAAAGAATTGGTTTACTGGTTAATAGATGTAATCCTTTTACAATTTTCCATTGTTCTTCACCAAACTCTAATGCACGAGCAGGTTTTTCTTCTTCTAAACCTGCTTTTAATTTAGAAAGAACATCAAATTCAGCTATAGCATCTTTATCCTTTTGTTTAGCTAGCTTCTCAACACGTTGATAACGTTTGTTCACTGTTTCAAGGTCAGCTAAAATTAATTCTAGATTAATGACTTCGATATCATCAATTGGATCCACTTTACCAGATACGTGGGTAATATTTTCATCTTCAAAACAACGAACAACTTGACAAATAGCATCAACTTGACGGATATGCGAAAGAAATTGGTTTCCTAGTCCTTCTCCTTTGCTCGCACCCTTAACAATACCGGCAATATCTGTAAATTCAAATGTTGTCGGTACGGTTTTCTTTGGTTTAACTAATTCCGTTAATTTATTTAAACGCTCATCAGGAACTTCTACAATTCCTACATTCGGATCAATGGTAGCAAATGGATAATTTGCTGCTTCTGCCCCTGCTTGCGTTATTGCATTAAATAATGTTGATTTTCCTACATTCGGTAGTCCTACAATTCCTGCTGTTAATGCCATTAAAATTCCACTCCTTAAGGATTCTTTCATATAGAACGCGTTCGATAAACTAATTATAGATGATTCATACGAAGAAAGACAAATAAACAAAAAGCAAAAATAGGCATGCTACCTATACCTATTTTTGCTTTATATACCTAGTAATTTACGATTTTTAACACTTATACTATGACATTTTATCATTTTAGTTAGATATCCGTCTATCTAAAAACGATCTTTTTCTTATTCTGTTTCTGCTCTTTCTAGTACTTTTTTCATTTTCTTCGTAAACTCTCTTCTAGGAAGCATCACGCTATGACTACAACCTAAACATTTAATCCGAATATCCATGCCCATACGAATGATTCTCCATTTATTTTCTCCACATGGATGAGGCTTCTTCATTTGTACTACATCATTTAATCCGAATTCTTTTTCTACCAATTTAGCCACTCCTTTTTTCAATGAATACCATTCTCCTGCAGACATAGAAGTAAGGCTTACGTCAACATATAACGAAGCCTTACCTTCCTTAACTACTGGATCTCTATTATATTTATTATAACTTAAAATGAATAGAAATGCCTATCGATTTATTATCGTAATTTATGATTCCTATCCTTTCTCAGCCATAACGGAAATAATAGTAATCGCGTTAAAACATATAAATTTAAGATACCATACAATGGATATAAAACACTTATTAATTGAGAAAATCCAAAAGTTGTAAGAGGGACCATAAGCAAAAGGGTTACAATTACAAGTAAAGAAAATGGTTGATTAAAATTCTCCTGTATACGTGTAACAATACCTAACACTCCAGATGCAGCAGTAGTTAAAATAGCAAACCATAACATAACAGACATAAAGATTAAAATTTCAAATGGATAATCCTTTAATATGGCAAACAAAGGAATTTCATATAACAAAATTTCGTCTGCTATTTGAATAAGACTATTGTTATAAATATAAGTAATGACCCCTAGTATTAACCCACTTCCAATACTTGCAATATATATTTCCCCTTTTGTTTTGACTTTATCTCCTACTGCTCCTAGTACTGCTATTAAAGGTAAGATATTTAATGCAGTAAATGGAAATACGGTCGCCCAATTTCGTTGTTCATGCCAATGAGAAAATAATTGCAAATCTTGATCATTAATAAACTTCATTAAAATAAATAGTAACCCACCTATTAAAATCGGCATAATCAATAAATTAATAGATAGGAGTCCATTAATATTTTTCATAAATAGTAAAATTAAGACGATGACAATGATAATTATTCCCCACCATTTTGAAAAATTAAAAGCTTGTCCCGTTGCCCCACTTCCAGCAATCATAACAACGGTAACAGAGAACAAGTAGAAAAAAATCATAAAATCATAAAACTTCGTTAAACGTATTCCAACAATTTCTTTTAATACTGGTAAATATTGATTAGACTTATGATGATAACTTACATACATGATGACTGCACAGCAAATCATAAAAAAGATAGCAAATAAAAGAATAGCAAGTCCACTTTCATGACCAAAAAACTGCCATATTTCCCTCCCGGATGCATACCCTGCCCCAATTGTTGTACCGATGATCAAAAACATCCACTTTATGCCCGCTTTTATCATTTAATATCCTCCAATATTTAATAATCCATGTATAGAAAAATAAAAATTTCCGTATACTATACCAATATGATTTTGGAGGATAAGCTATGAGTCTAAAAAGACGATTTAGTAATTTTAATGAAAATTTCCGCATGTTATATACCGATCCATCGCTAAATCAAAGAATGAGTGAAAAAATCATATCTTGGATGCCGGAAATCCCCCGAGATTATGTCATCGTATGTATCGGGACAGATCGTTCCACGGGTGATTCACTAGGCCCACTAACTGGCACCTTCTTAAATGAGTTAAAGCTTAAACATATGACTGTATATGGAACATTACATCAGCCAGTGCATGCAACCAATCTCCATGAAACAATGGAAATGATTATGGAAAAGCATAAAAATCCTTACATTATTGCTATTGATGCCTGCTTAGGGAAAAATAGTTCCATTGGACATTTAATCGCTGCAAAAGGGCCACTAAAACCAGGTGCAGCATTAAATAAAACCCTCCCTCTAGTCGGCGACATGCACATTACTGCGGTTGTTAATATTGGGGGCTTTATGGAATATTCAGTCTTACAAAATACAAGACTATCATTTGTAATGGATATGGCAAAACAGTTGGCGAATGTTTTAGATTTTATTGATCAACATTTAAAACACCACTACCCAATGTCCATTGTATTAAGGAGCAATTCAGAGGAGAAACGAACAATATAAAGAAGAACTTATCGGACGTTTACAGACAGCAGAATTACCTTCATAAAAAAAGATACACGTGATGGGATATTTAACCTAACATCATGGTGTATCTTTTTAGCAGATAGAAATGTATAAAACCTTCTTTCTGCATAAGTGCAACCAACTTTTTATCTCTCTCGTTAGAATAATTGGTATATGTAAAAAATGACTACGACGGAAACGATAGCTGGAAGTAAATTTCCAATTCTTATTTGAGTGATTTTCAACATATTTAATCCAATTGCCACAATCATTAACCCTCCAACCGCAGTCAATTCCGTGATTAAACCATTTAAAAAAGCCTCTGGTAGGAATTTTTCAATTTGTGTAGCGAATAATGCAATAAATCCTTGGTATAGTACAACAGGAACAACTGAAAATATAACTCCAAATCCGAGCGTAGTAGTTAAAACTAAAGAAGTAAAACCATCTAATATCCCTTTCGTAATTAATACTTCATGATCATTTCTAATTCCGCCATCTAATGCACCAATGATACCCATAGCTCCAATACAGAAGATTAAAGTTGCTGTTACAAATCCTTGCGAAACACTTATTTTTTCATTTTTTGTTGTAAATTTACTTCCTAACCAATTCCCAAATCTATTAAGCCATTCTTCCACATTGATTAATTCTCCTAAAATACCACCTGTTAATAAACTTAGTAGAACGATAATAATTTGCTCTGTGGAAAAGGCCATCTGTAATCCTATCAAAATAATTGCTAGTCCAATTCCTTGCATAACTGTTTCTTTCATTCTTTCTGGAATTTTAGTAAAAAACAAGCCTATAATAGACCCCAGAATAATTAATCCCCCATTAACTAAAGTACCAAACAACGCCATTCTCTCAACATCCCCTATTTTTTAAAAAGATTAATTTATGAAGAACTAACACCTAAACTATTTTTTCCTTCTTATAAGAATAACAAATTGTTTCACGTGGAACAATTTATGTTTAAAAAACTTATATTCTCATATAATTTGTCGAACACTTGGAAAGCCTGGAAATTACTACTGAGCGAACACCTTAGTATGAAATGTCAATAAAGTTATTTATTTTTCGAACTAAAAATGTGCAATACACCATCCGAAAATATGGAAGGTGCATTGCACATTCACACTCCTTTTATTAAAATCTGCTATTCAAATAAGCTAAATATAATATCAGCTATATAAGTTTCCAAAAATGCCGCCATAATAATTATCGGTAAAATTAAAAGGAAGTAAATCTTTATTGTCTCTAGAACCTTCATTATTAGGGATGTTTCTACTTCGTCTGCCTTAAATACACTTCTTATTTTAACTCTAACAACTTGATTTAATTCAAATAGAACTGCAGCAAGTAAACAAAAGGCGTAAACCTCAAAAATATAATGAGGGATAGTTGAAATGATTATGCCAAGGCCTTTTTTGAAATTGGCCTTTAAAGCAATCCCAAAAAGAATTCCGGGAAGAGAAACAGTTGAAATTATATTCAAGAGATATAGAAATTGTATTGGAATTGAAGCCAAGATAAGCATTTGTAAAGGAACCATAAATCCGTTATTAACAATAAATGACCATACTTTCTTAATACCATTAGATTCTTTCACTTGATCCGGTAAATTATTTCCAATTCCTTCTGTTATTTCTTTTAAATCCGGATTGATTATGTATGTTATTACCGTTGCAACAGTTGTTAGTACTACAGCAATTATTAAAAACTTAATTGATCTTTTAAAAACAGTTTTATTAACTACATTTGGTATAGTAACCACCTCACTTAATTAATTTACCCAACCATCTGTACCTTTAATGGAATAAAAAGATTGTAGCTTTTAACAACATTATTTTAAATGAAACATCTTTATGGACATTTAACACTTAGTTGTACTTATGTAAGATAACCTTCCTAACACCAAAATAGGCTGATGTTTTACATCAGCCTTCATTCATTTCTTATTATTTTTCTAATAACTCAATAATTCTCTCAAGATCATCATCTGTATAAAATTCTATTTCAATTTTCCCTTTACGTTTTCCACGATGAATAGATACAGCTGTACCTAGATGGTCACGTAGAACAGATTCCCTTTCTGCAAGGAATATATCCTTTTTAGGATTATCCTTCTTCTTTATTGGCTGTTTTTCATTTAAAGTAGAAATTAACCTTTCAACTTGTCTAACATTTAACTTCTCACTTCTGATTTTATTAACTAAAGGAATCAACCGTTCTTTATCTTTTAAACCAAGTAATGCTCTACCATGCCCCATAGAGAGCTCTCCATTGTTAATATAAGCAACAATATTTTCTGGTAATGATAATAAGCGAACCATATTAGCAATATGGGATCTACTTTTTCCTAGTCGCTTTGACAAGTCCTCCTGGGTAATGCCTAGCTCATTCATTAAATTCGAATAAGCTTGTGCTTCCTCAATTGGTGTTAAATCCTCTCGCTGTAAATTCTCCAATAAAGCAAGCTCCATCATTTTTTCATCTGTTAGTTCTTTAACGATGGCAGGAACTTTCTTTAATCCAGCCTCTTTTGCAGCTCGGAATCGTCTTTCCCCTACTACAATTTCAAACCCTTTTATACTTTGACGTACAATAATCGGCTGAAGAATGCCGTGTTGAATGATAGACTCTTTTAACTCCTCAATAGCATCAGCATGAAACGTTTTTCTCGGCTGATACGGATTTGGCCTACACTCTTTAATAGCTATCTCCTGAACGGAAGCTTTACCTGTATCTTCGACTTCTGGGAATAATGCACTTATACCTTTACCCAACCCTTTCGCCACTAGCCACCACTTCCTTTGCTAATTCAAGATATACTTCTGCTCCTTTTGATTTTGGATCATACGTAATAATTGGTTGTCCATGACTAGGCGCTTCACCTAATCGTACATTTCTTGGAATGATAGATTGATATACTTTATCTTGAAAATACTTCTTAACCTCTTCGATTACTTGAAGCCCCAAATTTGTTCGGGCATCTAACATCGTTAGAAGTACTCCTTCAATCATTAATGATTTATTTAAATGTTTTTGAACTAACCGAATGGTATTCAATAATTGGCTTAAACCTTCCAAAGCATAATATTCACATTGAACCGGAATAATGATTGTATCTGAAGCTGTTAGAGCATTTAAAGTGAGTAAGCCTAACGAAGGAGGACAATCTATTATTATATAGTCATAAGAATCCTTTATACTTTCTAATGCTCTTTTTAAACGAATTTCCCTAGATATGACTGGAACGAGTTCAATTTCTGCACCAGCTAGTTGAATGGTAGCCGGAATTAAATCTAAATTATTTACATTAGTTGAAATGATAACATCCTCTGCTTCTACATCATCAACAAGGACATTATATATACAATGACTAACATCTGCCTTATTAACCCCTACTCCACTTGTTGCATTCCCTTGTGGATCTGTATCGATTAATAACACTTTATTTCCTAAGTGGGCAAGACATGCACTTAAATTCACCGATGAAGTTGTTTTTCCTACGCCACCTTTTTGATTAGCGATGGACATTATTTTCCCCATGTTGACACCTTCCTAAAACTATATACTGTTATTCTATCACTCTTTCTATTAAAACGGTTATATTATTTACACTTTTTTCATATCCTTATAGTTAAAGGCTGTTTGGGTATACTTTGCTAATTAGCTTTCTGCAGGCAGCTACTCTATATAAAAATCTTTACGTAGCTGAGTAATTAACTGACAAATTTATTCGGTTGAATTAGAAAATTTGGCATTCTCTATTAAGCTGGGAGAATGACATAGTTGTACTTATGCAAATCTTTACAGTGGAGGACCCCAGAAAGAAAGTTTTATACTTTCCCATCTGCCAAGTAACCACAGCCTCTTTATAAAGAATAGCCTAGTGGAAAATTATATTTCTTAATCCTATACAAATACCCACCTTATATCTGTAAGATGGGTTAGATTAGAAGTGTATAATTGCTATTTCTTTTTCGGTATTTTTACAGTTATTTGATAGTACTCATCAAATTCCTTTTCATCGGATTCTACATCCACACCAGTTTTGGTAACCATACTCAATGATTGCCGAATGGTGTTCATTGCAATACGAATATCTTTATTAATACCTTTTAGTTTCGGACGTTTCTTTTTAGGTTCTTTCGGCTCCTGCATTTTTGCAACTCGTTCTTCTGTTTGTTTCACATTCAATTCATTTTCAATAATAATTTGTAAAATTTTATTTTGTTTTTCTTCGTCTTTAAGTTTAATTAAAGCTCTAGCATGTCGTTCTGTAATTAATTTATTCAATAATGCATCTTGTACTTCTTTTGGGAGTTTTAAAAGCCGTAATTTATTAGCAATGGTAGATTGATTTTTTCCAAGCCTTTGTGCTAGCGCTTCTTGGGTTAATGAATGCATTTCTAATAATTTAGAGTATGCGAAGGCTTCCTCTATTACTGTTAATTCTTCACGTTGTAAGTTCTCAATTAAAGCAACTGAAGCCGTTTCTGTATCAGTCATTTCACGTACAATAGCAGAGATTGTTTCCCAGCCCAATGATTGGACAGCTCTCCATCTTCTCTCACCAGCAATTATTTCATATTGATCATTTTCATATTTTCTAACAACAATCGGTTGTATCATCCCATGTGTATGAATCGTTTGCGCTAATTCCTGAATTTTTTCATTATCAAAAATAGACCTCGGCTGATAACGGTTTGGTATTATATCTTTTACAGGAAGTTGAATTACTTCATCTGACTGGTAAGATTCCTCATCTATGTCTTTGGAAGATGTTTTATCGCCCAATCCAAAAAATCGATTAAAAGGATGCACCACATTTGACACCACCTTAAATTCTATAAGACTAGTTTTTATCTATGTAAAAAATTGTTTCACGTGAAACAATTTGCTTTAAATATATATAATAAAAATTCAGTATATGAAACTAATTATATACGACTAGATTGGTATTAATCTCACATTCCATTTTACCATATATAGACTTATAAAGGCATCAAAAAGTTAACATTATTAGAAAACTAGGCATTCGCCAAGTCCTTTGGCAAATACCTAGTTTTACAGAACAAAGGCGCAAGCGCCCGTTTAGCGACGTACGGACTGGACTGAGCCGTAGGAGATAAAGGAAACACGACGAACGGAGTGAGTCGATGTTGACTTATCGTACGGAGGTGAAGGAAGTCTCGCTAGTCGCTGGGCGCTGGAGCCGGACGTGGCTATTTCTGTATCTAAGTTAGCCACAGCCATACAAATTTTATAACTTCCTAGACAACAAGCAAGAAAAATTATGTTTAAATTCGTTCATTATAATGGCATTTTATTTGGTGTGCCAGGCTTTCTTGGATATTTATTTGGTGTTTTTCCTTTTTTGTGAATCAAAATGACATTTCGCTCACTTTCCTCTTCTGGAAGTAAGAATGTATGTGATTCCTCTACCTCCCCACCTAATAAGTCAATGGCTTTCTTCGCATCCGATAATTCATCTGTTGCTTGTGCGCCTTTCATTGCAATGAATTTCCCACCCTTTTTAACCAATGGTAGACAAAGTTCACTTAATACCGACATACGCGCAACAGCTCTAGCAGTAACAATATCGAATGATTCCCTATGATCCTTATTTTTCCCAAATGTTTCGGCCCGATCATGGTAAAATGCTATGTTTGTTAAGTCTAGTTGAGCTGCAAGATGATTTAAAAACCCAATACGTTTTTGTAATGAATCAACAATAGTCACCTTTATGTTTGGAAAAACAATTTTCAAAGGAATACTTGGAAAACCAGCTCCCGCTCCAACGTCACATAAAGTCTGCTCCTTAGTAAAATCATAAAAAAAGCTAGCAGAAATAGAGTCATAAAAATGTTTTAAATAAACATCTTCTTCACTTGTTAGTGCGGTTAAATTAATTTTTTCATTCCATTCCACAAGGATTTTATAATACTCGGCAAATTGATCTAGTTGTTTTTTAGTTAATTCTATTCCCTTTTCCTTTAAGGCATTTTCAAATTGTTCTGGGTTCATAGAGTAATAAACTCCTTTATTATACTAATTTGGCAGGTAGGAAAGTATAAGACTTTCTTTCTGGGGCTCCGATTACTCGCACCGACGTAAAAATCTGCAAAAGTGCAACTAAGGCATTCACCCAGCCTAATAGTGAATGCCAAGTTTTTTAAAATTTATGTTACATATGTAAAGTCGTCCATTAACCGTCTTTGGCTAATGGACAAATTCATTCTATTAATTAGCGACTCTTGCTATATTTCCTTGTTCAATATACACAAGTAAAATGGAAATATCAGCTGGGTTTACCCCTGAAATTCGTGATGCTTGACCAATAGACAATGGTTGGATTTTCTTTAGTTTTTGTCTAGCTTCTGTTGCTAAACCACTAATAGCATCATAATCAATGTTTTCTGGGATCTTCTTATCCTCCATTTTTAGCATACGTCTTACTTGGTCGATTGCCTTTTTAATATACCCTTCATATTTAATTTGAATACCTACTTGATCTTTTACTTCATTATTTAACTCAGGGTTCGACTCAATGATTCCTTCGATATTTTCATATTCGAGTTCCGGTCTCTTCAATAAATCATACGCTTTTGTCGGCTCTTTTAATGGTGATGCCCCTGCTTCACTCATCATTTGTAAGACTGTTTCGGTTGGTTTAATCGTTACTGTTTTCAAGCGAGCTTTTTCTTCCTCAATTAAACGTTTTTTGTTAAGGAATTTTTCATAGCGTTCTTCCGAAATTAAACCAATTTCATATCCTATATCTGTTAAACGTAAATCTGCATTATCATGTCTTAGCAATAAACGATATTCCGCACGAGAAGTTAATAAACGATAGGGTTCGTTCGTTCCTTTAGTAACAAGGTCATCAATCATAACCCCAATATAACCTTGTGATCTATCTAAAATAATAGGCTCTTTCTCAAATACTTTTCTAACTGCATTAATACCAGCCATAATACCTTGACCAGCTGCTTCTTCATATCCAGATGTACCATTAATTTGTCCAGCTGTAAATAGTCCGGGGATTGCCTTTGTTTCAAGTGTTGGCCATAATTGTGTTGGAACTACTGCATCATATTCAATGGCATAACCAGGACGCATGATTTCAGCATTTTCTAAACCAGGAATAGAACGGAC
Organism: Oceanobacillus sp. FSL K6-0118; assembly: GCF_038006665.1. NCBI lineage: Bacteria > Bacillati > Bacillota > Bacilli > Caryophanales > Bacillaceae > Oceanobacillus > Oceanobacillus sp. FSL K6-0118. The sequence goes on from NZ_JBBOVR010000001.1 coordinate 218,704, forward strand.
AACCTTATGCTGAACCGCCTCTGGTAATGAGGTAGACAATCCTTGTACATAAACCTCTTCTGTGTTTCTTCCTTCAGGTTCTAAAAACACTTGATGACGAGGTTTATCATTAAAACGAACAATTTTATCTTCAATAGATGGGCAATAACGTGGACCTGTTCCTCGTTTAGCCCCTGAATACATAGCAGATAACCCTAAATTATCGTTAATAACTTGGTGAGTAAATTCATTCGTATAAGTTAACCAACATGGGATTTGTTCAACCAAATTTTCCGTTGTTTCATATGAAAAATATTTAGGATTTTCATCCCCTGGTTGAATCTCCGTTTTGGAATAATCAATCGTATGATGGTTTACACGTGGTGGAGTTCCCGTTTTAAATCTAACCAATTCCAATCCTAATGCTTCTAAATTACTTGATAATTTAAGGGATGGGCGTTGGTTGTTTGGACCACTTTCATATTCAAGGTCCCCCATCAATACTTTACCACGCATGTATGTCCCAGTAGTCAAAATAACTGCATCTGCATAATAAGCAGCATGAGTTTCTGTTATAACTCCTTTACATACCCCGTCTTCTACAATAATTTCTTCCACCATTGCCTGACGTATAGTTAAATTCTTTTCATTTTCAATTAACTTTTTCATTTCTCTACTATATAAAGCTTTATCCGCTTGTGCACGCAATGCCTGTACCGCGGGGCCCTTCCCAGTATTTAGCATACGCATTTGAATATAGGTTTTATCAATCATTTTGCCCATGATTCCACCTAGAGCATCCACTTCACGAACAACAATACCTTTTGCAGGACCCCCAATGGATGGATTACATGGCATAAAAGCGATCATATCTAAATTTAGTGTGAGCATTAATGTCTTTGCTCCCATTCGTGCTGCCGCAACACCAGCTTCTACACCAGCATGACCAGCACCTACAACGATGACATCATAACGTCCTGCATTGTATGTCATATATTTTCATCCTCTCTATAAGAATATGTTCAAAAAGTCCGGTGAAAATGACACTTCGACGTTTCTAGTTGGCAAGACACACCGTTCCCTACGTATTAACTGCATACGTTCCGGTAACGGGAGCTACGCCGCCTCGAACTGCGACGCACAGGACGTGCTAGTGTCGGCGTTGCAACAAATCTTTACGGTGGGGCGAGTAATCGGAGCCCCAGGACGTTGCGACTTTAGCCGACCTCGGTCCTTTTCATCCTCCCTTTTGAACAACCACTATTATTTTTATTTTCCTAAACAAAATTGTGAAAATAATTGATCAATCAAACTATCACTAGCTGTATCACCTATAATTTCACCAAGAAATTCCCATGTTCTTGTCACATCTATTTGAACAATATCTAAAGGCATCCCAAGTTCAATGCCCTCCATCGCATCTTCTAAGGCTTTTTTGGCTTTATTTAATAGTTGTATATGTCGAACATTTGAAACATACGTCATATCGCCAGCATCAATTTCACCAGAAAAGAACGTGTTGGCAATAGCCTTTTCCAATTCGTTAATACCTTCCTCTTGTAATAATGAGGTAGTAACCAATAGTTTACCATGAGCAAGTTCTTTAACCTGCTCCAGATCGAGTTTTTTCTCCAAGTCTGTTTTATTTACGATTACGATATATTCTAGACCTTTTACTGCTTCGAATAATCGAATATCTTCTTCAGATAGTTCTTCATTATAATTCAAAACAAATAAAATGAGATCTGATTCTTTTAATACTTGTCTTGATCGTTCCACACCAATTCTTTCAACAATATCCTCTGTTTCTCGGATACCAGCTGTGTCTATTAATCGTAATGGAACCCCTCTTACATTTACATATTCTTCTATAATATCACGGGTAGTGCCCGGAACCTCTGTAACAATTGCTTTATTTTCTTGAACAAGTGTATTCATTAAAGAAGATTTCCCTACGTTTGGTCTACCTATAATAGCAGTTCCAAGACCTTCTCGTAAAATTTTCCCTTGTTTTGCTACTTCTAAAAGCTTTTCTATTTCAGCATGAACTTCTTTCGTTTTTGTTCGCATCATTTCATGCGACATTTCTTCCACATCATCGTATTCTGGATAATCAATATTTACCTCAACATGAGCAACCGTTTCTAGTAAATCTTGTCGTAAACGTTGAATGAGACCTGATAATCTACCATCCATTTGTTTTAATGCCACATTCATTGCTTTATCTGTTTTGGCTCGAATTAAATCCATTACTGCTTCCGCCTGAGATAAGTCAATTCGTCCATTTAAAAATGCTCTTTTCGTAAACTCACCCGGTTCTGCAAGTCTAGCACCATTCGATAATAATAAATCTAAAATACGATTAACTGCCACCATACCACCATGACAATTGATTTCTACTACATCTTCGCGAGTAAATGTCTTAGGCGCATGCATGATGGAAACCATCACTTCATCCACTAATTCCTTCGTTTCCGGATTGATGATTTTCCCATAATTAATCGTATGCGAATCCACATTCAATAAATCTTTCCCCTTAAATACCTTAGCCGTTATTTGAATTGCTTCTTTCCCACTTAATCTAACAATCGCAATGGCCCCTTCACCAATTGGGGTTGAAATTGCAGTAATTGTATCTGCCTCCATCATTACCTTCACCTCCAACATTTCCTCAACACTAATCTATATTATAAAGAAAACTTCCATCAGTAGGAGTTGCCCTTCATCCCCACTGATGGTTAATTGTACTTATCGAACCTTTATGGGCAGTTGACCTACCACCTACCCTATTTCCCTAGAAACTTGAAGTGGAAGTCTTACTGCCCGTTTAAGTGGATAAACTTTAAATTTTAGTCTCTAACATAATAGGATAACACATAAATTCAAAATAATAAACTTATCCACAATAATCGGTATAAAAACAATCAATAAATATATTATCAACATGTGGATAATATTTCAGACACTTTATTATAACGCCCTATAAAAAATTATCAACCATATATTTTTCCATTAAAAAGCTCTGCAATTTTTTGCAGAGCTTTAATCTTATTTATTTAATTCGTTTTTAGCCATTTGTACCAATTCTTTAACCATGTTTCCACCAATATTTCCGCCAATCTTACCAGCATCTTTTGCTTTTATATTTCCGTTATAACCGTTGCTTAGCGGAATACCATGTTCTTTAGCAACCTCATATTTAGCTTGGTCTGGACTATTCGCTTCTGTTACTTTTGCTTTAAGTTGATCAAGGCCATTTCTAGCTTCTGGGACAAGAATTTTATTTTTCTTTGCCATTTTATCCACCTTTTCCCTATTATTGAACACCTCTTTGACAATTACTCTCTTGGTAATTTCCCATCCTTACCATCGGTTATATTATGTTCTTCTATTGATCCTTCCATATACGAATCAGAAACTTGTTCATGGGTCTCTGCCATCCCTTTTGAAAGCTGGTCATTACTATGATAATCCGAATGCTGATACGTCTTATCTCCTACTACCGATTTTGTTCTATCCTTTTTAGGCATGTCCAGTTCCTCCGTATTCTAAAATATTTAAGATGTTAGAGAGATCGTCTAATAATAAATCCATTTCCTCTTCTTTTAACATGATAGGTATTTGATCATTCACTGTGAGCATAAAGCTATCCTGTTGTTTCGCTAAATAATTACGTAATTGAATAAGCTGGGTTAAAGACAATTCAGATCCTGTTTCCATACTTTTTACTTGTGTTAAATAAAAGTTCTCATTGTCTTCAAGAAATTCCCCACTAAATATATCTCCGTTATATTGCTCCATAAAAAAAACTCCTTTTTCAATTAATCATTATGCATAGTATTAGATTTATCTCCTATTGCATTCATAATGTGAAAAAGGAATTTGATATTAATTTATGCTAATTAGCGATTTTTAAACAAAAAACGGTTGTACAATAAATGACGTTGGTGGGAAAAACTCACCTACGTCATTTTTGTGTTTATAAATAGAAAACAAGTGAGATTCCCTGTAGAATTAAAGTCGCTGAAAACCATTCCTAGGAGGGAACTCACTTGTCTATATCAAATGATATTAGAAATATGTTAGATATTCAAGATAAAAATATTTATATGAGCGAAAATGCAGTAACGTATGGCAAACATAAAGGGAAGTCTTGTAAATTTATTAAGGCGAAATTAACATATGATGCAGATCAATGCCCAAATTGCCAGGTGGAGAAAGTAGGCTCTTCTATTTATAAAAACGGAACACAATTATCTCGTATTACCATTCCGACCATGGGAGTTTATCCAACATATTTATTATTAAGTAAGCAGCGTTTTATGTGTAAACATTGTGGTGTTAGTTTTACTGCACAAACAAATATCGTAAAGCGTCATTGTTTTATATCCTCAAATACAGAAGCCCAAATCATGATTAAATCAGCTGGAGCGCAGTCCGTTAAAGATATTTCCCAGGATTGTGGTGTATCTGAGGCAACTGTTCAGAGAATCATTAATAAAGAAGCAAATAAATATAAACCGCATTATAAAGCCCTACCTAAGCATCTATCGTTTGATGAATTTAAGTATGCCAAGGGCAAGATGGCTTTTGAATATATCGATGTTGAAACGGGTGACATCTTAGACATTTTAAATAGTCGTGATAACCGGTCTATTACAGATCACTTCATCACAAATTATAGCTTATCAGCTAGACAACGAGTAGAAACCGTGACAATCGATATGAACGCAGGTTATGTAAGTTTGATAAAAGAGATGTTTCCAAATGCAGATATTATTATTGATCGTTTTCACTTAGTTCAACTCATATCAAGAGCGATGAACAAAACGCGTGTTAAAATCATGAACCAACTCAGAACATCTAATGGGGAAGATCAGAAAAAGTATCGCCGCCTTAAACGTTATTGGAAGCTTTTACTGAAAAAAAGATCGAGTTTATCTTATACAGAATATAAATATTACGGCTTATTTGGCCAACGTCTTGAAAGTTCAATAGTGCAAGAAATGTTGGATTATAGTGAGGAACTTAAAGTCAATTATGGTATATATCAGGACCTGTTGGAGGCAATTGACGAAAAGGACTATCATGCATTAGAGAACACATTAAACAAAAAGTGTCCAACCCAGTCATCAACCTATTTAAGAACAAGCATTAAAACATTAAGAAAGCACTTGCCCTATACGAAAAACAGTTTTCAATATACGTATAACAATGGGCGAATTGAAGGTATTAACAATAAAATCAAGGTACTCAATCGGATTGCATATGGCTATCGGAATTTTAAGCATTACAAAAACCGAATAAGATTACATTTTAAACTGAAACCCGTAGTAAACAAATCACACTCTAGAGTAGCATAGCTTCCCTAGAGTGTGATAATCAAATACATATTAAAAGTCGACTAAAATACAGTACCAACGTCACTTGACGTAGAGCCCAAAAAACCTTGGAGATCTTCCAAGGTTTTAAAAGTAAGTATTAGATTTAGTTTGTTTAAGCTTTTCTTAAGAATCGCCACGTCCAGCCCGTACGTCTCGTTTTTAGCCTGTAAGGGGGCTTCCGCTTTTGTTCTTAAGATGGTTTAATTACAATATGACGATGTGGTTCTTGACCATCGGAACAAGTCGAAACTTCGGGGATGTCCTGTAAAACACTATGGATAATTTTCCGCTCATAAGCTGGCATTGGTTCAAGAGCAACTTTCGTCTTTGTACGAATAACTTTATCCGCCATTCGTGAAGCTAATGATTCCAATGTTTCTCTTCTTCTCTCCCGATAGCCTTCCGCATCTAATGTTACAGTGTAATACTTTTTACTATTTTTATTAATCACAAGTCGAACTAAATATTGAAGTGCATTTAATGTTTGTCCTCGTTTTCCGATAATAATTGCAAGATTTCCCCCATTTAACTCAAATGTTACATGCTTTCCATCTACTGTTGTATTTATATGAACATCCAGATTCATATTAGCTGTCACTTGTTTAATATAGTTTTCAGCCTCTTCAATTGGATCAGGTAACATTTCAACTTTTACAATGGCAGGCTTTGCACCAAATAAACCCAATATTCCCTTCTTGCCTTCATCAATAATGGTAATTTCCACTTGGTCTTTCGTGGTGTTTAACTGCTCTAATGCTGATTGGACCGCCTCTTCAACTGTTTGTCCACTAGCAGTTATCTCTTTCACTTTTTAACTCCTCCACTATTATTGTTACTCATCAAAGGTTTATTGATAAGAATAGTTTGTAAAATCATGAAGACATTACCAGTTGCCCAATATAAAGCTAACGCAGCTGGGAACATGAATGCCATAACCGTAATCATAATTGGCATCACATATAACATCATTTTCATCTGCATTGCTACTTGTGGGTTAGAGTTTGCAGATGTATTAGTTGACATCATTAATTTGGATTGGAAAAAAGTAAGAATACCTGTAATAAATGGTAAAATATTATCTGGTGATCCTAATTCAAACCATAGAAAGCTATAGTTACTAATTTCATAAGTACGAACAATCGCATGGTACATCGCAATTAAAATCGGCATTTGAACGATAATTGGCAAACAACCTGCGAGTGGATTTACATTATGCTCTTGCATTAACTTCATTGTTTCTTGTTGAAGCTTTTGTTGAGTGTTAGCATCTTTAGAGCTATACTTCTTCTGAATTTCTTGTAATTTAGGTTGAACTTCCTGCATTGCTTTTGAACTTTTGATTTGCTTCACACTTAAAGGTAATATCAAAAGTCTAAGGAAAATAGTAACAATAATAATAGATAGACCATAACTATTGTTAAATATTTGGGCTATTTTAATAATTACCCATGAAAGCGGATAAACAAAAACCTCATTCCAAATACCTTCACTTTCTGACGTTATCGGTTGGCCAGTTTGCGTACAGCCGGCGAGTAGTACGACCAATCCAACGAAAGCCAGAAGCAATAAATACTTCTTGCGCAATTCTTTTCCTCCTCAAATAAACACGGATATATACTAATTGATATTTTATATTAAAAAGACATAACTTTCTATTTTAAACTTAAACAACTTGGCATTTACCAAGCCTTTAAACAAATGCCTTGTTGCACTTATGAAATGGGAAGGACTTTATACCTAACCAAAACATTTACCTTTTTAATAAACGTTCTTTATATAAAAGATGGGTTAAACTCTTTTTTACTTCTTCATACCCCATATCTTTCGTCTGATTTCTAGCAATAATTACGATATCATGTGGGTATTTTATTTGACCTTCCAATTCTTGAAAAGCTTGACGCAAATATCTTTTAATTCTATTACGTGTCACAGCATTTCCGATTTTTTTACCGACCGAAAGTCCAACTCTAAAATGACTCTGTCCAGGTTTTTCTATGTAGTAAATAACAAGCTGACGGTTAGCAAAGGATTTACCTTTTTTAAACACAAACTGGAATTCCTCATTATTTTTAATACGAAATCTTTTTTTCATTCTTACCACCTATCTAACCCTTACAAGCCTGTCCTATTTGTTTTTAATATGTACAATCTTTCATTAATGTAATGATATGTAGAAAAAGACCACTGAGTCAACAGTGGCCTATGCTGATAATACTTTTCTTCCTTTACGGCGACGACGAGCTAGAACTTTACGTCCATTTTTTGTGCTCATACGAGCGCGAAAACCGTGTACTTTTTTACGTTTACGATTATTTGGTTGGAATGTTCTTTTCATTTATCTTGCACCTCCCTAAGGGAAAACTTCATATCTAAAATTAATGTTCATAACTTATCTATCAGACAGTCTTTGTAATTATACGTAATTTCTAGGTGATTTGTCAAATCTATTTTTGAACAAAGGCGAAAGCGCCCGTTTAGCGACGTACGGACTGCGCCTGGCCATGCCAGGTGGTCCGATGTTTCCGCGCAAAGCGGCGGTTTTAATCGGACATTCCACTTCCGCAGGAGATAAAGGAAACACGACGAACGGAGTGAGTCGATGTTGACTTATCGTACGGAGGTGAAGGAAGTCTCGCTAGTCGCTGGGCGCTGGAGCCGGACGTGGTCCTCCCTATGACAAGATTTAATAAGCTATTTTTTTATACTTTCTTTTCAAAAAGTTCAATGGAAATAATACTTCGAAGTTTCTAGTTGGCTCACTTTTCTGGAATGAAGTGCACTTGCTCATCTATTAACTATATACATTACGCTTTTAGTCGACCTCGCTTCATCCTTCTTTTTAATCACCCACTTAAAGCTCCTTCAATTGAACATCCTTTACTCCAAATTAATATCCTCACTCAGATCCACCCAAATATTTTAACTTCCCCCAAAACGCCTATATATTTCAATTAATTTTTTATCCACAATCCTATCTTAACAAAAAATCGACAATATTTTTCTATCCACAACAATTATCGACAAGTAAATAACAAAATATAGTAGTGTGGATAGTGTTTTTGCACAAGTAGTTGTCTTTGTGGATAAGTGTTCAAAAACCATTGCACATCTAGTTTTTTTTTGTTATCATATTAATGTTTTCACTTGTGGAAAAAATAACTGGTAAATAATTTATCCACAAACTGTGAATAAGCTGTGGATATTTATTAACACCCTATATAACAATTTTATAAACATACATGTGGATAACGTATATAACCTTTTCTAACCCTTCTTTATTCATATTTTAATTATCCACAAAAGAATTCTACAAAAATCATCATATACTTTATATTCAGCATGCCTTTTCCATCATTCGGTATGAAATGAGGGATGCTTTTTCTGTTATTTTTTGAAAGGAGTGAACTCCGTATTGGAAAATATTGAGGAGCTTTGGGTTGCTACTTTAGAAAAAATCGAAGAAAAAATTAGTAAACCAAGTTTTGATACATGGCTAAAGAATACAAAAGCTGAAGCACTAGAAAAAGATACGTTAGTTGTATCGGCTCCAAATGAATTTGCTAGAGATTGGCTAGAAAACCAATACACTGATTTAATTTCTGACATTATCGGTGAAATAACCGGATCACGTCTTAAAACAAAGTTCATTATTCCGGATATAACCCCGGAAGTAGAAGAATTAAAACCAATTCCAAAGGTTAAAGACACAGCAAATGATTTTCCAAAAACGATGCTAAATCCAAAGTATACGTTTGATACTTTTGTTATAGGTGCTGGTAATAGATTTGCTCATGCAGCATCTTTAGCTGTTGCAGAAGCACCTGCTAAGGCGTATAACCCTCTTTTTATTTATGGGGGCGTTGGTTTAGGAAAAACCCATTTAATGCACGCAATTGGCCATTATGTATTAGAACATAATCCTAAAGCAAAAGTAGTGTATATTACATCTGAAAAATTTACGAATGAATTTATTGATGGGATTATGGATAATAAAACAACAAGTTTTCGCAATAAGTATCGAAATGTTGATGTCCTATTAATAGATGATATTCAATTTATAGCCGGAAAAGAATCAACTCAGGAAGAATTTTTCCATACATTCAATACATTACATGAGGAAAGTAAACAAATTATTATTTCTAGTGACCGTCCACCTAAAGAGATTCCTACACTAGAAGATCGTTTACGCTCTCGTTTTGAATGGGGATTAATTACCGATATTACACCACCTGATTTAGAAACAAGAATTGCTATTTTGAATAAAAAAGCTAAAGCAGACGGACTTGATATTCCTAATGAAGTTATGCTTTATATTGCTAATCAAATCGATACGAATATTCGTGAATTAGAAGGAGCGCTAATTAGAGTAGTAGCGTATTCTTCTCTAGTAAATAAAGACATTGATGCTTCACTTGCAGCGGATGCATTAAAAGATATTATTCCTTCAAATAAACCAAAAGTAGTAACGATTCTAGGGATTCAAGAAGCAGTTGGTGAAAAATATAATGTGAAATTGGAGGATTTTGCAGCTAAGAAAAGGACGAAATCTATTGCCTTTCCCAGGCAGATAGCAATGTATCTATCACGTGAAATGACAGATTTTTCATTGCCTAAAATTGGAGAAGAATTTGGTGGGCGTGATCACACAACAGTTATACACGCTCATGAAAAAATATCTAAATTACTAGAAAAAGACTCCGATTTTAATCGAGATATTGAAGATCTTAAAGAAACAATTAAATCATTATGACGAAACTAACAGTAATCCACATGTGAATATTGTTAATGGAACATCATAATTATAAACACTATATCCACATGTGGAAAACAAAGGTTTAAAACTATAAAATGCACTTATCCACATAATAACAGGTATTATTACTATTATTATTATATTTTTATAAATAAATAATATAAATAGAACTTCCAACTAGGAGGATTTTTTTATGAAATTTATTATTCAAAGAGAGCAATTGATTTCTAGTGTTCAAAATGTAATGAAGGCTGTATCATCCCGACCAGTTATTCCGATTTTGACAGGAATTAAGATTGAAGCAAAAGAACATGGAATTACGTTAACAGGTAGTGACTCAGATGTGTCAATTGAATCCTATATTCCACGTGAAGAAGATGGAAATGTTAATGTAGAGCAAATTGAAGAAGGTAACATTGTTTTACAGGCTAAATATTTCCCTGATATTGTACGTAAATTGCCAGAGAAAACAGTCGAAATTGAATCTGATCCTAATTTAAAAGTAACGATTCGATCAGGTAAAGCAGAATTTATTCTAAATGGACAAGATGCGGATGAATATCCACAGCTACCAACAATTCAAACAGACGATAGTTTTGAAATACCAATTGATTTATTAAAAGGTATGATTAAACAAACCGTATTTGCTGTCTCTACCATGGAAACACGCCCGATTTTAACTGGGGTTAATTTAAATTTAAGCAATAATGTATTAAAGTTTGTAGCAACAGATAGTCACCGTTTAGCTTCAAGAGAAGTACCTATTTCTAATACAAATCTTGAATTTAAAAATATTGTAGTACCTGGAAAAAGTTTAAATGAGCTAAATAAAATATTAGTTGACTCAGAAGAAACGGTAGAAATAAGTGTTACAAATAATCAAATATTATTCCGTACAAAATACTTAAATTTCCTATCTCGTTTATTAGATGGGAATTATCCAGAAACTGCACGTTTAATTCCAGAACAATATAAAACACAAATTCAAGTCAAAACAAAAGAACTTTTGAGTACTATTGATCGTGCTTCGTTACTAGCAAAAGAGGAACGTAATAATGTTGTCCGATTAACTACACAGGAATCACAATTAATTGAAATTAGTAGTAACTCACCAGAAATTGGGAATGTAACGGAAGAAATAATGGCTCAACTAATGGAAGGAGAAGAATTAAAGATCTCTTTCAGCTCCAAATATATGATTGATGCATTAAAGGCAATTGAATATGATGAGGTATCTATTGCATTTACTGGTGCAATGAGACCATTTGTCATCCGCCCTGTAAATGATGATTCTATTTTACAACTTATACTTCCAGTAAGAACGTATTAAAAAACTATGTAGAAAGAAAAAAGGAAATTGGTTCATACTAATTTCCTTTTTTGTATTCTGAAATAAACCTTATGCTAAAAATCAAATATAGGCCTTTTTAAGCGATTTATTTTATTTTCTAGGGGTTTACCTTCCCTAAAAGCAAAAACTTTAGTAAAATAGGTATATAAAAGTTTTAGAAGGATAAGAAGGTTAATAGACATAAAAATATTAAAATAGATTGTGGTGAGAAATTTGCATGAAGAAGTAAAAATTGGAACGGATTATATTACATTAGGACAATTAATTAAACTTCTAAACATTTTTGATTCGGGTGGTATGGTTAAAGCTTACTTACAAGATGTTGGTGTAATGGTTAATAGTGAGAAAGAACATCGTCGAGGAAGAAAGCTATATCCAAATGATGTCGTAGAAATAGAAGAGCATGGTTCTTATATTGTAAAAAAAGAGGCCTAATTATGCACATAGAAAGGCTAGAGCTAAAAAATTATCGGAATTACGAGAGTCAATCTATTGAATTTGATGACAAAGTAAATGTCATCATTGGAGAAAATGCCCAAGGCAAAACAAATTTGATGGAGGCAATTTATGTATTAGCTTTCACAAAGTCTCACCGTACTTCACATGAAAAAGAACTTATCCAATGGGATAAAGAGTATGCTAAAATAGAAGGTAGAGTAAAGAAGAGAAATCAATCTGTCCCATTGGAATTTATTATTTCTAAAAAGGGCAAGAGGGCAAAATTGAATCATCTCGAGCAAAAAAGATTAAGTGACTATATAGGTGCAATGAATATCGTCATGTTTGCGCCCGAAGATTTAACTCTTGTCAAAGGGCCACCACAGATTAGACGCAGATTCATTGATATGGAATTAGGGCAAATTCAACCTACCTATATTTATCATCTAGGGCAATATCAAAGAATTTTAAAACAAAGAAACTTTCTTTTAAAACAAATGCAACGAAGAGAAAAAACAGATATGGCCATGTTAGAAGTATTAACGACACAATTAGTTGAACACGCAGCTATTATTTTAGAGAAACGTTTTATATTTCTAAATTTACTAAAGGGTTGGGCTAATTCCATTCATCATGGCATTAGTAGAGGATTAGAGAAACTAGAAATTAAGTATAGTGCGACAATAGAAGTATCAGACGATGGAAATAAGGAGAAAATAAATAGTATCTATTTTGATAAATTTCAGGAAATAAGAGACAAAGAGATAGAACGGGGAACCACTCTTATCGGTCCTCATCGTGATGATTTAATTTTTTTAGTTAATGAGAAAGATGTTCAAACGTACGGTTCACAAGGACAGCAACGGACAACAGCCCTATCTTTAAAGCTAGCAGAGATTGAATTGATCCATAAAGAAGTTGGAGAATATCCCATATTACTTCTTGATGATGTTTTAAGCGAATTAGATGATTATAGACAATCACATTTATTAAATACCATCCAAGGAAAAGTACAAACCTTTGTTTCTACTACTAGCGTAGATGGTATTCACCACGAAACATTAAAAAAAGCGGAGTTATTTCGTGTCAGTAAAGGTAACATTGAACTTTAGCCAAATCAATTAGAAAGGATTTGGAAAATGTTTATTCATATAGGAAATGGTAATGTTATTCAATCTAAAGATGTCATAGCAATTATCGATTATCAAAGCATTTCTTCGTCTGTGATTATGGGAGAAATGATACAAGCTTGGAAAAAGGAAAAGAAAATTGTCGGACCAAAAAGTAATGCCAAATCAGTTATTGTAACGGAAAATCAAATATATTATACGACAGTTTCCGTTTCAACACTTAAAAAACGTACAGGCATAACACAGGGAATTAGTAATGAACAAGATTTTTCTGATGAAATTTCTCTATAAATTTGATTTCAAATAAATTCATGATTTCTATCATTAAAACGAGGTTCAAAAAGGAGAATAAAAAGGATCGAGTCGGCTAAAGTCTTTAGTACCGAAGTGTCTTTATTAATCGGACTTTTGAACAACCTCTTAAAATAGATTTAGTTTTCATAAGAAATGAGTGTGAGAGAATGGCAATGGAAGAAAATACAACAACAGAACAAGCTTATGATGCTGATCAAATACAAGTTTTAGAAGGGTTAGAAGCTGTTCGAAAAAGACCCGGAATGTATATTGGTTCTACATCTGAACGTGGATTGCATCATCTTGTTTGGGAAATTGTTGATAATAGTATCGATGAAGCCTTGGCTGGATATTGTGATCACATTGAAATCGCTATTGAAAAAGATAATAGTATTACGGTTCAAGATAATGGACGTGGTATTCCAGTAGATATTCAGAAGAAGACAGGCAGACCAGCTTTAGAAGTTATTATGACGGTTCTCCATGCTGGCGGTAAGTTTGGCGGTGGCGGATATAAGGTTTCTGGTGGACTTCATGGTGTTGGTGCATCGGTTGTTAATGCCTTATCAGCTAATATGGAGGTCTATGTGCATCGTGATGGTAAAATCCACTTTCAAGGTTATGAAAAAGGTATTCCACAAAACGAAATTAAAGTAATTGGAGAAACGGATATAACAGGCACGGTTACACATTTTAAGCCAGATCCAGAAATTTTTACTGAAACATTGGAATATAACATGGAAACACTAACTCAACGTGTTCGTGAATTAGCCTTCTTAAATAAAGGATTAAGAATATCACTTGAAGATAAAAGAATTGATCAAGAACCTGTAAGTTTCCATTATGAAGGTGGAATTAAATCTTACGTTGAATATATTAACTCCAAAAAGGAAGTCTTACATGAGCCCTTTTATGCTGAAGGAGAAGATCAGGAAATTTCTGTAGAGGTCTCCATCCAATATAATGATGGATTTGCTACAAATATATACTCTTTTGCAAACAATATTCACACGTATGAAGGCGGAACACATGAAGTTGGATTTAGAACAGGGTTAACCCGTGTAATAAATGATTATGCGCGTAAAAATAATTTAATCAAAGAGAGAGACGCCAATCTTACTGGGGATGATGTGAGAGAAGGTATCACCGCAATTGTCTCTATAAAACATCCTAATCCACAATTTGAAGGCCAAACGAAAACAAAACTTGGAAATAGTGAAGTAAGAACAGTAACGGATGCTGTTTTCAGCGATAAATTTTCTGCATTTCTTTTTGAAAACCCTAGCGTTGCGAAAATTATTGTAGAAAAGGGATTAATGGCATCAAGAGCACGTATGGCAGCTAAAAAGGCACGTGAATTAACAAGAAGAAAAGGTGCCTTAGATGTGTCAAGTTTACCTGGGAAGCTAGCTGATTGTTCTTCTAGGGATGCATCTATTAGTGAACTTTATATCGTTGAGGGAGACTCAGCTGGTGGTTCAGCTAAATCAGGGCGAGACCGTCACTTCCAAGCAATTCTCCCTTTACGAGGCAAAATTTTAAACGTAGAAAAAGCACGTTTAGACCGAATTCTGTCAAATAATGAAGTTCGAGCGATGATTACAGCTTTAGGGACAGGGATTTCTGAGGACTTTGATATTTCTAAAGCAAGATATCATAAAGTAGTTATCATGACAGATGCTGACGTAGATGGAGCACATATACGTACATTACTATTAACATTTTTCTATCGTTATATGCGCCCATTAATAGAAAATGGATATATTTATATTGCACAACCACCTTTATACCAGATCAAACAAGGAAAAGCCGTTCATTACGTTTATGATGACAAGGAATTACAAGAAATTTTAGATAAATTACCTCAAAATCCAAAACCTGGTATTCAGCGTTATAAAGGTCTTGGCGAAATGAACGCAGAACAATTATGGGAAACAACAATGGATCCAGATAAACGTACTTTACTAAGGGTTGAATTAGAAGATGCGATTGATGCAGACCAAGTATTTGATATGTTAATGGGTGATAAAGTAGAGCCAAGACGTCAGTTCATAGAAGAAAATGCTCAATATGTGAAGAATTTAGATATTTAAAGATAGGTAAGTAGAAGTAAAAGATATATGAATGAGCAATTAGCTCATTCTTTTATACTTGGCAAAGGATAAAATTTGAGCGAGAAGCGGATTCGGTGTAGCAAAAAATTTTAATGTTCCAAGTATAAGAAAAGCTAACACATTCGCTTAAGGACAAGCGAATGTGAGTTTTTCTAATGTTTACTCTTTTGCTTTTCATAGGAGGTATAAAATATATGGCTGAAGAAAGCCGTCCTAGTGTACAGGATGTTAATATTAGTAAAGAGATGCGTACATCTTTCTTAGATTATGCGATGAGTGTTATTGTATCGCGTGCCCTCCCAGATGTTAGGGATGGAATGAAGCCTGTTCATCGTAGAATTTTATATGCAATGAATGATTTAGGTATGCATTCAGATAAGGCTCATAAAAAATCAGCTCGTATCGTTGGTGAAGTAATCGGTAAATACCATCCACATGGTGATTCAGCAGTTTATGAAACGATGGTACGTATGGCACAAGATTTTAGTTATCGATATATGCTTGTTGATGGTCACGGCAACTTTGGATCGGTTGATGGTGACTCCGCAGCTGCAATGCGTTATACAGAAGCAAGAATGTCCAAAATATCTATGGAATTAGTTCGTGATATTAACAAAGATACCATTGATTATCAGGATAACTATGATGGTTCAGAACGCGAACCAGTTGTCTTTCCATCTCGCTTTCCTAATTTATTAGTCAATGGGACCTCGGGAATTGCCGTTGGAATGGCAACCAATATTCCTCCACATAATCTAGGTGAGACCATTGATGCGGTATTAGCCGTAAGTAAAGATCCAGAAATTACAATTGAAGAAATCATGGAAAGCTATTTGCCAGGACCTGATTTCCCTACTGCTGGGCAAATTCTCGGTAGAAGTGGTATCCGTAAGGCTTATGAGACAGGAAAAGGTTCTATTACCGTTCGTGCAAAGGCCAATATTGAAGAACATGCTAATGGGAAGTCTTCCATTATTGTCACTGAACTCCCTTATCAAGTAAACAAGTCAAAATTGGTTGAAAAAATAGCAGAACTTGTTCGTGATAAAAGAATTGAAGGTATTACAGATCTTAGAGATGAATCTGACCGTAATGGAATGCGAATCGTAATTGAATTACGTCGAGATGCAAATGCCAATGTCGTTTTAAATAATTTATATAAACAAACCTCTATGCAAACAACATTTGGTATTAACACACTAGCTCTTGTTGACGGTCAACCTAAGGTATTGAACATTAAAGAGTGTTTAGTACATTATTTAAACCACCAAAGAGTGATTATTAGAAGAAGAACGGAATTTGAATTAAGGAAAGCAGAAGCACGTGCCCATATTTTAGAAGGACTACGCATTGCTTTAGACCATATAGACGAAGTAATTACACTTATCCGTAATTCGAAAACAACTGATATTGCTCGTACAGGTTTAATGGAAACATTCCATCTATCCGAAAAACAAGCACAAGCAATCTTGGATATGCGTTTGCAACGTTTAACAGGACTAGAACGAGATAAAATTGAAGAGGAATATACTGAATTACAAAAGCTTATTGCTGAATTAAGAGCAATTTTAGCGGATGACGAGAAAATACTTGAAATTATCCGTGAAGAGCTATTAGAAATTAAGGAAAAATATAATGATGATAGACGTACAGAAATTGTCGTTGGTGGAACTGATTTCTTTGAAGATGAAGACCTTATTCCAGAAGAAAATATCGTCATTACATTAACTCATAAAGGGTATATTAAACGTCTTCCGTCCTCAACTTATCGTACCCAAAAACGGGGTGGACGTGGAATCCAAGGTATGGGTACAAATGAAGATGATTTTGTAGAACATTTAGTTTCTACATCTACCCATGATACGATTCTATTCTTTACGAATAAAGGAAAAGTTTATAGAGCTAAGGGATATGAAGTTCCTGAGTTTTCAAGAACGGCAAAAGGTATACCAATCATTAATATGCTTCAAGTAGAAAGTGGAGAATGGGTTAATGCAGTTATTTCGGTAAGTGAATATAAGGAAGAGGCCTATCTATTCTTTACTACAAAATTTGGTATTACCAAACGTACATCTTTATCTATGTTTGCTAACATACGTAAAGGTGGACTTATTGCTCTTGGATTACGAGAAGATGATGAACTTATATCCGTTAAATTGACCAATGGAAGTAAAGATATTATGATTGCAACGAAACAAGGGTATCTTATTCGCTTTGAGGAAACCCAGATTAGAGCGATGGGTAGAACTGCTGCAGGTGTAAGAGGTATATCTTTACGTGATGATGATGAAGTAGTATCAATGGAAGTATTAGAAGAAGGCTCTCATATTCTTCATGTGACGAATAAAGGTTACGGAAAACAAACACCGGAATCTGAATATCGTAGAATAAACCGTGGTGGTAAAGGCGTTATTACATGTAAGTTAAATGATAAAACAGGGCATGTCTCTGCTGTTAAAGCTGTTAATGGCGAAGAAGATTTAATGGTAATTACTGTAGGAGGCGTACTCATTCGTATTCCTGTAAAAGATATTTCTATAACTGGAAGAAGTACAATGGGTGTCCGACTCATTCGCTTACATGATGATGAAGAGGTAGCTACAGTTGCTAAAATTGAACAAGAAGAAAATGATGCTGAAAATGAAGATGCTACTGAATTAGGGTCTAAAGAAGAAACTGAAACGGAAACAGATAACAAAATAGATGAATAAAAAAGGTGGCTTTAAAGCCACCTTTTTTAGCTGGTAAGAAGGGCTTTCCCTGTCCACCAAAGCTTTTTAAATAAAATGGACATAGGAATTGCCATATTTTAATTTCCTTTATCCATATTTTTGTATAATTCATCTTCTAGTATTTTTGGAATCTTTTTTGCTGTTATATCTAAAAACTGTAATATGAAAGGGTAATCCATTTCCGGTTTTGATGATAATAAGTCCCCCCACCATTCGGCTTCATAACGACAAAGCATACTTAGATTATATAAAAGTAAATAATGAATCATGACATCCGATATTGGTAGAAAATGTTCTCTATTAAGTGGAAAATATATTTTATCATCGTCCATGTGTTTGTAAAAAGGCCCATTAAATGATTCTAGCCTTTCTTCCAACTGAACAGTAATGACGGACTGACGCTCTTCCATATGTTTGATTACCGATAAATAGGGTTTGATTCGATTGAGAAAAGCATCTTTCGTTATGTGATAATAATCCAGTATTGTAGTAGGAAATTGAAGTATTGGAGAATCCTTTGAACCAACCACTACCATTTTTTCAGTTCCTTGGAAGGAAAAGAAGGTTTGCATTTCTGGTATAAGGGAAAATAAGTCCACCATTTGAATCTTGTCAAAAGGAACAGGATTAATAGAATATAGATGCTTCGAAAGGTATGGAAAAAGCCCATTAATTTGGACTTTCACTTCATCCGACATAAATGTATAATTACGCTTTTTTCTCTTCCTAGATGTAACTCCATGTGACAATAAAACGGTAGATTCTGGGTAATTCGGACGCTTAGTTAATAAACAGGCTTTTAATAAATGGGTTAATCCATAAAAATATAAAACAGGTTTAGCAAAAAGCTCTACCTTATGGCCAATTTCATAAAATTTCCTACCATGATCAAGATAATATAATAAAGCATTATAATTTTGGTAACTTTTAGCTTCAACATCCTGTTCATTTATCTTTTTATAACAGCTTTGTAAGTAAACTTGAGCAGTTTGTTGTGAGGTTAAAAATGAAAAAAATCCATCTGATTTACTCATAATAATCTCCTAAGGTAATTTTCAGAATCTATTTACTTCTCATTTTTCAATAATATGTTGTTGAAAAAGAAGGATAGTTGGCGTATTGTATATAAAAATAGAGATTATCTACTAGTTTAGTCATTCATCTTTTATTAAATACCTTTTAAATTTGAGAAGGAGGAGTTACATTGCGAAAAGATAAATTTGCAAAAGAAGGTTTAACGTTTGATGATGTATTATTAATACCAGCGAAATCTGAAGTTTTACCTAATCAAGTTCAATTGAGTACGGAGCTTACGCCAAGTTTAAAATTAAATACGCCATTTATAAGTGCCGGAATGGATACCGTAACAGAAGCTGAAATGGCAATTGCTATGGCTCGTCAAGGTGGTTTTGGAGTCATTCATAAAAACATGTCGATTGAAGAACAAGCTGAACAAGTTGACCGTGTAAAACGTTCAGAGAGTGGTGTTATTACTAATCCATTTTTCTTAACACCAGAACATCAAGTATATGATGCCGAACATTTAATGGGTAAATTCCGTATTTCAGGTGTGCCAATTGTAAATTCTGTAGAAGAACAACAATTAGTTGGTATTATTACCAACCGTGATTTACGCTTTATTCAAGATTATTCTATTTCTATTTCTGAAGTGATGACTAGTACTGATTTAATTACTGCGCCGGTTGGAACAACATTGGAAGAAGCGGAAAAAATCCTCCAAAAATATAAAATTGAGAAATTACCATTAGTGGACGGGAATAACGTATTAAAAGGTTTAATTACGATTAAAGATATTGAAAAAGTAATTGAGTTCCCAAATGCTGCTAAAGATGCTCAAGGCAGACTTTTAGTCGGAGCAGCTGTTGGGGTAACGAAGGATGCAATGAAGCGTATCGATAAGCTAGTAGAAGCGGGTGTAGACGTTATTGTCATCGATACAGCACATGGTCATTCTAAAGGTGTTCTTGACCAGGTTAAAGAAGTACGTAAAGAATACCCTGAATTAAATATTATTGCTGGTAATGTTGCAACTGCAGATGGTACTAGAGAACTTATTGAAGCGGGTGCCTCCATTGTTAAAGTTGGTATCGGACCGGGATCAATATGTACGACACGTGTCGTAGCGGGTGTTGGAGTACCACAAATTACAGCGGTAAACGATTGCGCTATGGCGGCACAAGAATATGGTGTACCAATTATTGCAGATGGTGGTCTTAAATATTCTGGAGATATCGTTAAAGCAATGGCAGCAGGTGCGCATGCTGTTATGGTGGGTAGTATGTTTGCTGGTACTACTGAAAGTCCTGGTGAAACAGAAATCTATCAAGGAAGAAAATATAAAGTATATCGTGGTATGGGATCTGTCGGGGCTATGAAAGCCGGCTCTAAAGACCGTTATTTCCAAGGCGATACAGATAATAAAAAACTAGTTCCTGAAGGTATTGAAGGTAGAGTACCTTATAAAGGTTCGTTAGCAGATACGATTCATCAATTAAGCGGTGGTCTTCGTTCTGGTATGGGCTACTGTGGAACAGCAACCATTGATGCTTTACGAAATGAAGCTCAATTTGTAAGAATTACTAATGCTGGTATACGTGAAAGCCATCCACATGATGTCCAAATTACAAAAGAGGCTCCTAACTATTCCGTTCAATAACTAAATGGTTAGGTAAAACCTTTTGAACAACCTCTATAAAATTTTTTTAAGGTGAGGACTTTCCTCATCTATTTTTTTTTGAGATGCTATGTTAAAATAACAAAGTATCTGTGAAATTTTAAATAGAAAACATGCCATTTTTGTAAAAAAAGAAAGTTTTATTTCTTTCTACCTAATAAAAATAGACAAAGGGAATTTTTGGAGGTAAAAAATGTTTAAACATCACAAGAAAATTATATCGTTATTTTTCCTACTAACGGTTTCACTAGGAATTCTTACCTATCATCCTAATAATATAAAAGCGGAGGCTTCCTTAGATATAGATGCAGAGGCAGCTATTCTAGTTGACTTTGATACAGGGAAGATATTATACGCAAAAAATGAGAACGTGTTACTTCCTCCAGCAAGTATGACGAAAATGATGACAGAGTATTTAGTAATGGAGGCAATTAAAGAAGGAAAAATTTCATGGGATACAACTACACAAATTAGTGATTATGCTTATGCTATCTCAGCTAATACCTCATTATCAGGCGTAGGTTTAGTACAAAATAAGCAGTATACTGTAAAAGATTTATATCAAGCAATGGCGATTAACTCAGACAATGCAACAACAATTGCACTTGCAGAACTTGTTGGCGGCTCTGAAACTGAATTTGTTAAAATGATGAATCAAAAGGCCAAGGAATTAGGCCTAGAATCCAAGTTTGTTAATGCTTCAGGATTAGACAATAAAGATTTAGAAGGAAATCAGCCGGAAGGTACTAGTGTGGAAGATTTGAATTTATTAACTGCCCGTTCTACGGCAATACTAGCATATAACCTTATAAAAGATTTCCCAGAGGTCTTAGAAATTGCTTCTATCCCGAAAACAACATTTGATGGACAAGAGATAGATAACTGGAATAGAATGCTTCCACATGAGGGAGTAAACTTTAAACAGTTTTATTACGAAGGTGTAGACGGACTAAAGACCGGCTTTACGGATAGTGGTGGATATAATTTTACAGGAACAGCTGTAAGAAACGGACAACGATTAATTTCTGTTGTGATGAAGTCGGAAAGTGAAGCACAACGTTTCCAACAAACAAGTAAACTTTTAGATTATGGTTATAATAACTTTACAGCACAGGAATTATTCCCTAAAGGTTATCAACTAAAAGGACAAACGGAGGTTCCTGTATCTAAAGGGAAAGAAAAGAATGTAGAGGTTTCTTTAGCTGAAGGCATTACCGTACCAGTTAAAGGTGACGATGCTGAAAATTATACTCTTAAATATGAATTAGATAAATCCAAATTAAATGAAGATGGTGAATTAATTGCACCAATTGAAAAAGGCGAAGTAATTGGTACAGCTAAACTTGTTTATAAAGGCGATAATGATTATGGATATATTACGGATGATCAAGGGTCTGTACCAATTGTAACAGACCAAGCGGTAGAAAAAGCAAATTGGTTTATGCTTACAATCGGAGCTATTGGTGACTTCTTTGCTAATATATTTTCTTCAGCAGTAGATTGGATTAAAGGTTTATTTTAATTTGCATCTTTATTAAAAAATGATTATGATAATGATAATAAAACAATCTTATCAACAGTGTTGAAAGGAATTAGTAACAGTAACACCTATCTAAAGAGAGTCGATGGTTGGTGGAAATCGATGTTAGAGTGCTGTGAATCCATCCTTGAACTGGTTTACGGAAAGGAATTCCCTCCAAGTAAGTAAACCCGGTAAGTGCCGTTACAACGTGAAAGCCGGAAGAGATTATCTCTTCAATAAGGGTGGCAACGCGGGAATTATACTCTCGTCCCTATCTATTTGGGACGGGGGTTTTTTGTATTTATCCAAAATTTAAGGAGGAAGTGTCATGTTAGATTTAAAATATTTACGTAATAATTTTGAAGAAGTAAAAACAAAACTTAACCACCGCGGTGAAGATTTATCAGAATTAGACCATTTTGGTGAGGTCGATGAAAGACGTAGACGACTTATTTTAGAAACAGAAACTTTAAAAGCAAAACGAAATGAAGTGACTAAGCAAATTTCCGCCCTAAAAAGGGAGAAAAAAGATGCTGAGCCTGCAATAAAGGAAATGCGTGAAGTAGGAGACCAAATAGCGAAATTAGACAAAGAATTAAAAGAGTTAGAAGATAAATTACAACAGATCATGCTTTCTATCCCTAATATTCCCCATGAAAGTGTCCCTGTAGGTGAAGATGAGGATGATAATGTGGAAGTTCGCAGGTGGGGTGACGTTCCAACATTTGATTTTGAGGATAAAGCACATTGGGATATCGCAACAGATCTTGATATTTTAGATTTCGAACGAGCTGGAAAAGTTACGGGAAGTCGGTTTGTTTTTTATAAAGGATTGGGTGCTAGATTAGAACGTGCACTTCTTAACTTTATGATGGATTTACATGCAGATAAACATGGTTATACCGAAGTCCTCCCACCGTCTATTGTAAATCGCACAAGCATGACTGGTACTGGACAATTGCCAAAGTTTGAAGAAGATGCATTTAAAGTAGAAGATTGGGATTATTTCCTAGCCCCTACAGCAGAGGTCCCTGTTACGAATTATCATCGTGATGAAATTTTAAATGTGGATGATTTACCACGAAAATATGTAGCATATAGTGCATGTTTCCGTTCTGAAGCGGGATCTGCTGGTCGCGATACAAGAGGATTAATTCGCCAACATCAATTTAATAAAGTAGAATTGGTCCAATTTGTGAAGCCAGAAGAGTCTTATGAAACATTAGAAACATTGACAAATCATGCGGAAAAAGTACTACAATTACTTGAATTACCTTATCGAGTAATGAGTATGTGTACTGGAGACCTAGGATTTACAGCAGCTAAAAAGTATGACATAGAGGTATGGATTCCGAATCAAAATACGTACCGTGAAATTTCTTCTTGTTCTAATTTTGAAGACTTCCAAGCAAGACGTGCAGGAATTCGATTCCGTAGAGAAGCAAATGGTAAGCCTGAATTTGTTCATACATTGAATGGATCTGGATTAGCAATCGGAAGAACAGTTGCAGCAATTCTTGAGAACTATCAACAGGAAGATGGCTCAGTTAAAGTACCAAAAGTCTTGGTTCCTTATATGGGTGGTTTAGAATATTTGAAGTAAAAAAGGGAGAGAACTTCTCCCTTTTTTTTATAAAAATTATTGACATGCTTGTCGAAAGATGGTATATTAATTTTTGTTGTTACGGAGGTATACCCAAGTCTGGCTGAAGGGGTCGGTCTTGAAAACCGAGAGGCGGGTCAAACCGCGCGGGGGTTCGAATCCCTCTACCTCCTCCATTTTTAATTAACGCGCACATAACTTTGGAGATAAAAGGACACCGTTACTTATTGTAATGGTGTCTTCTAATATACGAACATTATTTTTAATAAAGCATATATTACTTTAAATAACTAAATAAGTAAGGCAAAGAATAGGCTAGTAGTACATATTTATTCGAAAAGAGAAGGAAGCCATAGGCTGAAAGTTTCCTACGAAAGAAAGTGTATGAACCTACCTATGAGTCGTTAGTTAAGAAGCTAACCACAGAATACTGTGTTATCAAAAAAGAGAGGGTAATGAATTTACCAAATTAGGTGGTACCGCGGAACCCATTCCGTCCTAAATGTTATGATAGGACGGAATGGGTTTTTTATATTACTTTATAAGAGGTTGTTCAAAAAGGGGGAAGTGAAGTGAAAAAAAACATAACTTTTTTAGGGGCAGGGTCAATCGCTGAGGCAATTTTATCTGGAATTGTAAATGCGGAGATAATTGAAAAGGAAAACATCTTTGTTACAAATAGAAGTAATCAACAACGCTTAGAGTATTTAGAGGAAAAGTACGGAGTAACAACGGTACAGAATAAAGAAATGGCAATCCGTTCTGCCGATATACTTATTTTAGCTATGAAGCCATATGATCTTCACGAATCTTTACAGGGTCTTAAAGGGTTTATTCATAAAGGACAATTAATTATTTCTATTCTTGCAGGTATTTCAACAGATACGATAACGAAAGAATTAGAAATGGCTTCCCCTGTTATTCGAGTAATGCCAAACACATCGGCAATGATCGGGCATTCTGCAACTGCATTAAGTAAAGGTCAGCATGCTTCAGAAGAGCATTTAAGGATAGCTGAGGAACTTTTTAAAACCATTGGAACAACAACTCTAGTGAAAGAAGATGACATGCATATTGTAACAGCAATTGCTGGTAGTGGTCCTGCTTACTTTTACTATATGGTCGAAGCTATGGTAAAGGCTGCTGTAGAATCAGGCTTTGATCAACAAACAGCAAAAGAACTAATTACACAAACGATAAAAGGTGCTGGAGAAATGTTGCAACAATCGGATGACTCTCCTAGTACATTACGAAAAAAAATAACTAGCCCAAATGGCACTACAGAGGCCGGGATAAATGTCTTAGAACAAAACCATTTTCAACGTATTGTGATGGATTGTGTAAATAAGGCTAAAGAACGTTCTGAGGAATTGGGAAAAAACTAATCTTCATATAAAAAACTAGTTGTTCTATTAAATGAACAGCTAGTTTTGAAATTCAGTTGGATAAGATTAGGTTATAGGTCTTTTCATTTTGTGAGCTTTTTTGTATAATATAAGATACGGATTTCATTCGATATGGCCTCGTAGCTCAGGGGATAGAGCAATGGTTTCCTAAACCATGTGCCGCAGGTTCGAATCCTGCCGGGGCCGCTTATATGAAAGGCATGCTTATTAATTTAGCATGCTTTTTTTAATTTTTAAAACTTCACACTTTAAAATTGTCACAAAATATTCTAAAATGGAATTAAGATACCTAATATTTTAATTATTTTATTTAGTTAGAAATGTAATCGATTCCAAATGGTGAGGTGAAAGTAATGGATATGAAAGTAATTTCAGCAAGAGAAGGAGATTATAACTTAAAGAATTATGATGAGTTCCGTGAGAATTTTTCATGGGATGCTATAGAAAGGAACTTTTCCTGGTATGAGACTGGAAAAGTAAACATGGCGTATGAGGCGCTAGACCGTCATGCGGAAAATCCAATTACTAAAGATAAGATTGCTTTATTATATTCTTCACCAGAGAGGGAAGAAACATTAACTTTTTCTCAATTGAGTAAGGATAGTAATAAATTTGCTAATGTTCTTAAGAAATATGGTACTGAAAAAGGGGATAGAGTATTTCTTTTCATGCCAAGGAGTCCTGAATTTTATACAGCCTTCTTTGGTATTTTAAAAGTTGGTGCCGTTGCAGGTCCGCTTTTTGAAGCCTTTATGGAGCAGGCGGTACGTGACCGTTTAAAAGATAGTGAGGCAAGAATTCTTATTACAACACCTGATCTTCTTGAAAGGGTACCACAAGCCGACTTACCAGACTTGGAAAAAATCATTATTGTCGGGGAAATAAATGATAACTCCAAAAAATATATTCGATATGCTGAAGAAATGGAGGACGCTTCAGAGGAATTTGAAATGGAATGGGTTGACTTAGAGGACGGAATGATTCTTCATTATACTTCCGGATCTACAGGAAAACCAAAAGGGGTGTACCATGTTCATAATGCAATGATTCAGCATTATGCTACGGCATCATGGGTTTTAGATTTGAAACAAGATGATATTTATTGGTGTACTGCTGATCCTGGTTGGGTTACAGGGACTAGCTATGGAATATTTGCTCCTTGGTTGCATGGAGTGACAAACGTCATTCGTGGTGGGAGATTCACACCTGATGATTGGTATCAAACATTAGAAAAAAATAAAGTTACAGTCTGGTATACGGCACCTACAGCGCTACGCATGTTGGTTAGCTATGGCGAGGATAAATTAAGAAGATATAATTTAACTTCCCTTAGACATATTATGAGTGTTGGGGAACCACTTAACCCTGAAGTCATTACATGGGGAATGAAGGCATTTAATTTAAGAATTCACGATACATGGTGGATGACAGAAACAGGTGCACAACTTATTGCTAATATACCTGCCTTAGAAATACGTCCCGGATCCATGGGTAAACCAATTCCTGGTATCGAAGCTTCTATCGTCGATAATGAGGGGAATGAGTTACCCCCGAATCAGATGGGAAACTTGGCTATAAAAGCTGGATGGCCAGCAATGATGCGTAAGATTTGGAATAATCCTTCTAAATATGAAAGTTATTTTATTAATGGATGGTATGTTTCTGGGGATAGTGCTTACCGTGATGAAGATGGGTACTTCTGGTTCCAAGGTAGATTGGATGATGTCATTAATACCTCTGGTGAGCGAGTTGGTCCATTTGAAGTGGAAAGTAAATTAATTGAACATGAAGCGGTAGCGGAAGCTGGTGTGATTGGTAAACCACATCCAGAGCGTGGGGAAATTATAAAAGCCTTTATTACATTAAATGAGGGATATGAAGAATCACCTGAGTTATTAGAGGATATTCGTCAATTTGTAAAAACTGGCTTAAGTGCACATGCCGCTCCACGTGAAATAGAAATAACGGATAGTATTCCAAAAACACGTAGCGGGAAAATTATGCGCCGTTTATTGAAATCTTGGGAGTTAGGGTTGCCAACAGGCGACACGTCTACATTAGAAAATTAAAGAATGTTAAAAAACTTGGCGTTCGCTTTAGCTTGTGAATGCCAAGTTGTACTTATGCAAATCTTTACAGTGGGACGAATAATCGGAGTCTCACATGGGAAGGACTTTTATATTTTCCTTCTTGCTAAAAATAATAAGCGTATTACCTACAAGCAAATAGTTGTAAGGCATCACGCTTATTATTTTTTACCTTTTAGTAATCTACCATGAAACGATATTAATTCGTTATATCGTCAGCGGGTCCAAATATTTCGAAATGGATATCTGATTCATTCGCACCAAATTTAGTTAAGTTTTGGTACATAGCTCTCATAAATCCTTTTGGTCCACAGAAGTAAAATGCGGCATCGTTAGTTGGTAAAATAGTGCGTAACCATTCATAATCAATATAGCCTTCTTTATCAAATTGATCTCCTTCAACTGGATTGTCATAAACGGTATAGCTTTTTACTTGTGAGTGATTACGTGTAATTTCATCTACTCGAGCTTTCATAGCATGAAGTTTTCCATTTCTTGCTGCATGGATGTAGTAAACTTCACGTTCAGGCTGTTCCTTAATCACTGTTTCAAGCATACTCATCATTGGCGTTAACCCTACACCACCACTGATTAGGACAAGTGGACGAGTATCTTTAAGGTCTAAAACGAAATCTCCACCGGGTGCACTAATTGGGAGAACGCTCCCTTCTTCTAAATTCGTGTGTAAGAAATTAGAAACAATACCAGCTGGATTATCACCAATTGCGTCTTCCCGTTTTACACTAATACGATAATAATTTTGTCCTGGAGCACAAGACAAGCTATATTGACGTAGATGATTATAAGGTTGATCTTCTATTTCTGCTTTAACAGTAATATATTGTCCAGGTAAAAATGTTGCTATTTCCCCACCATCAACAGGTTGTAGATAGAATGAGGTAATAACATCACTTTCCTTTACTTTTTCTACTACTTTAAAGTCACGGTAATCTACCCAACCACCTTTTTTATTTGCAACTTCTTCATACATTTCCTTTTCAGTAGAGATAAATACATCAGCAATAACACCATATGCCTTTTCCCAGGCAGTCATGATATCGTCTGTTGCAGCATCTCCTAATACTTCTTTAATTGCAATTAATAGATTTTCACCGACGATTGGGTAATGTTCTGGTTTAATATTTAAACTTCTATGCTTCTCGCCAATCTGTTTTACAACGGGTAAAATTGCTCCAAGGTTATCAATGTACATCGCTGCAGCAAGAACAGTATTTGCAAGCGCCTTTTGTTGATCTCCCTTTCGTTGGTTTGTTTGGTTAAAAATATTTTTTAATTCCGGATGATTTTTAAACATTGTTTTATAAAAATGTTTTGTTATTTTAGTACCATGTTCTTGAAGTGCTGGAACAGTTGCCTTTACAGTATCGATTGTTTTTTGGTCTAATGTTAATGTTTCTGTAGCCATTAAAAACCACTCCATTCTATAGGTTTTTTAAACATGTATTTTATATACATCTTTATTGTATATAAAATATTTACATTGTAGCAATAGGGAAAACGGTAATTGTGTTACAATATTGTGAAAGCGATAAAGAGGTTATTCAAACACACATTTAAGTGAGGTAAGATAATTTGCAATTAAAAAAGTATACAGATTACTCGTTGCGTGTTTTAATTTTCACAGGTATGAAGTCGGGAGAGGAACTTGCTAATATAAAGGAAATCTCTCAAGTATTTAATATATCTCCAAATCATCTAGGTAAAATAGTACATCAATTAAATAAACTGGGATTGCTAGAAACAATAAGAGGGAGAAATGGGGGATTTCGTCTATCTAAACCAGCGGATGAAATAAATATTGGTTTACTTGTTCGAGCATTAGAAAGCGAATCACCACTATTAGAATGCTTTGATAAGGGGTCTAACCATTGTGTGATTACACCTGCTTGTACATTAAAACATGTTTTGAATAGGGCATTACATTCCTTTTATAAGGTTTTAGAGGGTTATACTTTGCAAGATTTAATCCAAAATGAACAAGAACTAAAAGAACTTATGGGAATTTCAAAATAAAAAAGTGGATTCTACTCTAATAAGTAAGAATCCACTTTTATCATAAATAAAGTACGCTTAATGAACTATTCCAACTTTGTAACGTTAAATTGGTCTCCTAATAATAGCCAATTTTGCGGAAATGCTAAGCCTAATTTCCAGTAAGCAATACCGAGTATATCTAACTCCCGAATTAAGTCAAATTTTGCTTGTATGGATCTCGCGTCCTCAAACCATACCTCATGCTCTTTTCCATTTGAATCCCAATAATGAAAATATGGAGCTTGAGAACCTTCGTCATATTCAATGGCCGCATTATTTTCACGGGCGATTGCAATGGCTCGCTGTGGGCTTACTGCTTTTGCTGCAGGTCCTCCTTGGACGAATGGAAGGGTCCAGTCATACCCATATAAATTTTGCCCCATTACAATTTTTTCCTTTGGTATTTCTGTTAAGGCATACTCTAAAACACGACGAACTTCGTCAATCGGAGAAACTGCCATCGGAGGTCCGTAACTATATCCCCATTCATATGTCATTAGTACGACAAAGTCAGCAATCTCCCCATGTGTTCTATAGTCATGAGTTTCATATAAGGTTCCTTGTTGTGTTGCACTTGTTTTCGGGGCTAAGGCGGTCGACATAATAAGCCCAACCTGGGATAAGCGTGCTTTAGCTTTACGTAGAAACTCATTATACGCCTCCCTATCTTCAGGGTTTACAAATTCTATATCAAAGTGGACGTCACGATAACCACCTGCTGTAGCGGTATTCACTATTTGGTCTAATAATGTATTTTGAACAGCGCTAACGGTCAATATAATATGTGCTAAATCTGAACTAAAGGAACCTTCTTCTAAATTGGTAACGACCATTGATAGTGATGTACCATATTGCCTAGCTATTTGTGGCAAATTACCGGTAGGAGGCGGACTAAGCGTTCCATCCCGATTCACTTGGTAACTGAAATGAGCTAAATAAGTTAAATAAGGAGATGCTTTCCGTGCTGCATTCTCAAGATTTTCGGAAACAGTCCCACCAAGTGGTTCAAAATAAGCTATGGATGTTATCGCCCTTTTTTTAGGTGGGGGGACATATAATCTAAAGTTGATAGGCAAATTGGCGTTAACCGATATGTTGTTAATAGCAGCCAACTCTGTATAAGATAATCCGAATTTTCTAGAAATGGAGGAAAGGGAATCTCCCGGTTGTACAAAATAAAACTGGCCTATTATTGGAATAACTAAGGACTGGCCTACTACAAGTTGATTGGGAGTCTCTAACTCATTAGCTTGGGTAATAGCATTTATAGAGGAATTGTATGTACGTGCTATTTGATACAAAGAATCTCCTGGCTGAACAACATGAATTTGCAATAAACTTCCTCCTTTAAAATGAATGTTTGTTATTACCAATTGTATGAAAATTCGAAAGGACTTATGTCAATGGAATGATATTAATTAATAAAAGATACTTGATATATTGTTGAAGAGTCATTATTATTAGCGATATAATTTTAGAAAAGTTGTGATCACAATGGATGAAAAATTTATGCATGCTGCTATTATGGAAGCGGAAAAGGCACGTAAATTAAATGAGGTACCAATTGGTGCTGTCATCGTTTATCAAGATGAAATTATTGCTTCAGGTTTTAATCTGCGTGAGTCCTCTCAATCGGCTTTATCTCATGCGGAATTGATTGCAATAGAGGAAGCTAACAAAGGAATAGGAAGTTGGCGATTGGAAGATTGTACACTTTATGTGACTTTAGAGCCGTGCCCTATGTGTGCAGGTGCTATCGTTCAATCTAGGATCCCACATGTTGTTTATGGTGCATATGATCCTAAGGCAGGGTGTGCAGGAACCATAATGAATTTACTTGATGAACCTAGGTTTAATCATCAAGTAAAGGTAACTAGCGGAATACTGGAGGAAGAGTGCTCAAAATTATTAACTGACTTTTTCCGTGACCTTAGAAACAGGAAGAAAGATAGCTCTAATTGAACTTTACTATTATTTCCATTGCAAAATGAACCTAATACCGATATAATGATAATTACCGTGCTAAGCGGGGAGGTAGCGGTGCCCTATACTCGCAATCCGCTATAGCGAGGCCGAATCCCCATTCGAGGTGGGCGATTGTATGGTCTGTCCTTAAGGAATTGGCGTTGACGCCCGGGTCCTGCGCAACAGAAACCCACGAACCCTGTCAGGTCCGGAAGGAAGCAGCAGTAAGTGGTCATTTCTGTGTGCCGCAGGGAAGCCTAGGCTGAGCCATGAACTTAAGTAACGCATATAGTCGTCTCATCGACAATGGGTGCACGGTATACATAGAATATAAAAAGTTAGAGATAGCATCTCTAACTTTTTTTGTACAATAAATTACCTTATGCAGCCTTTATTAATGAAATGATTTTTTCGTGACAGTTCACATTCACCCTTCAAATCGGGTATAATGAAAATAAATATAAGTGCGTGTTCAAAAGGGAGGATGAAATGCGAAATGTCATTTTCACCGGACCTTTTGAACAACCTCTATAAAGGGGAATTTACGCTATGAGCTATCAAGCATTATACCGAGTCTGGCGTCCAAGGAAATTTGAAGACGTAGCAGGACAAACACATATTATTCGTACATTACAAAATGCAATTGTTGAACAAAAGTTTTCGCATGCTTATGTATTCTCAGGGCCAAGGGGGACTGGGAAAACAAGTGCTGCCAAAATCTTCTCAAAAGCAATTAACTGTGAGCACGCCCCCGTTAAAGAACCGTGTAATGAATGTGCAGCCTGCCGAGGAATACAAGATGGTACGATTCCAGATGTGATTGAGATTGATGCTGCTTCCAATACAAGTGTGGATGACATTCGTGAAATACGGGAAAATGTAAAATACGCATCAAGCTCTGTTCCTTATAAGGTGTATATCATTGATGAGGTACACATGATTTCTAATAATGCATTTAACGCCTTATTAAAAACACTAGAAGAACCACCAAAACATGTTGTGTTTATTTTAGCAACAACAGAACCGCATAAAATTCCCTTAACCATTTTATCGAGATGTCAGAGATTTGATTTTAAGCCAATCTCTAATCAAGCGATAGTGAATCGAATGAAGACAATTATAGAAGCGGAGAACCTAACTGTTACGGAAGAGGCTTTGGAAACTGTAGCTCTTGCTGCAGAGGGTGGAATGCGTGATGCATTAAGTATTTTAGATCAAGCTGTTTCATATAGTGAAGATATCGTAGAGTTAGAAGATGTTCTAGCTGTTACCGGTGGAGTATCCCAAGGGGTACTTACTGAAATAGTCGATGCAATGTATAATAAAAACGTTCAAGAGGCTTTAAAGCTGTTGGATACGATTATTCAAAACGGGAAAGATCCTGGTCGATTTGTATATGATTTAATCTACTTTTTACGGGATTTACTCTTATATAAAAGTGCTCCGGCTCTTGAACTTTTGGAAAGGGCGAGAGCTGATGAAGCATTTCAAACGCTTTCCAAAACAATTGGAAATGACTGGATTCAAGCAGCTATCATGCAATTAAATCAATGTCAGCAAGAAATAAAATGGACAAATAGTCCAAAGGTGTTTATTGAAATTGCAATCCTAACGATTACAAATCGCTACCATAGTGAAGAACAACAGTCCGGGACTATAGATTCTGATGCTATATTGAAATTAAACCAAAAGATATCCCAACTCGAAACGCAATTACAACAATTGAGGCAAAATCCAGTTGCAACCGCTAATCCACCACAAGTGGAAAAAAGAAGGCCACAAAGAGCTACTGGTAAGAGCAGTTATAAAGTTCCTTATGAAAGAATTCGTGGGGTTCTTAAAGAAGCAAATAAACCTTCACTAAAACAGGTTCAATCGGGTTGGGCTAATTTTCTAAGTCAGTTAAAAGGGACAAATGCTCCGGCACATGCTACTATTCAGGATAGTAAACCAGTAGCAGCATCTGACCAGGCAATAGTAGTTTCTTTTAAATATGAAATACATTGCT
The DNA here is from genome assembly GCF_038006665.1 of Oceanobacillus sp. FSL K6-0118. Classification (NCBI taxonomy): domain Bacteria; kingdom Bacillati; phylum Bacillota; class Bacilli; order Caryophanales; family Bacillaceae; genus Oceanobacillus; species Oceanobacillus sp. FSL K6-0118. Next base: position 252,220 of record NZ_JBBOVR010000001.1, read on the forward strand.
CCTTGTTTTTAGATCATAAAGATACTGTACAATCCGTACTTATGAGTGTATTAGGAAAGCAAATGGAAATAATTGCTATACCTGATCACGATTGGCAGGAACTACGAGCTGATTTTATCCAAAATCAGGAGAAAAGTAATCCTGAAAAAACGAAAGAACAACCAGATCCTGTAGTAGATGAAGCAAAGAAGCTTTTTGGTGATGATTTAGTAGAAATACATGATTAATTTTCTTTAGAAAATAGGATAAATAAAAGGAGGTATTTCCATGAAGGGAAATATGAATAATATGATGAAACAAATGCAAAAAATGCAAAAAAAAATGATGAAGGCTCAAGATGAACTGTTTGAAATGACATTTGAAGCTTCAGCTGGCGGCGGAATGGTAACGGTTATTGCAAATGGTAAAAAGGAAATTACTGATGTTCAAATTAAAGAGGAAGTTGTAGATCCCGATGATATTGAAATGCTTCAAGATTTAATTCTTGCTGCGACAAATGATGTTTTAAAACAAGTAGATGACAAAACAAATGATACAATGGGGCAGTTTACGAAGGGGTTAAATATGCCGGGAATGTTCTAGGAGGCACAACATGTATTATCCAGAACCTATTTCAAAATTAATTGATAGTTTTACCAAATTGCCAGGTATAGGGCCAAAAACAGCTGTACGCCTGGCCTTTTTCGTTATTAATATGAAGGATGACGACGTAATGGATTTTGCGAATGCTCTAGTGAATGCTAAACGGGAACTAACGCACTGCTCTGTTTGTGGTCATATTACCGATCAAGATCCATGTGCGATTTGCTCCGATACATCTAGAGACAATTCTATTATTTGTGTTGTACAAGATCCAAAAGATGTCATTGCTATGGAAAAAATGAAAGAATACAGAGGTAAATATCATGTTCTTCACGGTGCAATTTCCCCAATGGATGGAATTGGCCCAGAGGATATAAATGTCCCTGATTTACTGAAACGCTTAAAGGATGAGGAAGTTCAAGAGATTATACTTGCAACAAATCCAAATATTGAAGGTGAAGCTACCGCAATGTATATTTCACGCCTTGTGAAACCATCAGGTATTCGCACAACCCGAATTGCACATGGTCTTCCAGTTGGTGGAGATTTGGAATATGCAGATGAAGTGACTTTATCAAAAGCGTTAGAGGGTAGAAGAGACTTATAAAAGAAGATGTTCAAAGAGTCCGGTACAGGACGTGCTAGTGTCGGGGTTGAAAAGGACTTCTTAGCCGTTCCGGTTCTTTTTATCTTCCTTTTTGAACACGCATTAAAAAGGTGAAATTATGGGGAAAAAAATAAAGAAAAAAGATGTCGACATGGAACTATTAAATTCGATATATCAATTAGAATTAGAATGGAAACAAATTCATTCTATCATGGAGCATAGTGTGGAGGCATCTTATGTTGGTCGTCTTCAAGAGTCACTCGCTCAAGCGAAGTATATATTTTTATTAAAAGAGGCAAGACATCGGAATTTGCATGCTTTTAAAATAGAGTAATAGAATACTAGAATAACTTTAAGACAAGGGTAATTCCTTGTCTTTTTTAGTTCTTTTCTCTTTCCTTTAGTCATAAGTATAAGATAAAGAAGGCTTCCATCAGTGGGTGTTTTCCTTCATCCTCCTGATGGTTAGTCGCACTTTTCTTTGTATCCCCAGAAGCTTGAGGTGGGGATCTTACTACCCGTTTAGTGGGATAAAAATATATGCGGAAAAAGAGGGGTTGATTTTTTATGAGTTCAACACTCATTATTACTATTATGGTCGCATTAATTGTCCTTTTATTGTTAGTTGGAGCTCCTATAAAGCCAATGAGATTTATTGGACAAGCTACTGTAAAAATTGGAATAGGAATTCTATTTCTATTTTTTGTAAATGTATTTGGCGGTGCCATTGGCTTACATATTCCTATTAATATGTATACCGCCATTGTGGCTGGATTTCTAGGTTTATTTGGGGTAGCCTCCTTAACCGCCATTCATTTATTCATCATTTAGAGGTTGTTCCAAAAAGGTGACCTTAGCCGACCTTGTTCCTTTTCATCCTCCTTTTTGAATACGCACATTTAGGTGAAATTAAAGTTTCAAAGATTCCTTGTATACTTTCCGTTAGATTAGGAGATACTAAATTTTAACGGAGGTGGAAAGGATGGAGAAAGTAAATCTATTTGAACGATGTGGAATTTGTGAAGATGAAAAAGAGACTGGGATTCATTTATACAACATGTTTATTTGTTCAGAGTGTGAACATAACATGATTCATACGGAGCCAAGAGAAGAAAAGTATAAATATTATTTGCACAAGTTGAAAAATATTAGTACACCAAAACTATACTCCTAGTCCAAGTCTTTGCTTGCAAAGGCTTTTTTTCTTGCCGTATTATAATATTTAATAAGCTCAATATTTATACATTCTTTCTTACTTTATAACAAAAATAGAATGGAGATAAGAAATGGATCAGTCAAGTACACCTTTATTTTCTTTGTTAGATAGATTTGCAAGGAAACAATCTACATCTTTCCATGTTCCTGGTCATAAAAATGGTGAGATTTTTGCAGACTTTGCAAGTTCATATTTTAAACAAGTTTTAACATTAGACGTCACTGAGCTTCCGGGTTTGGATGATTTGCATGCCCCAACCGGTGCAATTCAAGAAGCAGAACAACTAGCATCGGAATTTTTTAAGTCAGAGCACACTTTTTTTCTTGTTGGTGGGAGTACAGTTGGTAATTTGGCAATGATCATGGCTTCTGTTCAACCAGGGGATAAAGTTATTGTGCAACGTAATAGCCATAAGTCCATTATGCATGGATTAGAACTAAGTGGTGCAAAGCCTGTTTTTATTGCGCCTGAGTTTGATAAGGATGTTGGTCGTTTTACTTCTCCTAGTTATCAAACTGTAGTAGCAGCAGTTAAGAAACACTCAGATGCAAAGGCTGTTATTCTTACTTATCCAGATTACTTTGGGAGAACCTACGATATAAAAAGAATGATAGACTTCATTCATCAGTATCATATTCCTGTTTTAGTAGATGAGGCCCATGGAGTACATTTTTCTCTAGGAGCTCCTTTTCCAGTATCTTCTCTTGAGTTAGGAGCGGATATCGTCGTTCAATCCGCACATAAAACAGCTCCTGCCATGACCCAATCCTCATACTTACATATTAAAAGTGTTTTTAATCTTAAAGACAAGGTTGCTTATTATTTGCAGATGTTACAATCTAGTAGTCCTTCTTATCCCCTAATGGCATCATTGGATATAGCAAGGAATTATTTAGCTACACGAACAGATGAGGATACAGAAGAGATCATTAGTAGCGTTTCCAAAGTAAGAAAATTACTTGGACAATGTAAAGGATTTGAAGTATTACCGTTAACAAGTAAAGATGACCCATTAAAAATATCTTTAAACGTAAAACCATACTATTCTGTCCAACAAGTAGTCTCAGGATTTGAGGAATTTCATATATACCCGGAATTAACGACAGACCGTCAAATATTGCTCATTCATGGATTGGCGCGGTTTAAACCATTTAGGCAGTTAGAAAAAGCGATAAAAAGAATCAATGAACAATTAAAAAAAGATATAATCCATGCTACAATAGATGTATCAAAGCTTTTTCCAGAAGCCATTTCTGAATTAGCTTTAACCTATCAAGAAATGAATCAATTAACATATACAACTGTCACTCTTGATAAAGGATTAGGGAAAATTGCTGCTGAATCCATTATTCCATATCCACCTGGAATCCCACTTATTTTAAAAGGGGAAAAAATAACAGAAACTCAAGCTATGACGGTGAACCATTTGCTTAAGCAAGGGGTTAACATACAACAAAGAACAAATGGTATCAAAATATATAGCAATGGATAAGACAAGCGTAAGTGCCCGTTTAGCGACATACGTAGGTGAGAAAGTCTCGCTAGTTGCTAGGCGCTTGAGCTGGACATAATAAAGGAGCACAAGTAGAGTGAACGGATATTTTATTACTTTTGAAGGTGTCGAGGGTGCGGGGAAAACAACGATATTGCAAGACATTCACGGTAAATTAGAGTCACTAGGCTATGATGTTGTCTCAACAAGAGAGCCTGGTGGAATCGAAATTGCTGAACAAATACGTCATGTTATTCTTAATACAAACAATACTAAAATGGAAGAAAGAACAGAAGCATTACTATATGCTGCCGCTAGAAGACAACATCTAGTGGAAAAGGTAATCCCGGCACTTGAACAAGGGAAAGTCATTCTATGTGATCGTTTTATCGATAGTAGCTTGGCGTATCAAGGATATGCAAGAGGGCTTGGGATGGATGAGGTATTTGCAATCAATCAATTTGCAATTAAAGATCAGATGCCTAATTTAACTATATTATTTGACCTTGAGCCAAAAAAGGGGTTAAGCCGTATTGCGTCGAATAAAGATAGGGAAAGAAATCGCTTGGATTTGGAAACTATCTCATTTCACGAAAAAGTGTATAAAGGTTACCAAATCCTTTTAGATAAATTTCCCAACCGTATTCAATCCGTAAATGCAGATCAACCATTGGAACAGGTTGGAAAGGAAGTTTTGAATAAGATTCTTCTTTATATAAAAAAATAATCTTGTTAGTCACTCATGATGTAAGATCTCATAATGTATATTAATCAATTCTTATTTAAAAAAAATATAGAGGAGGCCAAGTATGAAGCTAATAATGGCTGTTGTTCAGGATAAGGATACAAATCGCTTAATTAACGTTTTAGGTGAGGAGAATTTCCAATCTACGAAGCTTGCTTCAACTGGTGGTTTTTTAAAAGAAGGTAATACAACATTAATGATTGGATGCGAAGATGGAAACGTAGATAAGGTGTTAAAAATCATTAAAGATAACTGTTCTAATCGTGAACAAATGGTTGCACCTATTTCCCCGATGGGAGGAAATGTAGATTCTTATATACCGAATCCTGTCAAAGTAGAGGTTGGTGGAGCAACCGTGTTTGTTTTACCGATTGAATCGTTTTATCAATTTTAAATATTGAATAATCTCTTTAAGGGGACGAAGTAAATGAAAATCATAAATGAAGTGCATAGGCAAAGAGATCCATCATATACTAGACAAGCAACTACAGAAATGAAATCTTTCCATCATTCACTTCAGTCCCAATATCTATCGCAAAAAAAACAGGAATTAGACAATATGATGAAGAATATTACCTTACAAGGCGAAAAATTAGCCCGTTCCCGAAACTTTAAAGATCTTGCTAAATTTAAAAGATTGATTAAATCCTTCTTAGGAGAAACGGTATCTGGCGGTTTACGTATTAAAAAGGAACAAAGTTTCAATAGGAATGGTAGTAGTCATTTAACTTTAATCAAACAAGTAGATGAAAAACTCATAGAATTAACGGAGCAAGTCATGAGCCAAGAGAAGAAAACAGTTGATATACTTGGGCTAATAGGAGAAATAAAAGGCTTGTTGATTAATTTATATACTTAGAAACAAAGACGTAAGCGTAAGCTAAATTTTTATACTTTCCTATGTCGTTAAGAATAATCGGTAATTTGATATGTTTTGAAGGATGGATATTGGATGAAGACGTGGTCGGAAATTGCAGAGATACAGCCTTTAGCAAGTAAGATAATAACAAATAGTATTAAAAAAGATCGGGTTTCACATGCATATTTAATTCATGGAGAACGTGGCACTGGAAAAGAGGAAATCGCTATTATTCTTGCAAAGGTTCTATTTTGTATGGATCTTAATGGAATAGAACCATGCAATGAATGTATAAACTGTAAACGAATTGAGTCCCATAACCACCCTGATGTTCATTGGATTGAACCTGAAGGAAAGTCTATAAAAAAGGAACAGGTTGAAAATCTGCAAAAGGAATTTACATATTCTGGACTTGAATCTAATAGGAAGGTATATGTAATAAAAGACGCTGATACTTTAACTGTAAATGCTTCTAATCGTATTTTGAAGTTTTTAGAAGAACCGACAAGACAAACAACAGCAATTATGATTACAGAAAACAGTCAAGCCATTCTCCCAACGATTCGTTCACGTTGTCAAATTATAGACTTAAAACCACTAAATCCAGTTTCCTTTCAAAATAAGCTACTAGAAAACGGGCTAAAAAAACAAGAAGCCATCCTATTCAGTGCTTTAACCAATAACCTTCAAGAAGCGATTGAATGGTCAAAAGATCAGTGGTTTGAGGAAGCTAGGAAGTTAGTGATACAATTGGTTGAAATGTTTTCAACCAAACCAGAAGATGTGTACTTATTTATCCATAGTCATTTGATACCTCTCTTAAAAGAAAGAAAAGATCAAGAGAAATTTCTCGATTTATTATTATTAGCATTTAAAGATATTCTTTATTATCACATCGGTAATGAAAATGAACCTATATTCTATCAATCGACAGATGTTTTACTTGAAAAAGCAGCAATGTCATTTTCCGAAGAGCAAATTATAGATAACTTAAATGCTATTTTAAAAGCTAAAAGAAAATTGAAGCAAAATGTTCAACCAACATTAGTGTTTGAACAATTGGCTCTTCAAATACAGAGGTGAAACAAATGATTGAAGTTATTGGCGTTCGGTTTAAAAAGGCGGGGAAGATCTATTACTTTGACCCTGGTGAAGAAGATATTTTACTAAACAGTTATGTTATTGTGGAAACGGTACGTGGCGTTGAGTTTGGAAAAGTAGTCATACAAAATAAAAAGGTAGACGAGGAAGATGTTGTGTTGCCTTTGAAAAAAGTAATCAGGGTTGCTGATGAAAAAGACAAACTCACCGTATTAGAAAATCAGGAAGAAGCTAAAAAGGCCTTTGATATATGTACAACAAAAATAAAGGAACATCAGCTAGATATGAATCTAGTAGAGGTAGAATATACATTTGATCGTAACAAAATTATTTTTTACTTTACCTCTGATGGACGTGTAGACTTTCGAGAATTAGTAAAAGACTTAGCAGCGATGTTCAAAACCCGTATTGAATTAAGACAAATTGGTGTTCGAGACGAAGCAAAAATGCTTGGTGGTATTGGACCGTGTGGAAGAATGCTTTGTTGTTCAACCTTTTTGGGAGATTTTGAACCTGTATCTATTAAAATGGCAAAGGATCAAAGTCTTTCTTTAAACCCGGCTAAGATATCTGGTCTATGTGGTCGCCTTATGTGTTGTTTAAAATATGAAAATGACGAATACGAAAGTGCGAAGCGGGAATTACCAGATATAGGAGAAGCCATGAATACTCCTTATGGAAAAGGGAAAGTGGTTGGATTAAATATCCTTGAGAAATTGATTCAAATCGAAATCCCAGAAAAAGAACGTGTTATTGAATATACTTTAGATGAACTAATTGAAGAGGGAATTTTAGCTCAGGGCCAAAGATAACGAGGTGAGTGGGAGTGAGGAATCGGCAAATCTTTGATCAAGTGTCTGATATGGAAAAACAAATCGGAGAATTATATCAGCAACTTGGTGATCTTAAACAAAAGTTAAGTGAATTACTAGAAGAAAATCATCGACTTGCTATGGAAAATCATAATCTCAGAAACCATTTAGATACGATAGAAGAAGGTAAACAAAAAACATCTAATAAAGAAAAATCAGCTAAGAAAAAAGATAACTTACCAAGTGAAGGATATGACAATTTAGCAAGATTGTATGATGAAGGATTCCATATTTGTAATTTAGAATTTGGAAGACCGAGAAGAAACGAGGATTGTATGTTTTGTCTTGAGTTCTTTGATAAAACAAAGTAGAATTCGGAAATATGTTAATCCATATAAACGAAAAAATACTGTCTCTATATAGGGGCAGTTTTCTTTTAATTGGTATAAAATTTACATAACTAGTTTTCTAATGTATAGAAAGATCATAAATATGTTAAACGGTAATAGCTAAAGTTTCGATTAGGAGCAGGAGAGATAGATGGTACAATTATTGGACGATGAACGTATAGACTTCTTATTAGCTGACGAAAGTATGAGTATTATTCAAAGTGCAACTGCTTTCGCCTTTTCTTTAGATGCTGTGTTACTTGCACATTTTGCCTCTGTCCCAAAAAGGAGAGGGAAGGTTTTAGATTTATGTACAGGTAATGGGGTTATCCCTTTATTGTTAACTAGAAAGACCAAGGTCGAAATAACTGGTGTTGAAATTCAAGAGCGTATATTTAGTATGGCGGAGCGAAGTATTGAATTGAATCAATTGCAGGAGCAAATACATGTCATTCACGGTGATTTAAAAGAGATGAAACATGTTTTAAAGCAAAGCGCTTATGATGTAGTGACATGCAATCCACCTTATTTTCAAACACCTTCCAGTAAGGAACAAAATCAAAATGAATATTTAACCATCGCAAGGCACGAAGTTTATTGTACATTAGAAGATGTTGTAAAGGCATGTAAACTACATGTAAAACCTGGAGGAAAAGTAGCGATGGTTCACAGACCAGGGAGACTTGTAGATATGATAGCTCTATTTAGAAAATACAACATTGAGCCAAAACGGATGCAGCTCGTATTTCCGAAAATGGGGAAAGAGGCAAATATGCTTTTAATCGAAGGGATCCGAGATGGTAAAGCAGATTTGAAAATTCTACCACCATTGTATATATACAACGAAGATGGTACATATACAAAGGAAGCAGAGGGAATTATATATGGAGGATAAAGAACATTTCGTTTACATGTTAAGGTGTAAAGACAATTCCCTATATACAGGATATACCAATAACCTAGAGAACCGTTTGAAGGCACATAGGGACGGAAAAGGGGCAAAGTATACGAGAGGTAGAGGGCCATTTCAAGTTGTATACATTGAAAAAATAGCAACGAAAGAGGAAGCTTTAAAAAGAGAGTATGAAATAAAACAACTAAAGAGAAAAGAGAAACTATTACTAATCCAGAATTGGTTGAAAGAAGTGGTTCAGAATGAAAATTCAAAAGAGCTTTAGTGATGAAAACCTAGGGGCTATTTATGTCGTACCAACACCAATTGGAAATTTAGAAGATATTACATTTAGGGCTTTGAATACGTTAAAAGATGTATCAATCATTGCAGCAGAGGATACAAGAAACACAAAGAAGCTTTTAAACCATTTTGAAATAAATGTACCACTTATTAGTTACCATGAGCATAATAAGCTTTCTAGAGAAGAAAAATTATTAGAGCGGGTGAGAAGAGGGGAGTCTATTGCTATTGTCAGTGATGCTGGGATGCCAGCTATTTCAGATCCGGGATATGAATTAGTAAGATCAGCAATAGAGGAGGAACTGAAAGTAGTCGTTCTACCAGGGGCGAATGCAGCCCTTTGTGCTTTAGTAGGTTCTGGGCTTTCCACGAATGAGTTTTATTTTTATGGATTCTTGCCTCGAAAGAAGAAAGATAAGGAATCAGAATTAGAGCGTTTAAAATATATTCAAGCTTCTTTATTATTTTATGAATCGCCATATCGTATTAAAGAAACCCTACTAACAATGCATAAAGTTCTGGGAAATAGACAAATAGCGATTGCTAGAGAGCTAACGAAACGGTTTGAGGAATTTACTAGAGGTTCTGTTGAAGAATTAATTGAGTGGGCAAATCAGAATGAGCAAAAAGGGGAATTTTGCTTAGTTGTTGCTGGAAATGACGAAGAAGAGGAAGAGACGGAAATATGGTGGAAAGACTTAACCATTATGGAACACGTAAATTACTATATCCATAAAAGTCAATTATCTTCAAAGGAAGCTATAAAACAAGTTGCTACAGACAGGAATATGCCTAAACGAGAAATATATCAAGCCTATCATGTAGATTAACAAAAGCGGAAGAGCCTGGTTAGGGAAGTTCGCTAGTTCCTGGGCGCTGGAGCTGGACGTGGCCTTCCTTATGGCAAGCTTTGATAAGCTGAATTCTTATATCTTCTTACCTACTAAAAAAGAGAGTTGACGTGCTTCTGCAAGCGTCAGCTCTCTTTGGGCTTTTAATTGATTTTAACAAGGGGTTACGTTTTTGTAAATAGAAATTTGTAGAAAATTATCCTATTTTCAATTTTATTAATCATTGTGGTTTAATAGGGATTCAATTTCCTTAAGTAGTAATTTAGCACTAGTTTGACTTAAAACAATCTTACCATCTGCTAATACCAAGTTTTCCTCCGAATATTCACCTGAAATTTGACATGTCAAATTTGGTTGGTGTTTTTTAAGAACTATTTTATTTTTATCAAGGGATATTTCCATTTTATCTTTTGGTTGAATGTCTAACGTATTTCTAATTTCTACTGGAAGTACTACCCTTCCAAGTTCATCAACTTTACGGAACATTCCGGTTGAATTCATAGTAAGCCCCCTAATTTTTGAATTTGAATTCTATCTATATTAGTAAAGGAAATGGTGGTTTTTAAATAATTTAGATTTTCTGACAATTTCTTTGCTTTAGAATAGCAATATTTTATTTCGATGTCAATATTTAAGGTATTATAATTTGAATGCTAAATTAAAAAAAGCCTATGCAAATGCTTATCTTATCTTGATTTGGTCCATAATTAATAATACACAGTATTTGGCAAAATACGTTATAATAGCTACAATGGTAATAGTTTAAAAATGACATTTTTGTAGACTTTTTAATTTTTAATTAGAACTTTGTCGGAAAAACCCCTAAAGCCAAGTTTTTTTAAGGAGGTAGCAGCATGCTAGAGGAGAAAAAAACGTTTTACATTACTACACCAATCTATTATCCAAGTGGTAATTTACATATAGGTCATGCATATTCAACAGTTGCAGGTGATGTAATAGCTAGGTACAAACGTATGCGTGGTTATGATGTAATGTATTTAACTGGAACGGATGAGCACGGACAAAAAATTCAAAAGAAGGCAGAAGAAAAAGGTGTAACCCCACAGGAATACGTAGATGAGATTGTTAGTGGTATTCAAGATTTATGGAAAAAACTAAAGATTTCAAATGACGATTTTATCCGTACAACAGAAGATAGACATAAAGATGTCGTTGAGAAAATCTTTGATCAGCTAGTAAAACAAGGCGATATTTACCTTGATGAATATGAAGGCTGGTATTGTACATCTTGTGAATCTTTCTTTACGGAGAGACAATTAAATGAAGGAAGCTGTCCAGATTGTGGTGGTCCGGTTGAAAAGGTTAAAGAAGAGTCCTATTTCTTTAAAATGAGCAAGTATGTGGATCGACTAGTTCAATATTATGAAGATAATCCGGAATTCATCCAACCTGAAAGTCGTAAAAACGAAATGCTTAATAACTTTATAAAACCAGGTTTAGAAGACTTAGCTGTATCACGTACTTCTTTTGATTGGGGAATTAAAGTCCCTGGAAACCCAAAACATGTTATTTATGTATGGGTAGATGCGTTAACGAACTATATTACGGCACTTGGTTACGGAACTGAAAACGATGAGAAGTTTAGGAAATATTGGCCTGCGGATGTTCACTTAATGAGTAAAGAGATTGTTCGATTCCATACTATTTATTGGCCAATCATATTAATGGCGCTTGATTTACCTTTACCGAAAAAGGTATTTGCACACGGATGGATTTTGATGAAGGATGGAAAAATGTCGAAATCAAAAGGTAATGTGGTAGACCCGGTAAGTCTGATAAACCGTTATGGGCTAGATGCTTTACGTTACTACTTATTACGCGAAGTACCATTTGGTCATGATGGTGTATTTACTCCAGAAGGATTCGTAGAAAGAACAAATTATGATTTAGCAAATGACTTAGGTAATTTGTTAAATCGAACAGTGGCAATGATTAAAAAGTATTTTGATGGAGAAATCCCTGTATATAAATCATCTGAAACAGAAGTAGACGGTGAACTTGAACAATTTGCTAAGGATACGATTAAAAGAGTAGAAGAAGCGATGGAAAATATGCAGTTCTCTGTTGCGCTTTCTTCCTTATGGCAATATATTAGCCGAACAAATAAATATATTGATGAAACCCAACCATGGGTACTTGCAAAAGACGAACAAAATAATGAAAGATTAGGAAATGTGATGGCTCATTTAGCCGAATCATTGAGAAAGTCAGCTGTGATGCTTCAACCATTCTTAACAGAAGCACCAACAGAAATATTCCGTCAGTTAAATATTACGAATGAATCTTTAAAAGTGTGGGATAGTGTTTATAAGGACGGAGAAATCCCAGCTGGAACGAAGGTTCAAAAAGGTGACCCTATTTTCCCAAGACTCGATGTAGAAAAAGAAATCGAAGCTATTAAAGCAATGATGAAAAAAACAGTGGTTGAAGAACCAAAAAAAGAAGAAGATAAAAAAGAACAAATCGAGTATGACGACTTTATGAAGTTAGATTTACGAGTTGGTGAAGTATTAAAAGCTGAAAAGGTAAAAAAAGCTGACAAATTGCTAAAACTACAACTTGACCTTGGATCGGAAAAACGTCAAATTGTCTCAGGGATTGCGAAGTACTATGAGCCAGAACAATTAGTAGGTAAAAAGGTTATTTGTGTAACAAATCTGAAACCTGTCAAGCTACGCGGAGAAATGTCAGAGGGTATGATTTTGTCAGGCGAAGATGAAAAAGGGAACTTATCTCTAGCAACCGTAGATTCATCTTTACCAAATGGATCCGTTGTGAAGTAAGTAAAATTCAAACTTTAAAAGCCAATCTCGTGGAGAGCTTGGCTTTTTATTCATAGGAGGTAAATATGTTATTTGATACACACGTTCACCTAAATGCAAGACAATTTCTAGAGGATCGCGAAGAAACAATACAGCGTGCATTCGATGCTGGTGTAACATACATGACGGTAGTTGGCTTTGACCATGAAACAATTCCACTTGCCATTGAAATTGCGGAAGCATATGAAACCATTTATGCAGCTGTAGGTTGGCATCCTGTTGATGCAATAGATATGACAGACAAGGAACTTGATTGGATTGAAGAATTAGCAAAGCATCCTAAAGTAGTAGCAATAGGTGAAATGGGCCTTGATTATCATTGGGATAAATCACCAAAGGATGTCCAGAAAGATGTCTTCCGAAAACAAATTCGTCTAGCTAAAAAGCTAAAAATGCCAATCATTATCCATAATCGTGAAGCAACCGAGGACATTATTCAAATTTTAAAAGAGGAAAACGCAAAGGAAATTGGCGGCATTATGCATTGTTATAGTGATTCTGTCAAATATGTAGATGATTGTTTAGATATGAATTTTTATATTTCTTTGGGAGGACCTGTAACATTTAAAAATGCGCCACTACCAAAAGAAGTAGCTCAATATGTCCCTTTAGACCGTCTATTAATAGAAACGGATGCACCTTATTTAGCACCACATCCTAATAGAGGTAAAAGAAATGAACCAGCTTATGTAAAACTAGTAGCGGAGAAAATTGCCGAACTTAGGAATATGAGCTATGAAGATATTAGTGAAATAACTACAAAAAACGCATTTCGCTTCTTTGGAATAGAATAATTTCATTAAAAAATCATCTTTTGGGAAAGTATTTTATTGTTTTCCCTTAATTTTATTATGTTAGCAATCAAATGAAATATAACTGTAACATTATAGTGAAATAATACCAGAACCCAAGTGAATTAATAGAAGAATGATGGCGAAAATAGGGATTAGCGATAAGCTAGTCCCTATTTTTGTTTTCTAATAGATTCCAACATATCCCTTTAGAATCAATTATCTTCTCTTTTTAAGTAAAGTAAAACGATGTCGAATAGGGCTTGTGTAATGGAATTGTAAATCAACCGTAAAAGGAAATTCATTTACTTTACGTATATTTTGTTCATATAATCGTTCATACAAAGGGGGGCAAGATGCATGCGATTTGTATCAAAGCTATTGCCGGCATCAAAAATGAAGCTGGTTATTTCTAGTATAGGTGTACTTGCACTAGTTTTATTTACCAGTATGGTTGTTTTTGAATCAACAAAAGCAGAAGTAATCATTACAAACAACGGTGAAGAGAAAAAAATAAAGACACATAAAAATACCGTTGGTGAAATACTAGATCAAGAAGGTATCGAAGTTGGTGATCATGATGCATTATCCCATAACTTAGATGCTGATATTGAAGACGGTATGAAGATTGATTATGAATCTGCAAAACGACTTACCTTAGAGATAGACGGTAAAGTTCATACATATTATTCAACAGCACAAACATTAAAAGAATTCTTAGAGGAGCAAAGCCTTTCATTCTCGAAGGATGATGAAGTTTCGCTCCAGGATAATGACATATTAAAAGATGGACAAGAAATAAAAGTGAAAAAGGCGTTTGAAGTAACAGTAAATGATGGTGGAGAAGAGAAAGCATCAAAAGTTACAGGTGGAACCGTACAAAATCTATTAGAGAAAAGTGAAATAGAGTTAAATGACCTAGATAAGATTTCTCCTTCCTTAGACGATGTAGTTACTAAAGATACTGTTATTACGATTACCCGTGTGGAAAAAAAGAAGGAGAAAGTAGTAGAAGAAGTTGCCTTTGATACAGAAACTAAAGAGGATTCTTCATTAGAAAAAGGGAAAGAAAAGGTGGTAACGGAAGGGGAAAAAGGAAAGGTCCATAAAACTTTTGAAGTTACCTTAGAAAATGGAGAAGAGGTGGATCGTAAATTATTAGACGAAGCGATTCAGGAGAAAAAGGTAAATCGTGTTGTCGCAGTAGGTACGAAAGAGCCTGCACAAGTAGTATCTGAAACCTCTACCTCTAGTTCAAGCAATAATAATGCTTCAAGTGATAAAACAATAACCATGACTGCAAGTGCGTTTACAGCAAGTTGTAATGGCTGTTCTGGTTACACAACAACAGGAATTAACTTGAAGGATAATCCAAATAATAAGGTAATTGCAGTAGATCCAAATGTCATTCCTTTAGGAACAAAAGTATGGGTGGAAGGATATGGAGAGGCAATTGCTGGTGATACTGGTGGTAATATTAATGGAAACCGAATTGATGTTCATGTACCGGATAAATCGAAAGCATACAGTTGGGGAGTTCGTGATGTCCAAGTGAAAATCCTTGATTAAGATGTATGTAAGTTATATGCTCTTACCATGATAAATGGTAGGAGCTTTTTATATTTAAAAGCGCTGGAGCTAGATGTGGCCTTTTTATTAACAATAGATGATAGGGGAAATCAATGAAAATTAAAGAAGTCATAGTAGTTGAAGGAAGAGACGATACGACGAAAATAAAACACGCAGTCGATGCAGATACGATAGAAACAAATGGATCAGCAATTAATAAATCTACACTTACCCAAATCAAACATGCACAAGAAAAGCGTGGGGTCATTATTTTCACGGATCCAGACTATCCTGGTGAACGAATTAGACAAATTATTAATGAATATGTTCCGGGTTGTAAACATGCTTTTTTAACGAAAGATAAAGCAAGGGCAAAACATCCGCATAATAAAAGTTTGGGGATTGAACATGCAAGCATTGAAGATATAAGACAAGCCCTAAAGGATGTTTATGAATTAGCTGAACCTATAGAAAGTGAAATAGATCAAGAAGATATTATTAAAGCACGATTAATCGGGACAAAAGAAGCACGAAAAAGAAGGGAAAGACTAGGCGAACTTCTCCAAATAGGTCATACGAATGGGAAGCAGTTATTAAAACGACTAACATTATTTCAAATAACGAAAGACCAGTTTAATCAAGCAATTTTAAAACTGGATCAGGAGGAAGAAGATGAGTAATTATATCGCCACACCATCGCGTACGAAGGAAATTTTAAATAAATATAAGTTTACATTTAAGAAAAGTTTAGGACAAAACTTTTTAGTCGATGTGAATATACTTCAAAATATAGTGAAACATGCTGGTATAGATAAAGACGCAGGTGCCATAGAAATAGGACCAGGAATTGGAGCGTTAACGGAGCAGTTAGCAATTCATGCGGATAAAGTGGTTGCTTTTGAAATCGACCAACGATTATTACCAATATTGAAGGATACCTTAGGTGATTATTCTAATATCAATCTCATCCATCAAGATATTTTAGAAGCAAATGTTAAGGAAGTAATTAAGGAAAACTTTGCTCCGGATCAAAAAGTACATGTCGTTGCAAATTTACCATATTACATTACTACCCCAATTCTAATGAAGTTAATTCAGGATAAATTACCAGTATCGAGCATTACGGTGATGATTCAAAAAGAAGTTGCCGAGAGAATGGCAGCAGAGCCAAATACAAAAAGTTATGGGTCCTTAACTATTGCTTTACAATATTATACGGAGGCTGAAGTGGTTATGGTCGTACCTAAAACAGTTTTTATGCCACAACCAAATGTAGACTCAGCCATATTAAAATTAAACCTAAGAGAGAAGCCTCCTGTTCATGTACAAGATGAGGATTTTTTCTTTGACATAATAAAAGCAAGTTTTGCACAAAGACGGAAAACACTTCAAAATAATTTAAAAAGTTTCTTCAAAGATAAATATGATAAAGACATGATTACGGATATTCTTTTGCAATCCGGTATAGATGCTAAAAGGCGCGGCGAATCCCTAAGTATAGAGGAATTTGCACATTTAGCAAATACATTTACTAATGCACTACAAAAATAAGTTGTCTGTCCACGGCAGATAGCTTATTTTTTGCGATTAACCATCAGTGGGGAATGAAGGAACCCCCCGATGTTGGAAGTCTTCTTTATAAAAATTACTCGTCTTTGCATAAGTGCAACTTGGGCACAATTTCCTAAAAAGGCTTGGCTAAATATCAAGTTTTCTAGAGATCGAGTTCATATAAGGCACAATACTTATTTTCCATTCATAGTTTATAGTGGGAAGGCGTCGTTCTTTCAAGTAGACTATGGGGTGAACGTATGGATTTAACGAAAAATAATTTAGTAACTAGAAAATCCTATAACCATGATTTGCTATTCCGTATTGCGAATATTAAAGACAATATAGCAAGTTTATATGGGGAAGACATGCGACTTGAGGCAGATGCACCATTAGAAGATCTCCGGAGAATTGAAGATAGAGAATTAGAAACAAGAAGAAAAAAAGAAAAGGAAAAAGAAGAATTCTCTTATAGGCTATTTCGTCAAGATTATCAATTAATGAAGGAAAAACGCGATTATCAAGCATCAGATGGATATCAAAACTATGCAAAGTACTTCCAATTGCCCGCAAAAGTCCTTCATCTAGATGGTGATCAAATGTACTTAAGAAAATGTATAGAACTCTATCAGCGAATAGGTTTACAAGTACACGGTGTCCATCTGAATGAAAAGGAAATGCCAAATCAAATTGGTGAATTAGTTCAAAAAATCCAGCCAGATATGATTGTAATAACAGGACACGATTCCTTCTCAAAAAATAAAGGAACAAAAAAGGACTTAAGGGCCTACCGACATTCAAGGTATTTCGCTGAGTCAGTTAGAGAAGCTAGGCGAATTAATCCTAATCTTGATCAACTAGTTATATTTGCAGGTGCTTGTCAGTCTCATTTTGAGTCTCTTATACGTGCAGGAGCAAATTTTGCGAGTTCCCCTACCCGAATTAATATACATGCGTTAGACCCTGTTTATATTGCAGCAAAAATTGCTTATACCTCTTTTATGGAACGAGTCAGTGTGTGGGACGCAATTAGAAATACGTTAACAGGAGAAAAAGGAATGGGTGGGGTAGAAACGAAAGGTTTACTCCGTACTGGAATGCCATATTTATTAGATGATGACTTAGATGATCATAACTATGATAATGATTGAAAAAAGCTTATCCGAATGCTGGATAAGTTTTTTTAAAGGATAAGGAAAATTTAGCTTATTAAATCTTGTTATAGGGAAGGCCATGTCCAGCTCCAGCGCTAAAGCAGTAGCGAGACTTCCTTCGCCTCTATACATTGCTACGAAGCACAAGATGTGTGAGTACAGGCGTTGCGACATGACATCGCGTTCTTGACAAGGGCTTTGTCGCGTTGGTTCATTGAAATTCCTACTAACAAAAGTGAAACTTCTATACATAAATTGAAAACTTTGACAAATAATATGAAAAGTAGACAAAACTTTTTGTTGACATGTAAAAACACATCTTGTTATAATATTACTTTTTGACTATTATACAAGTTTGTGCTATACTATTCGTAGTGAGGTGGAGTGTATTGGCTAAAACATTAATCGAAATTAAGCAAGGTCTTGAAGGTCAGGTAGGAAGAAAACTTAGATTAAAGGCTAACGGTGGCAGACGAAAGACAATTGTACGCCAAGGTACTTTAGCGGAAACATATCCTTCTGTATTTATTGTCGAGTTAGACCAAGACGAAAATGCATTCGAGCGTGTTTCTTACAGCTATGCAGACGTACTAACTGAAACGGTAGAAATTAATTTTTTAGAAGATAATACTTCCATTATTTAAAAGTAAAACAGTGGACAGCCATACGTCTACTGTTTTTTTTCTTTTTTTTGAGAGTATAAAGACCCTTTCTTTCTGAGCTCCGATTATTCGTCCCACCGTAAAGATTTGTATAAGTGCAACTAGGCATTCGTCCCAAGAAACGGCGAATGCCTAATTTTCTAATGGTTTGTGTAAACACCCTTAAAGTAATCAACGTTTCCATGATATTTAATGACCTCGTTTACATAAATTTCCGAGAGTGTTTATTGTTTAAATACATAAACTGAAAATGTCGTGAACAAACTTGAAAGGGGTTGTTCTTTCATGGGAAGACGTAATGGAATGATGTCAAACCAAATGAAGGAAGAGATTGCCAAAGAGTTAGGATTTTACGACACTGTACAACGAGAAGGTTGGGGAGGTATTACCTCTAGAGAAGCCGGTAATATGGTAAAAAGGGCAGTTGAAATTGCCCAACAAAGTATGACTGAAAAAGGCAATTCATAATATTGGATTGCCTTTTTCCTTTCTTAAAGAGGTTATTCAAAAAAAGTGCGGTGAAAAATACGTCGCTACGAAGCACAGGACGTGCGAGTACAGGCGTTGCGACAGGACGTCGCGTTTTTAACCTGTAAGGAAGCCTCCGCTATTGATCTTGATAATTTCTCGCCACTTATATTTGAATATGGTACAATTTGTTTATCTTTTGATGGTACAAGTAGGTGACAGGATGGCACTGATTGAGAGGGCGCCAGCAAAAATAAACTTATCGCTAGATGTATTGCGGAAAAGAGAAGATGGTCTTCACGATGTGGAGATGGTTATGACGACCATTGACTTATCCGATCGTATTGAATTAAAGCCTATTCGTGAAGATAAAATAGAAATATCAATTGAAAGCAGATATGTCCCTGATGATGAGCGAAATTTAGCATATAAAGCTGCACAAGCATTTAAAAATAAATATGGAATCAAAAAGGGTGTTCATATTTCTATAAAGAAAAGTATACCTGTATCAGCAGGACTTGGTGGAGGTAGTACGGATGCAGCAGCGGTATTAAGGGGCCTTAATCGGTTATGGAATTTAAATGTCCCAATGGAAGAATTGGCGAATTTAGGAGCAACATTAGGTGCAGATGTATCATTCTGCATTTATGGAAAAACGGCTATTGCTAGAGGATATGGGGAAAAAATTGAAAGATTAACATCCCCCCCGCCATGTTGGGTAATCTTGGCAAAGCCAAATATTGGGGTATCTACCTGGAAGGTCTTTAATCGAATTGATACGGATGAATTGTATCACCCTAATACAGTTAAAGTGCTAGAGGCGTTATCTGAAGGTGATTTTCATAAACTGTGTAACAATATAGGGAATTCGTTAGAGCCAATTACTTCCTCTATGCACCCAGAGGTATTTCAAATAAGACGAGCGATGAAGAATATGGGAGCGAATGGGGTGCTAATGAGTGGAAGTGGACCTACTGTATATGGATTGGTTAAACAAGAGAATAAGGCTCGAAGTATTTATAATGGAATGCGCGGGTTCTGCGCTGAAGTTTATTTAGTTCGGATATTAGGCTGAGTGTTTGCTAAAATGCGTATAAAGGTGGTATATTAAGATATAAATATACGGCTCTGAGGTGTAGTAATGAAAAGGAGTAACCGATTAGTTATTTTAACAGAGTATTTTTTGGAAAACCCAAGAAAACATACTCAATTACCTTTCTTCGTGAATCTATGTGATACTACAAAGTCTTCTGTAAGTGAAGATTTAGATATCATTGAGCATGTCCTAAAAAACCAACAACTAGGGTATCTTGAACGGACAACAGGGGCTGGAGGCGGAGTTAAGTATATCCCAGAGGTTTCGTCAAGCAGAAACAAACAATTTATTGAGAAACTATGTCATGAACTAGAGGATCCTAGTCGTATTCTGCCAGGTGGGTATCTTTATATGAGCGATATTTTAGGAGATCCTAAACAAGTGCGAGAAATTGGACGTGTTTTTGCATCGTGTTTCTCAAAATTGGACATAGATGTAGTAGTAACAGTAGCTACTAAAGGAATTCCTTTGGCATATTCTGTTGCTTCTTTCCTAAATGTGCCAGTTGTGATTGTACGAAGGGATCCGAAAGTAACGGAAGGATCTTCAGTAAGTATTAACTACGTATCTGGATCATCAAAAAAAATACAAACAATGGTGCTACCAAAGAGAAGCTTGAAGGAAGGAAGCAATGTTTGTATTATTGATGATTTTATGAAAGCTGGTGGCACGATAAATGGTATGATCAGCTTATTAGAAGAATTTGATGCAAAAGTACAAGCCATTGGAGTCTTAGCGGAAGCTGATGACGATGAAGAAGAAAGAATTGTTACGGAATATACTTCTTTGATAAAAATATCTAATGTAGATCTATTACATAAAACGATTGATGTTCAGAATGGTAATATTTCTTTAGTATAATGGTAGTAGTTTGATTAAAGGTATTCGTCATGTTTTTTATGGATGCTTTAAGTGTAGGGAGAAAGTCTCTAAACCTTTCTGCCTATTACATATTAAGGGAGCCAAAAAGTCTTTAATATTTAAGACTTTTGGCTCCTTTTTTTTGACAGGCAGGAAAGTAAAAAAATCCTTCCCATCTGGAACTCCAATTTTACCCATCCCGCCGTAAAGATTTGCATAAATGCAATTAAGACAACCGCCCAAATGCTTGCTGAATGCCAAGTTTTCTAAAAGTGGAGAGAGGATATTTTGAAAAATAAATAATCTTTTTTCTATTTTTAGCAGGAATTTAATTAATTTTGTTGAATAAGATTAGTAAGTTAAAGGGAAAAGGTGGTGAGACATCATGGAAGTAACCGACGTAAGATTGCGCCGCGTAAACACAGAGGGCAGAATGCGTGCAATTGCATCTATTACATTAGATCAGGAATTTGTCGTGCACGATATCCGTGTTATTGACGGTAATAATGGCTTATTTGTTGCTATGCCTTCAAAGAGAACTCCAGACGGCGAATTCCGGGATATAGCACATCCAATTAATTCTGGAACACGTGCAAAGATTCAAGACGCAGTGTTAGAAGAATACCACCGTGTGGGTGAGGCTGAAGTTGAATATGAAGAAGCAGGAGCTTCCTAAAATGATCAATAAAAGGGGTCAAATCTTTTAAGTAAGGTTGACCTTCTTTTTATTTACTAAAAATCCCCAAAATATTCCCCCCACAAGACAACATTCACATAAATTGGCAACCATATCCAGAAATTGGGCAAAATAGTAAATATCTAATGATATACATATTATCAATATGTTGAAATCAGAACTTGTTTAGGATATATTTTATTATGGAAAATAGTAATAATTGGAGGTATCCTTATGACGAATCGGTATGCTGTGATTTTAGCAGCTGGTCAAGGTACAAGAATGAAGTCTAAGCTCTATAAAGTTTTACATCCTGTAATGGGGCGTCCAATGGTTCAACATGTAATTGACCAATTAACTCCCCTAAATTTAGATGAAACAGTTACAATTGTTGGCTTTGGTGCAGAAATGGTGAAAGATGTAATCGGAAACCAAAGCAAATTTGTCATTCAAGAAGAACAACTAGGAACAGGTCATGCTGTTATTCAGGCAAAATCATTATTACAGGATAAAGAGGGAACAACTATTGTTGTTTGTGGAGATACTCCATTAATCACAAATGGTACATACGAGGCCCTAATTAAACATCATGAAGGGGAAGGTGCGAGTGCTACCATCTTGACAGCTAAGGCGGATGACGCTACTGGATATGGAAGAGTGATTCGTAATGCGGCGAGCGAAGTGGAACGAATCGTTGAACATAAGGATGCAAATGAGGCGGAACTCCAAGTTACTGAAATTAATACAGGTACATACTGTTTTGATAATCAGGCTTTGTTTCAAGCCTTGAAAGAAGTATCCAATGATAACGCACAAGGTGAGTATTATTTACCAGACGTTATTGAAATATTACGAAATAATTCAAAGAAAGTTACTGCATTTATGACGGATAATTTTAATGAAACACTCGGAGTTAATGATCGTGTTGCTTTAGCTAGGGCGGAAAAAACTATGAAACAAAGAATTAATGAAAAACATATGAGAAATGGCGTATCCATTATTGACCCAGAAAACACATACATTCACCCCGAAGTGATGATTGAACCTGATGTTGTTATATATCCGGGTACGATCATTAAAGGTGCATCCATTATAAAAGAAAATGCCGAAATTGGCCCTAATAGTGAAATAATTAATTGTGAAGTAGGAGAATCTACGGTTATAAGACATAGTGTTGCTAGTGATAGTAAGATTGGTAACCGTGTTAACATTGGTCCGTTTGCCCATATCCGTCCAGATTCAACCATTGGACATGGAGCTAAGGTTGGTAATTTTGTAGAAATTAAGAAATCTGTCGTGGGGGAAGGAAGTAAAGCTTCTCATTTAAGTTATGTCGGAGATGCACAAGTAGGAAGCAATGTTAATATAGGTTGTGGTACAATTACAGTGAACTATGATGGAGTGAATAAATATTTAACTACTATAGAAGATGATTCTTTTATTGGTTGTAACTCTAATTTAATAGCACCAGTAACCATTGGAAAAGGTTCCTATGTAGCTGCAGGTTCTACCATTACAAAAGATGTCCCAACTGAGGCACTATCTGTTGCTCGGGCAAGACAAACGAATAAAGAAGGCTATGCATCAAAACTAAAAAATAGAAAAAGAGATTAACGGAGGTTCTAATTCATGTCATCTAATTATACCGATGGTTCCTTGAAGGTATTATCACTAAATTCTAATCCTAAATTAGCACAAGAAATAGCTGATCATATAGGAGTATCTTTGGGGAAATGTACTGTTTCAAAGTTTAGTGATGGGGAAGTACAAATCAATATTGAAGAAAGTGTTCGTGGCTGTGATGTTTACGTTATTCAATCGACTTGTGCCCCAGTTAATCAACATTTAATGGAATTGTTAATTATGATAGATGCTTTAAAACGAGCATCCGCTAAATCAATTAATATTGTAATGCCTTATTATGGTTATGCAAGACAGGATCGAAAAGCTCGTGCACGCGAACCAATAGCGGCAAAATTAGTTGCAAACTTAATTGAAACAGCAGGAGCTGATCGTGTTATATCATTAGACCTACATGCTCCACAAATCCAAGGATTCTTCGATATTCCAATTGATCATTTACAAGGGGTTCCAATCCTTTCTAATTATTTTGAGTCTAAAGGGTTAGATGACGTGATTGTAGTATCACCAGACCATGGTGGAGTTACTCGTGCACGTAAAATGGCTGATCGCCTAAAGGCGCCAATTGGAATCATTGATAAACGCAGACCTCGCCCAAATGTAGCAGAAGTGATGAACATCATAGGGAACATCGAAGGGAAGACGGCAATTTTAATAGATGATATAATAGATACAGCAGGTACGATTACATTGGCTTCAAATGCATTAATTGAACACGGTGCTAAGGAAGTTTATGCTTGTTGTACACATCCTGTGTTATCAGGTCCAGCAATTGAGCGAATTCGGAATTCACAAATTAAGGAATTGGTAGTTACGAATAGCATCCCGCTACCACCAGAAAAGGAAATTGAGAATATAACTAAATTATCTGTAGCACCACTTATTGGAGAAGCGATTATTCGTGTTCATGAACTACAATCTGTTAGTATTCTCTTTGATTAAATATTCGTTATTAGGTACACTTGTATAGGAAGGGAATTTTATCCCACTTTAAACTTCTGGGGAACTCTTCTTTATACATTTTAAAATGTTTAGACTTGCTTAGATAAGGGAATAAATGTATTGGCAATATAATCACTTAGAATATCCAAGGTTTAAGAAAGATGGAATACGTATTTTTAATGTCTAGCGTCATCGCCCAGCAACTAGCAAACTTCACACTTCTTCACTACGATAAGTCAACATCGGTTCGCTTCCAGCTCACCGTGTTTCCTTTATCTCATTGCGAAGTGCTCCAGTTTGTACGTTGCTAACCGGGCGTCTATGCTTTTCTTAATGTATGTTTGATTTCGAAAAAAATTTTGGAGGATGGATAATATGTCAGTGTCATTAAAAGCATCAAAGCGAGAAATCTTAACAAAATCTCAAAATAAAATTCTTAGAGAAAATGGACAAGTTCCAGGTATTGTATATGGAAAAGAGAAGGATCCTCAAACCATATCTGTTGATGAAGTGGAACTAATAAAGGTAATTCGTAGTGAAGGAAGAAATGCTGTTTTATCTTTAGATATTGATTCTGGGGACAAAGTAGATGTGTTGTTTCATGAATATCAAGTGAATCCATTAAAAGGTGAATTAATTCACGTTGACTTTTATATGGCGGATATGTCTCAAGCAATTGATGTTACAGTTCCTTTACGATTAGAGGGAGAGCCGAAGCAAGGTATTCTACAACAACCTTTATTCGAATTACAGGTACGAGCGAAACCTAATGATATCCCAGAAGAAATTACTGTTGATGCATCCGGACTTGAAATCGGTGATACAATCACAGTATCCAACATACCTGTATCGGGTGATTTTGAATTATTAGAGGATCCTGAGACAACTGTTGCAAGTGTATTGGCTCCTGATAATGAAGTATCAGAAGAGCATGCTGAAGAAGTGGAAGCTCAAGAATCAGACGAAGAATGAAGCTTGATATGTAAGAATAAATAAATATAATATATTATTTTGTAACGATAACCCTCCTTCAAGAATCGGAATAACCATTCTTATAGGAGGGGTTATTGTATTTTTTCGCAGGTAGGAAAGTATAAAGATTTTTCCCGTCTAGGGTCTGATTACTCGCCCACCGTAAAAATTTGTATAAGTACAACGAAGGCATTCACCCAAAAGCTTGGAGAACGCCAAGTTTTCTAATCAAATTTCCCAATATAATGAGGTAAGTTAGTGAAATGCTATTTTTAAATAGAAAAAAACTAAAAAAAGGAAATAGGGAAAAATGAAATGTATTGTAGGTTTAGGTAACCCAGGGAAAAAATATGAAAAGACGAGACATAATGTTGGTTTCATGGTTATAGATGAGTTGGCGAATCGTTATAATTGGAATTTAAATAAATCAAAATTTAAGGGAAACTTTTGCGTAGAGCACTTTGAAGGAGAAAAGGTAGTTCTCCTAAAGCCCGAAACATTTATGAATCTTTCAGGTGAATCGATACGAGCCATGATGGACTTTTACAATATGGAACTTGAAAACATAATCGTCATTTACGATGATCTTGATCTTTCTCCTGGGAAAATTAGATTACGTCAAAAGGGTGGTCATGGTGGACACAATGGTGTAAGGAATACAATTGATCACTTAGGGACAAAAGACTTCAAGCGAATTCGTGTAGGTATTGGAAGACCGAAATTCAATATACCTGTTGTAGATTTTGTACTTGGAGAATTTCCAAAGGAAGATGAGGAAGCCATTAAGGCAAGTATTCATAAATCTGCCGATGCTTGTGAAGAATGGCTAAAAGGCAAACCATTTTTGGAAGTAATGAACACATACAACAATTAATAAAAGAAAAGCGCAAGACTTATCGCACAGAGGTGAAGGAAGTCTCGCTACGGCTTTAGCGCTGGAGCTAGACATTTCAGCATCCACAACGGTCTGTACATGTATATTATGATGCAATTAGGTTAAACTTCTTTAATAAGGAATTTGATATTTGAGGAGGAGTTTCTTTGTCAATTGTCTATAATTGCAGACATTGTGGACTAGAGATTGGTAGGCTGGATAATCAAATGATAGATACTTCCTTATTAGGGTTTAATCAATTATCTGCAGAGGAAAAACAAGAGATGATACAATATCGTGATAATGGAGATATCCTTGTACGAACGATTTGTGAGAGTTGTCAAGAAACACTAGGAGAAAATCCACAGTATCACGAGCTTGATTTCTTTATACAATAAAAGAATGCAAGAACAGCTTTGGTTATAGACCAAGGCATTTTTGCGCTTAATTGCAATATAAGAGGTTGTTCAAAAGGAGGATTCATCCTCCTTTTTGAACACGTACGATAAGCGGGGGTATATGATGAAAGGAATTAAACAATATTTACAATCACAAGAAGACATACAATCCGTTATTAACGGAATTACAAGTGGTATGAACGAACAGCTAGTTGCTGGTTTATCTGGTTCCGCAAGAAGTATGCTAGTTTCTGTTATTAACCAATCTATTACAAAACCAGTTTTATTAGTTACACACCAACTTGTACATGCGCAAAGCTTATACGATGATTTGGTCGTATTTGTAGGGGAAGAAAATGTTCATTTATATCCTGTTAATGAATTAATCGCTTCTGAAATCGCATTTTCAAGCCCAGAACTAAGAAGTCAGCGAATTGAGGCATTAACAGAGTGGACGAAAAATAAGTCAGGGATTTTAATTGCTCCTGTAGCCGCTTTAAAGCGTATATTGCCCCCACCAAATTATTGGAATAAATATCAACTAACTTTTACATTAGGCAAGGAAATAGATATAGAAAAATATCTTACATTTTTGATCGATATGGGTTATGAAAGGGCATCAATGGTAACAACTCCAGGTGAATTTAGTAAACGCGGAGGAATTATCGATATCTATCCTCTAACGGAGGAAAACCCCATTCGAATTGAATTATTTGATGAGGAAATTGACTCCATACGTTTCTTTGATGCGGAAACACAACGATCTTTATCCAAACTTGATGAAATTATTATAAAGCCTGTTTCAGAATTACTATTAACAGACGAGGATATTATGGCCGCCGCAGGGAAATTAGAAGATGCCTTAGCTATCTCCTTGAAAAAAATGAAAAAGTCAGAAGTTAAAGAGCATCTAATTGAAACGATGGAAGAGGACATTAGTAGATTAAAGAATATTGAGCGGTTTCAGGAAATGTATAAATATATTGGCTATTTTTATGATGAACCTGCTAGTTTATTAGATTACCTTACTAAAGATGGTTTAGTTATCTTAGATGAGATGAGTAGGGTACAAGAAACAGCGGTGAACTTGGATACAGAAGAAGCGGAATGGTACTCAAGCTTATTAGAATCAGGTAAAATGGTTCAGAATAGTAGATTTTCATATGATTGGCAAACTGTCATGGACAATATGTCACAGCAACGATTGTACATGTCTGTATTTTTACGCCATATTCCAAACACAAACCCACAGAACATTGTTAACCTATCTTCCAGGGTTATGCAAGAGTTTCATGGGCAAATGCATTTATTTAAGAATGAATTAGTTCGTTGGGAAAAAGGGGAGTTTTCAGTTGTTATACTTGCTCCAGATGAACAACGAGCAGAAAAAATCCACTCTATTTTAACGGATTATGATATAGATGCAGCTGTTACAAAGGAATTGAA
The DNA here is from genome assembly GCF_038006665.1 of Oceanobacillus sp. FSL K6-0118. Classification (NCBI taxonomy): domain Bacteria; kingdom Bacillati; phylum Bacillota; class Bacilli; order Caryophanales; family Bacillaceae; genus Oceanobacillus; species Oceanobacillus sp. FSL K6-0118. The sequence continues at coordinate 280,013 of NZ_JBBOVR010000001.1, forward strand.
ACTTCCAGTAGAAAAGCCAACGATTACAGTTGGGAATATTAGTGGTGGTATTGAACTGCCAATGCATAAACTAGTATTTATAACAGAGAATGAGTTATTTAAAAAACGTGTAAAACGAGCTAGAAGACAGCAAAAGGTTTCTAATGCGGAAAGAATAAAAAGTTACCAAGAATTAAAAGTTGGAGATTATGTTGTTCACGCAAATCATGGGGTTGGTAAATACTTAGGAATCGAAACATTAAAATTAAACAACCTTCACAAAGATTTTATGCTTATTCGTTATTCCGGTGATGATAAGTTATATGTCCCAATCGATCAGATCGACCTTGTACAAAAATATGTCGGGGCAGAAGGGAAGGAACCAAAGCTTTATAAGCTTGGTGGTACAGAGTGGACAAAAGTAAAGAGAAAAGTCCAGTCAAGTGTGGAAGATATAGCGGATGATTTAATTAAGCTTTATGCAGAAAGAGAATCGAGAAAAGGTTATGCCTTTTCAAAAGATACCGAAATGCAACGGGAGTTTGAAGCTTCCTTTCCATACCAAGAAACAGAAGATCAGTTAAGATGTATAGCAGAAATTAAACAAGACATGGAAAAAGATCGTCCAATGGATCGTTTGTTATGTGGGGACGTAGGTTACGGGAAAACGGAAGTTGCCATACGTGCGGCTTTTAAAGCCATTATGGATGGAAAACAAGTGGCCATTTTAGTGCCAACGACCATCTTAGCACAACAACATTATGAAACGATCAGAGAGCGTTTCCAAGGATATCCAATTAACATAGGTTTACTAAGCAGGTTCCGTACAAGAAAACAACAAACCGAGACCATTAACGGAATGAAAAAGGGTACGGTAGATATCGTTATTGGCACACATCGAGTATTATCTAAAGATGTTGAATTCCGAGACTTAGGTCTGTTAATAGTTGATGAAGAGCAGCGTTTTGGGGTAAAACACAAGGAAAAGATTAAACAAATAAAATCAAATGTAGATGTTTTAACACTGACAGCCACTCCAATTCCAAGGACATTGCATATGTCCATGCTTGGGGTTCGAGACCTTTCTGTTATTGAAACGCCACCGGAAAACCGCTTCCCTATTCAAACCTACGTAGTGGAATATAACCCGATATTGGTAAGGGAAGCAATTGAGAGGGAAATGGCTCGTGGCGGGCAAATCTTCTTCTTATATAATCGAGTGGAGAATATTGATAAAATAGCTAGAGATTTAGGAATGCTAGTACCGGAAGCAAGAGTTGGCGTTGCTCACGGGAGAATGACAGAAACAGAATTAGAAAATGTTATTGTTAGCTTTTTAGAAGGGGAATATGATGTTCTTGTTAGTACCACGATTATTGAAACAGGAGTGGATATCCCCAATGTAAATACATTAATTATAAGTAACGCAGACCGCATGGGCTTAAGTCAGCTTTACCAATTACGAGGCCGAGTTGGTAGATCTAATCGTGTGGCATATGCATATTTTACGTATCAGAAAGATAAGGTATTAACGGAAGTTGCGGAAAAGAGACTTCAAGCAATAAAAGAATTTACTGAATTGGGTTCCGGATTCAAGATTGCAATGCGCGATTTATCAATCCGTGGCACAGGGAACTTACTTGGCTCACAACAACATGGATTTATTGATTCTGTTGGATTTGATCTGTATTCCCAAATGTTGAAAGAAGCAATTGAAGCTCGAAAAGCAGGAAAAGACGAAGAGAATATTAAGCCATTCGAACCTGAGCTTTCCCTTAAATTAGATGCGTATATACCAGATGAATATATAAATGATGAAAGGCAAAAAATCGAGATTTATAAACATTTCAATACCTTGGAAACAGGTGAGGAAATAAGTGAATTAAAGGAAGAATTAGTTGATCGCTACGGGGATTACCCAATAGAAGTAGAAAATCTATTTATCGTTTCCGCACTAAAGATGCATTCTAAGAAGGAAAAAGTAGAATCTATCTCAGAAAAAAATAATAAAATTACACTACTCGTAAGTGAAGATAGAAGTCAAGCAATTGACGGGTCAAAATTATTTGAACTAGCAAATCAGTTTGGCCGAAATGTCCAATTAGGAACGGAAAATAATAAGCTTAAGATTACCGTTAAATATACGGATAAAACAAAGGAAAGATATAAAATAGTTGAGGACTTCATAAAAAAATTAAATACAGTGGATAGAAATGGCTAAAAAATTGGTAGGTAATGTATAGTTCTTATTGAGTTGTCTTATACTAAAATCACACCTGGTGGTTATAGAACATCCCGAACATATTTTACAAACGGAAGTAATTGTAATCATCATAGAAAGTGAGGCTACTCAAATGAAAGCAACAGGTATCGTTCGTCGAATTGATGATTTAGGAAGGGTGGTAATTCCTAAAGAGATTAGAAGAACTTTACGGATTCGTGAAGGTGATCCATTAGAGATTTTCGTCGACCGAGAAGGCGAGGTTATACTGAAAAAATATTCACCAATTAATGAATTGGGGCACTTTGCTAAGGAATATGCTGAAGCACTATTTGATTCATTACAAGTTCCAGTACTCATTTGTGACCGTGATGAAGTTATTGCGGTTTCTGGTGAGTCTAAGAAAGATTACTTAAATAAGATTATTAGCTCCGAAATAACAAAGATAATTGAAAACCGTACAAAGGTATTTGAAACAGAAGTAAAAAGTTTAGAAATCTTAGATGGGCATGAACAAGAAATAGACTCTTATTGTGTAAATCCTATTATAGCGAATGGTGACCCGATTGGTTGTGTACTCCTATTTACAAAAGAAGGAAACAAGCTTACCAATGTAGAACAGAAGTCAGCAGAAACTGCTTCAAGCTTTTTAGCAAGGCAAATGGAGTAGAGCAAAATGAGCAAAAATCAGCTTAATCTGGTTTTTGCTTATTTTTAGCAGTGAAATTATAAAAATTCCCCTTGCCTGAAAAAGTACAACTAAGATATAAGTAAGTCAAATGTTCGGTCTACTAATTTAATAAATAAATGATAAAGGTAACTGTGCTATAATTAAAATGGAAATACGAACAATAGAGCTAATAATTACCTGAGGTTATACACAAATGGAAGAAAATAAATCTAATCAGCTAGTTAAGGGAGCGCTACTCTTAACTTTAGCTGGATTAATTAGTAAAATATTAAGTGCCGGATACCGCATACCATTGCAAAACTTAACAGGGGATGTTGGATTTTATATTTATCAGCAGGTGTATCCTTTTTTGGGCATTGCAATGATGTTATCTTTATATGGATTTCCTCAAGCTATATCCAAAATAATAATAGAAATAAAAAAGGAAGGAAAAAGACTATCCTTTACAAGTTTCTATATTCCCATATTTTCCATTTTGTTTATTGTAAATGGTGTTTTTTTTGTATTTTTATTTCTTTTTGCTCATCCATTATCTAATTTGATAGGTGATCCTAATCTAGCTTCCACTTATCAATTTGCTTCATTTACCTTTTTACTAGTTCCTTTTACTGCTTTACTGCGAGGTGTTTTCCAAGGGAATTTATATATGAAACCTACTGCGTATTCCCAAATAGGAGAACAACTCATTCGTGTATTTTTCATCATCATGGCTGCAATACTTATTGCAAATCAAGTATTTGATATTTACATAATTGGAAATGCAGCGGTAATTGCTTCTTTGACAGGGGCAATAATAGCTATTATTATCCTTTTTATTTTTCTCTTTTTCAAAAAACCTATATCCTTTAGCTCACATCCTATTCCATGGAGCCTTTATGTAAAAACACTTTTAATATTTGGTGTAGTTGCAACCTTAAATCATATGACTTTATTAGTAATTCAATTTGCAGATTCCTTAACATTAGTTTCGGGATTAGTGGATTTTGGTTTAACTACAACCGAAGCAATGGAGGTAAAAGGAGTATTTGATAGAGGTCAACCGTTAATTCAAATAGGAACTGTATTAGGATCATCCTTTGCATTAGCACTTATTCCATCTATTTCAAAAGAAAAATTACAACATCAGAAGGGCGAATTTTACTTTTACATACGGAGTGCATTGCTTTTTAGTTTTTATTTAGCTTTTGCTGCAATGATTGGTTTGATTGTAATACTACCAGAAATTAATATTTTATTGTTTAAAGATGGTAAAGAAACATTCGCTTTACAAATACTTGTTATGTCGCTTTTCTTAAGTTCCTTGGCAATTACGGCGTCATCTATATTACAAGGTTTAGGGTATATTAAACGTACAGCAAGCCTTATCGTTATCATGTTTATCTTAAAGGGGTTATTAAACCTTTGGCTTGTTCCGTTATTTGGGCTTATTGGTGGATCTGTTGCAACGGTAATTAGTTTATTAGGATTACTAGTCATTGTTTTAATAGACATAGAACGAAATTTACCAGAGTTACATTTTCTAAAGAGTATAAAATGGAAAACACTCATAAAATCATCGTTATCGATGATCATCTTTCTTATTGCTGCAAATTTATTCATACAGGATCATTTTCTTGAAAGTCGATTTCATTTATTCCTTTATGTCATGGTTGTTGTTGTAATAGGTGCGAGTATTTTTTTATATACCTTGATAAGAGGAAAGGCACTATCGGAAAGACAATTAAGTTTGTTGCCTAAAGCGTCATGGTTTATTCGTATATATAAAGGAGGGAAAAGTAATGGCAAAAATTGACGTGCTGGGATTAGGCGCTGGGGACATCAACCAGCTCCCATTTGGAATATATAAAAAGCTGAAAAATATGGATGGAGTCATATACACCCGGACATTGGACCATCCTGCTATTAAGGTGTTAAAAGAAGAAGGAGTAGATTTCCAATCCTTTGATTATCTATATGAAGAAGAGGAAACGTTTGAAGAAGTGTATAAACGAATAGTTTCTACTTTGACTGAATCTGCAAAAGAATCAACTAATATCGTTTATACTGTTCCGGGCCATCCAATGCTAGCCGAGAGGACGGTTCAATTATTATTGGAGCAAGATGAGGTAGATGTAAATGTCGATGGAGGTCAAAGTTATTTAGATGCCCTTTTTACAGCATTAAGGATTGATCCAATTGAAGGGTTTCAATTTTTAGATGGTACCTCATTTGAAAGAAGTGAAATTTCGTATCGTGGGCATGTAATTTTCTGCCAAGTATATGATCAATTTATTGCATCAGATGTAAAGCTTGCTCTATTAGAAGATTTACCACCTGATTACGAAGTCACCATTATAGAAGCGGCAGGTAGTGAAAGGGAAGTAATTAGAACGGTACCACTAGTAGAGTTAGACCACCAAGTGGAGATAAGTAACTTAACGAGTGTTTATGTTGCACCAGTGCCAAATCATCTATTAAATCATACTTTTGATAATTTTAGAGAGGTTATGAGAAAATTAAGGGCCCCTGATGGTTGCCCTTGGGATCGTGAGCAGACGCATGAGTCATTAAAGGAACATTCCATTGAGGAAATATATGAATTAATCGAAGCTATTGATAATCAAGATGATGAAGGAATCATTGAGGAACTAGGCGATATTTTTATGCACGTTATGTTACATAGCCAAATAGGGGAAGATGATGGGTATTTTACGATAGACGATGTGATTCGTGGAGTTACGAATAAAATGATTTTCCGCCATCCTCATGTGTTTGGTAATGTGTTAGTAGACTCTTCAGAAGAGGTTACGAAAAATTGGGAAGAACTAAAGAAACAGGAAAAGGGAGACAAACGGAAATCCACTTTAGATGGTGTTCCTAAACCATTACCTGCTTTATTGAAGGCATACAAAATACAGAAAAAAGCTGCGAAAGTAGGATTTGATTGGGATCAGGTATCCGATATATGGGCAAAACTCGATGAGGAAATAAAGGAAGTTAAAGAGGTAATTGCAAAAAATGACAGGGAAGAAATGGAGAAGGAATTTGGTGATGTTCTATTTGTTCTCGCTAACTTAACAAGATTTTATAAAATTAATCCTGAAATAGCATTAGAAAGAACAAATCAAAAGTTTACTTCTCGATTTACTTATATAGAGGAAAAATTAAAGGCTGATGGTGTGGATATAGGACAGGCATCATTGGAATGGATGGATCAATATTGGGATCAAGCGAAGGAAAGAGAGTGATAGGGATGCGGTTGGATAAATTTTTAAAAGTATCAAGAATTATTAAGCGACGTACTCTAGCGAAGGAAGTTGCAGAACAAGGGAGGATAAAAATAAACGGAAATCAGGCAAAGGCCTCCTCTATTTTATCTAAAGGCGATGAATTGACCATTCAATTTGGACAAAAGATAGTCACATTTAAGATAAATGATATTCGAGAAACAGTAAAGAAAGATGAAGCAGAGACTCTTTATACATTAGTGAAGGAAGAGAAAATTTAAGTGACTTCCTAAGATGATCAAGAATGCATTTATGAATAAGAATAAAGCAAAAGACTAGTTCTATACTTGTCCCTCCTTTCATAAATTAATAGTGATAAGGAGGGCGTTTTATTATGAATTATTATGAGAATAAGGAAAACGTGACACGTGTACAAACTGATCACTTTTTAAAATTAAATCAAAGAAGAGATTTAGAAATAACTGGGGTTAAAGAAGTCGATAGTTTTGACAATGAAGAGTTCTTACTGGAAACAGTAATGGGATATTTAATCGTACGCGGCCAAAATTTGCAATTGAAAAACCTTGATGTCGGGGAAGGGGTTGTGACGATTAAGGGTAAAATTTATGAGCTTTCCTATGTAGATGATCAGGGGCAGGAGAAAGCTAAAGGGTTCTTTAGCAAGTTATTTAGATGACGATTAGTGTTCAGTTTATGACCATGGTTTCCATGGTTCTAAGTGGCTTTTACTTAGGAATAGCCCTTGATACCTTTCGTCGATTTACTCCATACTGGAAGCGTAAAGTAGTTTTAGCCTACTTGATGGAAATTTGCTTTTGGTTAACCCAAACCGCCATATTATTCTATATTCTATTTCTGGTCAATTCAGGTGAAATTAGGTTCTATATTTTTATTGCCTGCTTATTAGGGTTTGCTATGTACCAAGTGTTTGCAGCAACTATATATAAAAAAGTATTAGAGCATATGATTCGAATCGTAACTAATATTTATCTCTTTTGCAAAAGAGTGGTACAAGCTCTTATCGTTCAACCAATCATATGGATTTTTACTTTATTGGTCACGATCATTTTAGGTGTTGTTCGTGTAATATGGAAAATTATCTTATTTATTTTAAAGCTTCTACTTACTCCAATTGGATGGATTTTAAAGGCCATTTATTCTATACTGCCAAATAGTTTTAAAAACTTTTTAAAGCAAATTGCAGGATTTTATAGTAAAATAAAGAATATATTAGTAAAATGGCTTAATACACTAAAGTCAATGGGGAGGTAGAAGCTTTGTCTTCTCGTAAAACTACCGTTGCTAAAATTGATTCAAGCTATATGGAGCAATATAACACTTACAAAGAAAGACAGAAAAGAAAGAAACAACGGTTAGTTCGTAGGTTAGTCTTATTTGCAGTAACTACGTTAATTATATTTGGTTGCATAGCTGGATACCATATGAAACAGCGTGCAATCTATGCTGAGAAAGTGGAACAATATGAGCAGTTAGAAAAAGAGCTAAAGGAATTAAAGCAATCGGAAAAGAATTTAAAAGAGGAAATTGAATTGCTTAACAATGAGGATTACGTTTTGGATATTGCCAGAACAAATTACTTCTTATCTAAAGAAGGGGAATTGATCTTTACTATCCCAGATGAAGAACCATCATATTGACACTTTTTCATTTGATTAATATACTATAAGTGAACTTCAAGTATAGGGGTGTGAAACCCCATAACTGAAGTATCATTTTATCTAATCTTTTAAGGAGGAGCATTTTTTTTATGTCAATCGAAGTAGGCAGCAAGCTGCAAGGAAAGGTAACTGGAATCACTAATTTTGGTGCATTTGTTGAACTTGAAGAAGGTAAAACAGGTCTTGTTCATATTAGTGAGGTTGCCGACAATTATGTAAAAGACATTAACGACCATCTAAAAGTTGGGGACGAAGTAGAGGTAAAAGTCATTAATGTCGAAAAGGATGGGAAAATTGGACTTTCTATTAAGAAAGCAAAAGACCGTCCAGCCCGTCCAAAAGTAAAGAAAGAACGCCAAGAGAACTTTGAAGCTAAAATGAGCCGCTTTCTCAAAGATTCTGAGGATCGTTTAGCCTCTTTGAAAAAGCATACTGAATCCAAACGTGGAGGTCGAGGTGCTAAGCGAGGCTAGCAGTTGCTGTCTATGAATTGTAGCGAATGCTCTTGTATATATTAAGAAACTAAGGCATTTACTCACTGTGAAGTTGGGAAAATGCCTTAATTTCATTTAAGAAGGAAGAACGTTTTTATCTCACCTATCCATCTAAAAATATCTTCTTACCAAAAAAACAGCTATCACAATTGTGATAGCTGTTTTTTTACGTTCAGCTTCAGCGCCCAGGTACTAGGGAATTTCTTAACTAGAAGCTTGCGCTTTCGTTATGATAGCGGCGGAGGGGATCGAACCCACGACCTCACGGGTATGAACCGTACGCTCTCGCCAGCTGAGCTACGCCGCCAAAATGCCAACAAAAAATATAATACTATATACCGTTACTCCTGTCAATGGAAAATACATAGATTGAATATTCAATTATATGATATGAAAAACATGTATAAATATGATAGAGAATAAAGCTGATGTTACTTAATTCGTCAAGTCGGAATACAATTCGCCAAAGATTGAAGAAAAAAAAGGTCTATAAATTATGAAATAAATGATTAGATTGTTCATGAAGTATAGATAGAATCAAGTGAAACCAATACATTACTAGGACTGTGCTAGAATGTTGGATTTTGCCTATTATTTAGAAAGAAGTCGAACGAATCTTTAACTTTACTCCGTTGTTTTGACAAAAAAACAAGACATATTGTGGTTTACTAATAGAAAAGATAGGAGTGGTTATATGATGAGTTCTATCCCAAAAATAGAATCGAGCGGATTTGGTTTAGATAAGAATAAAAGGATAGGCAAGTTTCGTAAAAGACTACTATTGAAATGTAAGTCTCAATTATTTGAAAAAGGTTGGTTATTTTTTCTAGTTGGCTTTCTATTAGGAAGAGCAGTTATCTTAACAGAGGTTTCTCCCTTTGCAGTTGCATTTTTGGCTACAATTTGGTTCGTTGATCGAACGAAAGCCCTACCAACCATGCTTGCTATTCTAGTAGGGTCTGTTAGTTATTCTTTCACACATAGTCTATTCCTAATAATGGCTATGACTGTATTTATCTTTTTAGCAGCCATATTCAAGAATAAAAAGAGTCAGCAAATTCTAGTGCCTTTATTTGTATTTCTATCAACTATTTTGTCTCGAGTATTTCTTTATTCTTTCCAAAATCAATTAACTTCTTATGAATGGGTGCTTTTGGCAATTGAAGGAGTATTAGGGACGGTACTAGTATTAATCTTTATGCAAAGCATTCCGCTAATATCACCAAAAAGATATAAATCAACTTTAAAAAACGAAGAAATTGTTTGCATGATTATTCTTATTGCTTCAATTTTAACTGGAACAATAGGTTGGGAAATTTACGGTGCTTCTATTGAACAAGTTTTCTCTCGATATTTTGTTTTATTGTTTGCCTTTGTAGGCGGTGCGGCGATTGGGTCAACAGTTGGTGTAGTAGCTGGATTAATTCTATCTTTAGCAAGTGTGGCTAATCTCTATCAAATGAGTCTTTTAGCCTTTTCGGGATTACTTGGTGGCCTATTAAAAGAAGGAAAAAAAATAGGTGTATCTATCGGCTTGCTTGTTGGTACTTTCCTGATAGGTATTTATGGTAGCTCAAGTGAGTTAATCCCTTCTCTTATTGAATCATTAATTGCTATTACCTTATTCTTTCTTACTCCTGCTTCTTGGTCTAATAGGATTTCTAGATATATCCCGGGAACAGAGGAATATACACATGAGCAAGAGCGTTATTTACAAAAGGTGCGAAATGTAACCGCTAAACGTGTAGAACAATTTTCAGGTGTGTTTCACGCATTAGCGAAAAGTTTTGATACGACGGAACTTTACGCAGTGGATGAAGCAGAGAAAAGGAGGGAAACCGATTATTTCCTATCCCAGGTAACAGAAAGAACATGCCAATCATGTTTTATGAAAGACAGGTGTTGGCAAAAGGAATTTGATTCAACATATTCTTTAATGGAAGAAATGAAAGATGATATGGAAGACGGTAATGCTCCTAATCATAAAGTAATACGGGAGTTTGAAAACCATTGTGTGAAATCCAAAAAAGTCATCGATGTCATGCGGGAAGAGATCACTTTATTTGAAGCGAATCGAAAACTCAGACAGCAAGTTTTGGAAAGTAAGCGTTTAGTTGCGGATCAGTTACAAGGTGTTTCAGAGGTTATGGGTGACTTTGCCAAAGAGATTTTAAAAGAAAGGCAAAATAATGAAATACAAGAGGAGCAAATGATACAAGGATTAAAAGCGATGGGAATCGAACTGGAGAAACTCGATATTTATTCTTTAGAAAAGGGAAATGTTGATATTGAAATGAAGGTTTCCTTCTATAATTATCATGGAGAAGGACCAAAATTAATTGCTCCTGTATTATCCGATATCTTAAATGAAATGGTTGTAGTGAAACAGGAAGACATTTCACCGTTTCCAAATGGTACAAGCTATCTAGCTTTTGGATCTGCAAGGGAGTTTGTAGTAACAACTGGTGCAGCAAATGCTGCAAAAGGTGGCGGATTCATATCTGGTGACAGTTATACGACTATTGAATTGGGAGCAGGTAAATATGCGATGGCAATAAGTGATGGAATGGGAAATGGTAAACGTGCCCGAGAGGAAAGTGTAGAGACGCTAAGATTACTTCAACAAATTTTACAGACTGGAATACCAGAAAAGGTTGCCATTAAGTCCATTAATTCTATTCTATCATTGCGGACTACTGATGAAATGTTTGCAACATTGGATCTAGCAGTTATCGACTTGCATAATGCTTTTGTTCAGTTTCTTAAGATTGGATCCACACCAAGTTTTATCAAAAGAGGGGAGGATGTCATTAAAATAGAAGCAAGTAATCTACCAATAGGAATCATACAAGATTTTGATGTGGATATTGTAAGTGAACAACTAATGTCAGAGGATCTACTTATTATGATGAGCGATGGCATATTTGATGGCCCAATGCATGTTGAAAATACCGATATGTGGATGAAGAGGAAACTTAGGGAAATAGCAACGGACGATCCACAGGAAATTGCAGATCTGTTGTTAGAAGAAGTGATTCGAACAAAATCTGGAACAATAGATGACGATATGACGGTATTAGTGGCTAAGGTAAATAAAAATAAACCAAAATGGGCTTCAGTCCCAATGTATAATACCAAAGCATTATAAGGAGTGTAAATAATTTGATAAATAACGTAATAACAACGTTTATAATCGCTTATATTTATTTTATTCGCGCGAAACAAATAGAAACATTGATTCAGTCGGGATTAAAGCAAATGTCTAATATTAAGGATAAAGTAATTGCAAATATAAATATTGGGAAAATGACCTTCATTTATGTAAATGCTCTCTTAAGTGGGGGCGGAACAATGGAGCTAAAACGATATTTACATTTAACTACAGATGCGCGTGCGAGAGGGAGTCCGTATGCGAAAATCTAGAATGCTAGACCATCCACACACCGAAGCTTTATGAATGTATAAAACCTCTCTACCTTGGCGATGATGCTAGTGAATGAAAAGGGAGGTTTTTTTCTTGAAAAAAGGGACGTTAAAGCAGATTTTACTTATAACAGATGGTTGCTCCAATAAAGGTGAAGATCCTGCTGGGGTAGCAGCTCTTGCTTATGAACAAGGAATAACGGTGAATGTGATTGGGATTTTAGAAAATAATCAATCAGAGGATGTAGGAGGTCTAAAAGAAGTAGAAGATATTGCTCTTTCAGGTGGTGGTGTGAGCCAAATTGTTTATCCAGAAATATTATCTCAAACCGTGCAAATGGTTACGCGTCAAGCAATGACTCAAACAATACAGGGATTTGTAAATAAAGAGTTAAAACAGATATTAGGCTCCAATCAATCGATAGAGAATATAGATCCGGAAAAACGTGGAGAAATCATGGAAGTAGTAGAGGATTTGGGAGAATCAAGTGATTTAGAGGTTGTAGTACTAGTAGATACAAGTGCAAGTATGTATGACAAGCTTCCTACGGTAAAGGAATCATTAATCGATTTATCTATTAGTCTGAATTCCCGAATTGGGAAAAATCGTTTTTGTATTTTTAGCTTTCCTGGAAAAAGAAAAGATATACAGAAGATTTTAGACTGGTCACCACAATTAAATTCTATTTCAGAAGTCTTCCCTAAATTAACAAGTGGTGGAATAACACCTACAGGACCAGCATTACGTGAGGCGATGTACCAGTTTAGTAAAAAAAGCTTATTAAGGAGCTTAAGAAATGAGAGCGCAGACGTGGAAGAATTCGGGTATTGATCTTAAGCCTGGAACGAAAATTACAGGAAAGTGGTATAAAAATCAATACCTTATAAGAGGAAAGCTTGGGAAGGGTGCAATAGGTACTGTTTATTTATGTGAATCGGGTGGAAAATTAGCTGCCCTTAAGATAAGTGATAAAGGTACTTCTATGACTGTTGAAGTAAACGTATTAAAGTCGCTCGGTCAGGTCCAAGGAACTAGGCTTGGGCCTTATTTATTGGATGTAGATGATTGGGTATCACCAAATGGAACAACGTACTCCTTCTATGTTATGGAATATTTAAAAGGAGAATCCTTGTCCCTTTTCGTCAAGAATAACGGAAATGTTTGGATAGGGGTGTTTCTTCTTCAACTTCTTGAGGATTTAGAACAACTCCATCAATCAGGATGGGTTTTTGGTGATTTAAAACTGGATAATTTAATTGTTCTTTCATCTCCTACAAGAATACGATGGGTTGATGTTGGAGGGACAACTCAAACAGGAAGAGCAATAAAGGAATACACGGAGTTTTATGATAGGGGTTACTGGGGATTAGGAACAAGAAAAGCAGAACCAAGTTACGATTTATTTTCCTTAGTAATGGTTTTTCTCCATCTTTATTATCCACAAAGATTTGAAAGAACGACACAATCCGAGAAACTTCTCTTCAAAAAGATAGATCAAGTTAAACAATTACAGCCTTATCGTAATCCATTGAAAAAAGCTATTGCAGGAAAATACAGGACGAGTTCCGAAATGAAAAATGATGTTCTTCAAATCGTTTATCAATCGCAAAATAAAAGTAGGTTAAAGAAAAAAGGCAATCAAAAAATATCGAATATTCCTTTCTACATAGAAATGGGAGGAATCTCGATTGTTGCTATTGGATTTTATATTCTGTCTTTGATTTTTTGACACTTTAGTTGAGGATATCCTTCCTTTTTCTATATAATAGTAAGTAGAATCAATAGTTTGCTAATTTAGTGGGGTTTACGTATGGAAAAATCTGTTTTGAAGTTTATAAACCAACATCAATTAATAAAGAAAGGAGCAACTGTGTTAGTTGGAGTATCTGGTGGAGCAGATTCCATGGCCTTGCTCCATTTTCTACATAGTAATCGAAATAGATGGGAAATTAATGTGATTGCTATCTCTGTTGACCATCAATTAAGGGGGGAAGAGTCACTTTTAGATTTAGAATTTGTCCGTGATACATGTAACAAATGGGAAATCCAATTTGTTTCTGGATCTTTAGATGTTAAAACATATAAAGAAAAAGAACGTTTAGGTACAGAGTTAGCAGCCCGAAGGTTAAGATATGAATTCTTTTCCAGTCAAATGGAAACCTTTCAAGCAGATTATTTAGCATTGGGTCACCATGGAGATGATCAAATTGAAACGATGCTAATGAGCCTTACAAGGTCCGCCTCATCAACAGCCTTCTCCGGTATCCCTGTGAAGCGAGAGTTTTCAACTGGATGGATTATACGTCCGTTCTTATGTTTAACCAAATTAGATATTGAAAACTATTGTAAGGAAATGAATATTAAACCTCGAATTGATGAAACGAATTTCGATACTGCCTATACCCGAAATTATTTTAGAAAATATATTCTTCCATTAATAAAAGAGAAAAATAATAATATACATACTACCATACAACATTTAAGTGAAACCCTTTACGAAGATGAAAAGTACCTTCAGGAGAAGGCATTGGAAATGGTAAAAAATGTAGTGGAATTTAATGCTAAAAGGAATACAGCAACCTTTCAAATTCAAACATTTAAAACGAAGCCCCAAGCTTTACAAAGGCGTGCGCTTCATCTAATATTAAACTATCTATATAATGATTTACCATCTAATTTGTCATATATTCATGAGGAAGAATTCTTTTCATTATTATATTCGGAAAAGGCGAATAACCGTATTAACTTTCCGTTACAATTAAGAGTAGAAAAATCATATGAAAAAATAATTTTTCGATTTTCCCGTCCAATGAATGAAGAAGATAATTCCTTCCATGAGCTGTTAACTATTCCCGGGGAAGTTACATTACCTGATGGATCGGTAATATCTGCACAAATTAATAGGAATAAAGAACAAAATAAAGTTACACATGGGTTTTATTCAAGTCAAGTTGCGTTACCATTACATATTCGCACGAGAAGGCCTGGGGACCGCATGACTTGGACAGGTTTAAATGGCAGTAAGAAAATAAAGGATATTTTTATCGATGAGAAGATTCCCATTGATAAACGGAATAGTTGGCCCATTTTAGTTGATAATAAAGGTGAAATTTTATGGCTTATCGGCTTGAAGAAAGGAAACCCAAAAACAACTCAAATGGAAGGGCAATGGATTCAAATACAATACACAGCAGCTAACTACTAGGAGGATATGGATGCAAAACGATTATATTCATGAAGATATTGAAAAGGTCTTAATATCGGAGGAGGAAATAAAGTTAAAATGCAAAGAATTAGGTCAACAACTTACAGAGGAATATAAAGAGAAGTTCCCGTTGGCAGTAGGAGTTTTAAAAGGTGCCTTACCTTTTATGTCTGATATTTTGAGGAATATGGACTGTCATGTTGAAATGGATTTTATGGATGTTTCAAGTTATGGAAATGAAACAAAATCTTCCGGAGAAGTGAAAATTGTTAAAGACCTAAATACAAAAGTAGAAGGCCGAGACTTAGTCATTATTGAAGATATTATTGATAGTGGTTTAACATTAAGCTATCTTGTAGATTTATTTAAATATCGTAAGGCGAATTCTATTAAAATTGTTACATTATTGGATAAGCCAGAAGGAAGAACTGCAAACATAAAAGCAGATTTAGTTGGATTTAATGTTCCGAATGAGTTTGTAGTTGGTTATGGCTTGGATTATGCGGAAAGATACCGTAATTTACCGTACATAGGTGTTCTTAAACCAAAAATATATGGTGGAGAATAAGATTATTTGTCTTACTGACTAATTGGAGATAGAAGAAAGATCTCACTGAATAAATCTCACTATATTATTTATTGAATGTTTTAGGTAAATTAGTTGTAAATAAAGTTTTCCATATGATACGATGAACTATAGTTTTCCCCATACGGGAGGAGGTACGAAATGAATCAGATTTTTCGGAATGTGTTCTTTTGGATACTTATTTTCTTTGTAGTAATCGGAGTCTTTGGCGTATTCAAAGGACAAGGTGAAGATAGAGAACAATTTGATGTAAGGGAATTTATGGATGAATTAAATGCCGGAAATGTTGATGAAATGACTTTGCAACCGGCAAATGGAATTTACCGTATTACTGGTGAATTAAAAGATAAAACAACATTTGTTACACAAGTACCTGACAATACAAATGTTATTTCTCAAGTTACGGAAACAGCAACAGATCAAGGAGTTCTTCAGGTTGCGGAGGAAGAACAACCTAGCCCTTGGTTAACTTTCTTAACTGGAATCCTTCCTTTCTTGTTGATTGGACTATTTATATTATTTATTTTTAGTCAAGCTCAAGGCGGTGGCGGCGGTGGTCGCGTAATGAACTTCGGTAAGAGTAAGGCTAAAATGTATACAGAAGAGAAGAAAAAGGTTCGTTTTAAAGATGTTGCAGGTGCAGATGAGGAAAAACAAGAACTTATTGAAGTGGTTGATTTCTTAAAAGACCCACGTAAATTCTCAGCTGTTGGTGCACGTATACCTAAAGGGGTTCTACTTGTTGGCCCTCCTGGAACAGGTAAAACATTACTTGCTCGTGCTGTTGCAGGTGAAGCGGGTGTTCCGTTTTTCTCCATCAGTGGTTCAGACTTTGTTGAAATGTTCGTTGGGGTAGGTGCTTCCCGAGTACGTGATTTATTTGAGAACGCGAAGAAAAATGCTCCTTGTATTATATTTATAGATGAAATTGATGCAGTTGGTAGACAACGTGGTGCTGGCCTTGGTGGTGGCCATGACGAACGTGAACAAACTCTTAACCAATTGCTAGTGGAAATGGACGGTTTTGATGCAAACGAAGGAATTATTATTATCGCTGCAACAAACCGTGCGGATATATTAGACCCAGCGTTATTACGTCCTGGACGTTTTGACCGTCAGATTACAGTAGACCGTCCAGATGTAAACGGCCGTGAAGCTGTACTTAAAGTACATGCTAGAAATAAACCGTTGGATAAATCAGTGGATTTAAGAACAATTGCGATGAGAACCCCAGGCTTCTCTGGCGCAGATTTAGAAAATTTACTGAACGAAGCGGCATTAGTTGCTGCACGGGATGATAGAAAGACAATTAATAAAGATGATATTGATGAAGCGACAGACCGTGTTATTGCAGGTCCAGCTAAGAAGAGCAGGGTCATTTCTAAGAAGGAAAGAAATATCGTTGCTTACCATGAGAGTGGACATACAGTTATCGGTATGGTTCTTGATGAAGCCGATATGGTGCATAAGGTAACGATTGTACCCCGTGGGCAAGCTGGCGGATATGCAGTTATGCTTCCTAAAGAAGACCGTTATTTCATGACAAAACCAGAATTATTCGATAAGATAACAGGGCTACTCGGTGGACGAGTGGCAGAAGAAATTATTTTTGGCGAGGTAAGTACCGGTGCTCATAATGACTTCCAACGTGCTACAAATATTGCGCATAAGATGATTACTGAGTATGGTATGAGTGATAAAATTGGTCCGCTACAATTCTCTAGCGGTGGTGGCGGTAATGTATTCTTAGGTCGTGATATTCAGAACGAACAAACCTATAGTGATACAATCGCTTATGAAATTGATAAAGAAATGCAAAACTTTATTAATCATTGTTACGACCGAGCTAAAAAGATTCTTACTGAGCATAAAGAACAATTAGAATTAATCGCACAAACTCTACTTGAAGTAGAAACATTAGAAGCGAAGCAAATTAAATCTTTATTTGAAGAAGGGAAAATGCCAGACCCTGACGTCATCGATCATAAGGAAGATGTGAAAGTAAACATTAACTCTAAAGACGATGAGAATGCGGTGGGTTCTTCATATGAAGAGGCGAAAGATAAAGTTGAGGAAGCTAAGGATAAAGAAGGAAGCAAGTCAGAAACCAAAGCTTCGGATGAAGACAAAGATAATAAATAAGATAAAAACAGTCACTTTTAGTAAAAGTGGCTGTTTTTGTTCTATTTTGCAGGTAGAAGGTCTTTTATGGACTCCAATAACTCTATTACATAAAGATTTGCCTAAGTTCTCTTAAACCGCTTAGACCACGCTTTTTGTTTTGAGAGCAAATTATGGTATATTTTACACGTATGTATCGGTATTTTTAAGGAGTAATAGTGTAAGAATAGCTCAAGAAAGGTTTGGTAGAAATGCTTTTTGTTATAGATGTGGGAAATACAAATACAGTATTAGGTGTTTTTGAGGACGACACGTTAGAATACGAGTGGCGTATAAAAACTGATCGATATAAAACAGAAGATGAATTTGGAATGTTAATCCAATCGCTTTTTGAATTTAAGAATCTTAAGTTTACAGATATAGATAGCATTATAATCTCCTCTGTAGTCCCACCAATCATGTTCTCTTTAGAAAAAATGAGCCGTGATTATTTTAATCTAGAACCACATGTTATAGGTAAAGAAAGCTTCAGTAAGTATTTGAAAATGAATTACCCTAATCCAAAGGAAATTGGAGCGGACCGTGTCGTAAATGCGGTTGCTGCTATAGAAGAGTATGGCGGGCCACTTATTGTAATCGACTTTGGAACTGCCACTACCTATTGCTATATTAATGAAAAAGAAGAGTATTGTGGGGGTATTATAGCCCCAGGTATGAATATATCGATGGAGGCCTTGTATACTAAAGCATCTAAACTTCCAAGGATTGAGATCGAATCTCCAGATAGTGTACTTGGAAAAACAACAATCGATGGCATGAAATCTGGTATTTATTATGGAACCATAGGAATGATAGATGGAATCGTAAACCGAATGAAAGATGAACTAAACACATCACCAAAGGTTATTGCAACTGGCGGTCTATCTCAGTTAATAGCGGAGGACTCTACTACAATTGATGAGGTGAATCCGCATTTAACGTTAAAAGGTTTATACATTATTTATAAAGAAATCGCCAAAGAAAACGATCATTAAAGGAGTCGAATATAAATGAAAGATTATTTGATAAAAGCAACAGCGTTCAACGGAATGATTCGTGCTTATGCAACTTCAACAACGGAGATGGTAGAAGAAGCTAGAAGAAGACAAGACACATGGGCAACGGCTTCAGCTGCATTGGGAAGAACTCTTACCATTACGGCAATGATGGGAGCCATGTTAAAAGGAGAAGACTCGATTACGGTTAAGGTGGAAGGAGATGGGCCAATCGGTGCAATTATAACAGATGGAAATGCGAAAGGAGAGGTTCGTGGATACGTAATAAACCCACATGTAGATTTCGACTTAAATGAAAAAGGAAAATTAGACGTAAGACGAGCTGTAGGTACACAAGGTAGAGTAAGTGTTATTAAAGATTTGGGACTTAGAGATTACTTTACAGGAGAGGTTCCTATTATTTCTGGGGAAATAAGTGAAGATTTCACCTACTATTTTGCTTCATCGGAACAAGTCCCAAGTGCTGTTGGAGCAGGAGTGCTTGTTAATCCTGATCATACCATTTTAGCTGCTGGTGGATTTATCGTTCAAGTTATGCCAGGTGCGGACGAAGAACTGGTTAATAAGTTAGAGAAAAGGGTGAATAGTATCCCTGCTATTAGTACATTAATTAGAGAAGGAAATACACCAGAACAAATCTTAGAACGTTTATTGGGTGAAGGTGAAGTTAAGTTTCATGAAAAAATGCCAGTTGAGTTCCGTTGTAAGTGTTCTAAGGAGAGAATCGCTAATGCAATCGTTGGACTGGGAAATGAGGAAATTCAGAGTATGATAGACGAAGATCAAGGGGCTGAAGCTAGTTGTCACTTTTGTAATGAAAAATACCATTTTACAGTTGAAGAATTGGAAGAGCTGAAACGGTAATGAAAGGGGCCCATAAAAAATGTCCAAAAGATTACTGATCAGTATTATCGTTGTTCTTCTAATTACCAATATTGCAACATTAGTCATGTTGAATCAAGGTCATCAGGTAGCGATTGACAGTAATCATGAGAGGCTTTCCGCACGGGATGTCGTGGCAGAAATAAATGGGGAAGAAATTACTTATATAGAATGGATTAATTCATTAATCAATAGGAACGGAAAGAGTCAACTAAAAACATTAATTAATCAAGAAGTCGTACATCAATTAGCTGATCAATATCATATTGAAGTTGACGAAAAGATAATTAAAAGAGATATTTCTCTTTTGACATCAATGCAAGGAATAATGACAAAGGAAGAGGCCAAAAGGTTAGAAAGAGATTTACGAAACGATATCATTTATCGTTATCAATTGGAGAGACTATTAGCGATGGATCATTCCGTAACGGAAGAAGAAGTACAGACCTATTATCAAAAGTATAAAAGTCAATACAATTTTTCTGAAGCAATGCAAATCTCACATATTCTCGTTGATAATGCTAGGATAGCTAATAAGGTAAAAAAAGAACTAGATGAAGGAGCAACTTTTTCATTGCTGGCTAAAGAATACTCAAAAGATAAAGAAACAAGAAGTAATGGCGGTTATATTGGCTTTATTCATACTAAAAGTCAGTTTTTCCCTAATGGTTATGAGAGTGTAGCGCGAACCATGAATGAACATTCTTATAGCGAGCCATTTCAAACGGAAAATGGGGTGGCCATTATTTATTTACACCGTAAACTACCATCTATTGAGTTTTCATATGAAGAATTAAAGCCTTATATAGAAAGTGAATTAGCCTTAGAGCAATTAGATCAAACTCTTTCTGCTGAAGCATTATGGGAACAGTTAAATGTGAAGTGGATATATGATTGATCATAAGTCATTTGAGATTTTCCAGCTTTTTAGTTGACAGAATGGAATAAAAGTTATAAATTAATCATATAAGAATACTAGGATTAGGATGAGGAGGAATTTTTGTGAGAGTGGCGGATTCGATAACAGGATTAATTGGAGAAACTCCAATTGTTAAATTAAATAATATGACAGATGAGAATAGTGCAGATATTTACTTGAAGTTAGAATTTTTTAATCCAGGTAGTTCAGTGAAAGATCGTATTGGCTTGGCTATGATTGAAGCAGCTGAAAAAGAAGGAGTATTAAAACCTGGTGACACCATCATTGAACCAACCAGCGGAAATACTGGTATTGGTTTAGCGATGGTTGCGGCAGCAAAGGGATATAAAGCAATCTTAGTGATGCCAGATACAATGAGTATGGAACGACGTAATTTATTACGTGCTTATGGGGCGGAGCTTATTCTAACTCCTGGTGCAGATGGAATGAAAGGTGCAATTGCCAAGGCTGAAGAGTTACAGAAGGAAAAAGGCTACTTTGTTCCACAACAATTTAATAATAAAGCTAACGTTGATGTACATGAACGTACTACTGGTAAGGAAATCGTGGAGCAAATGTCTGATGGGCTAGATGCATTTATTGCAGGTATTGGTACTGGTGGAACTATCACAGGTGCTGGTAAAGTCCTAAGAGAAAAATTTAAGAACATAAAAATATATGCTGTTGAACCTTCAGCATCACCGGTTTTATCTGGTGGTAACCCAGGCCCACATAAAATCCAGGGTTTAGGAGCAGGATTTGTACCTGAAATTTTAAACACGGATATATATGATGAAATTATCCAGATTGAGAATGAGGAAGCATTTGAAACTTCACGCCAAGTGGCAAAAACAAACGGAATTTTAGGTGGTATTTCAGCGGGTGCTGCAGTTGCTGCAGCTAAAAAAGTAGCGAAAGAATTAGGTAAAGGTAAAAAGGTATTAGCAATCATTCCAGATAACGGGGAACGTTATTTGTCGACACCACTTTACCAATTTGATGAAGAAAATTAAGAGCAAAGGCGCAAGCGCCCACAAGGGTATAAGTGCGACTAACCATCAGTGGGAGATGGAGGAAAGCCTCTACTGATGGAAGTCTTCTTTATACTTTCTATGAAGAAGGACAAAGGATTAGTTTAGACTATAATCCTTTGTCCTTCTTCGTTTCCAAGGAGAAAGCTGGAAGGAGCTTTATATAGTATGATAGGATTAAATAAAAACATATCGGAAGAGGGACAGTGAAATGGAATTAAAGACAGCAACCAAAACACTGCATTTGTCTAAGCGAACACACATTATGGGAATATTGAATGTTACTCCGGATTCTTTTTCTGATGGAGGAAATTATACAACCATTGAGAAAGCAATAGGACAGGCCAAAAGAATGGAACAAGAAGGTGCGGATATTATAGATATAGGTGGAGAGTCAACACGACCCGGTCATATCCCTATATCGTCCAAGGAAGAAGTTGAAAGGGTTGTACCTGTCATTAAGGCAATTAAGGAGCATGTTAATTTACCCATCTCTATAGATACATTTAAAGCAGAAACAGCCCGACATGCTGTTGAAGCGGGTGCAGATATGATTAATGATATATGGGGAGCAAAGAAAGATCCAGAAATTGCAAATGTTGCAAGAGAATATAATGTGCCAATTATTCTAATGCATAATCGTGACAATGAAAATTATCAAACCCTTATTGATGATATGAAAAAAGATTTAGAGGGAAGTATTGAAATAGCTTTAAAAGCTGGTGTACGAAGGGAGAATATTATTCTCGATCCAGGAGTAGGATTCGCGAAATCCGGAACAGATAATTTAGTGGTAATGAATAACTTGGAACAGTTTGTACAAATGGGTTATCCACTTTTATTAGCTACTTCCCGTAAAAGATTTATCGGTAGTACTTTAAATATTACGGAGCCAACCAAGCGTGACATAGGGACAGGCGCAACGACATGCCTAGGAATCGTTAAAGGGGCTCATATGGTTCGTGTTCATAATGTGAGACTGAATGTGGAGCTTGCAAGAATGATGGACACAATGCTTCGTGAAGGGAGAAGATAACTTTGGATAAGATTTTATTAAACCAGTTACAGTTTTATGGTTTCCACGGATTAATGCCAGAAGAAAAAAGATTAGGCCAACGATTTATTGTAGATATTGTGTTATACACTGATTTACGTAAAGCTGGTCAAACAGATGATATGTTAGATTCAATTCATTATGGCGAGGTATATGAAATGGTAAAAAGAATTGTGGAAGGGGAATCCAAAAACTTACTTGAGGCTGTGGCGGAGGATATAGCCAATGCGCTACTTTCATCTTTCAATCGTTTAAATGCTTGTACGGTAAAAGTAATTAAGCCAGATCCACCAATTCCGGGACATTATGAATCTGTTGAAGTAGAGATATATAGGGAGAAAGTAAAATGAATCAAGCATATATATCGTTAGGAACGAACATAGAACCACGAATAGATTATTTAGAGGATGCCTTAAAATTACTTGAGGAAAATGAAAATATAACCATCAAAGCCCAATCATCCGTTTATGAAACAGTGCCAGTTGGGTATACAGACCAAAATGACTTTTTAAATATCGTGATTGGTATAGTAACATCCCTTTCATCCATGGAACTTCTTAAATATTGTCAAAGTATTGAAGATAAGTTAGGTAGGAAGAGAGAGATACGTTTCGGTCCAAGAACAATTGACCTTGACATTTTAACGTATAATAACGAAAATAGTACAGTAGAAGAATTGCTTATTCCGCATCCTAGAATGCATGAGCGTGCATTTGTACTTATTCCATTACATGAAATTGCCCCTGATTTTATGATTCCGACTTGGAATAAGTATCCAGGAGATCTACTTAGTAAACTTCAAGAGGCAGACATAAAGGGAGTAAGGAAATGGATTCGAAGCGAATTGGAAGAAGAATAAAAGCCTTTCGTAAATTAAAAGGGTATACCCAAATTGATTTTGCAAAGGAATTAAATGTTTCTATTTCTCAAATTGGAAATGTGGAAAGAGGGACAAAACCTGTAACAGACGAATTAATGAATCAAATTGCGGATGTTCTTGATATACCAAAAGAGGAAATTACAATGGAGTAATTTATAAAGAAAATAACCTCGTTGAATCACGTGATCAATTATTACATCCTTATATAACTATGTAGAAAAGTTGAAGCTGAAAGTAAAGTTTCATACCTTCTTTTCTACCAAGAAATCTGCCAGCGGCTTTACTGGCAGCTTTTTAAATAAATATGATGAAGTACATACCATACAATTGAAGTATTTAAAATAAATCAAAAGGTTATAATGCGTTAGAAGATAAGGTTTTAATTCGATATACGTGAATAAACTGTTTTTTTCTTATATACTTACACCTATAATAGGACTGGAGGGTTTATTGTGTCAGAAGAGTTAAATGAACAGATGCTTGTAAGACGTGGGAAGCTAAATGACTATTTAGAAAAAGGTTTAGATCCATTTGGAAGTAAATTTGAAAGAACCCATTTAGCGAAGGATATAATAGAGAAGTTTGAATCTTCTTCTAAAGAAGAATTAGAAGAAGTTAAAGAAGAAGCTACGGTTGCCGGAAGAGTCATGACAAAGCGAGGAAAAGGAAAAGCTGGCTTTGCACATATTCAAGATTTAAGTGGACAAATCCAGATTTACGTTCGTAAAGATGAGGTAGGCGAAGAGGCGTACCAAGTATTTAAATCCATTGACCTTGGAGACATTGTAGGAGTTAAAGGTGAAATTTTCCGTACGAATATGGGTGAATTATCTATTAAAGTGGATGAATTTCACCTATTAACAAAATCTTTACGACCATTACCGGAAAAATATCATGGATTAAAGGATGTAGAACAACGCTATCGTCAGCGATATTTAGATTTAATTACTAATATGGAAAGTAAAGAAACTTTCATTCTACGTAGTAAAATTATTCAATCCATGCGTGAATATTTAAATAATCATGGTTATTTAGAAGTAGAAACACCAATGATGCATAGTATCCCTGGTGGAGCTGCAGCACGCCCATTTGTTACTCATCATAATGCACTCGACATCCCGCTATACATGCGTATCGCTATCGAATTGCATTTGAAACGTCTTATTGTCGGTGGATTAGAGAAGGTTTATGAGATTGGACGAGTATTCCGTAATGAGGGTGTATCGACGCGTCATAACCCTGAATTTACAATGATAGAACTATACGAAGCATATGCTGATTATCACGATATTATGGACTTAACAGAAAACCTAGTTGCACATATTGCAAAAGATGTACTTGGGGAGACGAAGATTTCCTATGGCGAATATGAAGTTGATCTAGAGCCGAAATGGAAGAGAATTCATATGGTTGATGCAGTTAAAGAAGAAACAGGTGCTGATTTTTGGAATAAAATGAGCGATGAGGAAGCTCGCGAACTTGCAAAGGAATATGGTGTTGAAGTAAAAGAAACAATGACATTTGGACATGTTGTTAATGAGTTCTTTGAACAAAAGGTAGAAGAAACATTAATTCAACCAACCTTTATTTATGGTCACCCTGTAGAAATTTCACCATTAGCTAAGAAAAATAAAGAAGATGAACGATTTACAGATCGCTTTGAGCTATTTATTGTTGGTCGTGAACATGCGAATGCATTTAGTGAATTAAATGATCCAATTGACCAACGTGAACGTTTTGAAGCACAAGTGAAAGAAAGAGAAGAAGGAAACGATGAAGCGCATCTTATGGATGAGGATTTCCTAGAGGCGTTGGAATATGGTATGCCTCCAACAGGTGGGCTTGGAATAGGTATTGATCGTCTAGTCATGTTATTGACCAATTCACCATCTATTAGGGACGTTCTTTTATTCCCTCAGATGCGTAATAAATAATATAAAGGCTTTGAACTAATACTAAGTTTTAGTTCAAAGCTTTTTTTCATGCTGCAAAAAAATGGCGGTATTATGAGTGCTTAAAAATACTAATTGGTAAAAATGTTAGGAACGTGTAAAGATGAGAATGTACGATCTTAACTTTTTAAGGAAGTTTCATTAGGGCAAACAGGTAATATAAAGTACCAACGAAAATTACCTTCAAAGAATTGCACTCGAAAATCCAACTGGGAGAATTATTAAGCACAGGCTAATTTAAAAGGGAAGTAAAGATAAAACAATTAGTCAGAAGCAACTCTATATTAACTTTGTTAACTTTTTGTAAAAAAGTACTTGATTTTAATATGGATAAGTGGTAAATTATTAAACGTTGCTTCTCTAATAAGAGAGACAACAAAAAAGAGTTTTAAAAAAGTGTTGACTTTCAAAACTCGCCATGTTATATTAATAAAGTCGCTGTTACAAAGCGGTGATAAACATTTGCTCTTTGAAAACTGAACAAAACAACCAGTATGTTAAGATAAAAGAAACTCGTTTTCTTTTAAAATAGAAGGTAACACTTCTAAAAGCTAAGAGATAGAATTAATTATGTTAATTCTAAACAAACTTTTTTGGAGAGTTTGATCTTGGCTCAGGACGAACGCTGGCGGCGTGCCTAATACATGCAAGTCGAGCGCTGGAAGCTAATTTCATCCCTTCGGGATGAAATTAGTGGAAAGAGCGGCGGACGGGTGAGTAACACGTGGGCAACCTACCTATAAGACTGGGATAACTCGCGGAAACGTGAGCTAATACCGGATAATACTTTTTATTGCATAATAAGAAGTTTGAAAGGCGGCGTAAGCTGTCACTTATAGATGGGCCCGCGGCGCATTAGCTAGTTGGTGAGGTAAAGGCTCACCAAGGCAACGATGCGTAGCCGACCTGAGAGGGTGATCGGCCACACTGGGACTGAGACACGGCCCAGACTCCTACGGGAGGCAGCAGTAGGGAATCTTCCGCAATGGACGAAAGTCTGACGGAGCAACGCCGCGTGAGTGAAGAAGGTTTTCGGATCGTAAAACTCTGTTGTTAGGGAAGAACAAGTCAGGTAGTAACTGACCTGACCTTGACGGTACCTAACCAGAAAGCCACGGCTAACTACGTGCCAGCAGCCGCGGTAATACGTAGGTGGCAAGCGTTGTCCGGATTTATTGGGCGTAAAGCGCTCGCAGGCGGTCTTTTAAGTCTGATGTGAAAGCCCACGGCTTAACCGTGGAGGGTCATTGGAAACTGGAGGACTTGAGTGCAGAAGAGGAGAGTGGAATTCCATGTGTAGCGGTGAAATGCGTAGAGATATGGAGGAACACCAGTGGCGAAGGCGACTCTCTGGTCTGTAACTGACGCTGAGGAGCGAAAGCGTGGGTAGCGAACAGGATTAGATACCCTGGTAGTCCACGCCGTAAACGATGAGTGCTAGGTGTTAGGGGGTTTCCGCCCCTTAGTGCTGAAGTTAACGCATTAAGCACTCCGCCTGGGGAGTACGGCCGCAAGGCTGAAACTCAAAAGAATTGACGGGGACCCGCACAAGCGGTGGAGCATGTGGTTTAATTCGAAGCAACGCGAAGAACCTTACCAGGTCTTGACATCCTTTCGACCTCCCTAGAGATAGGGATTTCCCTTCGGGGACGAAAGTGACAGGTGGTGCATGGTTGTCGTCAGCTCGTGTCGTGAGATGTTGGGTTAAGTCCCGCAACGAGCGCAACCCTTGATCTTAGTTGCCAGCATTAAGTTGGGCACTCTAAGGTGACTGCCGGTGACAAACCGGAGGAAGGTGGGGATGACGTCAAATCATCATGCCCCTTATGACCTGGGCTACACACGTGCTACAATGGATGGTACAAAGGGCAGCGAAACCGCAAGGTCAAGCAAATCCCATAAAACCATTCTCAGTTCGGATTGTAGGCTGCAACTCGCCTACATGAAGCCGGAATCGCTAGTAATCGCGGATCAGCATGCCGCGGTGAATACGTTCCCGGGTCTTGTACACACCGCCCGTCACACCACGAGAGTTGGTAACACCCGAAGTCGGTGAGGTAACCTTTTGGAGCCAGCCGCCGAAGGTGGGACCAATGATTGGGGTGAAGTCGTAACAAGGTAGCCGTATCGGAAGGTGCGGCTGGATCACCTCCTTTCTAAGGATTATTACGGAACATCCAGGTTTGGATGAAGCATACTGTGTTGTTTGGTTCAGTTTTGAGAGAGCAAATCTCTCTGAAACTTTGTACCTTGAAAACTAAATAAGAGTAAACAAGACATCAAATTTTAAAGCGATAAAACGCTTATTCATTGTAAACTTAGTTAAGTGAATAAGGGCGCACGGTGGATGCCTTGGCACTAGGAGCCGATGAAGGACGGGACTAACACCGATATGCCTCGGGGAGTTGTAAGTAAACATAGATCCGAGGATTTCCGAATGGGGAAACCCACTGTTCGTAATGGAACAGGACTTATGTCTGAATACATAGGGCATAAGAGGCACACCCAGGGAACTGAAACATCTCAGTACCTGGAGGAAGAGAAAGCAAATGCGATTTCCCAAGTAGCGGCGAGCGAAACGGAAACAGCCCAAACCAGAGAGCTTGCTCTCTGGGGTTGTAGGACACTCCACAAGGAGTTACAAAGAAATTCTTTAGATGAATCAACCTGGAAAGGTTAGCCAAAGAGGGTAACAGCCCTGTAATCGAAAAAGAATTTCCTCCGGAGTGGATCCTGAGTACGGCGGAACACGTGGAATTCCGTCGGAATCCGGGAGGACCATCTCCCAAGGCTAAATACTCCCTAGTGACCGATAGTGAACCAGTACCGTGAGGGAAAGGTGAAAAGCACCCCGGGAGGGGAGTGAAAGAGTACCTGAAACCGTGTGCCTACAAGTAGTCGAAGCGCGTTCATGCGTAACGGCGTACCTTTTGTAGAATGGACCGGCGAGTTACGATTGTATGCAAGGTTAAGTGGAAGACACGGAGCCGTAGCGAAAGCGAGTCTGAATAGGGCGATTTAGTATGCGGTCGTAGACCCGAAACCGTGTGATCTACCCATGTCCAGGGTGAAGGTCAGGTAACACTGACTGGAGGCCCGAACCCACGTATGTTGAAAAATGCGGGGATGAGGTGTGGGTAGGGGTGAAATGCCAATCGAACACGGAGATAGCTGGTTCTCTCCGAAATAGCTTTAGGGCTAGCCTCAAGATGATGAGTACTGGAGGTAGAGCACTGATTGGACTAGGGGCCCTCATCGGGTTACCGAATTCAGTCAAACTCCGAATGCCAGATACTTAAACTTGGGAGTCAGACTATGGGTGATAAGGTTCATAGTCGAAAGGGAAACAGCCCAGACCACCAGCTAAGGTCCCAAAGTATACGTTAAGTGGAAAAGGATGTGGAGTTGCTTAGACAACCAGGATGTTGGCTTAGAAGCAGCCACCATTTAAAGAGTGCGTAATAGCTCACTGGTCGAGTGACTCTGCGCCGAAAATGTACCGGGGCTAAACGTATCACCGAAGCTGTGGATTGTTCTTACGAACAATGGTAGGAGAGCGTTCTAAGTGCTGTGAAGTCAGACCGTGAGGACTGGTGGAGCGCTTAGAAGTGAGAATGCCGGTATGAGTAGCGAAAAAAGAGTGAGAATCTCTTTCACCGAATGCCTAAGGTTTCCTGAGGAAGGCTCGTCCTCTCAGGGTTAGTCGGGACCTAAGCCGAGGCCGAAAGGCGTAGGCGATGGACAACAGGCAGATATTCCTGTACCACCTCATGACCGTTTGAGCGATGGGGGGACGCAGTAGGATAAGGAATGCGCACGGATGGATGTGTGCGCCCAAGCAGTGAGAAAGTCAGGTAGGCAAATCCGCCTGGCCATTTCAAGCTGTGATGGGGAGGCCTTCTGGCCGAAGTTCCTGATTTCACACTGCCGAGAAAAGCCTCTAGCAAGGTCACAGGTGCCCGTACCGCAAACCGACACAGGTAGGCGAGGAGAGAATCCTAAGGTGAGCGGGAGAACTCTCGTTAAGGAACTCGGCAAAATGACCCCGTAACTTAGGGAGAAGGGGTGCTCTACGGAGTAGAGCCGCAGTGAATAGGCCCAAGCGACTGTTTAGCAAAAACACAGGTCTCTGCGAAGCCGAAAGGCGAAGTATAGGGGCTGACACCTGCCCGGTGCTGGAAGGTTAAGGGGAAGAGTTAGGGCTTTCGCCCGAAGCTTAGAACCGAAGCCCCAGTAAACGGCGGCCGTAACTATAACGGTCCTAAGGTAGCGAAATTCCTTGTCGGGTAAGTTCCGACCCGCACGAAAGGTGCAACGACTTGGGCACTGTCTCAACGAGAGACCCGGTGAAATTATACGATGCGTGAAGATGCGCATTACCCGCGACAGGACGGAAAGACCCCGTGGAGCTTTACTGTAGCCTGATATTGAATGTCTGTGCAGCTTGTACAGGATAGGTGGGAGCCTTAGAAACGTGAGCGCCAGCTTACGTGGAGGCATCCGTGGGATACCACCCTGGCTGTATGGACCTTCTAACCCAGGACCGTGATCCGGTTCGGAGACAGTGTCAGGCGGGCAGTTTGACTGGGGCGGTCGCCTCCCAAAAGGTAACGGAGGCGCCCAAAGGTTCCCTCAGAATGGTTGGAAATCATTCGCAGAGTGTAAAGGCAGAAGGGAGCTTGACTGCGAGACCTACAAGTCGAGCAGGGACGAAAGTCGGGCTTAGTGATCCGGTGGTTCCGCATGGAAGGGCCATCGCTCAACGGATAAAAGCTACCCCGGGGATAACAGGCTTATCTCCCCCAAGAGTTCACATCGACGGGGAGGTTTGGCACCTCGATGTCGGCTCATCGCATCCTGGGGCTGTAGTCGGTCCCAAGGGTTGGGCTGTTCGCCCATTAAAGCGGTACGCGAGCTGGGTTCAGAACGTCGTGAGACAGTTCGGTCCCTATCCGTCGTGGGCGTTGGAAGTTTGAGAGGAGCTGTCCTTAGTACGAGAGGACCGGGATGGACATACCGCTGGTGTACCAGTTGTTCCGCCAGGAGCATAGCTGGGTAGCTACGTATGGAAAGGATAAGTGCTGAAAGCATCTAAGCATGAAGCCCCCCTCAAGATGAGACTTCCCATCATTTTAAATGAGTAAGATCCCTCAGAGACGATGAGGTTAATAGGTTTGAGGTGGAAGCGTGGCGACACGTGGAGCTGACAAATACTAATCGATCGAGGACTTAACTAAATTCTTTCGATGTCTTGATTTACTCTTATTTAGTTTTTAAAAAAAGGCTTGCTTTTTCGACAAGCAATGATATAATATATCTTGTCTTAATTAATTAAATGTCTGGTGACGATGGCGGAGAGGTCACACCTGTTCCCATACCGAACACAGAAGTTAAGCTCTCCAGCGCCGATGGTAGTTGGGGGTTCCCCTGCGAGAGTAGGACGTTGCCAGACTTAATTAGGAGGATTAGCTCAGCTGGGAGAGCACCTGCCTTACAAGCAGGGGGTCACAGGTTCGAGCCCTGTATCCTCCACCATGCCGGCCTAGCTCAATTGGTAGAGCAACTGACTTGTAATCAGTAGGTTGGGGGTTCAAGTCCTCTGGCCGGCACCACTTTTAAGAGCCATTAGCTCAGTCGGTAGAGCATCTGACTTTTAATCAGAGGGTCGAAGGTTCGAATCCTTCATGGCTCACCATTATGCGGGTGTGGCGGAATTGGCAGACGCGCTAGACTTAGGATCTAGTATCTTCGGATGTGGGGGTTCGACTCCCTTCACCCGCACCATAAACATCATTACACGCGGAAGTAGTTCAGTGGTAGAACACCACCTTGCCAAGGTGGGGGTCGCGGGTTCGAATCCCGTCTTCCGCTCCAGACCCTATTTGCCGGGGTGGCGGAACTGGCAGACGCACAGGACTTAAAATCCTGCGGTAGGTGACTACCGTACCGGTTCGATTCCGGTCCTCGGCACCATATGCGCCCGTAGCTCAATTGGATAGAGCGTTTGACTACGGATCAAAAGGTTAGGGGTTCGACTCCTCTCGGGCGCGCCATATAAAACGGGAAGTAGCTCAGCTTGGTAGAGCACATGGTTTGGGACCATGGGGTCGCAGGTTCGAATCCTGTCTTCCCGACCATTATTCAACGGGGCCTTAGCTCAGCTGGGAGAGCGCCTGCTTTGCACGCAGGAGGTCAGCGGTTCGATCCCGCTAGGCTCCACCAACTTTTAATTTGCTCTTTGAAAACTGAACAAAACAACCAGTATGTTAAGATAAAAGAAACTCGTTTTCATTTAAAATAGAAGGTAACACTTCTAAAAGCTAAGAGATAGAATTAATTATGTTAATTCTAAACAAACTTTTTTGGAGAGTTTGATCTTGGCTCAGGACGAACGCTGGCGGCGTGCCTAATACATGCAAGTCGAGCGCGGGAAGCTCTTCTGATCCCTTCGGGGTGAAGAGAGTGGAACGAGCGGCGGACGGGTGAGTAACACGTGGGCAACCTACCTATAAGACTGGGATAACTCGCGGAAACGTGAGCTAATACCGGATAATACTTTTTATTGCATAATAAGAAGTTTGAAAGGCGGCGTAAGCTGTCACTTATAGATGGGCCCGCGGCGCATTAGCTAGTTGGTGAGGTAAAGGCTCACCAAGGCAACGATGCGTAGCCGACCTGAGAGGGTGATCGGCCACACTGGGACTGAGACACGGCCCAGACTCCTACGGGAGGCAGCAGTAGGGAATCTTCCGCAATGGACGAAAGTCTGACGGAGCAACGCCGCGTGAGTGAAGAAGGTTTTCGGATCGTAAAACTCTGTTGTTAGGGAAGAACAAGTCAGGTAGTAACTGACCTGACCTTGACGGTACCTAACCAGAAAGCCACGGCTAACTACGTGCCAGCAGCCGCGGTAATACGTAGGTGGCAAGCGTTGTCCGGATTTATTGGGCGTAAAGCGCTCGCAGGCGGTCTTTTAAGTCTGATGTGAAAGCCCACGGCTTAACCGTGGAGGGTCATTGGAAACTGGAGGACTTGAGTGCAGAAGAGGAGAGTGGAATTCCATGTGTAGCGGTGAAATGCGTAGAGATATGGAGGAACACCAGTGGCGAAGGCGACTCTCTGGTCTGTAACTGACGCTGAGGAGCGAAAGCGTGGGTAGCGAACAGGATTAGATACCCTGGTAGTCCACGCCGTAAACGATGAGTGCTAGGTGTTAGGGGGTTTCCGCCCCTTAGTGCTGAAGTTAACGCATTAAGCACTCCGCCTGGGGAGTACGGCCGCAAGGCTGAAACTCAAAAGAATTGACGGGGACCCGCACAAGCGGTGGAGCATGTGGTTTAATTCGAAGCAACGCGAAGAACCTTACCAGGTCTTGACATCCTTTCGACCTCCCTAGAGATAGGGATTTCCCTTCGGGGACGAAAGTGACAGGTGGTGCATGGTTGTCGTCAGCTCGTGTCGTGAGATGTTGGGTTAAGTCCCGCAACGAGCGCAACCCTTGATCTTAGTTGCCAGCATTAAGTTGGGCACTCTAAGGTGACTGCCGGTGACAAACCGGAGGAAGGTGGGGATGACGTCAAATCATCATGCCCCTTATGACCTGGGCTACACACGTGCTACAATGGATGGTACAAAGGGCAGCGAAACCGCAAGGTCAAGCAAATCCCATAAAACCATTCTCAGTTCGGATTGTAGGCTGCAACTCGCCTACATGAAGCCGGAATCGCTAGTAATCGCGGATCAGCATGCCGCGGTGAATACGTTCCCGGGTCTTGTACACACCGCCCGTCACACCACGAGAGTTGGTAACACCCGAAGTCGGTGAGGTAACCTTTTGGAGCCAGCCGCCGAAGGTGGGACCAATGATTGGGGTGAAGTCGTAACAAGGTAGCCGTATCGGAAGGTGCGGCTGGATCACCTCCTTTCTAAGGATTATTACGGAACATCCAGGTTTGGATGAAGCATACTGTGTTGTTTGGTTCAGTTTTGAGAGAGCAAATCTCTCTGAAACTTTGTACCTTGAAAACTAAATAAGAGTAAACAAGACATCAAATTTTAAAGCGATAAAACGCTTATTCATTGTAAACTTAGTTAAGTGAATAAGGGCGCACGGTGGATGCCTTGGCACTAGGAGCCGATGAAGGACGGGACTAACACCGATATGCCTCGGGGAGTTGTAAGTAAACTTAGATCCGAGGATTTCCGAATGGGGAAACCCACTGTTCGTAATGGAACAGGACTTATGTCTGAATACATAGGGCATAAGAGGCACACCCAGGGAACTGAAACATCTCAGTACCTGGAGGAAGAGAAAGCAAATGCGATTTCCCAAGTAGCGGCGAGCGAAACGGAAACAGCCCAAACCAGAGAGCTTGCTCTCTGGGGTTGTAGGACACTCCACAAGGAGTTACAAAGAAATTCTTTAGATGAATCAACCTGGAAAGGTTAGCCAAAGAGGGTAACAGCCCTGTAATCGAAAAAGAATTTCCTCCGGAGTGGATCCTGAGTACGGCGGAACACGTGGAATTCCGTCGGAATCCGGGAGGACCATCTCCCAAGGCTAAATACTCCCTAGTGACCGATAGTGAACCAGTACCGTGAGGGAAAGGTGAAAAGCACCCCGGGAGGGGAGTGAAAGAGTACCTGAAACCGTGTGCCTACAAGTAGTCGAAGCGCGTTCATGCGTAACGGCGTACCTTTTGTAGAATGGACCGGCGAGTTACGATTGTATGCAAGGTTAAGTGGAAGACACGGAGCCGTAGCGAAAGCGAGTCTGAATAGGGCGATTTAGTATGCGGTCGTAGACCCGAAACCGTGTGATCTACCCATGTCCAGGGTGAAGGTCAGGTAACACTGACTGGAGGCCCGAACCCACGTATGTTGAAAAATGCGGGGATGAGGTGTGGGTAGGGGTGAAATGCCAATCGAACACGGAGATAGCTGGTTCTCTCCGAAATAGCTTTAGGGCTAGCCTCAAGATGATGAGTACTGGAGGTAGAGCACTGATTGGACTAGGGGCCCTCATCGGGTTACCGAATTCAGTCAAACTCCGAATGCCAGATACTTAAACTTGGGAGTCAGACTATGGGTGATAAGGTTCATAGTCGAAAGGGAAACAGCCCAGACCACCAGCTAAGGTCCCAAAGTATACGTTAAGTGGAAAAGGATGTGGAGTTGCTTAGACAACCAGGATGTTGGCTTAGAAGCAGCCACCATTTAAAGAGTGCGTAATAGCTCACTGGTCGAGTGACTCTGCGCCGAAAATGTACCGGGGCTAAACGTATCACCGAAGCTGTGGATTGTTCTTACGAACAATGGTAGGAGAGCGTTCTAAGTGCTGTGAAGTCAGACCGTGAGGACTGGTGGAGCGCTTAGAAGTGAGAATGCCGGTATGAGTAGCGAAAAAAGAGTGAGAATCTCTTTCACCGAATGCCTAAGGTTTCCTGAGGAAGGCTCGTCCTCTCAGGGTTAGTCGGGACCTAAGCCGAGGCCGAAAGGCGTAGGCGATGGACAACAGGCAGATATTCCTGTACCACCTCATGACCGTTTGAGCGATGGGGGGACGCAGTAGGATAAGGAATGCGCACGGATGGATGTGTGCGCCCAAGCAGTGAGAAAGTCAGGTAGGCAAATCCGCCTGGCCATTTCAAGCTGTGATGGGGAGGCCTTCTGGCCGAAGTTCCTGATTTCACACTGCCGAGAAAAGCCTCTAGCAAGGTCACAGGTGCCCGTACCGCAAACCGACACAGGTAGGCGAGGAGAGAATCCTAAGGTGAGCGGGAGAACTCTCGTTAAGGAACTCGGCAAAATGACCCCGTAACTTAGGGAGAAGGGGTGCTCTACGGAGTAGAGCCGCAGTGAATAGGCCCAAGCGACTGTTTAGCAAAAACACAGGTCTCTGCGAAGCCGAAAGGCGAAGTATAGGGGCTGACACCTGCCCGGTGCTGGAAGGTTAAGGGGAAGAGTTAGGGCTTTCGCCCGAAGCTTAGAACCGAAGCCCCAGTAAACGGCGGCCGTAACTATAACGGTCCTAAGGTAGCGAAATTCCTTGTCGGGTAAGTTCCGACCCGCACGAAAGGTGCAACGACTTGGGCACTGTCTCAACGAGAGACCCGGTGAAATTATACGATGCGTGAAGATGCGCATTACCCGCGACAGGACGGAAAGACCCCGTGGAGCTTTACTGTAGCCTGATATTGAATGTCTGTGCAGCTTGTACAGGATAGGTGGGAGCCTTAGAAACGTGAGCGCCAGCTTACGTGGAGGCATCCGTGGGATACCACCCTGGCTGTATGGACCTTCTAACCCAGGACCGTGATCCGGTTCGGAGACAGTGTCAGGCGGGCAGTTTGACTGGGGCGGTCGCCTCCCAAAAGGTAACGGAGGCGCCCAAAGGTTCCCTCAGAATGGTTGGAAATCATTCGCAGAGTGTAAAGGCAGAAGGGAGCTTGACTGCGAGACCTACAAGTCGAGCAGGGACGAAAGTCGGGCTTAGTGATCCGGTGGTTCCGCATGGAAGGGCCATCGCTCAACGGATAAAAGCTACCCCGGGGATAACAGGCTTATCTCCCCCAAGAGTTCACATCGACGGGGAGGTTTGGCACCTCGATGTCGGCTCATCGCATCCTGGGGCTGTAGTCGGTCCCAAGGGTTGGGCTGTTCGCCCATTAAAGCGGTACGCGAGCTGGGTTCAGAACGTCGTGAGACAGTTCGGTCCCTATCCGTCGTGGGCGTTGGAAGTTTGAGAGGAGCTGTCCTTAGTACGAGAGGACCGGGATGGACATACCGCTGGTGTACCAGTTGTTCCGCCAGGAGCATAGCTGGGTAGCTACGTATGGAAAGGATAAGTGCTGAAAGCATCTAAGCATGAAGCCCCCCTCAAGATGAGACTTCCCATCATTTTAAATGAGTAAGATCCCTCAGAGACGATGAGGTTAATAGGTTTGAGGTGGAAGCGTGGCGACACGTGGAGCTGACAAATACTAATCGATCGAGGACTTAACTAACTTCTTTTCATGTCTTGATTTACTCTTATTTAGTTTTCAGGATACAAATCCTAATTGAATATCAATTGTCTGGTAGCGATGGCGGAGAGGTCACACCTGTTCCCATACCGAACACAGAAGTTAAGCTCTCCAGCGCCGATGGTAGTTGGGGGTTCCCCCTGCGAGAGTAGGGCGCCGCCAGGCAAATGAAAAAACATCTAGGACAATCAACCTAGGTGTTTTTTGTTCTATAAAAAATCGATTTGAAAGAAGCTTTTCGTAAGGATAAGAAGCATAAAAACAAAAAAGTATACTTGTTGCATAAAAGGGTTTTACCACAGTATTAAAAAATATTTAGTATTTTATTAACGCTCTGGTAACAGGAAAAGAATTTATTCCAAGCCTTCCTCCTCAAATTTCTGGAAACAAAGAGGGTAGGTGGGAGATCAACTGCCCGTAAAGGTCCGATAAGTGCGACTAACCATCAGTGGGGATGAAGGAAAACCCCCTCTGATGGAAGTCTTCTTTATACTAAGTCGATGACAGGGAACCTAATTATAATAAGACAGCATAAAATTAAGGATTGACACATAAATTTTAATACCACTCTATCTTTAGAGTTGTTTTGTTATTATATCTTTTAGATAGGGGGGATTTCCTATAGTTTACGTAAATCAAATATTAGGAGAGGACTTTTATGTTATAGCAATTCGCTTACTAATTGCACTTCTTCTATCAGGACTTATTGGCTTTGAAAGAGAAATGAATAATCATTCTGCTGGCTTCCGTACACATATTTTAGTAGGTGTTGGTTCTTGTTTAATGATGTTAATGTCGCTCTATGGTTTTTCATCATTAATTGATACTTATGGTAATATACGTTTCGATCCTGCACGAATACCTTCATATGTAATTAGTGGTATCGGATTTTTAGGGGCAGGTACGATTATCGTTTACGGTGGAACAATAAGAGGTTTAACTACGGCAGCGTCTATTTGGACAGTGGCAGGTTTAGGATTAGTTGTTGGATTAGGTATGTATGGTGCGGCTATATTAGCTACATTAATTATATTAATTAGCTTAGTATTCCTGAACAACTTTGAAAAGTTATTTCAAAGTAGGCGTTCCTTTTCTTCCGTAAATATTACGATTGACCATAATACGAATCTGAGTTTATTAGTAAATTTATTTGAGCAATTTGATGTAAAAATTCTTTCTATTGAAATTACTAATATCGAGAAAAAAATGAGAAATGTTCAAATTAAAGTTGAAAGGAACAAAAGAATCGATAAAATAAACCTTTATGATGAATTATCAAGATTAACAGGGGTACGAAACATATCATAATTAAGCTTTAATTTATCTTATTATATTTTTTTAAGAAAAGTCACGTCCAGCTTTAGTGAGACCTCCCTTACCTCATGTCACGATAAGGAGAACCTGCCGACTTGGTCTTTTTTATCCTTCCTTTTGAACACGTGCTGTAAGGGAGTTTCCGCTTTTGATTCTAAAAATCTTACACGTATAATTAGGTGTAAGGTTTTGTTTTCAATAATTTTGTCTAAAATATATAAAAGGTATTTGCATCTCAAAAATGTTGGCGTATAATAAGAGTATAGTCAAAGATAGTCAAAGTCAAATGCATTGAAAATACTGACATTAACAACGTGCAAGAGGGGATGGATCTGATGAGTAATATCTCAGATATCATTGAGCAATATTTAAAAACTGTTTTTCAAATGAAAGGCCAAAATGCAATTGAAATAAAGAGAAGTGAAGTCGCCAATCGCTTCCAGTGTGTTCCATCACAAATTAATTATGTTATTAATACTCGTTTTACGTTAGAAAAAGGTTACATTGTAGAGAGTAAACGTGGTGGTGGAGGATACATTCGTATTATGCGAGTGAGGCATAAGGATAAATCTACATTAATTGATGAGATTATTGAAATGGCTAATCCAACTATATCCCAACGATCGGCTACTGACATACTAGATCGACTCTTAGAAGAGGAAATTATAACGGAACGAGAGGCGAAAATTATGCTAAGTGCCATGGAACGTACCACTTTAGCATTTAACCTTCCGTTAAGAGATGAAATACGTTCCAGAATCTTAACCGCTATGTTATCACAACTAAAGTATTTTTAGTTTAAATTTACTATACAAAGGGAATTACCTTGGCAGGTAGGAAAGTATAAAATCTTTCCCGTCTGCATAAGTGCAACTAAGCCATCCACCGAAAGGCTTGGCGGATGCCAAGTTTTCTAATACCAGTAGTTGTAAAGGGGGAAGAAACAGTGGAATGCCAAGAATGTCATAAACGTCCAGCGACACTGCATTTTACACAAGTTATTAATGGTAAAAAGACGGAAATAAGTGTATGTAATGTATGTGCAAAAGAAAAAGGTTATGTGACGTATCCAGAGGAAGAAGCTTATTCTCTTCATAATTTATTATCAGGTCTTTTTAATTTTGATACGTCGAAAATAGATAATCCAACTTTGCAGAAAGTGAAAGATCTGCAATGCCCACAATGTAAAATGACATTTGCTCAATTTAAGCAAGTTGGCAAGTTTGGATGTGCTACTTGTTATGAAACATTTTCGGATAAATTAGATCCAATATTAAGACGTGTTCATGCGGGTAATACAAAACATTATGGAAAAATACCTAAACGTGCAGGTAATGATATACAAATGAAACGTCAGTTGAACCATTACAAGAGTCAATTACAGCAATTGATAGAAAATGAAGCATTTGAAGAGGCAGCTAAAGTAAGGGATCAGATTAAGGAGCTTGAAGCTAATATAAGAGATAAAGAAGCAGGTGATAATGCATGACACTCGAACATTTTATGAATGATGCTATTAGCCCTTGGATGCGTGAAGAAGGGCCGAGTAGTGATATTGTGATGAGTAGCCGCATTCGCCTTGCAAGAAATATAGCAAGTATACCTTATCCTATTATTGCTGAAGAGGAGAAACTTGCAGAAGTAAGGAAACTCATTGAAAAAGAATATGCAAACAAGTCATTTAATAGTTATCATAATTTTGAATTTATCCCTATTAGAGAATTAACTGCTATTGAAAATCGAGTTTTAGTAGAAAAGCACTTAATAAGCCCTAATCTTGCTAAACATACGAATGAATCGGCAGTAATAATTTCTGAAAATGAACAAGTATCTATTATGGTA
Organism: Oceanobacillus sp. FSL K6-0118; assembly: GCF_038006665.1. Taxonomy (NCBI): domain Bacteria; kingdom Bacillati; phylum Bacillota; class Bacilli; order Caryophanales; family Bacillaceae; genus Oceanobacillus; species Oceanobacillus sp. FSL K6-0118. Next base: position 319,593 of record NZ_JBBOVR010000001.1, read on the forward strand.
AATGAAGAGGATCATCTTCGTATCCAGCTTTATTTTCCTGGTTTACAGTTACGTCATGCTTTAGATAGAGCATTTGAAATAGATGATTGGTTAGAAGAAAAGGTAAATTATGCTTTTGATGAAAATAAAGGGTATTTAACAACCTGTCCAACCAACGTTGGTACAGGGATGCGTGCTTCGGTTATGATGCATTTACCAGCACTTGCTCTCACAGGACAAATAAATCGAATGATGCCAGCTATTAACCAGTTGGGACTTGTTGTTCGAGGGATTTATGGCGAGGGCAGTGAAGCGCTAGGGAATATTTTCCAAATTTCTAATCAAATCACATTAGGAAAATCGGAGCAAGATATTGTAGGCGATCTGGAAAGTGTAGTAAATCAGCTAATAGATCATGAACGAAATGCAAGAGATTTAATTATGAGGGAATCACCTACCGCATTAGAAGACCGCATCTTTCGTTCTTATGGTGTGCTAGCTTATAGTAGAATAATCGAATCAAAAGAGGCATCTAATTGCATATCAAACGTGCGATTAGGAATAGATTTAGGTATCATTAAAGATACCTCTAGAAATATACTTAATGAGTTGATGGTACTTATACAACCAGGATTTCTTCAACACTATGCAAAGAAAACATTAACATCCCGAGAACGTGATGTACTTAGGGCGTCACTCATCCGTGAAAGATTACAGTTAGAGAATTAGGAGGGAAGCTATTATGATGTTTGGAAGATTTACTGAGAGAGCACAAAAAGTACTAGCGTTAAGCCAGGAAGAAGCAGTTCGCCTTGGTCATAATAATATAGGAACTGAGCATATCCTTTTAGGACTTGTACGTGAAGGAGATGGAATTGCTGCAAAAGCTTTACAATCATTAGGCCTAGAGATTAGCCAAATTCAAGAGGAAGTGGAAAAGTTAATAGGTGTTGGTAAACAACCTATGCAATCCATCCATTATACACCTCGCGCAAAAAAGGTTGTAGAGCTTTCACAAGATGAGGCTAGGAAGTTAGGTCATTCCTACGTTGGAACTGAACATATCCTATTAGGCCTTATTCGTGAAGGTGAAGGTGTTGCTGCAAGAGTTTTAAATAACCTTGGAGTTAGTTTAAATAAAGCAAGACAACAAGTCCTACAATTATTAGGTAGCAATGAATCACAAGCCGGCCGACAAGGTAGAGGGGGCCAGCAATCAAGTGCTAATACACCAACATTAGATTCTTTAGCACGAGATTTAACCCAAAGTGCTCGAGACGGAAAAATTGATCCAGTTATTGGTCGAGCAAAAGAAATTGAACGTGTTATTCAAGTATTAAGCAGAAGAACAAAAAATAATCCTGTGTTAATCGGTGAACCTGGTGTAGGGAAAACAGCTGTTGCTGAAGGATTGGCACAACAAATAATAGATAACGAGGTTCCTGAAACATTAAGAGATAAACGCGTTATGACTTTAGATATGGGTACTGTTGTCGCAGGGACCAAATATCGTGGTGAATTTGAGGACCGCTTGAAAAAAGTAATGGAAGAAATCCGTCAGGCTGGTAATATTATTTTATTCATCGATGAATTACATACACTAATTGGAGCCGGTGGAGCAGAGGGAGCAATTGATGCGTCCAACATACTTAAACCATCCCTTGCTCGTGGAGAGTTACAATGTATCGGAGCTACAACATTAGACGAATACCGTAAATATATTGAAAAAGATGCAGCGTTAGAACGTAGATTCCAACCAATTCAAGTAGATCAGCCGTCTGTGGAGGAAACCATTCAGATTTTAGGTGGATTACGCGATCGTTATGAGGCACACCATCGAGTGACGATTACAGACGATGCAATTGAAGCGGCTGCTACCCTATCGGATCGTTATATTACAGATCGTTTTCTTCCTGATAAAGCAATTGATTTAATAGATGAAGCTGGTTCTAAAGTCCGCCTACGCTCATATACCATTCCACCAAATTTAAAGGAATTGGAGCATAAATTAGAAGAGGTTCGTAAAGAAAAAGATGCAGCAGTTCAAAGTCAAGAGTTTGAAAAAGCAGCATCCTTACGGGACTCTGAACAGCGTTATCGTGAGGAATTAGAACAGACGAAGAAAGAATGGAAAGAAAAACAAGGACAAATGGATTCTAAAGTTACAATAGACGATATTGCTAGCGTTGTTTCAAGCTGGACTGGGGTTCCTGTTTCTAAATTAACGAAGGATGAAAGTGATCGACTACTAAATATGGAAGAAACTTTGCATAAACGTGTAATCGGTCAAGAAGAAGCAGTTGTAGCTATTTCTAAAGCCATTCGTAGAGCACGTGCGGGGTTAAAAGATCCAAAACGTCCTATCGGGTCATTTATTTTCTTAGGTCCAACAGGAGTTGGTAAAACAGAATTGGCTAGAGCTTTGGCTGAAGTGATGTTTGCTGATGAAGATGCTATGATTCGAATCGATATGTCCGAATATATGGAACGACATGCGACAGCACGTTTAGTTGGTTCACCTCCTGGATACGTAGGTTATGAAGAGGGTGGACAATTAACTGAGAAAGTACGTCGTAAACCATATTCTGTAGTTTTACTTGATGAAATTGAGAAGGCACATCCAGAAGTGTTTAACATTTTACTGCAAGTATTAGAAGATGGTCGTTTAACAGATTCGAAAGGCCGTCTAGTTGATTTCCGAAATACAATTATTATTATGACGTCTAATGTTGGTGCAAGCGAATTGAGACGAAATAAATATGTTGGTTTTGCAATGGAAGATGACAACCAAGAATATAAAGATATGAAATCTAAAGTAATGAACGAACTAAAGAAAGCATTCCGTCCAGAGTTTTTAAACCGTATTGACGAGACAATTGTCTTCCATTCCTTGGAAAGAAAGCATATGAAAGATATTGTTACGCTTATGGTTAAACAGTTACATGACCGATTATATGAACAAGAAATAGACCTCTCCCTTACTGATAAGGCAATTGAAAAGATTGCTAGCGAGGGATTTGATCCTGAATATGGGGCACGTCCATTACGTAGATCCATTCAAAAGAATATCGAGGATCTATTATCTGAAGAAATGCTAAAAGGAACGATAGAAAAAGGACAGAAAGTGAAAATCGGTTTAAGTAATAAAGGCGATTTTATTCTCCTTTCATAAGTTTTCATGAAAAGCTAGAAGAATAATGTTCTTCTAGCTTTTCCATCATCTTAGACAACTTGGCCTCTACCTTAGCAACACTTATGCAATTCAGTATGGTAGAGCGAGAAATCAAAGCCCAAGACAAGAAAGATTTTTGTACTAAAAAATTGTGGCAAAGTTGTGGTTCATTTGCTTTTAATTGAAAGGAGGATGTAACCTATACATTAAAAAAGTAAGTTACAATTAAAAGGGAGAAGGGAACGAGAAGCTTGGCGAAGCGTAAGACAAAGTTTGTGTGTCAGGAATGTGGATATGAGTCTGCAAAGTGGATGGGAAAATGCCCAGGATGCCATAATTGGAACACTTTAGTGGAGGAAATGGAAGCATCATCAGGTAAAGGGAGACATATATTTAATGTAGCCAGAAGTGCGGTAGCCCAACCTGAACGGATTACATCTATTGAATCCCAAGAAGAGCCAAGAATTACGACGACTATGAAAGAGTTTAATCGTGTTCTCGGTGGAGGGATTGTAATGGGATCCCTTGTATTAATTGGTGGTGACCCCGGAATTGGTAAATCTACACTATTATTGCAGATTTCAGCACAATTAGCAGATAAGCATTTACCTGTGCTTTATATTTCAGGAGAAGAATCAACCCGTCAAACGAAATTAAGAGCGGATCGTTTAGGGATTAAATCAGAAGAACTATATGTGCTCTCCGAAACAAATTTATTTGATATTTCAAGACATGTGGAACAAATTAAGCCTTCTTTTGTAGTGATTGACTCCATTCAGACGATATTTAAAGAAGAGGTAACTAGTGCCCCAGGAAGTGTCTCCCAAGTGCGAGAATGTACAGGAGAATTAATGCGCTTGGCAAAGATAAATAACATTCCTATCTTTATTGTAGGTCATGTTACAAAAGAGGGAGCAATTGCAGGACCGAGAATGCTAGAACATATGGTAGATACGGTTCTTTATTTTGAAGGTGAAAGGCATCATACCTATCGTATTTTACGTGGGGTAAAGAATCGCTTTGGTTCGACCAATGAAATGGGGATTTTCGAAATGAAGGAAGAGGGACTTAGAGAGGTTATGAATCCTTCAGAAATATTTTTAGAGGAACGTTCTCATGGCACATCTGGATCCACGGTTGTTGCGTCCATGGAGGGGACACGACCGGTTTTAGTGGAAATCCAAGCGTTAATATCTCCATCTAGTTTTGGAAACCCAAGGAGAATGGCAACCGGTGTAGATCATAATCGTGTATCGTTATTAATGGCGGTTTTGGAAAAACGTGTTGGATTAATGCTACAAAACCAGGATGCATATATAAAAGTTGCTGGTGGAGTGAAATTAGATGAGCCAGCAATTGATTTAGCGATTGCTGTCAGTATTGCATCTAGCTTTCGGGATAATCCTACTAGACCAGATGATATTTTTATAGGTGAGGTTGGACTAACCGGAGAAATTAGAAGGGTCTCTCGAATTGAACAGCGAGTGCAAGAGGCTGCCAAACTCGGTTTTAAACGAGTTATTTGTCCTAAAAATAATTTAGATGGGTGGACACCACCTAGGGACATCCAAGTAATTGGAGTTCAATCAGTTCAAGAGGCATTGGATTTAGGGATAGAACGATAGTATTGTATCGCTGTACAAAAAAAGGATGTTTCTTAGCATTTATCCAAATGGAATGTTCATCATAGCTATGCTATGATTTAATTGGTATTATTTTTCTTTTATATATAATAGATGTTGTTCAAAAAGTCCGGTAAAAATGACACTTCGAATTTCTTGAAAATGCTCGTTTATCCGTCCCTTATGTATGAACTGCATACATTCCGGTACCGGGAGCTTCACCGCCTCGAAATTCCGACGCACAGGACGTGCATTAGAGAAAGGCCGACTAAAGGCAGCCTTTGCGGCTAACATCGGCATACCCTATGTAGGAGCAGCGTTGCAACAAATCTTTACGGCGGGACGAGTAATCAGAATCCCAGGACGTTGCGTTCTTAGCCGACTCGGTCCTTTTTGAACACGCACTTATGCAGGAAGTATGTTCTGTAGAGTAATTCATTTGAATTATTTCTCAAAAGGATAGGCGAATTCGAGTTTTTTTAATAATTACTAGGATTATTTATTGTATGAACGGTAATAATAGAATTAGGAGGTGAATGGGTTGTTAAAGATTATTGTTAATCTATTTTTTGTAATACTTGGTGGAACAATTGGATTCTTATACATTCCAGCTATTATTCATTTATTAAAATTAACTGATATAAGTTGGTTGACATCCCCATATCTTGGTATGGTCGTAGGCGCAATTATATTCTTTCTCATTTCCTATTGGGTGGCCGGATTTATTGTTAATTTCTTAAAATGGATTGAAGAATCTCTTATTAAAATTCCAGCTGTTGATTTATTCTTTGGTAGTATTGGTTTAATCCTTGGGTTAGTTATTGCTTACTTTATTAACATACCCTTGCAAGATATAAATATAGATGTTATATCTCAAGTACTACCACTCTTCATTATGATTTTACTTGGTTATTTCGGGTTTCAGGTTGGTTTTAAACGAAGGGACGAATTTATCAATCTGTTAAGAACATCAAAAAAGGAAAAACGTAGAATGTCGGACTCTGACGAAACGGAAATAAGCGAGCCAAAAGTAAAAATACTAGATACAAGCGTTATTATCGATGGTAGAATTGCGGACATTTGTCAAACCAATTTTTTAGAAGGAACCATTGTTATTCCGCAATTTGTACTAGGTGAACTTCAACATATAGCTGATTCCTCAGATGCATTGAAACGAAATCGTGGTCGTAGGGGATTAGATGTGTTAAATAGAATTCAAAAGGAATTACCAGTTAAAGTGGAAATTTACGAAGGTGATTTTGAAGAAATTCATGAGGTAGATAGTAAACTAATTAAACTTGCAAAAGTGATTGACGGAATTATTGTTACAAATGATTTCAATTTAAATAAGGTTTGTGATTTACAAGGTGTTCGTGTTCTTAATATTAATGATTTGGCAAATGCAGTGAAACCAGTTGTTTTACCAGGAGAAGAGCTTGTGGTACAGGTAATAAAAGATGGTAAAGAACAAAACCAAGGTGTAGCTTATCTCGATGATGGAACAATGATAGTTGTAGAAGAAGGTAAGGATTATATAGGGAAGACAATTGAGGTATTAATTACGAGTGTTTTACAAACCTCTGCAGGTAGAATGATTTTTGCAAAACCAAAATTACTTGAAAAAGCATTATAAAAGCGGTATAACTTATAAGGAGAGAGTAGAAGTGATAACAGTATTCGTTATCACTTTCCTTTTTGGTATACATAATTATTTATCCTGCCTAAACGGGCAATAAAACTCTCACCGTTTCTAGGGAAACAAAGAAGGTAGGTGTGAGACCAACTGCCCGTAAAGGTCCGATAAGTGCGACTAATTATCAGTGGGGATGAAGGAAAACCCTACTGATGGAAGTCTTCTTTAAATATATAATTTTACTTTAACTTGAAAGGAGAAAGCAAAAATGACAAACGATGTTCGTGTAAGGTATGCTCCAAGTCCAACTGGGCATTTACATATTGGTAATGCTAGAACAGCGCTTTTTAACTATTTATATGCAAGACATTTTGATGGAAAGTTTATTATTCGTACAGAAGATACAGATGATAAACGAAATGTAGAAGGTGGAGAAGAAAGTCAGTTTAAATTCCTAAAATGGCTAGGAATTGAATGGGATGAAGGTGCTGATATTGGCGGAGAATATGGACCATATCGGCAAACAGAGCGCCTTGATATTTACCAAAAATACGTTGATGAGTTGTTAGAAAAAGGTTTGGCATATAAATGTTATATGACGGAAGAGGAACTTGAAGCCGAACGTGAAGAACAAAAAGCCAATGGACAAGTTCCTAAGTATTCTGGTGCGCATCGTAATTTAACGGAAGATCAATGTTTAGCTTTTGAAGCGGAAGGGCGCAAACCAAGTATTCGTTTTCGTGTTCCGGATGATAAAACTTATACGTTTAATGATATAGTTCGCGGGGATATTACTTTTGAATCTAGTGACTTTGGCGATTGGGTTATTGTAAAGAAAAATGGTATTCCAACTTATAATTTTGCAGTAGCGATTGATGATCACTTAATGGGAATTTCTCATGTATTAAGAGGAGAAGAACATATTTCAAATACACCTAAACAAATGATGATTTATGAAACATTTGGTTGGGAACCTCCTAAATTTGGGCACATGACATTGATTCTAAATGAAGATCGTAAAAAACTAAGTAAAAGGGATAGCCATATTGTTCAATTTATCGAGCAATATAAGAATTTAGGTTATTTACCGGAGGCATTATTTAACTTCATTTCATTACTTGGTTGGTCCCCGGTTGGTGAAGAAGAAATTTTTGATAAGGAAACACTAATTAAAATCTTTGATCCGGAACGTTTATCTACTTCAGCTGCTATCTTTGATCAACAAAAATTAAAATGGATGAATAATGAATATATTAAAGCAAGAGATACGGAAGATGTTATTGAGTTAACAATGCCATATTTAATCGAAGCTGGAAGGCTTCCTGAGGATATGGATGCTGAAACAAGACAGTGGGCCGAGAATGTTATTGAATTATATCGTGAACAATTACGTTATGGACAAGAAATAGTAGAATTGACGGAGTTGTTTTTCAAAGAAGAAATAACATTAGATGAAGCATCTAGGAAGGTTTTAGAAGAAGAACAAGTTCCGGAAGTTTTACAAGTGTTTACAGATAAAATCATTCACTTAGATGATTTCACTAAGGATTCCATCAAAGCACAAATAAAGGCAACGCAAAAGGAAACCGGTCATCGTGGGAAAAAACTATTTATGCCAATCCGTATTGCAACAACTGGACAAATGCACGGCCCAGAATTACCAATGGCCATTGAATTATTAGGAAAAGAACTTATTGTATCGCGCCTAGACAAAGTTTTGAAACAACTAGGAGCGTAACCATTCACAAAAGTAAAGAGATGTAATATATTAGAAATATAAAAGCGGAATTGAAACTATATAAGGAACGTTGAAAAGGGAAAGTAGAAAGTGGCTGACTTATCCAGAGAGAATCGCCTAGGCTGAGAGCGGTTTTAAGTGACATTTTTGAAGTGCCCCTTGGAGTCTGTTATGGAAATAGTAGTACATGACAGCGGCACTCTACCGTTAATGGAGCACAAGTTGGGAGAGAACCTCCAAACAGAGTGGAACCGCGCAAAAAGGCGTCTCTGTGTATTTATTACACAAAGACGTCTTTTTTAGTAGAGAGATAAGATAAAACATTCTAAGTGCAACTAAGGTATTTGTCTAACCTAATAGGAAATGTCAAGTTTTCTAATAGAAATAGATAGGGGTGGAGAAAAGTAAAATGGGGATATTTAAGCGTATGAAAGAGGATATGGATGTTGTCTTTGAACAGGATCCAGCCGCTAGAACATATTTAGAAGTATTTCTAACTTATTCAGGTATACATGCGATTTGGGCGCATCGCATTGCACATGCCTTTTATAAACGTAAGTTATTCTTTATTGCAAGGGTAATATCGCAACTAAGTAGATTTTTTACAGGAATTGAAATCCACCCGGGAGCCCAAATAGGTAGACGTTTTTTTATCGATCATGGAATGGGAGTCGTTATTGGTGAAACTTGCGAAATTGGTGATAACGTAACTATATTTCAAGGGGTTACACTAGGGGGAACCGGAAATGAGAAGGGAAAGCGTCATCCGACTATAAAAGATAATGCACTAATTTCTACAGGGGCAAAAGTGCTTGGCTCCATTACAATAGGGGAAAACTCTAAGGTAGGCGGAGGAGCGGTAGTTGTAAGAGATGTTCCGGAAAATTGTACAGTCGTTGGGGTGCCGGGGAGAGTGGTTGTTCAAAATGGAGTTAGAGTGAGAAGAGACCTAGATCATCAAAATATGCCTGACCCTGTTGCAAATACGATTAAAGAATTGAAACAGGAAGTGGAATCCTTACGTGAGGAAATAGCCAAATTGAAAGAAGGGAACAAAACAGTATGACAATCAAAATTTATAATACATTAACACATGAAAAAGAGGAGTTTAAACCACTTGTTGAAGGTAAAGTTAGCATGTATGTTTGTGGACCAACAGTATACAACTATATTCATATAGGAAATGCTAGGCCGGCGATTGTCTTTGATACGGTGCGTAGATATTTTGAATATCGGAATTTCAAAGTGGATTATGTTCTAAACTTTACGGACGTAGATGACAAGATTATTAAGGCAGCCAATGAATTAGGTGAAGAGGTTCCTGCCATTTCTGAAAGGTTTATTAATGCATATTTAGAAGATGTAAATGCATTAGGGGTAAAAAAGGCAACCCACAATCCGAGAGTAACAGAATCAATGGATGATATTATTGACTTCATAGCAGTACTGATTGAAAAAGGATATGCTTATGAAGCCGGAGGAGATGTCTATTTTAAACCACGTGCCTTTGAAGGTTATGGGAAGCTTTCTCACCAATCCATTGATGAACTCCGTTCAGGTGCTAGAATTCAGATTGGGGAAAAGAAAGATGATCCATTAGACTTTGCTTTATGGAAGAGTGCGAAAGAAGGGGAGATCTCATGGGATTCGCCTTGGGGAAAAGGAAGGCCAGGTTGGCATATTGAATGTTCCGCAATGGTAAAGAAATATTTAGGGGATACGATAGACATTCATGCTGGTGGGCAAGATTTGACCTTTCCACATCACGAAAATGAAATTGCTCAATCAGAGGCAAATACGGGAAAAACCTTTGCAAACTATTGGATCCATAATGGTTATATCAATATTAACAATGAGAAGATGTCTAAATCACTGGGGAATTTTGTGTTGGCAAGAGATTTAATAGCTAAGTATGATCCTCAAGTTCTTCGCTTCTTTATGTTAAGCGTTCATTACCGAAATCCGATAAACTTTACGGAAGAATTATTACAAAGTGCACATAATAGTTTTGATCGAATCAAAACAGCTTATCAAAATTTAGAACATCGAAAAGAAACAAGTATGGACTTAGTTGACCATCATACGGAATGGATTGGCAGAATTAATGAGTTAAGAGAAAAATTCGAGCATGAGATGGACGATGACTTTAATACTGCAAATGCTATCTCAGTCTTATTCGACTTAGCAAAAGAAGCCAATGTTTATCTGCAACTAGAGCAAACGTCAACAGATGTTATAAGAAAGTTCCAGGATACAATTGTTACTCTCTTAAATGTTTTAGGTATTAATATTCAACAAGAGCAACAACTGTTAGACGAAGATATCGAAAATTTAATAGAAGAACGTAATCAGGCTAGGAAAGATCGTGATTTTGGTCGTGCTGATGAAATACGGGATATGCTTAAAAGTAAAGGTATTATATTAGAAGATACACCACAAGGAGTACGGTGGAAAAGAGGATAAGTAGTCATGAATTTAGATGTGAAACAAATGAAAAGTTTAAGTCTTGCTTATATGGGAGATGCCGTATATGAGGTATATATTAGAGAGTATCTTCTAAATAAAGGTCAAATAAAGCCTAATGAATTGCATCAAAGTGCTGTTTCATTTGTTTCGGGAAGGGCACAAGCAGAAGTTATTCTAGAATGGTTAGAGCAAGGCATTTTATCAGAGGAAGAGGAGCGGATTGTTGCAAGAGGGAGAAATGCAAAATCCGGCTCCACGCCAAAAAATATCAGTATCCAAACGTATCGATATAGTACAGCATTTGAAGCTCTAATTGGTTATCATTACTTAGCTAAAAACGGGGAGCGTTTAGAAGAGTTACTCAAAAGGGCTGTGCAAGTTATCGAAGGAAGGAGTGAATAAGGAAAATGGATCAAGAAATTATTATGGGAAAAAACCCCGTTATGGAAGCCTTGAAAACGGGAAGATCTGTTAATAAAGTCATGATATCAGAACATTTAAATCAAAATGTACAAGGGAAGCTAAAACAATTAGCAAAAGAAGCAGGTACAATTATTCAAAAAGTACCGAAGACGAAACTTGATCAAATTAATTCCGGTAATCACCAAGGAGTGATAGCTTATGTGGCGCCATACGAATATGCTACATTAGATGATTTGTTTCAAAATGCTAAAAACAAAGGAGAGGAACCTTTTTTTATCATATTGGATGAATTAGAAGATCCCCATAACTTGGGATCTATATTAAGAACAGCAGATGCCACTGGGGCTCATGGTGTTATCATTCCGAAGCGACGTTCTGTTGGGCTAACAGCAACTGTGGCAAAAACAGCAGCTGGTGCAATGGAACATATTCCCGTGGTAAGAGTGACAAATATCGCAAATACAATTGATGAATTAAAAGAAGAGAATGTTTGGGTTGTCGGTACAGAAGCAGAAGCAACAGAAGATTACCGAAAGTTAGATGGCACTTTACCAATTGCGGTTGTTATAGGCAACGAAGGAAAAGGGATTAGTAGATTAGTTAAAAAGAAATGTGACTGGACCGTGAGTCTTCCAATGGGAGGAAAGGTCTCCTCATTAAATGCCTCTGTAGCCTGTGGTCTATTACTATATGAAGTATATCGAAGACGGCATCCAATGGGAGAGCACTAATGGTTATCGTTGTAGTAGATGGGTATAATATTATTGGGGCATGGGACGGATTAAAGCAATTAAAGGATAAAGACATAGGTCAAGCACGGGATCGCTTGATTGAGTTGATGGCCGAGTATCAGTCATATTCGGGATATCGAGTCATCGTTGTATTTGACGCTTACTATGTTAGAGGTATTGAAAGTAAGTTACAGGAATTCAACGTTGAAATAATTTACACCAAAGAAAAGGAAACAGCCGACGAATGTATTGAAAAATTAGTGAAAAAACTAAAGAACGTTAAAACTCAAGTATATGTGGCAACCTCAGACTATACAGAACAACGTACCATTTTTGCGCAAGGTGCATTAAGAAAGTCAGCGCGCGAATTATATATTGAACTAAAAGATGTTGAACGGCAAATTAAAGAAAATGTTGAAAGTCATAAACAAATCAAACCTCAAACGAAAATCGAGTTGGATGAATCTATCTTAAACAAGTTCGAAAAAATGAGAAGAGGGGAGTTTTCCGAGTAGGTATTGCGGAATATTGTCGACAGAATACGAAAAGGGTCGAATAATTTTTAGTCATTTTCGTTTTTTCTATATATTTTAAAAATCACCCGGAACGAGTATTGACGCTTGTTTAAACGGACTGTATAATGTTCTTTAAAGTGCACTGTGTGGGATTGGGAGGGCTTTTTTCTTGAATATCGAGCGATTAGAAGAAGAAAATAAAAGCATACACTTGCTTGATGATGAAGGAATTTTAGCTCTAATTCATCAGGGGAATAGTCATGCTCTTGACTATTTAATACAAAAATACAGAAACTTTGTACGAGCAAAAGCACGGACATATTTTCTTATTGGAGCGGATAAAGAGGACATTGTACAGGAAGGGATGATTGGTTTATATAAAGCCATTCGTGACTACAATGAGGACAAGCTAACCTCTTTTAAAGCGTTTGCAGAGCTTTGTATTACTCGTCAAATTATTACTGCGATTAAAACTGCTACAAGGCAAAAACATATACCGCTAAATTCTTACGTTTCTTTGGACAAGCCTATTTATGATGAAGAGTCAGAGCGTACTTTAATGGATATTATTGAGGGTTCAAAAGCAAGTGATCCGCAAGAATTATTGGTTAATAGAGAAAAAATGGGAGATATGGAATTGAAGTTATCTGAACTACTTAGCGAGTTAGAGAAGAAAGTACTTCAATTATACCTTGATGGTAGAACCTATCAAGAGATTTCTATAGATTTAAAAAGGCATGTGAAGTCAATTGACAATGCGCTTCAGCGGGTGAAGAAAAAGTTAGAACAGCTATTAGAATCTAATGAAATTGAGATTAAGCTATAATTAATGTATGTGTAATATGTTGATTTATTGACATCATGTAGTATGCCGTGCTACATTTAAAAGAAGAGAAACTTCAGTATAAAGGTGAAAATATGAACAAAAAGGTTACTCTAGCGTGTGCAATATGTTCAAGTAGAAACTATTCAACTAATAAAAATGTATCAACAAAATCTACTCGTTTAGAAGTACGCAAATTTTGCAAGATATGTGGAAAACACACATTGCATCGCGAGACGAAATAAATGGGTTCTTTAGTGAATGCATTTGGTAGAGTAGGGGGGTACAACTTTGTTTAAATTCTTAAAAAATGTTTCGAGAGAAATGAAGAAGGTTAGTTGGCCTAAAGGGAAAGAATTAATCAACTATACAATTATAGTCGTTACTACTGTAGTGTTAATGTCCATATTCTTTATGGTTATAGATCAGTTAATATCTTTAGGATTAAATCTCCTTTAGTAACCTTTTGAATAATTGTGTTATAATTATGTTATAATGTTAATAATTAATAATAAATAATGATGACGCAAAAACCCGCAAAAAAACGGGTTTTTTAAATTGCATAAAATTCTAAAAGTATCTAAGGGAGGGAAGGGCTAAATCGCCCTAGTTTAATGGAGAAACAATGGTATGTAGTTCATACGTATTCAGGATATGAAAATAAAGTAAAAATGAATTTAGAAAAACGTGTTGAAACAATGGGCATGGAAGAAAAAATCTTTCGTGTCATTGTACCCGAAGAGGAAGAAACTGAAATTAAAAATGGTAAGAAAAAAGTAGTGAAAAAGAAGTTTTTCCCTGGGTATGTTTTGACAGAAATGATCATGACAGATGACTCATGGTATGTTGTACGTAATACCCCAGGAGTAACTGGGTTTGTTGGATCAAGTGGACATGGATCGAAGCCAACACCTCTTTTACCGGATGAAGTAGACACTCTATTAAAACAGTTGGGTGTTGACGAAACCCGTGTTGAAGTTGACTTCGAATTGCAAGAAAATGTCCGTGTGAAAGAAGGACCATTTACTGACTTCACAGGAACCATTGAAAACATTGACGTTGATAAGCAAAAGATCAAAGTCCATGTGAATATGTTTGGTAGGGAAACTCCTGTAGAACTTGACTTCTCTCAAGTAGAAAAGTTATAGCTATAATGTGTGTTCAAAAAAGAGGATGAAAAGCAAGCCAACGAAGAAATGCGAAGAGTCATTTTCACCGGACTGTTTGAACAACCTTATATATTGTTTAGACAAAACCTTGCATTATTTTATTATTCATGATAAAATTCCTATGTTAATTCACACTCTGAGTATGAGTGTTTAATATGAGTGGGAGGGGACATATTACCCCTATTACCACATCACGGACTTTAAGGAGGTGTGTCTCGTGGCTAAAAAAGTAATTAAAGTAGTTAAATTGCAAATCCCAGCAGGTAAAGCTAATCCAGCGCCACCAGTTGGACCAGCATTAGGTCAAGCGGGTGTTAACATTATGGGATTCTGTAAAGAGTTTAATGCGCGTACACAAGAACAAGCAGGTCTAATCATTCCTGTAGAAATTACAGTATTTGAAGACCGTTCATTTACATTTATCACTAAAACTCCACCTGCAGCTGTATTACTTAAAAAAGCAGCTGGAATTGATAAAGCGTCAGGTGAACCAAATAGTAATAAAGTTGCTACGCTTAAACGCGATAAAGTAAAAGAAATTGCAGAAACAAAAATGCCTGACCTTAATGCAGCTGATGTAGAATCAGCGATGCGTATGGTTGAAGGTACTGCAAGAAGTATGGGAATTGTTATTGAAGACTAATCTAGCAGGTCGCTAAACTGCTAGAATGATTTCTTAATACGGTATAGGGTTGCGAGTATTGCCATAAATCGCAACCTTTTTCGTGAGTGTGATAAAACGATCACACGATTTATAAAAGTTATCACGCTTTTATAAGTGGGAGGTATTACCGTTATAACCACAATAGAGGAGGAAATATAATGGCTAAAAGAGGTAAAAAGTATCAAGAAGCTACAAAGCTTATTGATCGTAGTAAATCTTATGAAATTACAGAAGCTGTTCAACTAGCAAAAGATGCTGCTAAAGCTAAATTTGATGAAACAGTTGAAGTAGCGTTTCGTTTAGGGGTAGACCCTAAGAAAGCAGACCAGCAAATCCGTGGTGCTATGGTTTTACCACATGGTACTGGTAAAACACAACGCGTACTAGTGTTCGCTAAAGGCGATAAAGTAAAAGAAGCTGAAGCTGCAGGCGCTGATTATGTTGGAGATGCTGAATACATTAACAAAATCAACCAAGGTTGGTTCGAGTTTGATGTTATCGTTGCTACTCCAGATATGATGGCAGAAGTTGGTAAATTAGGACGTGTATTAGGACCTAAAGGTTTAATGCCAAACCCTAAAACTGGAACAGTTACTTTTGATGTAGAAAAAGCAGTTAATGAAATTAAAGCTGGTAAAGTCGAATATCGTGTAGATAAATCATCAAATATTCATGTTCCAATCGGTAAAATTTCATTTGATAATGAAAAACTAGCTGATAACTTCAAAGCATTAGTAGAACAGATTGTTAAAGTTAAACCACAATCTGCAAAAGGAACATACTTGAAGAATGTTTCTATCTCATCTACAATGGGACCTGGAATCAGAGTAGATGTTTCTGATTTTCGTTAATTAGTTATTGACATCCTTTTATGGGTTTGTTATAATAATTTCCGTTGTTATAAAATAATATGTTATACCGTAGACAGTAGGGGCTATATAAAGCTTAATGATCCTACCGAGGTTTTTATAAACAAATTTTCTGGAATGGATAATTTACGTTTGTAATAAAAAGCCCTCATGTCTACATGAGGGCTTTTTCGATATGATCGCTCTAGATTAACTATAGCTACGGTATATGAGAATAATTGGGAGGTGGAACAATGTCTGGTATTATCGAACAAAAAAAACAACTAGTAGAGGAAATTACTGATAAATTCCGTAATAGCCAAACTACAGTAGTTGTGGATTATCGTGGACTTGACGTTAGTGAGCTTACTGAATTACGTAAAACATTACGTGAAGCAGGAGTTGAATTCAAAGTATATAAAAATACTATGACTCGTCGTGCGGCAGATGCAGCTGAACTAAGTGAACTAAACGAAACTTTAGTTGGACCAACTGCTCTAGCATTCAGTAATGATGATGCGGTTGCTCCTGCTAGAATTTTAAAGGAATTCGGCAAAGAACATGAAGCTTTAGAGATTAAAGGTGGCATCATCGAAGGTAAAATTGCTACTCTTGATCAAATCAACGAACTTGCAGACCTACCAAACTACGAAGGTATGGTTTCTATGTTGCTTAGCGTACTACAAGCACCGATTCGCAACTTTGCTTATGCGGCTAAAGCTGTTGCAGAACAAAAAGAAGAACAAGGTGCTTAATAACTGGAAAATAATAAATATATTAAATTATAAATTAGGAGGCAATATATCATGACTAAAGAAGAAATGATTAGCGCGATCAAAGAAATGACTGTTTTAGAATTGAACGACTTAGTTAAAGCAATCGAAGAGGAATTTGGAGTTACAGCTGCAGCACCAGTTGCTGTTGCAGGCGCAGCTGCAGGTGGAGACGCTGCTGCAGAAAAAACTGAATTTGATGTTGTACTTGAAAGTGCTGGAGCATCTAAGATCAAAGTTGTTAAAGCTGTACGCGAAATCACTGGTCTTGGTTTGAAAGACGCTAAAGATCTAGTAGATAACGCTCCTAAAGCTGTTAAAGAAGCCGTTTCTAAAGATGAAGCTGAAGAAGTTAAAGCTAAACTTGAAGAAGCTGGAGCATCTGTAGAAGTTAAATAATTAAAGTATATAAAAATAATAGAGCTCGTCGATATTCGACCGAGCTCTTTTCAACTATAATAAATTCTTCTGTTTTTCAGTCCAAATAAGAACTGGACTTACGCTATTATATTAGTAAAGTAGGTGCCGAATGTCAGAGCATTACTTTTCACAACAACCTCAATCAAAAAGTTCACCAAAGACTTGGAAATATAATTTAAGAGAAAAGGAATTTACTTTTACTAGCGACATAGGTGTCTTTTCGAAAAATGAAGTAGATTTCGGTTCTAGATTACTAATTGAAACCTTTAACGAACCTTCAATTGATGGTGATTTTTTAGATCTAGGATGCGGCTATGGCCCAATAGGTATTTCCTTAGCTAAAAGCTTCCAAAAACGTAATGTTATTATGGTCGATGTTAATAATAGAGCACTGGAATTAGCAAAAAGAAATGCTATGGAAAATCATGTGGAGGATAACACTGAAATTATCCAAAGTCATAGTACAACAAATGTTAAGGATCGAAAGTTCGCCTCTATTATAACTAATCCTCCAATTAGAGCTGGAAAAAAGCTTGTTCACGATATGTTTGGAGATTCAAAAGATGTTTTACTTCCGAATGGCGAGTTGTGGGTGGTAATTCAAAAGAAGCAAGGAGCCCCATCGGCGAAAAAGAAACTTGAAACGCTATTTGGCGAGGTAGATATCATGGCCAGGGATAAAGGTTATTATATTTTTAAGGCAATAAATGTTTGACCAAACAGGCCTCTTGTGTTAACATTGGAAGATGCTAATAATGGGATTTTTATGTCAAGGGATCTTTATAAAATAAATATGTATAATTAATGGATGATAGGAAAAACTGTTATAATGGAAGGTAAACGGGGTTTTTAAAGAAAATATTACTTTTACTTTTTCTTATTATAACGTTTAATCAATCTATCTGTAAACTATTATTTGCGAAAAAGGTTACAACTTTAGAGGGGTTATAGTTTTCATCCTATAGATCATACGCTCTAATAGATAGGTGGCTACATATTTCTGTTTTATAAAGCATTTCTATAAACCTCATTGTTATGAGGTGTGAATCTTGTGTCAAAACATATCCAATTTTTGATTGGCTGTGTTTTATATATATACATGCCTTTGTAAAATAGTAGAATTAACTTCTACAAAACGTATTATTTAAGGGGTGAAGCAGTTGGCAGGTCAACTAGTTCAATATGGACGGCACCGAAAACGTAGGAGCTATGCACGTATTAATGAGGTATTAGAGCTACCAAATTTAATTGAGATTCAAACTTCTTCATATGATTGGTTTTTAGAAGAAGGATTAAGAGAGATGTTCAAGGATATTTCTCCTATTGAGGATTTCGCAGGAAATTTATCACTTGAATTCGTAGATTATAGTTTAGGTGAGCCGAAGTATGATGTGGATGAGTCAAAGTCTAGAGATGTTACGTATAATGCTCCCCTTCGTGTGAAGGTTCGTTTAATTAATAACGAGACCGGTGAAGTAAAAGAACAAGAAGTGTTTATGGGAGACTTCCCATTAATGACTGATACAGGAACATTTATTATAAATGGTGCTGAACGTGTCATTGTATCTCAGCTTGTACGTTCTCCAAGCGTTTATTTTAATGATAAGATCGATAAAAATGGTAAGCGCGGTATTGGAGCAACAGTTATCCCGAATCGAGGCGCATGGCTTGAATTTGAAACGGATGCTAAGGATGTAGCCCATGTACGAATTGACCGTACAAGAAAATTGCCAATAACTGTACTTTTACGTGCACTTGGATTCGGTACCGATCAGGAAATCATAGATTTACTTGGTGAAAATGATTACCTTAAAAATACATTAGAAAAAGATAATACAGAGACTTCTGAAAAGGCCTTGCTCGAGATTTATGAGCGATTACGTCCTGGTGAGCCACCAACAGTGGAAAACGCTAAAAGTCTACTAGTTTCTAGATTTTTCGATCCGAAACGTTACGATCTTGCACATGTAGGTCGTTATAAAATGAATAAAAAGCTTAATATAAAAAATCGCTTATTTAACCAAGTTTTAGCTGAAACAATAGTTGATCCGGAAACTGGTGAAGTTTTAGCTGAAAAAGGCGACCGATTAGAACGTAAATTATTGAATAAGTTAATTCCATATTTAGAACGTACTGAAAATATGCTTGGCGAAAACACGTTTCAACCACATGATGGGGTTCTAGATGATGAAATCACTTTGCAAACGGTGAAAATCATTGACCCAACAGACCCAAGTGGAGAAAGAGTACTTAATGTAATCGGAAATGGTAATGTTGACAAAGATACGAAGCATATTACAACAGCTGACATCTTAGCCTCAATTAGTTATTTCTTTAATCTCCTTCATGAAGTTGGGGATACAGATGATATTGATCACCTAGGTAATCGTAGGTTGCGATCCGTTGGTGAGTTATTACAAAACCAATTCCGTATTGGACTTTCTCGTATGGAACGTGTAGTCCGTGAGAGAATGTCCATACAAGATACGTCAAGTGTAACGCCGCAACAGCTAATTAATATTAGACCAGTAATTGCTTCTATTAAGGAGTTCTTTGGTAGTTCCCAGTTATCTCAGTTTATGGACCAAACGAATCCATTGGCAGAGCTTACGCACAAGCGTCGTCTATCTGCATTAGGACCTGGTGGTTTGACTCGTGAGCGTGCTGGTATGGAAGTGCGAGATGTTCACTATTCACACTATGGTCGTATGTGTCCTATCGAAACACCTGAAGGACCAAACATCGGTCTAATTAACTCTTTATCATCCTTTGCAAAAGTGAATGATTACGGATTTATTGAAACTCCGTATCGTCGAGTTGACCCAGATACTGGTAAAGTTACGAATAAAATTGATTATTTAACTGCTGACGAAGAGGATAATTACATTGTCGCTCAAGCAAACGCTCCTTTAAATGAGGAGAATATATTCGAAAACGATGAAGTAATTGCAAGATTTAGAGGGGAAAACATTGTTGTTGATCGAGAGAAAATAGACTATATGGATGTCTCCCCTAAGCAGGTTGTATCTGCTGCAACGGCGTGTATTCCTTTCTTAGAGAATGATGACTCAAACCGTGCCCTTATGGGAGCGAACATGCAACGACAAGCAGTGCCGTTAATCAAACCACAAGCACCAATTGTTGGTACGGGAATGGAATATGTGAATGGTAAAGACTCAGGTGCTGCATTGATTTGTAAGCATGAGGGGATTGTAGAACGAGTTGAAGCGAAAGAAGTGCTTGTGCGTCGTGTATCTGAAGTGAACGGGAAAGAAGTTCAAGGTGATCTAGATCGATACAAACTTCAAAAATTTATTCGTTCGAATGCAGGAACATGTATTAACCAGCGCCCAATTGTTAAAGAAGGCGATCGTGTAACAAAGGGTGAAGTTTTAGCAGACGGCCCATCTATGCAAGACGGAGAAATGGCATTAGGTCAAAACGTTCTAGTTGCTTTCATGACATGGGAAGGTTACAACTATGAAGATGCGATCATCATGAGTGAAAGGCTTGTAAAGGACGATGTTTACACATCTATTCATATTGAAGAATATGAATCCGAATCTCGTGATACAAAACTGGGACCTGAAGAAATTACTCGTGATATTCCTAACGTCGGTGAAGATGCATTGAAGAACTTGGATGAGAATGGAATAATCCGTGTTGGTGCTGAAGTTACTGATGGGGATATCCTAGTTGGGAAAGTAACGCCTAAGGGAGTTACGGAATTATCTGCAGAAGAAAGATTATTGCATGCTATCTTTGGTGAAAAAGCGCGTGAAGTACGTGATACATCCTTGCGTGTTCCACATGGTGCAGGCGGTATAGTATTAGATGTTAAAATCTTTAACCGTGAAGACGGCGATGAGTTACCACCTGGAGTAAACCAATTGGTGCGTGCGTATATTGTGCAAAAACGTAAAATCCATGAAGGAGATAAGATGGCTGGTCGACACGGTAATAAAGGGGTAATCTCCAAAATATTACCTGAAGAAGATATGCCATTCTTACCAGATGGAACGCCTGTTGATATCATGTTAAACCCACTAGGTGTACCATCGCGAATGAATATCGGACAGGTGTTTGAGCTTCACTTAGGTATGGCAGCTAGACTTTTAGGCATTCATGTTGCTACACCAGTATTTGATGGTGCAACAGAAGAAGATGTATATGAAACCCTAGAAGAGGCTGGCATGTCAAGAGATGCGAAAACCGTACTTTATGATGGTAGAACAGGTGTCCCTTTTGACAACCGTGTTTCTGTCGGAGTAATGTATATGATTAAATTGGCTCACATGGTCGATGATAAGCTGCATGCGAGATCAACTGGACCTTATTCATTAGTAACGCAACAACCACTTGGTGGTAAAGCACAGTTCGGTGGACAACGGTTTGGAGAAATGGAAGTGTGGGCCTTAGAAGCTTATGGTGCTGCATACACATTACAGGAAATCCTAACAGTTAAATCGGATGACATTGTAGGCCGTGTTAAGACCTATGAATCCATTGTTAAAGGCGATAACGTCCCTGAGCCTGGTGTACCAGAATCGTTTAAAGTTTTAATTAAAGAACTACAAAGTCTTGGTATGGATGTTAAAATGCTTAACAGCCATGAAGACGAAATCGACATGCGTGATTTAGAAGAAGATGATACCCACTCTGCTAGTAAACTGAACTTGGAAGTTGAAGTAGAAGGAAAATAGAATATATAAGAGAATTGATGGTTCATCATACCATCAATTCTCTATTTGAAAATTGGATGAAAAAACGCACATTAAAAGGGAGGAAGGCTCCTTGCTAGATGTAAATAATTTTGAGTATATGAAAATTGGCTTAGCTTCATCGGAAAAAATCCGCTCTTGGTCATATGGTGAGGTTAAAAAACCAGAAACCATAAATTACCGTACGTTAAAACCGGAGAAAGATGGCCTTTTCTGCGAGCGTATTTTTGGCCCAACAAAAGACTGGGAATGTCATTGCGGTAAATACAAACGTGTACGTTATAAGGGTGTAGTTTGTGATCGCTGTGGAGTTGAAGTCACCAAATCTAAAGTGCGTCGCGAACGTATGGGGCATATTGAATTAGCTGCACCTGTATCTCATATATGGTATTTCAAAGGAATTCCTAGCCGTATGGGTCTAGTATTAGATATGTCGCCAAGAGCGCTAGAAGAAGTAATCTACTTTGCTGCCTATATTGTGACTGATCAAGGAAGTACACCGTTAGAGAAAAAACAACTTCTTTCTGAAAAAGAATATCGAGCATATTATGAAAAATACGGCAATACATTCAAGGCACAAATGGGTGCGGAAGCAATTCGTAAATTATTGCAAGATATTGATTTAGAAAAAGAAGTGGAAACTCTAAGAGAAGAGTTAAAAACTGCTCAAGGACAACGTCGTACTAGAGCAATCAAACGACTAGAAGTATTAGAAGCATTCCGTAATTCAGGTAATAAACCTGATTGGATGGTACTAGATGTTCTACCTGTCATTCCACCGGAAATTCGTCCGATGGTACAACTTGATGGTGGACGTTTTGCAACCTCTGATTTAAATGATCTATATCGACGTGTTATTAATCGTAATAATCGTTTGAAACGACTATTAGATTTAGGTGCGCCAAGCATTATTGTGCAAAACGAAAAACGTATGTTACAAGAAGCTGTTGACGCCTTGATTGATAATGGTAGAAGGGGACGTCCTGTCACAGGACCAGGTAATAGACCACTTAAATCACTGTCTCATATGTTGAAAGGGAAACAAGGAAGATTCCGTCAAAATCTTCTTGGTAAACGTGTAGACTATTCTGGACGTTCTGTTATTATTGTTGGTCCTCACCTTAAAATGTATCAATGTGGACTTCCTAAAGAGATGGCATTAGAATTATTCAAACCATTTATAATGAAAGAGTTAGTGGAAAGAGGTCTAGCTCATAACATTAAATCAGCTAAGCGTAAAATCGAACGCGTTCATCCAGATGTATGGGATGTGCTTGAAGATGTCATTAAAGAACATCCGGTATTACTAAACCGCGCACCGACTTTGCATAGATTAGGTATTCAAGCATTTGAGCCAACTTTGGTTGAGGGTCGAGCAATTCGTTTGCATCCACTAGTATGTACTGCATACAATGCGGACTTTGATGGTGACCAAATGGCTGTTCACGTTCCACTATCAGCTGAAGCACAGGCTGAGGCACGACTTCTTATGCTTGCGGCTCAAAATATTCTTAATCCAAAGGATGGAAAACCGGTTGTTACACCGTCCCAGGATATGGTATTAGGTAACTACTACTTAACACTTGAACGTGAAAATGCAGTTGGTGAGGGTAGTGTATTTAAAGATATCAATGAAGCAAGGATAGCTTATCAAAATGGTTATGTTCACCTTCATACGAGAGTTGCGGTTAAGGCTTCAAGTTTAAACAACCAAACTTTCACTGAAGAACAAAATAGCCAGTTATTGCTAACTACTGTTGGAAAACTAATTTTCAATGAAATTTTACCAGCATCGTTCCCGTTTATAAACGAACCAACACGATTGAATCTAGAGGAAAAAACTCCAGAGAATTATTTTGTTAGTATGGGAACAAATATTAAAGATGAAATTAAGAATCGTGAATTAGTTAAACCATTTAAGAAAGGTTTCTTAGGAGACATTATTGCGGAAGTATTTAAACGATATAAAATTACAGAAACATCTAAAATGCTTGACCGAATGAAAGATTTGGGTTTCAGCTATTCTACAAAAGCTGGGATGACAGTAGGTATCGCTGATATTGTAGTATTACCTGAAAAACAAGCAATCTTAGATGAGGCACAAGAAAAGGTAGATAAAGTGCTAAAACAATTCCGTCGTGGTCTTATTACAGAAGAGGAACGTTATGACCGTGTTATCTCTATCTGGACCACTACAAAGGATACGATCCAAGCTAAACTTATGGAATCCCTAAGTAACCGAAACCCAATATTCATGATGAGTGATTCGGGTGCACGTGGTAACGCGTCTAACTTTACACAGCTTGCTGGTATGCGTGGACTAATGGCTAACCCGGCTGGTAAGATTATTGAACTACCGATTAAATCTAGCTTCCGTGAAGGGTTAACGGTATTGGAATACTTTATTTCAACTCACGGTGCACGTAAAGGGCTTGCTGATACCGCGCTTAAGACTGCGGATTCTGGATATCTAACTCGTCGTTTGGTAGATGTTGCACAGGACGTTATTATTCGCGAGGAAGATTGTGGAACGGATCGCGGACTAGAGGTAGAAGCATTAGTTGATGGTACCGAAGTTATTGAACCATTAATTGACCGACTAATAGGACGTACTGCATTTATGACTGTTAAACACCCTGAAACTGGCAAGGTAATAGTTAACAAGAATGAGTTAATGACAGAAGACCAAGCTAAAGAAATTGTTGAAGCAGGTATTGAAAAGGTTACTATCCGCTCAGCATTTACATGTAATACTAAACACGGTGTATGTCAAAAATGTTATGGACGTAACCTTGCTACAGGTTCTGATGTGGAAGTGGGTGAAGCTGTGGGTATTATCGCAGCACAATCTATCGGGGAACCAGGTACACAGTTAACAATGCGTACATTCCATACAGGTGGGGTAGCAGGTAATGATATTACACAAGGTTTACCTCGTATCCAAGAATTATTCGAGGCACGTAATCCTAAGGGACAAGCGGTTATTACTGAAATTTACGGTAGTGTCCTAGAGATAAATGAAAACAAAGATAAACAAGAGATTGTTATCCAAGGCGATGTGGAACAGCGTTCTTATGCGGTACCTTATAATGCTAGACTTAAGGTATCTATAGGTGACGCAGTAGAAGCTGGGCAAGAATTGACAGAGGGTTCCATTGATCCGAAAGATTTATTACGTGTTAAAGGTGTAGAAGGTGTTCAAGCTTATATTCTACGCGAAGTTCAACGTGTATATCGTATGCAAGGGGTAGAAATTGGCGACAAACACGTTGAAGTAATGGTACGACAAATGTTACGTAAGATTAGAGTTGTTGATTCGGGAGATACGGATGTATTGCCAGGTTCGTTACTTGAGTTACATCAATTTAAAGAAGCGAACAAATCTGTGTTACTTGACGGCGGTAACCCTGCAACAGGTAGACCAGTATTACTTGGTATTACGAAAGCATCTCTTGAAACAGATTCATTCTTATCAGCTGCATCCTTCCAAGAAACGACAAGAGTTCTTACAGATGCTGCGATTAAAGGTAAACGTGATGAATTACTTGGACTTAAAGAAAATGTTATTATTGGTAAACTCGTTCCAGCGGGTACAGGGATGCAACAATATCGTCGCATTAAACCAATATTAGATAAACCTGAAGAAGAAGTTTCAGAAGAGATAGAAACGGAAATAGTACAATAATTAATCTAACCAAAAAGGAATAATTGTTAGGAAGCACCAAAAAAAATAGACATTTGATATTGACATTAAAAAAGTAGAATGGTACTATATTCAAGGTGCTTCCGATTATTCTTGTTGCTTTGGAGGATACGATGATAGATGTCTTATGATAAAGTAACACAAGTCAAATCACGTCTAATAATTGGGACTAAACAAACACTGAAAGCTATGAAAAATGGCGAAGTAAGTGAAGTGTTTATTGCTAATGATGCTGATGAGCATATAACGCAAAAAGTAGCTAGTTTAGCGGATGAACTTGATATACCACGTAAGTCAGTCGATTCCAAAAGGAAGTTGGGTGTCGTATGTGGCATTGAAGTTGATGCGTCTGTAGTTGCGGTAAAGGTAATTAATTAAGAGGTCAAGCCTCTGGATTTTTTTACTATAAAATGAACCGCCTGGATGTGTGGGATTACAAATGCCGAAAAACTATCTAGTTACTGCAATTATATTACAGTATTAAACAAGGAAGGGAGGAAAACAAAAATGCCTACAATTAACCAACTTGTACGCAAAGGTCGAGTTAGTAAATCTAAAGCTTCTGACTCTCCAGCACTTAACAAAGGTTACAACAGCTTTAAAAAATCATTAACTGATGTAAATTCTCCACAAAAACGTGGTGTTTGTACTCGTGTTGGTACACTAACTCCTAAAAAACCAAACTCTGCATTACGTAAATATGCACGTGTACGTTTATCAAACAACATGGAAGTAACTGCGTACATCCCAGGGATTGGCCATAACCTACAAGAACACAGTGTTGTATTAATCCGTGGAGGTCGTGTTAAAGACTTACCAGGGGTACGTTACCATATTGTTCGTGGTGCGCTTGACACTGCAGGTGTAGAAGGACGTATGCAAAGTCGTTCTAAATACGGAACTAAAAAGCCAAAAGCGAAAAAATAATTAATTTCAAATCAACATTAAGTGAAAGGAGGATGTCATATGCCTCGTAAAGGTCCAGTACCAAAACGTGATGTATTGCCAGATCCGCTATACAATTCAAAATTAGTTACACGTTTAATTAACCAAATCATGGTTGATGGTAAACGTGGTAAAGCTCAAAAAATCCTTTATAAAGCATTTGAGCTTGTTCAAGAGAGAAGTGGACAAAATCCAATGGAAGTGTTTGAACAGGCAATGAAGAATGTAATGCCTGTACTTGAAGTTCGCGCTCGTCGTGTTGGTGGTTCAAACTACCAAGTACCAGTTGAGGTGCGTCCTGAGAGACGTCAAGCATTAGGATTACGTTACCTAGTAAACTATTCACGTCTTCGTGGAGAAAAAACTATGGAAGAACGTCTTGCTAATGAAATTCTAGATGCTTCTAATAATACAGGTGCATCTGTTAAGAAACGTGAAGAAATGCATAAAATGGCTGAAGCTAACAAAGCATTTGCTCACTACCGTTGGTAATAGTATACGAACATTAGTTAGTTTGTAATAGAAAGGAGAGAAATACATGGCTAGAGAGTTCTCCTTGGAAAAGACGCGTAATATCGGTATTATGGCACACATTGATGCCGGTAAAACAACAACTACCGAACGTATTCTTTTCTATACAGGACGTATTCATAAAATTGGTGAAACACATGAAGGTGCTTCGCAAATGGACTGGATGGAGCAGGAGCAAGAACGTGGTATTACGATTACTTCTGCTGCAACAACAGCTC
Organism: Oceanobacillus sp. FSL K6-0118; assembly: GCF_038006665.1. Lineage (NCBI taxonomy): Bacteria > Bacillati > Bacillota > Bacilli > Caryophanales > Bacillaceae > Oceanobacillus > Oceanobacillus sp. FSL K6-0118. The sequence continues at coordinate 346,687 of NZ_JBBOVR010000001.1, forward strand.
AGTGGAAAGGTCACCGCATTAACATTATCGACACACCTGGTCACGTAGACTTCACAGTTGAAGTTGAACGTTCATTACGTGTGCTGGATGGTGCGGTTACAGTACTTGATGCACAATCTGGTGTAGAACCTCAAACAGAAACAGTTTGGCGCCAAGCTACAACATACGGTGTACCAAGAATAGTATTCATTAATAAAATGGATAAAACTGGTGCGGATTTCTTATATTCTACAAAGACTTTGAAAGACCGTCTAGGTGCTAACGCACACCCAGTTCAGTTACCAATCGGTGCTGAAGATCAATTCGAGGGAATCATCGACCTAATCAACATGGAAGCTCATTATTACCTAGATGACTTAGGTACTACTGATGAATCTCGTGAAATTCCTGAAGAATTAAGAGATCAAGCTGAAGAATTACGAGCTAATCTTATTGAGGCGGTAGCAGAATCTGATGAAGACCTAATGATAAAATATCTTGAAGGTGAAGAAATCAGTATCGATGAGTTAAAAACCGCTATTCGTAAAGCTACTTTGAATGTTGAATTCTATCCAGTATTTTGTGGATCAGCATTTAAAAATAAAGGTGTTCAATTGATGTTGGACGGAGTTATTGATTATCTTCCAGCTCCAACGGATATTCCTCCAATCGAAGGTATCATTCCAGGAACTGAAGAAAAAGTAACTCGCCCATCAGATGATAGTGAACCATTTTCTGCACTTGCATTTAAAGTAATGACTGACCCGTACGTTGGTAAACTTACATTCTTCCGTGTATATTCCGGAACATTAGATTCTGGTTCTTATGTGAAGAACTCTGTGAAGGATAAACGTGAACGTGTTGGACGTATTCTACAAATGCATGCAAACCACCGTGAGGAAATTTCAACAGTTTATTCTGGAGAAATCGCTGCAGCAGTTGGTTTGAAAGACACAGCAACTGGGGATACATTATGTGATGAAAAGAACTTAGTAATCTTGGAATCCATGGAATTCCCAGAACCAGTTATTTCAGTAGCTATTGAGCCTAAGACAAAAGCTGACCAAGATAAAATGGGTATTGCTTTAGGTAAACTTGCTGAAGAAGATCCAACATTCAGAACTGAAACAAACCCAGAAACTGGTCAAACAATCATCTCTGGTATGGGTGAACTACATCTAGATATTATTGTTGACCGTTTAAAACGTGAATTCAAAGTTGAAGCAAATGTTGGTGCCCCACAAGTTGCATATCGTGAAACATTCCGAGCAGCGGCTGAAGTTGAAGGTAAATTCGTACGTCAGTCTGGTGGACGTGGACAATACGGTCACGTTTGGATCAAATTTGAACCAAATGAAGAAGGCGCTGGCTTTGAATTTGTTAACAACATTGTTGGTGGGGTTGTACCTCGTGAATACATTCCAGCTGTTCAACAAGGTGTTGAAGAAGCAATGGAAAATGGGGTATTAGCTGGTTATCCATTAATTGACGTAAAAGCTACACTATATGATGGTAGCTACCATGATGTTGACTCTAACGAAATGGCGTTTAAGGTTGCTGCATCTATGGCACTTAAAGCTGCCAAAAACAAATGTAACCCTGTTATTCTAGAGCCAATTGAAAAAGTAGAAATTACTATTCCAGAAGAATACATGGGAGACATTATGGGTGATGTTACATCACGCCGTGGACGTGTAGAGGGTATGGAAGCTCGCGGTAATGCACAAATTATCAAAGCGTTTGTACCATTATCTGAAATGTTTGGTTATGCTACAGCTCTACGTTCTAATACACAAGGACGCGGAACATATTCAATGCATTTTGATCACTTTGAAGAAGTTCCAAAATCAATTGCTGAAGAAATTATTAAGAAAAATGCAGGAGAATAATTGATTTTTTTGTAGATGTAACGTATAACAAATGTATGAAGGCTAAGAAATAATAGTTTAATTATTATTTCTTAGTTACACATAAAAATTTAAAATATAATTTTTGTTACTTAAAGGAGGAACTATAAATGGCTAAAGAAAAATTTGACCGCTCTAAAAGTCACGTTAACGTTGGTACAATTGGACACGTTGACCATGGTAAAACTACTTTAACTGCTGCGATTACAACAGTAATGAATAAGAAAAACGGATCTGGTACTGCTATGGCGTACGATCAAATTGATGGTGCTCCAGAAGAAAAAGAACGTGGAATTACAATTGCAACTTCTCACGTTGAATATGAAACTGAAACTCGTCACTATGCACACGTAGACTGCCCAGGTCACGCTGACTATGTTAAAAACATGATCACTGGTGCTGCACAAATGGACGGAGCTATCTTAGTAGTATCTGCTGCTGATGGTCCAATGCCACAAACTCGTGAGCATATCCTACTTTCTCGTAACGTAGGTGTACCTTCAATCGTTGTATTCTTAAACAAAGTTGATATGGTAGACGATGAAGAATTACTAGAATTAGTAGAAATGGAAGTTCGTGATTTATTATCTGAATATGACTTCCCTGGTGATGATGTACCAGTTATTAGCGGTTCTGCGCTAAAAGCACTTGAAGGTGACGAAAAATACGAACAAGCAATTGTAGACCTAATGGCCGCAGTTGATGAATATGTTCCAACTCCAGAACGTGACAACGACAAACCATTCATGATGCCAGTAGAGGATGTATTCTCAATCACTGGTCGTGGTACTGTTGCAACTGGTCGTGTTGAACGTGGACAAGTTAAAGTTGGGGACGAAGTTGAAATCATCGGTCTTAACGAAGAGTCTAGCAAAACTACAGTAACTGGTGTTGAAATGTTCCGTAAGCTTCTTGACTATGCTGAAGCTGGTGACAACATCGGTGCGCTACTTCGTGGTGTTGCTCGTGAAGATATCAACCGTGGACAAGTGCTTGCTAAACCAGGCTCAATCACTCCACATACTAACTTCAAAGCTGAAGTTTATGTTTTGTCAAAAGACGAAGGTGGACGTCACACTCCATTCTTCTCTAACTACCGTCCTCAGTTCTACTTCCGTACAACTGACGTAACAGGAGTTATTAATCTTCCTGAAGGAACTGAAATGGTAATGCCTGGAGATAACACTGAAATGACAGTTGAGCTTATCTCTCCAATCGCTATTGAAGAAGGTACTCGCTTCTCTATCCGTGAAGGTGGACGTACTGTTGGATCAGGTGTTGTAACAACAATCATTAAATAAATGCTTATTTTGAAACAGGTGACGCAATAATTGCGTTACCTGTTTTTTTATACCATTTATCATTGGGAGGAAATATCATGCTGCATTTTGTTTCCGAAATTAAAAAAATCCCATAATCACTTGCAATTGTTGATATGAGTATGTATAATACCTAGATGTGTGACCGAAAAAAAGCCTAAAAGTAATGGTTGCATTGGCCAATCGCTTTTGATATACTATTAATGTTGGTCATATAAAGTGATGATGTGAGAGGTTGTTGGCACGCCCGGCCCCTTTGCCATGGCTGGCTGTCAAGGAATTTTCACGGAGAATGTCTGTTATGATATGGGCGTAAAGGAGGGAAAATAATGGCAAAAGAGAAAATCAGAATCCGTTTAAAGGCATATGATCACCGTGTATTAGATCAATCTGCTGAAAAAATCGTAGACACAGCAAAACGTTCTGGAGCGAATGTATCTGGACCGATTCCATTGCCTACAGAAAAATCAGTTTATACAGTCTTACGTGCGGTTCATAAATATAAGGATTCACGTGAACAATTCGAAATGCGTACACATAAACGTCTAATCGATATTGTTGATCCAACACCAAAAACGGTTGATTCATTAATGAGACTTGACTTACCGTCTGGTGTGGACATTGAAATTAAATTATAAAACTAAGTTTAATTATAGGAGGTGTAACGGATGACGAAAGGAATCTTAGGTCGTAAAATTGGCATGACTCAACTATTTACGGAAAATGGTGAATTAGTACCAGTTACTGTTATTCAAGCTGAGCCAAACGTAGTTTTACAAAAGAAATCATTAGAAAACGACGGCTATGAGGCTCTACAAATCGGTTTTGCAGATAAAAAACAATCTCGCACAAAAAAACCAGAAGTAGGTCATGCTGAAAAAGCAAATACAGCCCCTAAGCGCTACGTTCGTGAATTCCGTAACGCAAATCTTGACGATTATGAAATAGGTCAAGAAATTAAGGTTGATGTTTTCGAAGCTGGAGAAAAAGTGGATGTAACAGGAACTTCTAAAGGTAAAGGATTCCAAGGTTCAATTAAACGTCACGGACAACAACGTGGACCAATGGGACACGGTTCGCACTATCACAGAGGACCAGGTTCTATGGGTGCGATTGATGCTATGCGTGTATTTAAAGGTAAAAAACTACCAGGACATATGGGATCTGAAAAAGTTACAATCCAAAACCTTGAAATTGTTAGTGTAGATGCTGAAAAAAATCTACTATTAATTAAAGGTAATGTTCCAGGTGCGAAAAAATCTTACGTTAAAATCACAAGTGCGATAAAAGGTAACTAATTACAGACGAAGGGAGGATATGTCATGCCTAAAGTAGCACTATTTAATCAAGATGGAAGTAATGCAGGAGAAGTTGAATTAAACGATGCGGTGTTCGGTATTGAACCTAATACTCATGTATTACACGAAGCAGTTGTAATGCAAAGAGCTTCTTTACGTCAAGGAACTCATAAAGTTAAAAATCGTTCAGAAGTTAGCGGCGGTGGACGTAAACCGTGGCGTCAAAAAGGAACTGGACGTGCTCGTCAAGGATCAATTCGATCTCCTCAATGGGTAGGCGGTGGAACTGTTTTCGGACCTACACCACGTAGCTATAGCTATAAACTACCGAAAAAGGTTCGTCGTTTAGCTCTTAGATCTGCATTATCTTCTAAGGTTAAAGAAGATAACTTAGTAGTTTTAGACGGTATCTCTATTGAAGCCCCTAAAACAAAAGAAGTTGTTAACATGTTAGAAGCATTAAAAGTAGCAGATAAAGCTTTAATCGTTACTGATAATAGAGATGAAGTTGTTGCTCGTTCAGCAAATAACCTACAATCTGTTAAGGTATTAACAGTAGAAGAATTAAATGTTTTAGACTTGCTTACGCATGACAAGCTAATCTTAACTAAAGATGCAGCTGTTAAAGCAGGGGAGGTGCTTGCATAATGAAAGATCCACGTGATATTATTAAGCGCCCTGTCATTACAGAGCATTCCGCAGATTTAATGGGAGAAAAAAAATACACTTTTGAAGTATCCACTAAAGCAAATAAAACTGAAATTAAAGATGCCGTAGAATCTATCTTTGGTGTCAAAGTAATTAAAGTTAACACATTAAACCTTAAAGGTAAGTTTAAACGTATGGGACGTTATGGCGGATTTCGCCCAAATCGTAAGAAAGCTATCGTTCAACTATCAGAAGATAGTAAAGAACTAGATTTCTTTGAAGCTTAATAAGTAAATTAAGAGAAGGAGGGAAACAAGATGGCGATTAAAAAATACAGACCGACTTCTAACGGTCGTCGTAATATGTCTGTTTCTGATTTTGCAGAAATCACAACAGACCAACCAGAAAAATCCCTACTAGCTCCGTTATATAAACGTGGTGGTCGTAATAACCAAGGGAAATTAACGGTTCGTCATCAAGGCGGTGGACATAAACGTCAATATCGTGTTATTGACTTCAAACGCAACAAAGATGGAATACCAGGACGTGTTGCTACGATTGAATATGATCCAAACCGTACTGCTAATATTGCATTAATCCATTATGTTGATGGAGAAAAACGTTATATTTTAGCACCAAAAGGACTTAAAGTAGGCCAAGAGGTTGAATCAGGAGAAAATGCTGACATTAAAGTTGGTAATGCACTTCCTTTAGAAAATATCCCCGTTGGTACTATCATTCATAATGTTGAATTGAAGCCAGGAAACGGTGGTCAACTTGCTCGTTCGGCTGGTACTGAGGCTCAAATTCTAGGACGTGAAGGTAAATACACACTAGTTCGTTTAGCATCTGGTGAATCTCGTCTTATCTTAAGTACATGCCGCGCAACTGTTGGTCAAGTAGGAAATGTCGAACATGAATTGATTAGAGTCGGTAAAGCGGGACGTTCTCGCTGGTTAGGTAAACGCCCAACTGTTCGTGGATCTGTAATGAACCCGAATGATCACCCACATGGTGGTGGTGAAGGACGTGCACCAATCGGACGTAAATCACCGATGTCTCCTTGGGGCAAACCAACACTTGGTTACAAAACTCGTAAACGTAACAAACCGTCTGATAAATATATTGTTCGTAAACGTAAAAAATAAACGAAATCACAGACGGGAAATATCACCCGTCTTTCAATTGCGGAAGGAGGTTTATCCATGGGTCGTAGTTTAAAAAAGGGACCTTTTGCAGATGACCATTTATTAAAAAAGATTGATACATTGAACGAAACTGATAAAAAACAAGTTGTTAAAACTTGGTCGCGTCGTTCAACAATCTTCCCACAATTTATCGGTCATACAATCGCAGTTTATGATGGACGTAAACACGTTCCTGTATACATTACCGAAGATATGGTCGGACATAAATTAGGTGAATTCGTGCCAACTCGTACTTATAAAGGGCATGCTGGCGATGATAGGAAAACAAAACGTTAATGAGAGGAGGCGTTAATGCATGCAAGCTAAAGCCGTTGCAAAAACAGTTCGTATTGCTCCTCGTAAAGTTCGTTTAGTTGTTGATCTAATTCGAGGAAAAAACGTTGGTGAAGCAGTTGCGATTTTAAAACATACACAACGTGGTGCTTCTCCAGTAGTAGAAAAAGTATTAAAATCTGCTATTGCTAATGCAGAACACAACTATGAAATGGACACTGATAACTTAGTAGTATCAGAAGCTTATGTAAATGAAGGTCCAACATTGAAACGTTTCCGTCCACGTGCACAAGGACGCGCAAGCAGAATAAATAAACGCACAAGCCACATTACAGTGGTTGTAACAGAAAAGAAGGAGGGATAGTTAGTGGGTCAAAAAGTACATCCAACCGGTCTTCGTGTGGGAATTATTAAAGACTGGGAATCAAAATGGTATGCTGGAAAAGACTATGCAGACTTATTACATGAAGATATCAAGATTAGAGAATATCTTGAAAATCGCCTAAAGATTGCTGCTGTTTCTTCTATTGAAATCGAACGTGCGGCAAATCGTGTAAATATTACTATTCATACAGGTAAACCTGGTATGGTAATTGGTAAAGGCGGATCTGAAGTAGAAGCTCTACGTAAATCTTTAAATGCACTAACTGGTAAAAGAGTACACATCAACATTGTGGAAGTTAAAAAAGTTGATATTAACGCTAAATTAGTAGCTGATAATATTGCACGTCAATTAGAAAATCGTATCTCATTCCGTCGTGCTCAAAAACAAGCGATTCAACGTGCTATGCGTGGTGGCGCATTAGGAATTAAAACACAAGTATCTGGTCGTCTTGGAGGAGCGGATATCGCTCGTGCGGAACATTATAGTGAAGGAACGGTACCATTACACACTCTACGTGCTGACATTGACTATGGCACTGCAGAAGCTGACACTACTTATGGTAAGCTAGGTGTTAAAGTGTGGATTTATCGTGGTGAAGTCCTTCCAACTAAAAAAGAAAAATAAAGGAAGGGGGCAATTGCATTATGTTAATGCCTAAACGTGTAAAACATCGTAAGCAACATCGTGCTAAATTAACTGGCCAAGCTAAAGGTGGTACTTCCGTAGCGTTTGGTGAGTATGGTTTACAAGCAGTTGAACCTGCTAGAATTACAAGTCGTCAAATCGAGGCTGCTCGTATTGCGATGACTCGTTATATGAAACGTGGCGGTAAAGTTTGGATTAAAATATTCCCAGACAAACCGTATACTAAAAAACCTTTAGAAGTACGTATGGGTTCCGGTAAAGGTGCTCCTGAAGGATGGGTGGCTATCGTTAAGCCAGGAAAAATTATGTTTGAAATCGCTGGTGTATCTGAAGAGGTTGCACGTGAAGCACTGCGTCTTGCTTCTCATAAACTACCGATTAAAACTAAATTTGTAAAACGTGAAGAAATTGGTGGTGAAAACAATGAAGGCTAATGAAATTAGAGATCTAACCACTGCCGAAATTGAACAAAAAGTAAAATCATTAAAAGAAGAACTATTTAATTTACGTTTCCAACTTGCAACTGGACAATTGGAAAACACAGCACGTATTCGTGAAGTAAGAAAAGCAATTGCAAGAATGAAAACAGTCATTCGCCAACGTGAATTAAACGTTAATAACTGATTAACTGAGAGGAGGTTAGCCTCAAATGTCTGAACGTAATAATCGTAAAGTTTACACTGGTCGTGTTGTATCCGATAAAATGGATAAAACTATCACAGTATTAGTAGAAACTTATAAAAACCATAAATTATATGGTAAACGTGTGAAATATTCTAAGAAATTTAAAGCACATGATGAGAATAACCAAGCTAAAGTTGGAGATATCGTTCAAATCATGGAAACTCGTCCACTTTCAGCTACTAAACGTTTCCGTCTAGTCGAAGTTGTGGAAGAAGCTGTAATTATATAATAAGTCGGATCTTAAAAAAATCCGAAGGGAGGTCACAGTGTTATGATTCAACAAGAAACTCGTTTAAAAGTTGCAGATAACTCTGGTGCTCGTGAATTGTTAACCATTAAAGTATTAGGTGGCTCAGGTCGTAAAACGGCTAACATCGGTGATATTGTTGTTTGTTCAGTAAAACAGGCAACACCAGGCGGCGTTGTCAAAAAAGGTGACGTAGTAAAAGCTGTTATCGTACGTAGCAAATCTGGTGCTCGCCGAAAAGATGGATCATATATTCGTTTTGATGAAAATGCCGCAGTAATTGTACGTGACGATAAAAGTCCTAGAGGAACTCGTATCTTTGGACCTGTTGCACGTGAATTACGTGATGCTAAATTCATGAAAATCGTATCTCTAGCTCCAGAAGTTCTATAAGATCGTAAACTTAGTGTCAAGGAGGTGCGTAAAGCATGCATGTAAAAAAAGGTGATAAAGTTAAAGTATTGTCTGGTAAAGATCGTGGTAAAGAAGGCGTAATATTAGAAGCATTCCCTAAAAAGGAACGTGTACTAGTAGAAGGCGTAAATATGATTAAAAAACACGCAAAACCTTCTCAAGAAAATCCACAAGGTGGAATTTTAAACATTGAAGCACCTATCCATGTTTCTAATGTAATGCCAATCGATCCAAAGACTGGTGAACCAACTCGCGTAGGATATGAATTACGTGATGGAAAAAAAGTACGTATCGCTAAAAAATCCGGTGAAGTTTTAGATAAATAATTCGCTGCAGGAAGGAGGGCGACATGATGAATCAATTACAAGAAAAATACAAAGATGAAATTGTACCATCTTTAATGAATAAATTTAATTACAATTCAGTAATGCAAGTGCCTAAAGTAGAAAAGATTGTTATCAATATGGGTGTTGGTGACGCTGTTCAAAACTCTAAAGCATTAGATAGTGCAGTTGAGGAATTATCTCTAATTTCTGGTCAAAAACCACTTATTACTCGTGCTAAGAAATCAATCGCTGGTTTCCGTCTACGTGAAGGTATGCCTATCGGCGCTAAGGTAACACTTCGCGGAGAACGCATGTACGAATTCCTACAAAAACTTATTTCAGTATCACTTCCACGTGTACGTGACTTCCGTGGAATCTCTAAAAAGGCTTTTGATGGTCGTGGTAACTATACATTGGGTGTTAAAGAACAACTAATTTTCCCAGAAATTAACTATGATAAGGTAAATAAAGTTCGTGGTATGGATATCGTTATTGTTACAACATCTAACACTGACGAAGAAGCTCGTGAACTTTTGGCTGGGCTAGGCATGCCTTTCCAAAAATAAGCTAAAGAGCTAACACAAGGAGGGAAAATTGTGGCTAAAAAATCAATGGTTGCGAAACAAAAACGTCCACAAAAATATCAAGTTCGTGAATATACACGTTGTGAACGTTGCGGTCGTCCACATTCAGTAATTCGTAAATTTAAACTTTGCCGTATTTGTTTCCGTGAACTTGCCTATAAAGGTCAAATTCCTGGTGTCAAAAAAGCAAGTTGGTAATCCCCGATTCGGGAAGGAGGTATTTTAGTAATGACTATGACAGATCCAATTGCAGACATGCTTACTCGTATTCGTAATGCAAACATGGTTAAACATGAAAAATTAGAACTACCATCTTCAAAAATTAAAGCTGAAATAGCGGATATTCTTAAACGTGAAGGATTCGTTAAAGATTATGAAGTAATTGAAGATAACAAACAAGGTGTTCTACGTATTTTCCTTAAGTACGGTCAAAATGAAGAAAAGGTTATTACTGGTATTAAACGTATCAGTAAGCCAGGATTACGTGTATATGCTAAAGCTAGCGAAGTACCTCGCGTACTAAACGGCCTTGGAATTGCTATTGTCTCCACTTCTAAAGGAGTGCTTTCTGATAAAGAAGCACGTTCTCAAGCAGTAGGCGGCGAAGTATTAGCATATGTTTGGTAATTAATATTTTTAATTAGAGGAGGTGCCATGAATGTCTCGTATAGGACTTAAGCCAATTGAAATCCCTGAAGGTGTAGAAGTAAAACAAGATGGGAATACAATTACTGTTAAAGGCCCTAAAGGAACTTTGACACTAGATATACATCATGATATGAAGATTAATATAGATGGTAATGTTCTTACTGTTGAACGCCCAAGTGATCATAAAGAACATCGCACACTACACGGTACTACTCGAAGCAACATCGCTAACATGGTTGAAGGAGTAAGTAAAGGTTTTGAGAAATCTCTTGAAATCATTGGTGTTGGTTACCGTGTTCAAAAACAAGGAAATAAAGTTGTTATTAATGCAGGTTATTCTCACCCAGTTGAAATCGAAAAAATCGAAGGAATCGAAATCGATGTACCGAAGAATACCGAAGTTGTTGTAAAAGGTATTGATAAACAACTAGTTGGTGCTGTTGCAGCTAACATCAGAGCGATCAGACCACCTGAACCATACAAGGGTAAAGGTATTCGCTATGCTGGTGAATATGTACGCCGTAAAGAAGGTAAAACTGCTAAGTAATAAAGGTTAAGAGCAGAAAGGAGTGACGTAAATGATCACAAAACCTGACAAAAATGTTATACGTAAAAGAAGACATAACCGTGTACGTAGAAATTTAGCTGGTACAATGGAACGTCCTCGTTTAAACGTTTATCGCTCAAATAAGCATATCTATGCTCAATTAATAGATGATATGACTGGAGTAACAGTTGCAAGTGCTTCTACTAAAGATAAAGAAGTTAATCTTGAATCTACGTCAAATACCGATGCAGCTAAAGTAGTCGGAGAACTAATTGCAAAACGAGCTCAAGATAAAGGATTTAAATCTGTTGTATTTGATCGCGGAGGATACCTTTATCATGGACGTGTAAAAGCATTAGCTGATTCAGCTCGTGAAGCAGGATTAGAATTCTAAAGGAAGAAGGAGGGAAATCTAGGATGAATACAAGTATCGATCCGAATAAACTTGATCTTGAAGAACGTGTTGTTGCGGTAAACCGTGTTTCGAAAGTTGTAAAAGGTGGACGTCGTATGCGTTTCGCGGCAATCGTTGTAGTCGGAGATAAAAACGGTCATGTAGGTTTTGGTACAGGTAAAGCTCAAGAAGTACCAGAAGCTATTAAAAAAGCAGTCGATGACGCTAAGAAAAACTTAATCACTGTGCCTTTAGTTGGAACTAGTATCCCACACGAAGTATATGGTAGATATGGTTCTGGTAAAGTATTGATGAAGCCAGCACTTGAAGGTACTGGAGTTATCTCTGGTGGCCCAGTCCGTGCGGTCTTAGAGTTAGCTGGTGTAGGTGATATTTTAACTAAATCCTTAGGCTCTAATACACCAATCAATATGATTCGTGCTACTATGGATGGTTTAACTCAACTTAAACGTGCTGCAGATGTTGCTAAATTGCGCGGTAAGTCCATAGAAGAACTGTTAGGATAATAAGGAGGGAAATACTATGTCTAAAAAATTAGAGATCACCCTCACACGGAGTGTTATAGGTAGAAAAGAAAAACAGGTTAAAACTGTTGAAGCATTAGGACTTAAAAAGATTAGTCAATCCGTAGTTCTTGAAGATACTCCATCCGTACGCGGTATGATCAATAGAGTATCTCATCTTGTAGCGGTAAAAGAAGTTTAATAACATAAGTGTAAAGAGGAGGTGCTCGCATGAAACTACATGAATTAAAAGCAACTGAAGGATCACGTAAAGACAGAAATCGTGTTGGTCGTGGAACTTCTTCAGGAAATGGTAAAACTTCTGGTAGAGGACATAAAGGTCAAAAAGCACGTTCTGGCGGCGGTGTTCGCCCAGGATTCGAAGGTGGACAAATGCCTTTATTTCAACGTTTACCAAAACGTGGTTTTACTAATATTAATCGTAAAGAATATACAATAGTTAATTTAGAAACTTTAAATCGCTTTGAAGAAGGAACAGAAATTACTCCAGAGCTATTACTAGAAGAAGGTATCGTAAGCAAACTAAATGCAGGTATTAAAGTACTTGGAAAAGGCGCTATCGAAAAGAATCTAACAGTAAAAGCTCATAAGTTCTCTACTTCTGCAAAGGAAGCAATTGAGGCAGCGGGCGGTAAAACTGAGGTGATTTAATGTTTCGTACATTCTCCAATTTATGGCGCGTTGCTGATATCAGACGGAAAATAATTTTCACTCTACTTATGTTAATTGTCTTCCGTCTAGGTACATTTATACCAGTACCATTTACAAACAATGATGCTATTGACTTTATGAACAATCAGCAAAATGTATTTGGATTTCTAAATACATTCGGTGGTGGGGCTTTACAAAACTTCTCCATTTTTGCAATGGGAATTATGCCTTACATTACTGCATCCATCATTATGCAATTATTGCAGATGGATATTGTTCCTAAGTTTACTGAATGGAAAAAACAAGGTGAAATGGGACGCAAAAAGCTTGCTCAATTCACCCGATATTTCACAATCGTGCTAGCATTTATCCAGGCTATTGCAATGTCTATAGGATTTAATGCATTAGCTGGAGGAATGTTAATTGAAAATCCTAACTTTGCGAAGTTCTTAGTAATTGCTATAGTTTTAACTGCTGGTACTGCATTCTTGATGTGGGTAGGAGAACAGATTACTGAACATGGTGTTGGCAATGGGATCTCTATCATCATTTTTGCGGGTATTGTTGCGGCAGTACCAAATGGTGTGGCACAGTTGTATAGCCAGTATTTTATTAATCCTGGTGATCAATTGTTTATCAATATTGTTATTGTTGCTTTAATTGCCCTGGTTGCTTTGGCCGTAATAGTTGGCGTTATTTTTGTTAACGAGGCATTAAGAAAAATACCAGTCCAATATGCAAAAAAAATGGTAAATCGTTCTACGGTTGGTGGCCAATCAACTCATCTACCAATAAAAGTAAATGCAGCTGGTGTTATTCCTGTAATATTTTCTGTTGCATTTATTATTGCGCCACGTACGATTGCTAGTTTCTTTGATGGAAAGGTTGCAGCAACAATTACACAGATATTTGATTATACACAACCTATTGGTATGGTAATCTATATTGCGTTAATTATAGCTTTCTCATATTTCTATACATTTGTTCAAGTGAATCCAGAGCAAATGGCAGAAAACTTACAAAAGCAAGGTGGATACATTCCTGGTATTAGGCCCGGGAAGAATACAGAGACATATTTGACAAGAGTAATTAATAGACTAACTTTTGTTGGTTCTATTTTCTTAGCTGTTGTTGCTGTCTTACCTATGGTTTTAGGTAGTCTTGCTAATCTACCTACCGCAGTACAAATTGGCGGCACAAGTTTACTAATCGTTGTAGGTGTTGCGTTACAAACGATGAAACAATTAGAAGGTCAGTTAGTGAAACGTCACTACAAGGGATTTATTAAGTAATTTCCTGCTGCCAACAAAGAGCGAGGGGAAAACGATGAACTTAATATTAATGGGTTTACCTGGTGCAGGTAAAGGTACACAGGCAGACAAAATTAATAATAAATATAACATCCCTCATATATCTACAGGGGATATGTTTCGTCTAGCTATTAAAGAAGGAACAGAACTCGGGAAAAGAGCTAAAGAATTCATGGATCAAGGTGAGCTTGTTCCCGATGAAGTTACAGTTGGAATAGTAAAAGAACGTTTAAGTAAAGACGATTGTAAAAACGGCTTTTTACTGGATGGTTTTCCAAGAACAATTGCACAGGCAGAGGCTTTGCAACAACTTCTATGTGAATTAGGTTTATCACTTGATCATGTTATTCATGTAGATGTACCGGAAGAAAAATTAGTGGAGCGTCTTACTGGTCGTAGAATTTGTCCAACTTGTGGAACAGCTTATCATGTATTATTTAATCCTCCGAAAGTTGAAGGGATTTGTGACAAAGATGGTTCACATTTAGTTCAACGGGACGATGACACAGCTGAAACGGTCAAAAAACGTTTATCAGTTAATATAGAGCAAACTCAACCATTACTTGATTTTTATGAATCAGAAGGGTATCTTGTTAAAGTAAATGGAGATCAAGAGATAGATAAAGTCTTCCAAGATATTCAAGGATTCCTTGAAAAGTAATTCCGAAATTTAACGGTTCTCACCGAACAGATGCATTTCTCTTTGGTAATCGTTATAATAAATATGATAGTTTGGGAAAACTCATGTACACCTTTTTTGTAAAGTGACACTATTTATAATTTACCTTTATTGGTGACAAACAAACTATAGCCTAAGTGCAGGTGATCTTGTTGAACGAAGGTGCTAAGGGCGCGTTAGGTCAGGTTGTTCGTGTTTTGCAAGGACGTGAAGCAGGCCAGTATATGATTGTTATTGAACAAGTAGATGATCGTTATGTCTTGCTAGCAGATGGGGAGAAACGCAAAACAAATCGACCAAAGAAAAAGAATCTGCATCACATTGAGATGACGGATTATGTTTCTCCTGAAGTCCAAAACAGCCTTCTAGAAACTGGTCGTGTCACAAATGGGAAATTACGATTTGCCATATCAAAGTTTATAAATGAGATTGTGACTGAACTTGAGAAGGGAGATCTACACGATGGCGAAAGATGATGTAATTGAAGTCGAAGGTACCGTGACCGAGACATTGCCTAATGCAATGTTTAATGTAGAGCTTGAAAATGGCCATACTGTATTGGCTCACGTTTCTGGTAAAATTCGCATGCATTTTATTCGTATTCTACCAGGAGATAAAGTGACGGTTGAACTTTCTCCATATGATTTAACAAGAGGACGAATTACGTACCGTTATAAATAGACTCTCCATATAAAAGGAGGAATAACTTATGAAAGTAAGAGCATCTGTTAAACCAATATGCGAAAAATGTAAAGTTATTAAACGCAAAGGCAAAGTAATGGTCATTTGCGAAAATCCGAAACATAAACAAAAACAAGGTTAATAAGGAGGTGCTATCCATACATGGCACGTATTGCAGGTATTGATATTCCACGTGAAAAACGTGTAGTAATTTCATTAACATATATTTATGGAATCGGCAAAAAGACTGCACAGAAAATCCTTAAAGAGGCTGGCGTTTCTGAAGACACTCGTGTGCGTGATTTAACAGAAGACGAATTAGCAAATATTCGTAAAGCTGTAGATGCATATACTATCGAGGGTGATCTACGTCGTGAAATTTCATTAAACATTAAGCGTCTAATGGAAATTGGTTCTTACAGAGGATTACGTCATCGTCGAGGATTACCAGTTCGTGGACAAAATACAAAGAATAATTCACGTACTCGTAAAGGCCCACGTAAAACGATGGCTAATAAGAAAAAATAAGTAAAGGAGGTTCACATAAATGGAACGTAAAACAAATACTCGTAAACGTCGTGTGAAAAAGAATGTTGAATCAGGTGTAGCACATATTCGTTCAACGTTTAACAACACTATTGTTACTATTACGGACAAACAAGGGAATGCAATTGGCTGGAGTTCTGCAGGTGCATTAGGCTTCAAAGGTTCTCGTAAATCTACTCCATTTGCTGCACAAATGGCTGCTGAAACTGCTGCTAAATCTGCAATTGAAAATGGAATGAAAAACTTAGAAGTAACTGTTAAAGGTCCAGGAGCTGGACGTGAAGCTGCAATTCGTTCACTTCAAGCAGCTGGTTTAGAAGTTACAGCAATTGTAGATGTAACACCAGTTCCTCATAACGGTTGTCGCCCACCAAAACGTCGTCGTGTTTAATTTTACCGTATAGAATTTGTCACCCTGTCAATAATGGGTTATGATAGCTAAAATGTCGGTGATTATGGTCACTATTACAGCATCGATGATAAACCAGTACGTAAAATAATAAGGTAGTGCAGAAACGCCAACTGCCTTTGGGGAATTTCGGTTAGACTTTTGTCTAGCCGGGGTTTCGACGTTTTAAAGGAGGGTTTTATTTAATGATCGAAATTGAAAAACCAAAAATTGAAACGGTTGAAGTTAGTGATGATGCTACATTCGGCAAATTCGTGGTTGAACCGCTTGAGCGTGGATATGGTGCCACTCTAGGAAACTCCTTGCGTCGTATCCTTCTATCCTCACTTCCAGGTGCTGCAGTTACATCCGTTCAAATCGACGGAGCAATGCATGAGTTTTCTGCGATTGATGGAGTAGTAGAGGATGTAACACAAATAGTTTTGAATCTAAAAAACTTAGCTTTAAAAATCTATTCGGATGAACCTAAAACATTAGAACTTGATGTTCAAGGTGAAGGACAAGTAACTGCACGGGATCTTACTTATGATAGTGATGTGGAAGTTTTAAATCCAGATCTTCATATAGCTACCTTAAACAGTAAGGGTAACTTGCATATGAAAATTACGGCAGAAACTGGACGTGGTTATCGTCAAGCTGAAGAAAATAAACGTGATGATCAAGCAATTGGTGTAATTCCAATTGACTCCATCTTCACTCCTGTATCACGTGTATCTTACCAAGTTGAGAACACACGTGTAGGACAAGACGCTAACTTTGATAAGTTAACATTAGATATTTCAACTAATGGAAGCATTCGTCCAGAAGAAGCTATTTCTTTAGCTGCAAAAATAATTACGGAGCATTTTAATATTTTTGTTAGCCTAACAGATGAAGCTCAAAATGCTGAAATTATGGTTGAAAAAGAAGAAGACCAAAAAGAAAAAGTAATGGAAATGACAATTGAAGAATTGGATCTTTCCGTTCGATCTTATAATTGCTTAAAACGTGCTGGAATTAATACTGTTCAAGAGCTTACAAACAAATCTGAAGAGGATATGATGAAAGTACGTAACTTAGGACGTAAATCTTTAGAAGAAGTTAAGCTTAAACTAAATGATCTTGGTTTAGGTTTACGTGAAGACGACTGATACTTACAGTCACCTAGAGTTTCAAAAAAGGGAGGGTTATAGTCCATGGCTAGAAAATTAGGACGTACTACAGATGCCCGTATGGCACTTCTTCGTAACTTAGCTTCTGATTTAATTATTCATGAACGTGTGGAAACTACAGAAGCAAAAGCGAAGGAACTAAGAACTATCGTTGATAAAATGATTACGTTGGGTAAACGTGGTGATCTTCATGCGCGCCGTCAAGCAGCAGCATTTCTTTATAATAAAGAAGCTGATGATGACAACAATGTTGTTCAAAAACTATTTGATGATGTTGCTGCACGCTACGAAGATAGACAAGGTGGTTATACACGTGTTCTTAAACTTGGTGAACGCCAAGGTGATGGAGCAAAAATGGCTATCGTTGAATTAGTTTAATGATACAACATGCGGCAAGGGCAGGACTCAATTCTCTCACGAGGTGAATCCAGGCCCTTTTTTTGTACGCTAGGAAACCAACATATTCGCATTATACTTTAGTATGGTTTGTATTTCCCAACTAGATTAACAGGGGGACTATGTATGGCAGGAAATTTAATAGAGTTTAAAGATGTATCATTTCGATATAGTGAGCAAGATCCCTGGGTACTAAAGAATGTAACATTTACAATTAAAGAAGATGAATGGGTCGCAATCATAGGTCATAATGGTTCTGGGAAATCTACTATCGCTAAACTAATCAATGGTTTACTATTTCCTCAAGAAGGGGAAATTTTGATAGGTGGAAAGAAAGTAACAGAGGATTCTATTTGGGATATACGTAAAGATGTCGGAATGGTATTTCAAAATCCAGATAATCAGTTTGTTGGAGCAACCGTTCAAGATGATGTAGCCTTTGGTATGGAAAACCGTGGTATAACCAGAGAAGTGATGGTGGAAAGAATCCAATCAACACTAGAAGCTGTAGGAATGTCGGATTATCAGTTTACTGAACCACATCGATTATCTGGTGGACAAAAGCAGCGGGTTGCAATTGCTGGTGTATTAGCGATTTCTCCAAGAGTGTTAATTTTAGATGAGGCAACTGCCATGCTAGATCCTAATGGTCGTAAAGAGATTATGCAAACTGTATCACAGCTGCAAAGTAAGCAAGGTTTAGCTCTCATCACAATTACTCACGATTTACAAGAAGTCGTTCAGGCAAATCGAGTTATTGTTATGAATAAGGGAGAAGTATGGAAGGAATCTGTACCAAGGGAGATTTTCACTGAGAAGGAAGAACTGAGAAAGATTGGACTTGATGTACCGTTTGTTACTACTTTAGCAGACGCATTAAAGGATATTGGCGTAAGTATATCAAAGGAACCTTTAAACCACGAAGAGTTGTTGGAGGAGCTATGGACATTACATTTGAGAACGTAAGCTATACTTATCAGAGAAATACCCCATTTGAGCATAAAGCATTAGAAGATTTATCTTTCCATATAAAATCAGGTTCCTTTGTAGCAATTGTCGGTCATACAGGTTCAGGAAAATCAACACTTATTAGTCATTTAAATGGTCTATCCATACCAACAGATGGAAAAGTTAAGGTAGGTAAGTATTTATTAACAAAAGACCATAAGCCTGGTGATATGAAAGAGCTACGAAGCAAGGTTGGTGTTGTATTTCAATATCCGGAGCATCAATTATTTGAAGAAACGATTGAAAAGGATATAGGATTTGGTCCAGAAAACTTTGGTGTATCAGAAAGTGAAATTAAAGAAAGAACGCATGAGGCATTGTCAGCGGTAGGCCTTTCGGAGAATCTTCTAGATCGATCCCCATTTGATTTAAGTGGTGGACAAATGCGCCGGGTAGCCATAGCTGGAGTTCTTGCAATAAAGCCAGATATTTTAGTTTTAGATGAACCAACTGCTGGCCTCGATCCTAGAGGTCAAAAAGAAATCATGGATATGTTTTATAGGCTTCATCAAGAACAGAGTTTAACCACTGTACTTGTTACACATAGTATGGAAGATGCCTTAAAGTATGCGGATCATGTCATCATTTTAAATAAAGGTAAGAAATATTTAGAAGGAACCCCAGAGGACGTCTTTGTACAGAAGGATGCTTTGAAGCAAGTTCAATTAGATGTACCAGAAATTGTCCAGTTTATAACGAGTTTTAATCATAAATTTAATACTTCTATTCCGTTTTCCAATCAATCTACTGAACAATTAGCAAAGCAAATCAAACAGGCTCTGATTGGAGATGAGTTGGAATGAATAATTCGTTAATTATTGGACAATATGTTCCTGGAAACTCCATTGTACATCGACTAGATCCTAGAACAAAGATTACGATTATATTCTTTTTTGTCTTTATTGTATTCTTTGCAAATAATTTACCAAGCTATGCGATCCTAGTTGCTTTTGCTTTTGCTAGTATGTTTGCTTCAAAGGTTCCAATTCGTTTTATACTGAAGGGTTTAACACCTGTCTGGTTTCTTATTATATTTACCTTTTTACTACATTTATTTGTTACGAAAGAAGGCACTCTTGTTTTTGACCTTTGGATTTTTAAATTTTACTCTGGTGGTGTTATTCGAGGTATTGCCATAGCCATTCGCTTCTTTCTATTAATTCTAGTAACTTCCCTCTTAACACTAACGACAACGCCGATTGAGATTACAGATGCCATTGAAGACATGCTAGGGCCCTTAAAAAGGATAAAGTTCCCTGTACATGAACTAGCTTTAATGATGTCTATATCTTTAAGATTCATACCAACTCTTATGCAGGAAACAGATAAGATTTCAAGAGCACAAGCATCAAGAGGGGTTGACTTTAGAACAGGACCAATTAAAGACCGTATCAAAGCAGTAATACCTTTATTGGTTCCTTTATTTGTAAGTGCGTTTAAGCGTGCAGAAGAACTTGCGATGGCGATGGAAGCACGGGGGTATCAAGGTGGAGAAGGAAGATCAAAACTAAGAGAATTAAAGATTGAAAAAATGGATATATTCGTATATATCATTTTTATCGTGGTCATTATTTTATTATTTGTAACTAGAACCTATGGATGAGGATTGACACTTATGGGAAGGTTTAAATGTACTATTCAATACGATGGAACCCTATTTAACGGTTACCAAGTACAACCAAATAAACGGACTGTTCAAGGTGAGATAGAAAAGGTACTCCGTAAAATGCATAAGGGTCAAGATATACGTATCATTGGTGCAGGTAGAACAGATGCTGGAGTACACGCATTGGGACAAGTGATACATTTTGATTCTACGATGGAGATCCATGAAACAGGCTGGAAAAAGGCATTAAATGCGCAATTGCCGGATGATATTCATGTCCTGAGTGTGGAGAAGGTACATCCCGACTTTCACGCAAGATTCGATGTAATAGAGAAGGAATATCATTATTTCATATTAAATCAAGAAACACCTGATTTATTTAAGAGAAATTATATGTACCATTTTCCATATTCGCTGGATATGGAAAAAATGCAGGAAGCATGCCAATATTTAGAAGGTACTCATGACTTTACGACATTTTCTTCTTCTAAGGCGACGGTTAAAGGCGATAAAGTCAGAACCATTTATGAAGCTTCTTGTAAATGGGAAGATAATCAAGTGGAATTTATCTTTCGAGGAAGTGGTTTTTTGTACAATATGGTAAGAATACTTGTTAGTGTTTTACTAGATATTGGTCAAGGGAAAAGAGAGCCTGAAGATATACCTATTCTACTTGAAAAAAGGGATCGACGAGTTGTGGGGAAAACCATAGACGCTCATGGACTTTATATGTGGAAAGTTACCTATGGGTAAAGCCTCAATTAATAGAAAAAGCAACCGAAGAAGCTTGACAACAGCCCCACATGTATTATAATATGATTTATGGCATTTTATTTCTTAAGAAACCATGATTAGCCCCGGAAACTAATTATGATAATAATAAGAATAACAATAAATTGAACGATTAAATGAAATTTGGAGGGAAACTATCATGCGTACAACTTTCATGGCTAATGAAGCTAATACGGAACGCAAATGGCTAGTAGTGGATGCTGAAGGCCAACGCCTTGGTCGTCTAGCAAGTGAAGTTGCAGCTATCCTTCGTGGAAAGCATAAACCAACTTACACTCCACATGTTGATACTGGTGATCATGTTATCATCATTAATGCTGAAAAGGTAGAATTAAGTGGAAACAAATTAAATGACAAAATGTACTATAACCACTCAGGTCATCCAGGTGGACTAAGAGCGCGTAATGCTGAAGAAATGCGTTCTAAATATACAGAAGAAATGATTGAGCGTACTGTTAAAGGTATGCTTCCAAAAGGTCCATTAGGTCGTAAAATGGCTAAGAAACTTCATGTGTTCAAAGGATCTGAGCACAATCATCAAGCACAAAAACCAGAAGTTTACGAGCTTCGTGGGTAATCAAAGGAGGTAAATGATTTTGGCACAAGTACAATATTATGGAACAGGTCGTCGTAAAAAGTCAACTGCTCGTGTACGTTTAGTACCAGGTACAGGTAACATTAAAATCAATGGTCGTGATGCAAAAGACTATTTCCCATATGAAACACAACTTCTAATTCTTAACCAGCCTTTAGCTGCTACAGAAACAGAAGGAACTTATGATGTATTAGTAAACGTTCATGGTGGTGGATTCACTGGCCAAGCTGGTGCAATTCGTCACGGTATCTCTCGTGCATTATTAGAAGCAGATCCTGAATATCGTTCTACTTTAAAACGTGAAGGATTCTTAACTCGTGATGCAAGAATGAAAGAACGTAAGAAATACGGTCTTAAAGGCGCGCGTCGTGCACCTCAGTTCTCAAAACGTTAAAAATCCAATCGTATCAAGGATTTCGCCCATTTGGAATTTATTTCAAATGGGCTTTATTTTACCAAAAACCGGTGAAAAACACCCGAGTGAATGTAATTTGAATGTAATTTTTTTCGAAAAAATTTCGAAGGACTCACTCTCGGCTGTTTTTAGGGATTCGAACATGCGCGTGTCACACCTTTTTATATCTCATTATTCTTCTTCGCTTGGGAAGGTTTCTTTATTCAAGTAGCTCGCCAAAAGTTTACTTAAACTACCGTCTACATCTTCGGTGATGTGTGTGTAAATATCCATTGTGGTACTGATACGTGCATGTCCTAATCTTTGCTGAATGTCTTTCATTCTTGCCCCGGATGCAAACAACATAGAAGCGTGGGTATGCCGCAGCCCATGCACCCTGATATTTTTCAATTTGAATTTCTTACAGGCGAAATGAAGTCGCTCGTTCAGATGCGCGAGCCGTATTGGTTTCAGATCGCTTGGACGCGGGAAAAAATTTCTCAATTTCGGGATTGCCACGGTCTTCCCGTAGTTGTTTGTTCAGTTTCTTCAACTTTACCATTGTGCGCACCGAATTCTTCGTTTTCGGACGCAGCAACAGATATTCCTCGTTGATCCAAATGAGGTTCTTACTAATCTGCAATTCCTTTTTTTTTGCATACATCCGATTCGAGTAGCGCACCAAGTTCACCTTTGCGGATGCCAGTATATAGTAAAGTCCGAAACATCGCATATACGCGGTACGGAAATTCCTGCTCCGTCCGGTTCAAGAAATAATTGACCGTATCCCGTTCCCAAAATTCGATCCCTTGATCTTCTTCCTGACTGCTATACTCGTCCACGTAGGCTGGGTAGATCAATTCATCCATCGGATTTTCCTTGATGATTTTCTTCCGCTTTGCGTAGCGGAACAGCAAGTCCATTTGATTTCCATAATCCTTGAAATATTTCATCTTCGTCGCAAGTCCGTCAATGAAACGCTGGCATAGCGGCTATATTTCCGGATCGCGGGGACCGTTATGCAAACACCATTTACAATCATGATTACCTTAAAACGAAAGGGATTAATGTGGAAATCACCTTTGATCCAAAACATGTAGATAAAAAAGGTGTTGTTCATTCATGGTCTTACGCGTCATATCTTAAAAACACAGTTTTAAATATAAAAAACCGACTACACTTAGAAATGAGTTGAAATAAATGGAAATAGCATTATTTGAAGAAAAACACCTCCCGGAATGTACGAGTACATTTATGGATGTTTTTAATCAGGAACCGTGGAATGATGAATGGACAAAGGAAACGGCTAAGAATTATTTAGAAGATTTCACACATACACCGGGTTTTAAAGGGATTGTCGCTTTTGACGGGGAAGAAATGATAGGATTTATTTTTGGAAATCTAAAACATTGGTGGAGTGGCGACGAATTTTTCATCAATGAAATGTGTGTAGTGGCAGACAAACAAAATTCTGGCATTGGATCAAAGATGATGAATAACTTAATAAAAGAATTAAAATCAGACGGAGTAAGTATGATTTCACTATTAACTGATAGAGGGATACCGGCTGAAGGTTTTTACAAAAAACACGGATTTTCTGAAATAGAACGACTAGTATTTTTAAGCAGGAGTATGTAAGGGACAGAGGGACAACAAAACCTGTCCCCTCGTCCCACTCATTCACTTCCTTTAATAATTCCGATTCGGTTTTCCATTTGCGGGGGTTCTTCAAACCATCCGTTCTTAATTTTATTTTCAATTCCTTCTTGGGCATAGGTATAAACATCTTTTGCGATAAACATGGTTTTCATCATCTTTGGAAGCTGATTAAAGCGCTATATGAAGCCGAGCAAAAGTAAAGTCCAATTAATCCTTTATTCAATAAAAGGGCCTTATTTGGAATACAAAATGCCTTTTAAGGCACCTTAAGGAAGCTAGTCGAAGGCTTAATTTTACCAGAAACGATGGGTTTGGAGCTAGGTGCACTTGTTGAGCCAACAGCTGTTGCGGTTCACGCTGTTCGCCAAAGTCAGTTAAAGCTTGGGGATACTGCAGCCATATTTGGAGCCGGACCAATCGGATTATTGCTGTTGCAAGCAGTTAAAGCAGCGGGAGTCAGTGAAATCTTTGTTGTAGAAGTATCTGAGGAACGCCGACAAAAGGCACTAGAACTTGGGGCAACACATGTATTAACCCAGTTGATACAGATGCGGTAGCCTTTATCCGAGAAAAAACAAATGGTGGCGTAAACGTGGCCAATGATGCTGCGGGTGTACAAGCTACATTTACAAGTGGAGTTAGCGCCGTTCGTCCTGGCGGTGAATTTAAAGTTGTAAGTGTTTGGGAAAAGCCAGTAGAATTCAATCCAAATATGATTGTCATGACGGAAGCAAAGATCAGTGGGTCTTATGCGTATAACCGCTTATTCCCTGAAGTAATTCGACTATTGGCGAGCGGTGCCATTGATGGACAAGCGGTAATTACAAGCAAAATTGCTTTAGACGACATTGTTGAGAAAGGCTTTGAATTGCTAACAAAAGATCGTAGTCAATGTAAAATTTTAGTGGATATGAATCTATAATCTTACGCTAGTTATAAAGTGTAGCGAGGCTAGCATGGTTGCCTAGCTTTACAACCCCTTCCTAGAAGTACAGGAAGGGGTATTTTTATGTAAAATATAAAGTTTACTGCTTTTCGCTTGAAATAGATAGTCCTTGATAATTTTTCCAACATCCAAGCATATATAGGGGGTAGCTTTTATACACTTCAATTAGGGAGTGACATGGATGGCTGGTATTATTTTTGCTTTAACTATAAGTATGGGAATACCACTTATGTCTTTAGTATATTCGTTTTATAAAAAGCGATATATTCCGTTTGTATTGGGTGTACTTGCATTTGTTGTATCACAAGTTTTGATACGGATACCAATATTGCAATATTTAGGAGAAAACAGCACTGCCTATTTGATGTTTCATGCGATGCAACCTGTTTTATTTGCTATAGTCATCGGTTTGTCAGCAGGTATCGTTGAAGAACTTGCTCGTTTTATCGCAATGTACTTTTTTATGAGACAACGAGATTGGCAATCTGGGTTTTGGTTTGGTGTAGGACATGGTGGAATCGAGGCAGTGTTATTTGTCGGAATTCGTGCGATAAACTTGTTATTTTTACCGACTGCTATTGTATACAGCACAGATTTCTTTATAAGTGGTACCGAACGTTTCTTTGCCATGTTATTACATATAGGGCTTTCGATCATTGTATTACAAGGAGTCGTTCGAAAAAAATTTATATATATCTTTCTTGCCATTATAATTCATGGCATTGTTGATGCACTGATAGGGATTATACCGTTATATGTGCCACAAGATAGTGTATTAATTGTTTTGGAAGTTACGATAGCCATTATTGCACTGGCCGTTTTCAATTATAGCTTATGGATAAAAAGAAGGGGAGAGGTACTATGAAAAAATTTTTAGCAACTATATTGGGTTTTATGGCAATACTTACACTTGTCGCATGTGGGGGAAACACAGTGGATGATTCGACTTCAGAAAAATATATTTCAAAAGCTGAAGAAGTCGTTTCACTTTTAAATGAACTTAATTATAAAGAAGTTCATGAGATGTTTAATGAACAAATGAAAACAGAATTACCAGAAGAGCAAATGGAAGAACTTACTCCTATTATTGAAGAATCCGGTGACTTTGAAAAAATCGATAAATCCTCTGTAGAAGAAAAAGATGGCTATTATATCGTTGTTCTTGTTGCAAAATACAGTGATGAAAATCGTGTATTCACAATAAGTTTTAACAATAAAGATGAAGTAGCAGGGTTATTTATTAAATAAGCAGAGAAGGGGAAAGAAATTAATCCTTAACTAAATATGAATTATTTTCGTCATAGTTTTTTACGAATCACAAAAGGTATAGTATATAGTTTGAAATCTAAGTTTGTATAGTATATAAATAAATTAGATTAAAATTTGTAATTGCAGAAAGGATAGAGCTATGTCTAAACAACAAATTGGTGTTATCGGTTTAGCAGTAATGGGAAAAAACTTGGCGTTGAATATTGAAAGTAGAGGTTTCTCTGTAGCAGTATTTAACCGTACGTATGCAAAAACACAGGACTTTTTAGAAAATGAAGCAAAGGGTAAAAACTTTGTTGGTGCAGAAACAATAGAGGAATTTGTTAATTCTCTTGAAAAACCACGAAAAATTATGATGATGGTTCAAGCTGGGCCAGCTACAGATGCTACCATTGAATCTTTACAACCATATCTTGAAGAAGGCGACATTTTAATTGACGGTGGTAATACGTTATATGAAGATACAATGCGTCGTAATCAGAGATTAGATGAAACAGGAATTCACTTTATTGGAACTGGGGTTTCAGGAGGAGAAGAAGGAGCTTTAAAGGGTCCGTCTCTAATGCCTGGCGGTCAGAAAGAAGCATACGATTTAGTAGCTCCCATTTTTGAAGCTATCTCAGCAAAAGTAGATGGTGATCCTTGTGTAACGTATATTGGACCAAATGGTGCCGGACACTTTGTGAAAATGGTTCATAACGGTATCGAATATGGCGATATGCAATTAATTGCTGAAGCCTACAACATTATGAAGAATGTTCTTGGAATGGAAGCAAGTGAATTACATGAAGTATTCAAAGAATGGAATAAAGGTGAGTTGGATAGTTACCTAATTGAAATTACAGCTGATGTCTTTACGAAGATGGATGACGAAACAGGGAAACCTCTTGTTGAAGTAATTATGGACAAAGCTGGACAAAAAGGTACTGGTAAATGGACAAGTAAGAATGCTTTAGACCTAGGTGTACCACTTCCATTAATTACAGAATCTGTATTTGCTCGCTTTATTTCAAGTCTTAAAGATGAACGCGTGAAAGCAAGCAAGGTTTTAAGCGGCCCAGAAGCGGCTTCATATGATGGTGACCGTAAAGAACTAATTGAGGCAATTCGTAAAGCTCTTTATATGAGTAAAATTACATCTTATGCACAAGGTTTTGCACAAATGCGTGCCGCTTCTGAAGAATATGGCTGGGATCTAAAATACGGCGATATCGCAATGATCTGGCGTGGTGGATGTATTATCCGTGCTCATTTCTTACAAAAGATTAAGGATGCATTTGATCGTGATCCACAACTAGCTAACTTAATGTTAGATCCATATTTCAAAGAAATTGTTGAAAACTATCAATCCGCACTACGTGAAGTAATCACGGTTGCAATGAAACACGGTATACCAGTACCAACTTTCTCTAGTGCAATTGCATATTATGATAGCTATCGTTCAGAAGATTTACCAGCTAACTTAATTCAAGCACAAAGAGACTACTTTGGTGCACACACCTTCCAACGTAAAGATAAGGAAGGCGTGTTCCACGCAGACTGGTTCTAAAAAACTCTATTTATACAAAAGAAAGGACTCCCTGTAAGCGGAAGTCCTTTCTTTATATATTCACTAATTCAGGGGTTTGATTATTTACAGAAGTTTGCTCTTTAAACTGATCAGAATCCTGAATTCTAAGGTTAGATATACCTAAAAACTTACTTATTGCAAATGCACATGCACCAATTACACAAGCTTTTATCCCTAACTTTGAAATGGTAATTTCACGATAATCACTAATGGAAGATTTTAGATGGCTTTTAATTTCTTTTACTGTATTCGGATAAATACGTAAGATTCCACTATTTATCACAATTGTTTCAGGATTATATAAATTAATCATATTATTAATACCAATTGATAAATATTTAATGAATTGTTTGATATACTCCATGGTTGTCGAGTCTCGTCTTTCAATTAACTCAGCAATCTCTTTTAAAGTTAGAGTTGGCCGATTTAGCAATTGAGACAACTCCATTAAAAGAGTAGACTCTGAAGCATAAAGTTCCCAACAACCATTATTTCCACAAGGACACTTTTTTCCATCTGGTGATATGATCATATGTCCCATTTCCCCAGCATAACCATTGAATCCTTTATGAATTTGGTCGTCCATAATAATTCCTGCACCAATCCCAGAAGTAAGCATAAGAGACATTAGATTATCATTTTGCCCGCTATAAACCTTCTCCGCATATGCGGAAAGATTTGCATTATTTACGATGTGAATCTCTATATCTAACTGATTTTCCAGATCTGCTTTTAAATTTTTCCGTTTCCATTGTAATTTCGGTACAAAATTAATGACTTCATCATTATTCACTGTGCCATGAACGGCAATAATGACACTAATTAAACCATAAGGACTATTTGCGAACTTATTCATATAATGTTGGATATATTTAGTTAATAACTGAACAATGGACTCATAGTCTTTTGTCTCAGGATTTATTTTTATATATTCTACTTCTTTTCCTTTTATGTTGGTAATAGCGAATTGGATAGAAGAAAAATCTATATCGATCCCTAGTACATAACCTACTGAACCATTTATAGATAACATAATAGGCCTTCTACCAATAGCATGGTGCTCTTGCTGTGTTTCGTATATGAGTTTTTTTTTGAGTAAATCTTGTACCTGGACGGAAATGGTTGCTTTATTAAGTCCAGTTATTTTAGATAATTCTGCCCTAGATATGAGACCATTATTCATAATCTCTTGGAGTATAAGGTTTCTATTAATTCTTTTTATATACGCTCCGTCTCCCGTAACCATCGTTGTTTTCCCCTTTTGATTTATTCCTTGTTTAATAGTATAATTTGTCTATCAAACAAAGTTATAGTAAGTTTCAATATAATAATAACATTTTAAAATAATTATGGAAGGGTTTTCAAAAAGTGTCTATTTTCTGGATTCCTTCCACTAGATGTATATACAAAGTCTATTAATCTAGAGTACATTTTAATATCATAGATAGGGGAGATACCATGAGAATTGCCTTAATTGCCCATGATAAGAAAAAAGATGATATGGTCCGTTTTACGGAGGCGTATAAATATAGTTTAGAAAAGCATGAGTTATTCGCAACAGGTACTACTGGGTCTAGAATAAATGAGGCTACGGGACTTGCAATACATCTCTTTCAATCTGGCCCATTAGGGGGAGACCAACAAATTGGGGCCCTTGTTGCTGATAACAACATGGATATGGTTATTTTCTTTAGGGATCCTTTAACCGCCCAGCCCCATGAACCAGATATTTCTGCATTAATGAGATTGTGCGATGTCTACAATATTCCGTTAGCAACAAACATGGGGACCGCGGAGTTATTAATACATTCATTAGACCGTGGAGATTTACAATGGCGTGAAATTATTCATGAAAAATATAATTGATTAAGAGAAAAAGCGCAGGAGGGTTAAAAGTGAAACCTTCTTGTGTTTTTTTACGGAAGATAGAAGAGTATAAAAATTCAGCTTATTAAATCTTGTCATAGGGAAGGCCACGTCCAGCTCCAGCGCCCAGCGACTAGCGAGACTTCCTTCACCTCCGTGCGATAAGTCAACATCGACTCACTCCGTTCGTCGTGTTTCCTTTATCTCCTACGGCGGTGGAATGTCCGATTAAAACCGCCGCTTTGCGCGGCAACATCGGACCACCTGGCATGGCCAGGCGCAGTCCGTACGTCGCTAAACGGGCGCTTCCGCTTTTGTTCATAAAAATTACTGCTAGTTGATAGCGTTTTCTCTTGACGCATAAACCCCTCAATGATATTCTTAGGCTGATAATTTGTTTAATAAACAAATTAAAAAATCTATATGATAAATTTTATGAATTAGCCTAGAACACTCATGACTTTAGTCGTGAGACGAATAGGATTTGATAAGGGGATTTTATTTTTACATATAAATGTATTTTTTTAAAAGATATATTACTTTAAAGTGGGGAGTGGGTTTTCTATGAGTATTCTCAGAGAACTGGTTCAGGATATTCCGGTACCTAGAATGGCTAGGGTGAAGCAAACGTTTGATGAATCAAAACTAGATGACGTAGTAGAAACATTAAGCCAAGAATTAGAGAAAGTGAAAGATATGGTTAAACCAGGTGCTGAGATTGCCTTGGCAGTTGGAAGTAGGGGCACAGATGCTTTAGTTGATATTACTAGAGCTACAGTTCAATTTCTAATAGATTTAGGTGCAAAGCCATTTATTGTTCCTAGTATGGGAAGTCATGGTGGTGCAACAGGGCCAGGGCAAAAGGCAGTATTAGAACATTTGGGAGTAACAGAAGAGAGTGTTGGGGCAGAAATTCGCTCTTCGATGGAAGTAATTAAAATTGGCGAACTACCGAATGGTTTACCGGTTTACATTGACAAATATGCATCTAAAGCAGATGGAATTGTAGTAATTAACCGTGTAAAACCCCATACTGCTTTCCGTGGTAAAGTAGAAAGTGGAATTATGAAGATGATTAGTATTGGTTTGGGGAAACAAAAAGGGGCAGAAGCATGTCATCAACTAGGGTTTAAGCATATGGCGGAGCACGTTCCTGCAATGGCAAAAATGACCATTGAGAAGATGCCTATTTTATTCGGTATTGCGACAGTTGAGAATGCATTTGACAAAGTGGCAAGGATTGAAGTGCTGCGTGCTAATGAAATTGAAGAGAAAGAACCAGAATTACTAGATTTAGCTAAAAAGTTATTACCAAAAATCTTTGTTGATCAAATCGATGTTCTAGTTATCGATCAAATCGGTAAGAACATTAGTGGAGATGGAATGGATCCGAACATTACAGGAAGGTATCCAACTCCGTATGCACATGGCGGACCAGACGTTACGAAAATGATTGTACTAGATTTAACGCCACAAACAGAGGGTAATGCCAATGGTGTTGGTACAGCAGACTTCACTACCCAACGTCTTGTTGACAAGATGGACAGAGAAGCTACATACGCAAATGGGTTGACGTCCACCGTTGTAGGGCCAACTCATATCTCTACAGCAATGCCAACAGACAAAGCAGCCATTCAAGCTGCAATTAAGACATGTAATATTCTTGATTTTTCAAAGGTAAAAATGGTGCGAATTTTGGATACCTTACATGTAGGTGAGATAGAGGTTTCAGAGACACTTTTAGATTACGTGAAAGAACACCCAAATATGGAACAAGTCTCCGATCTTTATGAGATACCATTTAACGAGGATGGTAATTTAAGATAGGAAACGAATGGTGGGGTTTCTGCTTGATGGTGGATACTTAAGTATGACAATTTAAAAATACGGGTAAAAAATGAGCTTGCCTTAAAAGGTAAGCCATTTTTTATATTAGTTAGCCTTATATGAATGGAGATTTCTATTAGTCTCCTTTATTATTATAATAAGTTAGTATGGGTAATGCGATTGAACAACATGAAAATGTTATCGACTAAAGAAAGGGGTAGTTCGTATGAACAAATAGTAGCATTAAATGAAAATGACTATGATGAGATATCTGCCTTATCCCAATTCGCTTTTCAATATGAACTAACAGAAGCAGAATTCCAAAAGAAAAAAGAAGAAGCAGAACGACATATGATTTTTGGGATAAAGGATCAAAATAAAATTGCTGCAAAGCTTCATCTTATTCCTTTATCTGTAGATATGAATGGGATATCTATGGATATGGGAGGTATTGGCTCTGTCGCTACATGGCCGGAGTATCGTAGAAATGGGATGGTGAAGGATTTACTTTCTCATGCCTTACATAAAATGAAGGAAAACGGACAATTGGTGTCCTATCTCCATCCCTTTTCTGTACCTTTTTACCGGAAATACGGTTGGGAGATTGCCTTTGCTAAAAAGAAATATCAGATACCAATGGAAAGAATAAAAAAGAATTGGAATGGGAGTGGGTATGTCAAAAGGACAGAAGCTGAGATTGCCACTTTTAATACCATTTATCACACATATATGAAGAAATTTAATGGCTCACTTATAAGAGATGAAAAATGGTGGAAGCAACGTGTATGGAAGAATAAACCATTAACGGTAGTAGCTTATAACAACGAACATAAACCAGAGGGATATCTCTTTTATTCCGTAAAGAACAGGGTATTTAAAGTGGAGGAACTCATCTTTTGCTCATTAAACGGGTTAAAAGTATTACTTCAATTCATAGCCAACCACGACTCCATGGCAGATCAAATACAAATGGAGATGCCGGAAAATGATAATCTACCAGTTCTAATAGATGAACCAAGGTTTGAGCAAAAGGTATCCCCCTATTTTATGGCTAGAATTGTCGATGTGAATTCCTATCTTAAGCAATATGTAAGTCAAACCCGGCTTCAAGATATTTCCTTACAAATTAATGTCCAAGATGATTTTTTACCAGATAATACAGGTACATATTGTCTTGAAGAAGTAGATGGTAAAATATATGTAATCCACGAAAAAGGGATAAGCGAAAGTAATAAAGGTATTAGCTGTAATATCCAACAACTTACTACAATGTTCTTTGGATATAAACGACCAACAGAATTATATGAGTTAGGATTAATTGGTGGAAATGAAAGGGATATCCACATACTTGAAAGATTAATACCGAGGAAACAAACCTATTTTCCAGATTTCTTTTAACATGCGTGTTCAAAAAGAAGGATGAAAAGGACTTCTACGCTGCCCACAGGACGTGGGCGGTCTTAGTAGAAGTTGGACTTTTTGAACATCTTCTTAATATAGATTTAACAAGCGAACGTTGACGATAGTGAAAGCCGCGTTCGCTTGTTGAATTAGATAGTCTTTATTGGAAATGCTAAGCTCAGAAGGTTTATGATAAGAAATAGGTAAGTTTACTAAGAATATTTTTCTAAATAAAGTGGGAGCATTTTTATTTCTAATTGTGAGTGGTATAATAACATCTATAAAGAAGGAGGGAACGTGGTGGAAATTATTTATTTTGGTATTTTGCTTTGTTCTATTGCATTTTTTATAGCTGCTATATATATTTCCATAACCTTAAAACGGTTAGCTAATGTTACAAGCTCACTAGGGGAAACGATGAGAGATGTAGAGAAACAATTGGAATACATAACCCCCCAATTAACAAAAACCATTCAGGAAGTACATACAACCATTGATGAAATTTCAGAAGATATGAAAGCGACAGATAGTGTATTTGAAACGATTGGAAATGTAGGTAATTCTATTAATAGTATCAATGATACGTATAGAGTTTATAAAGACGGAATAACCGATGAAAAAATAAAAAAACAGCTGCGTCCAACGGTAGAAGCGATTAAATGGGGAGAAGCGGCTGTGCAAGTTATTAAGAAGTGGAAAAGGGTAAATTAGTTACAGGAAGGAATGTGATGAGAATATGACACTAATTGGAATTGGAGTAATTATAATAGGTGTGGCTTTGTTAGTTTTAGCTGTTTTTATCGGACATACGTTGAATAATTTGGCAAATGTGCTCAAAGGCGTGGACCAGACAGTAGAACAATTACCGAAACAAATGGATGATATTATGAAGAAAACAGGAGATATGATTAGTGAAAGTAATAATACCTTAGCAGATGTTAATGATAAATTGAAACAATTAAGTCCACTATTTTATGTGGTTGGTGATGTTGGAAATGTAACGAGAAAATTCACATCCTCTGTTGCGAATGTTACGGATACGATGAAGTCAAAAACAGAAGGCGCCCGAGACGTGGCAGAAAAAAATAAAGTTGGCGGTTTATATGGAACATTTGCACTCGCTTATTACTGGTTTAAGAAGCGTAATGAATTAAAAAAGGAAGAGGGAACTAAATTTGATGAACAATAAAACAGGATTGTCCATAGTCCTAGCCTTTGCAAGTGGACTTACAGCTGCTTTATTGGAAAGAAAAGGTTATAAAAACCTTCGTGGTTCTAATCGTGTAAAGGATAGAATCAAAGCATTGGATCGGAAGCTTTATTTAGAAGGTAAAAAACGTGCAGATTTATTA
The DNA here is from genome assembly GCF_038006665.1 of Oceanobacillus sp. FSL K6-0118. Taxonomy (NCBI): domain Bacteria; kingdom Bacillati; phylum Bacillota; class Bacilli; order Caryophanales; family Bacillaceae; genus Oceanobacillus; species Oceanobacillus sp. FSL K6-0118. Next base: position 380,846 of record NZ_JBBOVR010000001.1, read on the forward strand.
CAGGATATAAAGCGGGATATTAATAAAGAGGATTAAAATAAGGATGACCCTAGGGGAGGGCATCCTTATTTTCTTTTAAAAAGTAAAAATACAAGTGCGATTAATGCATAAAAACCTTCCAATCCTTTTGCGGTTGAAATGGACTCGGCGGCTTCAGTTCTGTTGTTAATACCATTAACTTTACTAACGATGGATGAACTAAGTTTATTTGTTGCCTGACCAATTTCTCCAATAATATTAAAGATAGGATTGAGTTTTTTCACTTGAGTGTTGATTTCATTTAAAGTGTCCACTCCTGCTCCAAGGACATTCGTTGTTTGGGAAGTGATCTCCTTTAACTGATTTGGCAATGTATCTGTTGTTTTCTGCAGATTACTAAGAACCCCTGCTAGTTTAAAAAGTGGTTTAATTAAAACGATAGCTAATAGTAATAGTGCCACACCTATTACTAATATGCCTATTCCTAGCCAAAGCATATAATAACCCCTTTCGATTATTCAATTTTTCCATTATAAATAGCGTTATATATAGATTTTACAATTACTATAATAGCATACCATATTTTGCAATCTGTCATAAACTTTTATCTTGTCCCATAAAATAATCATAGTTCAAGAGTTTGTTCAAAAAGTCCGGTGAAATTGACACTTCGACGTTTCTGGTTGGCTTGCTTTTCCGTTCCTCACGTATTTACTGCATACGTTCCGGTACTCAAAGCTACGCCGCCTCGAACTGCGACGCACAGGACGTGCTAGTGTCGGCGTTGCAACAGGACGTTGCGCATTTAGCCGACCTCGGTCCTTTTCATCCTCCTTTTTGAACACGCACTTCAAGTTAAGGGGCGAGAAGGATGAAACGAATGATAAAAGTTGGCTTTTGGTTATTAGGATTAGCTTTATTAGTATTTCTCATTCAATTTCCAATGAATAAGAGCTTAGATGTAACTAAATTTTCCTTACCACTATCAGGGAAAACCATTGTACTTGATCCGGGGCATGGTGGGCCGGATGGAGGTGCCGCTGGTAAGGATGGAACTAAGGAAGAGGCCATCACTCTTGCAGTTTCAAAAAAATTAAGCACATATCTACAAGAAGCTGGTGCAACAGTACACCTAACAAGAGAAGCGGATAAAGATTTAGCTAGTGAGGAAACGAAGGGACTCTCTCGTAGAAAATCAGAAGATATTCGTAATCGCTTGAATTTTATCCATGACCATAAGGCGGATTTTTTTCTTAGTATTCATTTGAATGCATTGCCCGCAACGGAATGGAGAGGTGCACAAACGTTCTATTATCCAAGTAAAGATGAAAACAAACATTTAGCTAAAATGATTCAAGCGGAAATCATTCGTAATTTAGAAAATACAAATCGTGAGGCTCTCGCTAAAACGGAAATGTATCTATTGAAACATGCGGAAGTTCCTGGTGCATTAGTGGAAATTGGATTTCTATCAAATGTAGAGGAAAGAGAGTTATTAAAACAAGAAGATTATCAAGATAAAATGGCGGCAAGCATTTACGAAGGGATTTTACGATATACAACCGAGGAGATAAAAGCAGAAGATAATGAGTGAAAGGGGATTCACTTTCATTAGGTTTTCCAAAATTTATGTTATACTTATTTTAGTAGGTAGGAAGGTATAAAAATCTTCTTGTCTGCATAAGTGCAACTATGGCATTCGTATACCTAAAGCGAATGCCAAGTTTTCTAAGTTGATTTTACATGGAATAAAGGGATGGTGAGTTCTTTGCTAACAAATGAAGAAGTAATAAAACTAATTAGCCAGGTAAAAGATCCATTTTTACATAAAACGTTAGAAGAAACAGATGGAATAATTAATGTAAACATTAAAGAGGATAAAAAGCATGTCAGTGTTAAAGTTGGTATTTCTAAATTAAATACCGCTGAACAAATGCAGATGCAACAAGAAATTGTTGGTATATTAAAAAGAAACGGTGCCAATACGGTAGGTCTGCGTTTTGAACAATTACCCGAGGAAATAATTAAGAAATATCAGCCTGCTGTTGATCAAGCTAAAGAAGCTTCTTTGATGGGTGGTAACTCAAATACAAAATTTGTTGCAGTCGCTAGTGGAAAAGGTGGAGTAGGGAAATCTACTGTTACCGTAAACTTAGCTGTATCTTTAGCTCGCTTGGGTAAAAAAGTTGGGATTATTGATGCGGATATATATGGATTTAGCGTTCCAGATATGATGGGAATTGAAAAACGCCCAGTCGTTCGTGGTAAAAAAATTATTCCTGTTGAACGTTTTGGTGTAAAGGTAGTATCTATGGGATTCTTTGTAGAAGATAATTCACCTATTATTTGGCGTGGACCAATGTTAGGGAAGATGCTGAATAGCTTCTTTTCTGAAGTGGAATGGGGAGATTTAGACTATTTACTTCTTGACCTACCACCGGGAACAGGTGATATTGCTATGGACGTTCACGAACTTCTTCCAACATGTAAAGAAGTGATTGTTACCACACCACATCCAACAGCAGCATTTGTAGCTGCTCGTGCTGGACAGATGGCAATGAAAACAGACCATGAAATTCTTGGTGTAGTTGAAAATATGTCCTATTTTGTAAGTAAGAAAACTGGGGAAAAAGAACATGTTTTTGGCCAAGGTGGCGGAGATAAGCTAGCCGAAGTACTTAAAACAAAAGTACTTGGTCGCTTGCAATTACAGCAGCCTTATATAGATGAAGAAGAATTTGCTCCTGGAGTGTATCAAGAAGACCATCCAAATGGTAAAGAATATCATAAAATGGCAGCAAAAATTATTGCTAAAATTGAAGAATAAATGGACAAAGAGGGCGTTTTCTGACGTCCTCTTTGTTCATTCTATAGGAAGCTATCCGTCTCCGCTGTTGCCTCCACCTTGTCCGCCGCCGTCTTTCTTCTCGTTACTACCGCCACCTTCTTGAATACCGCCGCCACCTTCAGAGGAGTTCTTTCCTCCTTGGCCTTTAGCTTGCTCTTCAGCCGCTTTTAACAATATCTCTTGTATTTTTGCCTGAAATGTAGGGGTCTCAATAGTCTTTTGTATACTTTTCTCCAAATAAGAACTAAATTCTTGGCTCTTTAAAACAGTTAAAAAATGAGACATCATTTGCGGATCCTTTAATAAGTCAATCATTTGCTGTTTATATTCAGAATCATTCATTAAGCTTTTTTGTAAATCCTTTTGAGAATCTTCCATTGATTTAGCATAGGCTTCTGCAAACTTTGGATCCTTAAACATCTCTTGCCACATCTTTTTTCCTTCATCGGAAACAAGTGTTTCGTTGATTGCCTTTTTTACCTCTTCTGAATTTATGACAAATTCCTTCTTTAACTTTTCATCAGATAATGTGTCGGTAAGTGCCTTTTTTCCTTCATCCGTTTGTAATATATCTATAACCATTTTCTTCGTTTGATCATAATCACTATCATTAGTGGAAGCATTACCTCCACCACCACAAGCGGTTAAAAATAAGAGGCAAAATCCTATTATTGTCACATATATAAAGCGATACATTAGGAAATCCTCCTTCCGTATATTCTTAATATGGTTTTTTGAAATATAAACTATACGTCCTATAGGATGAAAACTTCATTAGTTATTCCGATTAAAGAAATTTACTGGAATCATAAGCCATGATGAAGGAAAGAAATGCGTTTTCATGTTAGAATACGCATTATAGAATGTGTACGATCAGGAGGATTAAGAGATTGAAAACACGTTATTTGGTGAATTTCCTATTTAAAACAGCTGTTATAGGTGGAATTGCGGGACTTATTATTAGTTTTTTTGTTCAATTTGATATTTATGTATCATATTTAAGCCCATTTAATTATTGGGAATTAATTGGATTATTTATTTTTAATATTGGTCTTGGTTTAACTTTCAGTGTACTTAGTATGACCGGTTTCTTTGCTTATTTATTTGTTCATCGGTATGGAATTAGTTTGTTTCGTTCATTTTGGCCCACGGTTCAACTATTGTTAATTGCATTTGTTCTGTTTGACTTAGTGTATTTTCCTTATCAAGCAACAAAAGGGGAGGTTTCTATTCGTTGGTATATCTTGATGGTACTTGTGTTCTTTGTTTACGGTTGGTTTGTTGCGAAAAGAAAGGCAAAAGAAACAAAGCAAAATGCATTTATACCAGCATTGTTTTTCATGATTGTGATGACTGCGGTGGAGTGGGTTCCAGGTCTCCAAGCAGAAGGCACGGAATATGCATGGTTAATGATTGCCCCCTTATTAGCGTGTAATACTTACCAAATACTTGCCTTACATCGAATGAATCAAAAGTCTAGTGAGCTCACTTCCAAAAAGAATATGTCATCTTCCAATAATAAAAGACCATCACATAGTAAAGCCTAAAAAAACCACCTGTATTGGTGGTTTTTTTATGGTTTAGCGAAATTAAAAAATTTGCTGCATGTGGATAATTATTCAGAAAAGGCCACGTCCGGCTCCAGCGCCCAGCGACTAGCGAGACTTCCTTCACCTTCGTGCGATAAGTCAACATCGACTCACTCCGTTCGTCGTGTTTCCTTTATCTCCTACGGATCAGTCCAGTCCGTACGTCGCTAAACGGGCGCTTACGCCTTTGTTTCTTAATCCACTATTTTTGAATCTGCGTGTGCTTGATTGATTAGCTCGGTCATGGATATAAAGTTATATCCTTTATTTTTAAGCCCTGGTAGTATGGTGTCTAAAGCTTCGACAGTTTGTTTTACGGAATCTGATGCATGAAGAAGGATGATATCCCCATTTTTCGTGCCTTTCATTACGTTGTCCACAATAGTTTGTGTTCCTGGGTTTTCCCAGTCATTTGGATTAACATTCCAATGTATAACTTGATAATTCATGTCCTCAGCCAGTTTAAGAATCTCTTTATTAAATTTTCCACTTGGTGGTCTTAAAAGATTTACATCTTCATACCCAAGCTTATTAAAAATTTCTTGCGCTTTAATTAAGTCTCTTCTAACTTGTTCTATATCCTGATCTAAATAACTTTTATAACGGTAACCTAGCATGCCAATTTCGTGCTTTTCCTCTACTATTTTGTCTAATATAGTTGGATGACGCTCAGCCCATTCCCCACTAACAAAAAATGTAGCTTGGATGTTATTCTGTTTAAGTTTTTCTAAAATCTCATGTACCTTTTCTTCCCCCCAACTAATGTTAAACGTTAATGCGATATTAGGATCATCTGCATTTCCTTTACTTATAGCAGCCGATTCCTTCGATGAAATAACGGAAAAACTCCCATTTTCATTAACCCACAATATCATAGCAGTGAAAAATGCAAGTATTGCAATAAGTGCCCATCGCTTTAAGCGACCGAATTTCCAAACATGAAAATGTTTCATTATAATTCCCCCAAAGTAACTTTATCCCTTATAAGATTCTATGAGGGATAAATATAAATATGAACAAGCTATTAGATGAACTTTAACAAAAATTAAAAATGAGGATACTTTTTATAAAAAAATGGGAATAGTAAATGAAGATGTTTAAGAATTTACTTATTTAGAAGAGGTGAAGGAAATGTTGGGCTTACTTATTAATAAAATGGAAAAAAGGGAAATGGAGTATATGGTTAAAAGAGAATTGGAAGAAATACGAATTGATTTAGAAGATACTAGAATTGATAATAGTGTAAAAGCGGCAATGAAAGATAGGTATCATGTATTATTTCAATTGCTACGTCGATTAGGGAATGAAAAGGATTGTATAAAATATATGCCGAAAGCGTCTAGGAAATAGTGGGGTTAGTTGTATATTTAAATTAGAATACTCTTTCTTCTATATTTTCTATTGAATTTACTATGATCATGTGCTATATTATTTCTTGTCGCTAGAAAAACGAAAGAACATTTTAAAGTTCATTCAAAAACTTGTTGACAAAGAAAATGTAGTATGATAAATTAATATCTGTCGTTAAAAGACGACATGAATTGCTCTTTGAAAACTGAACAAAACAACCAGTATGTTAAGATAAAAGGAAACTCGTTTTCTTTTAAAAATAGAAGGTAACACTTCTAAAAAGCTAAGACATAGAATTAATTATGTTAATTCTAAACAAACTTTTTTTGGAGAGTTTGATCTTGGCTCAGGACGAACGCTGGCGGCGTGCCTAATACATGCAAGTCGAGCGCGGGAAGCTCTTCTGATCCCTTCGGGGTGAAGAGAGTGGAACGAGCGGCGGACGGGTGAGTAACACGTGGGCAACCTACCTATAAGACTGGGATAACTCGCGGAAACGTGAGCTAATACCGGATAATACTTTTTATTGCATAATAAGAAGTTTGAAAGGCGGCGTAAGCTGTCACTTATAGATGGGCCCGCGGCGCATTAGCTAGTTGGTGAGGTAAAGGCTCACCAAGGCAACGATGCGTAGCCGACCTGAGAGGGTGATCGGCCACACTGGGACTGAGACACGGCCCAGACTCCTACGGGAGGCAGCAGTAGGGAATCTTCCGCAATGGACGAAAGTCTGACGGAGCAACGCCGCGTGAGTGAAGAAGGTTTTCGGATCGTAAAACTCTGTTGTTAGGGAAGAACAAGTCAGGTAGTAACTGACCTGACCTTGACGGTACCTAACCAGAAAGCCACGGCTAACTACGTGCCAGCAGCCGCGGTAATACGTAGGTGGCAAGCGTTGTCCGGATTTATTGGGCGTAAAGCGCTCGCAGGCGGTCTTTTAAGTCTGATGTGAAAGCCCACGGCTTAACCGTGGAGGGTCATTGGAAACTGGAGGACTTGAGTGCAGAAGAGGAGAGTGGAATTCCATGTGTAGCGGTGAAATGCGTAGAGATATGGAGGAACACCAGTGGCGAAGGCGACTCTCTGGTCTGTAACTGACGCTGAGGAGCGAAAGCGTGGGTAGCGAACAGGATTAGATACCCTGGTAGTCCACGCCGTAAACGATGAGTGCTAGGTGTTAGGGGGTTTCCGCCCCTTAGTGCTGAAGTTAACGCATTAAGCACTCCGCCTGGGGAGTACGGCCGCAAGGCTGAAACTCAAAAGAATTGACGGGGACCCGCACAAGCGGTGGAGCATGTGGTTTAATTCGAAGCAACGCGAAGAACCTTACCAGGTCTTGACATCCTTTCGACCTCCCTAGAGATAGGGATTTCCCTTCGGGGACGAAAGTGACAGGTGGTGCATGGTTGTCGTCAGCTCGTGTCGTGAGATGTTGGGTTAAGTCCCGCAACGAGCGCAACCCTTGATCTTAGTTGCCAGCATTAAGTTGGGCACTCTAAGGTGACTGCCGGTGACAAACCGGAGGAAGGTGGGGATGACGTCAAATCATCATGCCCCTTATGACCTGGGCTACACACGTGCTACAATGGATGGTACAAAGGGCAGCGAAACCGCAAGGTCAAGCAAATCCCATAAAACCATTCTCAGTTCGGATTGTAGGCTGCAACTCGCCTACATGAAGCCGGAATCGCTAGTAATCGCGGATCAGCATGCCGCGGTGAATACGTTCCCGGGTCTTGTACACACCGCCCGTCACACCACGAGAGTTGGTAACACCCGAAGTCGGTGAGGTAACCTTTTGGAGCCAGCCGCCGAAGGTGGGACCAATGATTGGGGTGAAGTCGTAACAAGGTAGCCGTATCGGAAGGTGCGGCTGGATCACCTCCTTTCTAAGGATATACGAAAAGCGGAAGCACCCGGTTAGCGACGTACAAACTGCGCCTGGCCATGCCAGGTGGTCCGATGTTGCCGCGCAAAGCGGCGATTTTAATCGGACATTCTTCTACCGAAGGAGATAAAGGAAACACGATGAACGTAAGTGAATCGATGTTGACTTATCGTACGGAGGTGAAGGTAGTTTGCTAGTCGCTGGGTGCTGCAGCTGGACATTACGGAACATCCTAATTTGGATGAAGCATACTGTGTTGTTTGGTTCAGTTTTGAGAGAGCAATTTTTTAATTATAGATGGGCCTGTAGCTCAGCTGGTTAGAGCGCACGCCTGATAAGCGTGAGGTCGGTGGTTCGAGTCCACTCAGGCCCACCATCATATAATTTAAACGGGGCCTTAGCTCAGCTGGGAGAGCGCCTGCTTTGCACGCAGGAGGTCAGCGGTTCGATCCCGCTAGGCTCCATTTTTGTACCTTGAAAACTAAATAAGAGTAAACAAGACATCAATCAAAAGGCTGAAGCGACTGTTCAACGACGTACGGACTGGACTGAGCCGCAGGAGATAAAGGAAACACGATGAACGATAGTGAATCGATGTTGACTTATCGTACGAAGGTGAAGGAAGTACGCTAGTCGTTAGGAGCTGAAACTAGATTTAAAGCAAGGCTATATAATAGCACGCTTATTCATTGTAAACTTAGTTAAGTGAATAAGGGCGCACGGTGGATGCCTTGGCACTAGGAGCCGATGAAGGACGGGACTAACACCGATATGCCTCGGGGAGTTGTAAGTAAACTTAGATCCGAGGATTTCCGAATGGGGAAACCCACTGTTCGTAATGGAACAGGACTTATGTCTGAATACATAGGGCATAAGAGGCACACCCAGGGAACTGAAACATCTCAGTACCTGGAGGAAGAGAAAGCAAATGCGATTTCCCAAGTAGCGGCGAGCGAAACGGAAACAGCCCAAACCAGAGAGCTTGCTCTCTGGGGTTGTAGGACACTCCACAAGGAGTTACAAAGAAATTCTTTAGATGAATCAACCTGGAAAGGTTAGCCAAAGAGGGTAACAGCCCTGTAATCGAAAAAGAATTTCCTCCGGAGTGGATCCTGAGTACGGCGGAACACGTGGAATTCCGTCGGAATCCGGGAGGACCATCTCCCAAGGCTAAATACTCCCTAGTGACCGATAGTGAACCAGTACCGTGAGGGAAAGGTGAAAAGCACCCCGGGAGGGGAGTGAAAGAGTACCTGAAACCGTGTGCCTACAAGTAGTCGAAGCGCGTTAATGCGTAACGGCGTACCTTTTGTAGAATGGACCGGCGAGTTACGATTGTATGCAAGGTTAAGTGGAAGACACGGAGCCGTAGCGAAAGCGAGTCTGAATAGGGCGATTTAGTATGCGGTCGTAGACCCGAAACCGTGTGATCTACCCATGTCCAGGGTGAAGGTCAGGTAACACTGACTGGAGGCCCGAACCCACGTATGTTGAAAAATGCGGGGATGAGGTGTGGGTAGGGGTGAAATGCCAATCGAACACGGAGATAGCTGGTTCTCTCCGAAATAGCTTTAGGGCTAGCCTCAAGATGATGAGTACTGGAGGTAGAGCACTGATTGGACTAGGGGCCCTCATCGGGTTACCGAATTCAGTCAAACTCCGAATGCCAGATACTTAAACTTGGGAGTCAGACTATGGGTGATAAGGTTCATAGTCGAAAGGGAAACAGCCCAGACCACCAGCTAAGGTCCCAAAGTATACGTTAAGTGGAAAAGGATGTGGAGTTGCTTAGACAACCAGGATGTTGGCTTAGAAGCAGCCACCATTTAAAGAGTGCGTAATAGCTCACTGGTCGAGTGACTCTGCGCCGAAAATGTACCGGGGCTAAACGTATCACCGAAGCTGTGGATTGTTCTTACGAACAATGGTAGGAGAGCGTTCTAAGTGCTGTGAAGTCAGACCGTGAGGACTGGTGGAGCGCTTAGAAGTGAGAATGCCGGTATGAGTAGCGAAAAAAGAGTGAGAATCTCTTTCACCGAATGCCTAAGGTTTCCTGAGGAAGGCTCGTCCTCTCAGGGTTAGTCGGGACCTAAGCCGAGGCCGAAAGGCGTAGGCGATGGACAACAGGCAGATATTCCTGTACCACCTCATGACCGTTTGAGCGATGGGGGGACGCAGTAGGATAAGGAATGCGCACGGATGGATGTGTGCGCCCAAGCAGTGAGAAAGTCAGGTAGGCAAATCCGCCTGGCCATTTCAAGCTGTGATGGGGAGGCCTTCTGGCCGAAGTTCCTGATTTCACACTGCCGAGAAAAGCCTCTAGCAAGGTCACAGGTGCCCGTACCGCAAACCGACACAGGTAGGCGAGGAGAGAATCCTAAGGTGAGCGGGAGAACTCTCGTTAAGGAACTCGGCAAAATGACCCCGTAACTTAGGGAGAAGGGGTGCTCTACGGAGTAGAGCCGCAGTGAATAGGCCCAAGCGACTGTTTAGCAAAAACACAGGTCTCTGCGAAGCCGAAAGGCGAAGTATAGGGGCTGACACCTGCCCGGTGCTGGAAGGTTAAGGGGAAGAGTTAGGGCTTTCGCCCGAAGCTTAGAACCGAAGCCCCAGTAAACGGCGGCCGTAACTATAACGGTCCTAAGGTAGCGAAATTCCTTGTCGGGTAAGTTCCGACCCGCACGAAAGGTGCAACGACTTGGGCACTGTCTCAACGAGAGACCCGGTGAAATTATACGATGCGTGAAGATGCGCATTACCCGCGACAGGACGGAAAGACCCCGTGGAGCTTTACTGTAGCCTGATATTGAATGTCTGTGCAGCTTGTACAGGATAGGTGGGAGCCTTAGAAACGTGAGCGCCAGCTTACGTGGAGGCATCCGTGGGATACCACCCTGGCTGTATGGACCTTCTAACCCAGGACCGTGATCCGGTTCGGAGACAGTGTCAGGCGGGCAGTTTGACTGGGGCGGTCGCCTCCCAAAAGGTAACGGAGGCGCCCAAAGGTTCCCTCAGAATGGTTGGAAATCATTCGCAGAGTGTAAAGGCAGAAGGGAGCTTGACTGCGAGACCTACAAGTCGAGCAGGGACGAAAGTCGGGCTTAGTGATCCGGTGGTTCCGCATGGAAGGGCCATCGCTCAACGGATAAAAGCTACCCCGGGGATAACAGGCTTATCTCCCCCAAGAGTTCACATCGACGGGGAGGTTTGGCACCTCGATGTCGGCTCATCGCATCCTGGGGCTGTAGTCGGTCCCAAGGGTTGGGCTGTTCGCCCATTAAAGCGGTACGCGAGCTGGGTTCAGAACGTCGTGAGACAGTTCGGTCCCTATCCGTCGTGGGCGTTGGAAGTTTGAGAGGAGCTGTCCTTAGTACGAGAGGACCGGGATGGACATACCGCTGGTGTACCAGTTGTTCCGCCAGGAGCATAGCTGGGTAGCTACGTATGGAAAGGATAAGTGCTGAAAGCATCTAAGCATGAAGCCCCCCTCAAGATGAGACTTCCCATCATTTTAAATGAGTAAGATCCCTCAGAGACGATGAGGTTAATAGGTTTGAGGTGGAAGCGTGGCGACACGTGGAGCTGACAAATACTAATCGATCGAGGACTTAACTAAATTCTTTTGATGTTATAATTTACTCTTATTTAGTTTTTAAGGTATAAATACCTTTCGATACTTGACTTTAGATAAGATTCAATATATAATAATACTTGTATCATACATAAAATGCTGTCTGGTAGTGATGGCGGAGAGGTCACACCTGTTCCCATACCGAACACAGAAGTTAAGCTCTCCAGCGCCGATGGTAGTTGGGGATTCCCCCTGCGAGAGTAGGACACCGCCAGGCAGTTACATATTAATCTTAGATTATTCCACAGTAGCTCAGTGGTAGAGCAATCGGCTGTTAACCGATCGGTCGTAGGTTCGAATCCTACCTGTGGAGCCATTTTTGTGCTTCCATAGCTCAGTAGGTAGAGCACTTCCATGGTAAGGAAGGGGTCGCAGGTTCAAATCCTGTTGGAAGCTCTTGATATATAAGGCTTTTATCCATATTAGGATAAAAGTCTTTTTGTTTTCAGTGACGAAACAGTGACGACCTTTCCTTTCCCTTTTTATTGTACCTCGAAAAAATCCGAAAAACGCTGTGCTGCATCTTGATGAACTTGTGGGCGAACATGTGAGTAAATATCATTAGTTGTTTCCGACTTGGCGTGTCCCAATCGCTCCTGAACAATCTTCACGTGCTCATTCATTTCTAACATTATAGTGGCGTGTGTATGTCTTAATTCGTGAAATGAAATCTGTTTAACTCCGGCACGTTCACAAATGCGATTCATAGCTCGCCGAACATTTCGTTTCATCATGAAATCTCCGTGTGAGTTCGCAGCAACAATGTCGCTTTTGGGGCTTTGTCTTTCTTTATACTGCTTTAGGAATTCCACTTGTTGGTCTGATAATGAAATGGAGCGACGAGATGATTTTGTTTTTAATCTACCTAATTCTTTTTCTAGTTCATGATACGCTTGTTCGACATGTAAGACTTTATTTTTAAAGTCTATATTTTTCCATTGCAAGCCAAGAGCTTCAGAGAAACGTAAACCGAACTGTATCGCAAGCCAAAATACTATATAGCTTTGATATTCTTGTGCAGCTGATAAAAACTCATGGCATTCTTCTTTCGTCCACGTCTCTTTTTCTTTATAATTAGGTTGTGGCTTTTGAACACCGTCTAAAGGGTTAGATTTTAATTCATCCCATTTAATCATCATCTTATAAATTTGATTCATTAGTGTATACAATTTGATGATGGATGAATTGGATAACTCTTGTTCTTTTCGTACAAGAAACTTTTGAATCTCAATAGATTTTATTCCTACCATCTCTCGAAAACCAAATACTGGCTGGATATGCTTTTTATAATAAGATTCTGCACCCTTTAAAGCTGTAGCACCTAAACGTTTAGGTGCTACTAATGTCATGTAATCATCAAAACCTCTATCTAATGTTTTGTGAGATTCCTCAAAGTAATTACCAGTAAGTAAATCTCTTTTTTGCTCTAATTCATCTAATTCTGCTTCTTTCTTAGAATGTCTCCGCTTTCCAATGAATCGCTTACCTTTATAGTACACATTGGAGCGATAAGCTACTACAATCCCATTTTCTTTTAATTTCTCTACTGCCATATTTTCCTTCAATCCTTTCAAATTAAAGGAGAACAGTTACATACTCTATTAGAATAGCGTATGGTTCTCCTAAATTCAATTTTATTCGTTTGGTTGTTCTTTAATCCATTCTTTTAAAAACTCGTTTGTTTCTTCAACAGGGAATACCCACTTACGACCTACTCTGCGTCTAATGTGTTTGAAACGTGAATCATCAAAGAAAGTATTCATAATGTGACCCTTTGAGAATGAAGTAATGTGTGTCAAATCATCTAAACTATAAAAAATTTTATCATGTCCGATATCTATCATCTTTTCTTCAATGTGTTTAAAGATTTGCTGTTCTAAAACTTCATCATCAATTTTAACTTCTATAAATGGTGCTTCGATCAATTTGTAATCCCTCCTAACTTAATCAATCATCTGAAATGTAATCCAAAAATGTTGTATCAACTTCGAGTGTAATCTCGATACGAATTAACTTTATACTTCTATTGAATTTGTTTGAAACTAGGTTAAGTATAAAACAAGTTAATTGATGCTCCGGTTAATTTCTTATCCAACTTAAAAATTTTACGAGTAATCTAAAGGAAAAATGGAAACAAAATATTAAGCTTTAACTGTTGGTATACCTAGGTTCTGAAGTTGTATATAGCGTTTTTTATTACCCATTAAAATAATTTATGTAATTATTTTTTGAACTAGCATTTGTCTAAAAATTGGACAAGAAGAATGAGAAAGTTGATATGAAACTACTTGCAAAATAAATACGTAATTAGTTTATTTTAGGACTAACGTCATCTGAATGAATAAAATATGAGAGCTGTCTCTTAGCTATTCTTTAAGAGATAAAGGTGCATATTTGTTCTAAAGTCATAAAGAATAAAAAATGGAATATATAAAATACCTTCTCGAAACTATGTGGTGAAGCCAAAATAAGTATGTTAAGATAAACGCAGTTTATGTGAAAAAATGTACTTAAACTAACGGGCGGAAGAGTTGTAGATGATAAATTAATATTCTGTGTTGAAATGAGGCGAATATAATGAATTTTGGTCAACTTACTCCATTAGAATTTGAAGAATTAACAGCCCATATTTTTCGGTCTAGGGGTTTCCGAACCTTTTTAACTCCGGCTTCTGGAGATGGAGGTATTGATATTGAAGCTGTATATGACGGGGAAGTTTTTAAAGGGACTTACTTAATTCAATGTAAACTTTGGAAAAATAATGTTGGTGAGCCGCAAGTACGAGATTTATATGGTGTTGTTCAAGATCGTCAAGCCTTGAAAGGCATTTTAGTTACATCAAGTGGCTTTTCACCAAAAGCCGTTAGATTTGCTGAAAATAAAAATATAGATCTAATTAATGGACAAACCTTTATAAAACTATTAAAAAATATCAATGAACATGGTAAAGAAATTAATAACTATCCAATTTTTTCGAACCAGATTAAAGGATTTCTAGAAGAAGATTCTTTTGATGCTCAAATGTATCATTTATTGGTAGATGAAATTGAAACCAATCCAACGTTTGAGCAACCTTATATGCAGCTACTAGAATTGCTTCTTAAATCCGTGTTAAGTATAGGCAAAAAGTCTAAATATAATGGCATCATAAACGAAATTTCCTTTTATAGTAATCGTTATAGAGATAGATTTACAAAAGGAAGGAGTAATAGTGAAATTGGAAAAAGGGTTGGTATAGACTATATTATTTTATTAATACATTTATTAAATGGAGAACTAACAAATGTCTATAGTCAGATTAATTTTATTCGTGAAGCTAAATTTAAGGGAAATATAACTGACCAAGCATATCGAGCAGGTATTCCAACTAGGTATAAACCGCATATAACTGATATAGTGCGAGGGTTGCAGCAATTTATTAGTAATCAGGATATTAATTATTATTATATACCTTTTACAACCTCTTTTTACTATGATGACTCAAACCCATATATAAGGGTAGTGAGACCACATACTGAAAATATCAGTATGAGTTGGATTATAGACGAGTTTGGTATTAATGAATTAGAGGATATAGAACAACAAAAACAATTATTAGCAATATATATGGAAAAAGAATGAGTAAAATAATTAGTAGTTTTTGTTACTAACGGGTGCTTTAGTTTAATAAAAAGAAATTAAAAGTCGATCTAAAACATCGGCTTTTTTAATTTCATTAAAAGACGGTATTAAATCTTACGAGTTATATATTACTTTCTACATGAGAATTGGTAGAAATTCAAAAAAGTAATTAGTTTTTTTCATATCTTCTTGTTTATAAAGTAAGCGTCAAATATAGACCACCTTCTAATATTAATTGGGCTATGTAATAATCTCCTTAAGAAAATCTTTAAGGGGGATTTTTTCATGACACGCAAAGAGAAAAGGCTAGTTTGGGAAGAACGCATTTCTTCGTACAAACAAAGTGGACTAAGCATTGCTAAATGGTGCGATGAGAATAATGTACATGAAAGCCAGTTTTATTACTGGAAGAAGAAACTAAATACTGATCCAAAAGTTGATAACACTTCATCTAAGTGGCTGTCAGTTGAGGTAGATAAGTACGATAATAATCCAGATTCTTCTATCCTTATAAAATTAGGACAAGCATCTATTGAAATTAAACATGGATTCGATCCATCTCTTCTTTCAGAAGTAGTAAAGGCATTAAGAATAGATGTTAAATGAGACAAATATTGAGCGTGTTTATCTTGCGCGTGGAAGTACTGATTTACGAAAATCTATTGATGGATTAGCTGTACTTGTCAAGGAGGGATTTGATCTCGATCCTTTCTCTCCTTGCCTATTTGTATTTTGCAATCGAAAACGAGACAAATTAAAAATCCTTCAATGGGAACATAATGGATTTTGGCTGCATTATCGCAGGTTGGAACGTGGGAAATTCCACTGGCCCTCTGACAAGGACGAGGCCCCAATGCACATTAGTTATCGTCAACTTCGTTGGTTACTAGATGGACTACCTATACAACAAAAACAGGCGCATCCAGAGGTGAAAGCACGTACCATTCTATAGATTAAATAATCTATTAAAATAGGAAGAATTCGACTAGTCAAGTTGGGTTCTTTTTCGTATACTTAATTTATGGAAAAAATAGTAGAGAACAATAATGAGCACACAATTGAATGAATTTCATAATTCTCAGCCCCTGCGGGACAAGGGATTAATAACATAAAAAAGGAAGCACCTCCCCAAATCTTGTATAATGGTAGTTGATGAAACAACCAAAAAGACAGAAGGAGTGCTCCCTTTGACCATTATACGACAAACTAGCTTATTTAGCATTCAAGAATTATACGACATGGAACCTACCCAAAAATATGATGCCATTATATCAGCGATCAATTTGGATAACATTTATCCTAAAGTTATCAAAAAATCACGGTTAGGTGCGCCTGAAGAACTAAATTATGCTGCCATGATTATTTCCACTTTTGTGAGATATGTCGAACGTATTCCGACGATTAAGGACCTTATTAAACGGCTTCATGATGATGTTGCATTTAAATTGAATTGCGGATTTTTGGTATCAGACTCGGTCCCCTCCGAGGCCTCTTATTCTCGACTTGTAACGAAGTTAGAGGCGTGCAATGTCTTAGAAATAGAACGAGATAAGGTTGTTCTTCAAGCAATTGCAGAAGGGTTTATCATGGATGATACAGCTGCCATCGATGCCACCCATTTTGAAGCACGTGACCAAGCACCGCCAAAAGAAGAAAAGCCAAAACCCGAACCAAAAAAACGTGGCCGCAAATCCAAAGAAGAGCGTGAACAATGGCTTAAAGAACAAGCTGAAACGGATGCCGATTTGCCTTTATATGATAGAAAAATTGAGGCTCAATTAGATGTTCCTATAGTCGAACTACGTGCTGAAGTTCCTCAAGACCCTAAATGGGGTGTGAAAAAGAACTCAGAGGGACAAAATGTTTTCTGGTTTGGCTACAAGGGTCATTTGGCCGTTGGTACATCCAGTCAATATATTCTACAAGCTCTTTTTTCATCCGGAAGCCTAAATGACGGTAAGGCAGCTATCCCTTTACTGAAAGGAATTCATGAACGCCTCCAACTTCCATTACGCTATCAAACAATGGATGCTGGCTATGATTATGAACCCTTATATGAACAGGTTCATCGAATGGGACAACAATCCGTCATTGCATACAATAAGCGAAACGAAGGGGAGCCTATTGGCTTTGATAAACACTTTGCCCCAACTTGTTTTAGAGAGCATTCTTATCGTTATGATAGTTTTGATGCCAAGTATGAAACGTTAAAGTATACAAGACCGAAGGAATGTAGTGACTGTCCTTTGGCTGACGAAGGTATCTGCCAAAAGGTGTATAAAGTAAAGATTACAACAGACCTTCGAAGATATACCGCGCCAGCCCGTGGCTCTCAGGCATGGAAAAAAATCTTCAAACGTCGTACCGCTGTTGAACGGGTCAATGCGTATCTTAAGGAATTCTTTCAGCTTAACAATGTGCGTTATCGTACCGGGAAACGTGCCAAAATTCACTTTGACATGGTTACCCTTATTTACAATGCTTCAAAGCTAGCTGCAGACCGTATTAATGCACAATTAAACCAGCAACAAGTTGCATGATTTCTGTTTTTAAAAATACAATTTAGAAATTCTGTAAGTCTTTGTATTTTTAAAAAGAGCAATTATGAAATTGACTCAATTGAATATTATAAAGAACGCAATCAAGAGTTGGAAGCAAAACTAAAATGGTATGAGGAGCAATTTCGCTTACTTCAAAAACAAAAATATGGTGTTTCCAGTGAAAAAACGAATGACGATCAAATGAGTCTACCATTGTTTAATGAGGCGGAAGATACAGCTGATTTAAATATTGAAGAACCTACGCTTGATACTATTACATATCAACGCAAGAAGTCTCGGAAAACAAGAGAAGAATTGATGGAAAACCTGCCAATAGAGACGATAGAATATGAACTATCTCCTGAGGAACAGGTTTGTTCGTGTTGCGGTAATAAAACACACAAAATGAGCGAAGAAATTCGAAAAGAACTACAAGTGATACCTGCTCAGGTAAAAGTCGTAAGGCATGTCCGTCATGTGTATGCTTGTCGTCAATGTGAAAAGGATGAGATAGAAACTCCTATCGTGACGGCAAAAATGCCATTGCCTGTTTTTCCGAAAAGCTATGCTTCACCTTCAATTATTGCTTATATTATGAATCAAAAATATGCCGAAGGCCTACCTTTATATCGACAGGAAAGCCAATTAAAATATCTAGGTATTAACCTTTCTCGTCAAACACTAGCCAATTGGATGGTAGAGGGGGCCAACCGTTGGTTGTCCAAAATATATGACCGAATGAAGTATCATCTTTTGCAGGAAGATATTCTACATGCAGATGAGACTACGGTTCAAGTTTTACGAGAACCAGGACGATCAGCCGATTCGAAATCGTATATGTGGCTCTATCGTAATGGACGTGACCGTCCACCGAATATTCTATTTGAATACCAACGATCACGAGCAAGTAAACATCCAAAAAGATTCCTATCGGAATTCAAGGGATACTTGCATGTCGATGGGTACGGTGGTTACGATAGTCTTCCTAATGTCACCTTATCTGGTTGTTGGAGCCATGCAAGGCGAAAGTTTGATGAGGCATTAAAATCCTTGCCAAAAGAGGCAGACAAATCAAAGGTTACTGCAACCGAAGGATTGGAATATTGTAACCAATTATTTGCGATTGAACGCAAGTGTCTGGATAAGACTCCAAAGGAACGTTATGAAATACGAATCAAACGCAGCCAACCAATTTTGGAGGCTTTTTCAACATGGCTAAAAATGCAAACACCAAAAGTCTTGCCGAAAAGTGCCCTCGGTAAAGCAATTAAATATTGTCGAAACCAATGGAATAAATTAACCGTCTTTTTAGAGGATGGGCGATTAGAAATTGATAACAACCGAAGTGAGCGCTCTATTAAACCTTTCGTGATCGGAAGAAAAAATTTCTTGTTTAGTAATACACCAAAGGGTGCTGAGTCGAGCGCAATTATTTATAGTATAGTAGAAACTGCAAAGGAGAATGGGCTAAGCCCATTTGAATATTTGAAGTATCTATTTGAGCAGTTGCCAAACATTGATTCAACAAACGAAGAAGCGATGGATCAACTCCTACCTTGGTCAACGACTATTCCATTAACTGTCAAAGTTCAAATTAAATCTTAGTTAGAGTATAAAATAGCCCATACCTTAATACTAGGTGTGGGCTATTTGACGCTTACTTTATAAACGTATACCTTTACAAACTACCAAAACAGTACCACTTTATTGTCCTTAAACGTTGTAAAAATAATTTATAAACGTTTGTTAAATGCTGTTTACCTTTATAAACATCTGGTGTATATTTAATTCAAGAAAATAAACAAGGGGCTGGCTATATTGCTACAAAGACATTTGCTTATATAAGAGTATCAAGTAAGGAACAAAACGAGGGACGCCAAATAGTGGAAATCAAAAAACTAGGAATTGATGACCGGGACATTTTCGTTGATAAGCAGAGTGGAAAAAACTTCAACAGACCGAAGTATCAAGCTCTTAAAAATATATTGCGTGAAGGCGACTTGCTTTATATTCATTCATTGGATAGGTTTGGACGTAATTCAAGGGAAATTCAAAACGAGTGGAAGGAAATTACAGAGGTAATCAAGGCGGACATTAAAGTATTAGATATTCCATTGCTCGACACGACTCAATACAAGGATACGCTCGGAACATTCGTAAGTGATTTAGTACTGCAAGTCCTGTCGTTTATGGCTGAACGTGAACGCGTAGAATATTGGTAAACGTCAAGCCGAAGGAATAGCTTTGGCAAAGGCACAGGGAAAACACCTGGGACGTCCTCAATTAAACTTAGAAACATTAAGCAAGGATCAGCGTCATACGTTGGAAACAAACTACGATAGATGGAAACGCAAAGAAATAACTGGCGTTCAATTCATGGAACTACTAGAATTAAAGAAAAACAGTTTCTATAAAATCGTTAAAGAGTATGAAAAGGAGCTGTTCTAATGAAGGAGTTTAAGAACCGGTTATGATTGATATTACAGATTTAGTATAAAAAAGGTATTATCCGTATTAGTATATAGGGGGGATTGAAAAAGCGGGTAGTTTTACTGAAGGGTGGATAGAGTAATGAAGTTTATATATTTTAACGATACAGGTAGAAAAGTTACGATTCATCCAGCTACTTTTTCACATGGTTGCATTGGTTTAAGTGAATCAATTAAACTATTGGAACAAAGGGTGTTTGAATTACCAGATGGTACATCTCCCATGGGTTAAGATGTGGGATTATGGAGAAGGTGGACTAAGTATCTTAATTTCTCCCACTAAAGAAGTTGAATAAAGAGACTTTAAGGATTTGCGCTTTAGTTGAATAAGGAACAGATAAAAGTCGAATGAAAATGTTGGTTTTTGTTTCATTAAAAACTAATGGTATCATAACTTAAAAAGTATTGAGGCCGTTTCGGTGATATTTGTCACTTTTAATTTTACTTTTCACTAGTTTTAAGTGTTATTTTGCGTTACAATAAAAGGTCTTTCTTCACTTCGAAAGATAGATTTTTATTCTTATACATTGTATTTCCCATATCCATTCTACCACCAATAAAACTGATTTCGTCAGTCTTTTTAGGGTAGCCCATATTGTTGGATCTAAAGAAAAGTAGGGGATTTCTCCCTAGCATTATTTGTCGCTATAGTTTTCAGAAGAGACTTACAATTATGTTACAAACATGATAATATAATTGTAGTATAAGAATAAGGAAGTGTTATATGAATAAAAAGATAATCTTTTGGGGTATTAATATGTTGCTAGTTCTATCTTTTCTTGTTGCTTGTAATAATGATGTTAATGAAAAAACTACTTCGAGTAAACCACCTACTGCTCAAGAAGTCTTAAGAGATGACCCAGATGCTGATATATTTCAGATAAAAGGTATAATATATAAAACGGGTATTGAATGGGTAAATGATGTTAATGTAACCAAAGATAAGGAAATTGGTATAATCAAAGAGACCTCAAAAAGCAAATTTAAAGATGGGACTGCATCAAAACTATCACCAAACACTAAAATTTTTTCGACAAATGAAGAATATATATTAATTGTAGAGGAAAATGGAGTAGTAAAAAAGTATTTGGCTTTATCAGAAGGCTAAAAACTCCCTGTTTAATAGCAGGGAGTTTTTACTAATTAATTAAGCTGATAATACTTTCCTTAATTTCACTATATTCTTTTCCGGAAATATTATCGTCTATATTTTGGTGAATGTCATTATGAATAACTATTTCATGCCCATCAATTTCTGTTACTATTGACAAATCCTGTTCGTCTAAGTTAAGTAGATTACTTTTTAATACAGCAACCTCATTTTCATCAAATTCAATTAAATAAGGCTCAATTGCTGCGTAATAATTTCCTGTATCACCTTTTTTTAGAAAAACAATATATTTTTTGGAAAAATCCGGTTCAATAAATAATGGATCTTTGTTTTCGACAACAAAATTTTCAGTTGTGGTCGCTTCTTTAATTAGAATACCTTCAGGTGAAATCTCCTCGTCTCCTGAAGTTATTTCAACTGGAATATTTTCAGAATAACGGTGATTTATTTTTATACTATTCATATTTTCCCCTTTAAAAACTTCGGATACAGAAAAATTATATAAGTGTCCTTCTACATATTCGTCTTCGTTCTCTGGATCTGCAGCCATATTCCATATTTCATCTAAGCTTTCATAGCTACCAACGGCGATAAAATCTGAATTATAAACCATATCATCAAGACTACTAGTTGAACTAAAATCTTTTGATGCTAAAATAGTTTGATCCTGCGAGTTGTTATTTTCTGGGCCTTTTTCTTCTTGATTGTCTTGAGCTTCATTAACGTTGTTATAAAACGAAAAACTAAGTATTCCTACAAAAACAATAGACGCAACTAAAATACTAATCTTCTTAATTTTACTCATAATTTTCCCTCCATTCTATTATTTATAAATACTTTTTACCCCATTTACATCGTCAGTTTGTGGGGTAATCATTTTATTTCTATCTCTATTTGAATTCATAATGGAAGTACCATTATTATGAGCAATCCCTAATGCATGACCTAATTCGTGAACGGCTGTACTTTGCGCTACCTTTGAATTTTTTACTGCATAATCATTTAGATATCCAGCGTATTTTGTCACAACTTTTGTTTTTGTGTTATAATTAACATTCATTTTTCCAAAATAATTAGAATCCTTCTCTGTGAATCTAGTTAAAAAATGGACAGAACTACTATGGTAAAAAAAGTTTACCCCTACGTTTGTGCTAGTTTTACTTTTCCAACTGTTTGCACCATTTTTCCAACCAGTTTTAATTACACCATCCTTCAAACTAGCCCCCCATTTGTAACTTTGCACTTGGTAGCCTAACTTCCACCCTTCCTTTTTGTAAGCAGAAGCTTCATTGGAAGGAACCCCAAAAATGCTTGTTAATAAAATAGCTGAAAATAATAATAGAGTTCCAATTTTTTTATACATTTAAAAACCCCCTTTTTTTTCATAATTACCATTATTTGCCAAATTTTGTAATACCTTTTTACAAATAATATTACAAATTATTACAAATAATTAATTTGCTCTTTTAGTTAAAATAATTGGAAAATAACTGATATAAGGGTCAGGGGCACATTTGATGGGATCTTATAGTTGAAATGGAAGATGTTATTTATGTAGCAACGGAAGAAATATCAGATAATCAGGATATCTTTGCTAAAGGTGAGGAGCAATTTGATAAATTTATTAATAAAATAATATCTGAATTAGCAAGTCGAAAAATTGAACTTTTAATCGGGAAGCTCAATGATATAGATGGGATCTCTATAGATTATAAGGTGTGTGACGGAAAATACATAAAAAGGAGAAATTGAGAAGGATCAATGACAACAAAGCGCATATGGAAGATGTGCTGCTGTGTTGAATCAATTAGTAAAAAAGTCTCAAAAAGAAGACCACCCGGAATCGCGACAATGCATGGAGGGTTCTTCTTCTGAAAATAACAACTAGAGTAACTCCTCACTTCGAGCGGTGAAGTTGTCAAAAGGACGCGTACTGTTTATAGCACATCGTCCTTTTTATTCTGTTTATGTAAAGTTTAAAACATAGTTGAAAATAAAATAGGAGTGAAAAGGGGTATGAGGAAGGGGGTCAATAATAGATAAAATAAATGTTATAATGAAACAGTTAATACACGTCACTGTCATAGTTTTTTAAAAGGTAATGACCATCGGTTTGTTGCATGATTACCTTTTTATTTGATTTTATCACCTAATTCAGCATAAACAAAGCTTCCTCCACCTTGCCAACCTACTTTTTTAGAGATGCCACCCTGTTTACCTTGAATTACCTTTTTTAATCTCTCGACTGATACATTATGTATGTAATCCATCTTTTCAATACCGATATATTCATTTTGTGCGCTACAGCCTGTGTTGTTGCGGATCCCATAAAGAAATCCAGAACAATATCGTTTACATTGCTACCTATCTTTAATAGATGATACATGAGCATCTCTGGTTTAGGATAATCAAATACCCTTTCCCGAAACAGGCTTTTAATTTCAGCAGTACCTTGTTGATTTGTACCGAATCCAGTTCCCCAGAAATCATGAGGAATTTGTTTCGTATCCTCTTTTAGATAAGCCTTTTATATGGATACACATCTTTTCCTTTAGACCAATATATCTTTCCAACTTTATTTAACTTTATGAACGCTGACTCTTTATAAACCCACGGTCCACTTAGCTTTTTACCAGATTGGGAATGAATATCGTATGTATAGTAACCATGCTCTTTATCAAAGATTTTATCTATCCTAAATTTACCATTTTCATCTTCATATTTATAAGCTTTATAAGCACTATCCGATAAAGGGATTTTATTAATCTGATATTGTTTCTTGTCTTTTGCAAAGATAAGTATATAGTCTTTAACATTAGCGATTTGCGCAGAATTCTGTTGGCTATTTGTACGTTTCCAAACAATCTGAGTAACAAAGTTCCTTCTACCAAAAATCTCGTCGCAAACAACTTTTAGATAAGCCTGCTCATTGTCGTCACAATGAATATAGATGGCACCATCTTTTCTTAGTAACTCCTTTGCTACCTCTAATCGACTTTTCATAAAAGTCAGCCAGGTAGAATGAGAAAAGTAATCATTATACTTTAAATGATATACGCCTGTATTGTACGGTGGGTCAATATATATGAACTTTATTTTATCTTTAAATCGTTCCTTCAATGTGTATAAAGCAATAAGGTTATTCCCTTTAATAATAAGATTGTCTGTATCTTTAAACTTTGTTATTTGATGTTCTCCGTTCTCATCATACCTTTTGATATGAGAAAGTACCCTTGGAGATAGTATTTTACTAATATCATCCTTAGCTAACACGCGATGGAGAAATTCGTTCTCCCCATTTTTGTTATTTTGCAAGACACAATCTTTATGAGGGAAATCCAACACAACATCAGTAGTATTGGTTAAATATTTACCATAGCTAGTAAGACCGATATCGTTGCTGTATGCCGTATAGCTACTTTTCCAGTAATTTTTATTGTCATGCAGTATACGAGAGATAGTTGTCCGAGATACATCTATACCTCTTTTGTTCAAGATTTGGGTTATTTTTGGACTACCAACCTTTGCTTCATATTCGATGTATACCTGTTTTACTTGTCTAGTTAAAGATTCCCTTCTCTTTTCTTGATCGCTTTGTGAATGTCCCACCCAATTGTAGTAGCCACTCGTAGAAACGTCTAATACGCGGCACATTTTCTTCACTCTAAATTCGTCACGATGATTATGAATAAACTCATAAATATCTCTTGGGCGGTTGGAAAGATGTTTGCTTTTTTTCAAAATGGCATTTTATTCCTCAAGGTCTCGAATATACTTCTCTTTTTCGGATAAAATTTTTTGCGTTATGCGATTATTTCCACTCCCTACAAAGGCATTTTCTCTGTTCTCTTTATAAGCATTTACCCATTTATGTAACGTTTGAGGTACTAAATCCAGTTCTTTGGCTACATCTACAATTTTCCTATTTTCATTTACTACTTGTTTAGCTGCATTGATCTTAAATGACTTATCATAATGTTTACCGATTTTTAAACACTCCTAAAAAGACAATGACTATAGTATAAAACTCTCCATTTTGGGTGTCCATTTTTTAGATCAATTTTATAGTGATAACGGTTTTATTAGTTTGAAAGAAAGAGGGTATATTTAAAAGGAAGTAAATTCCCTTCTTTTTAATTGTCCAGGAGATTATAAAAGTTAGTTATGGGAAACTTCTATATAAACATTAATTATTTTTTTAGATGCTCTACTGTGAGGTTCAAATTTGGTGGATACCTAATAGGGGCATCAAAATCTAAGAAGTGTCTGAATATGAATCCAATATTATTCGGTTAGATTGTTGGTATTGATTAAGATATGATAGAATGTTCTGTATTCTGGGGTAACAAACGTTTCTTTGAAAAGACGAATTTGTTTTGGAAATTTGAAGAATACAAGAACTATTTGAGCTGTTTAATTTCTATGGGGAGGAATGAATTGAATTGAAATTATTAAAAAGAAAACCTGCATCGGAAAAAGTAGTTGATTTATTGATAAATAATTTTAACAATTCTTCTATTATGTTGGAGCGAAACGGGGAGTTGATAGTAAAATACAGAGAGGAAACACTTCTACCTTTAGCAAGTATAGTAAAAATTATCATAGCATCTGAATTTATAGATCAAGTTTCAAGGGGGGAACTTGATAAAGATGAAGAAGTAGGGCTAGATATTATAGATAGATATTATATTCCACATAGCGATGGAGGAGCCCATGCTATGTGGAAAAAAACACTTACTAAAACACCTACATTAATGAATATATGTCAAGGAATGATAAAATTTAGCTCAAACGCAAACTCTGAATATCTTTTGCAAAGATTAGGAGTTCAAAATGTAAACAATAAACTAAAATCTTTTAACATAAAAAGTCACGATTTTATCTATCCCTTTTCCTCTGCAGGATTAATACCAGGATTTTTAATTAAAAAAGAAAAACTATCGGTAAGAAAAGCCATTGATAAGTTAAATCAAATATCGGAAGAAGAATATATAAATTTAAGTATGGAAATTCACAAAAAAATTGGAGCAGATCAAGAAAAAAAGTTCATAAATACATATAATATTTTTAGAGCCTCAGCGCTAAGAATACAAGAAATACAATCAAATAAATTTATAAGAGGACGATTGGTTGACTACGTTTGCGTCTTTAAAGAACTTTTAAAGAACAAGCATCATAAAGAATTATTTAGTGGTATTTTACGAAAGGAATCCCCCTACAAATATGTAGCATATAAAGGGGGGAGTACAATAAATATAATCAATTCGCTTATGTATTTAGAGGATAAAGAAGACAATAACTATTTATTAGGTGTCTTTATAAATAATACTGGTAGAAAAAAATCTAATTTAAGTTTAATGGAGTTTAATAAAAAAATAATTGAGGATATTACATACAGAAATGATGTTTTAAAAAATTTAGAAAGTATTTGGTTGAACTGTAAATAATCAAAAATAATTTTATACCACTGTGTTTTTCAGAGTTATTTATAATAAGGAAAGACAGAATGGGTGATGGAAATTCCATCACCCATTTGACAGGAATCTTTTATTTGGTATTAGTCAAAAATAACTTCTAAGTCTTCAGTTACTTCATCGTGGATAGATGTATCTGACAAATTCTGGTCTGAACCTAAGTATGGTGTTGTTCCTTCTTGGTATTTTTTATACCAATTCCACGCTTCCTTACCTGCCTTAGCAAGCCCACGAGCCACAGCAGGAAGATTTTGAGGCTCTACTGTACCAACTTCAGATTCAGTAACCGAAACAGTTTCAGGTATTCTGTCTACATCTGAAGAACTGACACTAGCACTTACTGAAGTAGTAAAAACGCTAAATGCTAGTAAACTTGCTAACGACAATGTTACAGCTTTTTTCCCCTTTTTCATCGTTTTCTCCCCCCTAACAACTGTAATATTAAATAATGTTTCAATTAATGTCAATATATTATATTAAGTCTCAAAATTAAGTTAATACAAAAAGGTTAATACGTATATACCAAATCTTATTTAGTGGAAGTGTTATCTAGTAGATTAATAAGCGATATATATATCGTATTTTTGTAAAAATTTAATTTACTTTACAAAAAAATTACCCTATTATGTTAATATTGTAATAAAATGAGGGATAAGGATGAAAAGGGTTACAACTATTACTGGTATTATACTAATTATAATTGGAATAATTTATTATTTAAATGTAATTAAAATTAATGAAGATAAGATTTTACAACAAATTATTAAATCTGATGAGAGTTCCATTGTAATCTTTGAAAATGGTAAAGAGGTGTTAAACAAGGATGGGGATGATCCTCTTAATATCGCCAGTATAGTAAAATGGTTTATTGCAATAGAATTCGCAGATCAGGTTGAAAAGGGAATTGTAGATCCTAATGAATTAGTGAAATCTAAAACATTAAATCGGTTTTATGTTGAGGAAACTGATGGAGGGGCACGTAGGAAGTGGTTAGATGACGTAAACAAAAACAAAGGACAGAAATTAGAAGAATTTACATTAGAAGAAGTAATGCGGGGCATGATGATCTTTAGTTCAAATGCCAATACGGATTTTCTCATTAGATTATTAGGGATAGAAAATATAAACCACACGATTAAACATGAACTTGGTTTGACTAGACAAGAACCATTATATTCCTTTACAGGAGCGTTGTTAATCCCTGAGTATTTATCGTATGCGTCAAGTTTTTCTCGGTGTGTCTTTCACACCAATATTTCCGGCACTCTATTTTTGTACACTTTTTCGGCTACCGCGCGACCCTTGTCGCTTGCTGTCCCCAATTTTTAGGTAACGTTCTAAAAACCAAGAACCTTACCTAAAAATCAGGGTGTTATCTAAAACTTTTTATTAACTGTCCAATAGCTGATGAATGAGCTGTATTTAGGCTTATTTTACCTTGTTTTGCTCCAATTGACGGCTGGGTTTCCTGGCGTAGAAATTCAGTCATACGAACCACTTTTTTCACGTCTCGTTGTTTTCTTACACTTCGCCTTTGGTCTCTCAAATAGACGGATCGTAATGTTTTATTTAGAATCCCTTGTTTGATCTTCACCATTGCCTCACTACCTTCTAAACTCCAATGCATTCCACGCTTTTTCATTCGGAATGAAATATGTCGTTGGTTGGATTCCATTGCACCCATGCCCCTTGCCTCTTTTGGTGGATTCTCAACTTTTTCTCTCCAATCAAAAATTCGATCCCAATTACCGCCAATATATCTACGAAAATCCTCGGCCTTTTCTAACTGCTTATCCGTTTCTAAAGTGCTCTCCAATGTATCCATCCAACGTATGAAATCATCCAGTTCGTGTTCTTTGATTGCCTTTTGTACACCTTCTTTAAACTCGCTCTTTTTAACTCCAAAAGTTCGATTCAGTGCTTTAGAAATGTGAAAGGAATCCAATTGATTTAAAACAGGATAACTAGACTGTGAGAAAGCCTCTTGAAAACGTTCTGCCGTATAACCGGGACCACCATCACTATTGGTGACAACTTGAGTGTTTTCTAAGGAATAATGATTAGCTGTATACGCCTGGACTTCTTTCCAAAAATCATTCGTTGGTTTGGTTGTCATGATGACCTGTGGATTCTTTAGGGAAATACGCTTCCCATTTTTACTCCAACCTTCATGAATGATCGCATGATGGACTTCATGACTTGTCTTTTTCTTTGTTCCACGCACAAATACACCATCTGCCTCGGCAAATAAAAATTCCAATTCTTTCCCCTTTGGTAAATAGGCAGCTTCCTCTAATTCAGCTAACAATTCTTCATCAGCTTGCGCTTGTGCTTTTCCTACACGCTTCACCATACTTCCCACTGTCGTATGACTAAGATTCACGGCAGTCCATTCACTTAATATGCGTGCAGTTTCTCGGTACGTACTCTCACTAGCCAACTCCGCCACTTTTACTTCAACTAAAGGACTATGTCGCTGATATTTTCTAAATCCAACCCACTCATCAAAAGGATAATGCGCTTTCCCATTGATATCGTGCATTAATGTATGCGTAAAACGAACTGCCCCAAAGATAAACTGAATTGTCTTTTCATCTTCTCGTTCAACCGTCCAACCCTTACTTTGCATTCTTCTTTTTATCGTTTGATTAAGTTGTGTAAATACGCTCCCCATCAGTTTAGTAAGGAGATCATATACATAAATTTGAACATGTTCCTCAAAGTCAATTAAATCATTTGTATCCTTTAATAATTCGCTGATTTTTGATATAATTGTATTCATGAAAAGGCCTCTTTCAAATGTATTTGCCGGTCAGCATACATTTATGATAGAGCGCCTTTTCTTTTTTTTCTAGAATTTTGTTTCAAATCCCCGAGAACTATTTTACACATAGGTATTTATCAAAAGAAGGATACAACAATAATAAAGTATATGAAGAAATAAAGAAAATGAATGATCAAGAGTATCAAAGGATGTCCCAGACAGTCTTAGAAGAAATTAATAATGATACAAGGATTAAATATGATTTTGACTTACATAATAAAAAAACAAATCGTTTATGGGAAGACAGACTTCCGAAGGGTACAGCATCAGAATTAGCTGTGCTTATGGAGAAAATTAGGGGGGATCAAATTAAGAATGTTGCTTACTTAAAAAAGGTACTAAACAGATCCAAATTTGGTAATAACACACTTTTATACAAGGAGGGGAACACAGAGAGAAGTAAAAGTATTTCATTATTTTATGAAGATCAATTAAGTAGAAAGATAAGTGTGGTTGTTGTTTTGAACAACCTAAATTGGTATGAAAGAAAAATTGTAAATAGAAATTTTTATCCATTTATAAAAAAAATAATGGAAGATGGTACGTATATCCGTAAAATTACTAATATTATTGAAGATAAGGAAGTGTAAAATTTTGGATAAAAATAAGAATGCAAAAACGTTCATTTTATTCGGTATTTCTGTATCTTTAATTCTATTTACCGTTTTTCACTTTTCGATAATTATTTTACACGTAATACCTACTAACCCGTTAAGTTTAAAACATAGAGGTTTTATTGATAGTTATACACAACCTCTTTTTTCACAGAATTGGCATTTATTTGCACCAGATCCTTTAGTTAAAGATAATGAAATACTTGTCAAGGCTAAGTATATTTAAGTTTACCTTTTTTTCCCCTATAAGAACATGTTTTCGTCATATTGAGATTCTTTAGGGAAAACTTTTTGCAGTTTCAATGAAGAAGCAAGTTTTTTCCAATACAAATAAACATACTACGCAGTATGTCTATTCTGACTATTCAATTAATTGGTCTAAAGTTGAAATGTTAGTTGTCGTGAATCTTTTGGCTTTTCTATGTATTTAAAATGTCGAATCCCATAAGCATCTTTTTTCAGTATGGCTTCCATTCCCGCCGAAAAACGATATAGAAACATCTTAATTTGATCCTTTGCCTTTATGCCCTTTGCCCGTTCAATCACACTATGAAAAAATCCATTTTGCTTTTCTATTTTCAGTGTCATAAACGTAACCATGATGGACAAGAGTAAAAACATTCTCTTCAGTCTGGGCAAGGTACGAACTCGAATATTCTCTAATTCAAATTCTTGCTTTTGCACGCGAAACATTTCTTCGATACGCCATCTAGTAATATAGGCTTTTAAAACAGAAATTACCTCTGCTTTTTTCTGGATTCGCTTATTTGTAAGCAGCACCATCGGCTCTTTGCCATATCCATACACAACAATCATCGTGAACTTTTTTCCCTTAAGCGAGGGGATTTCTACAGTAAGATGAGAGACTTTCAAATCATAGACGGTTCCCTTTATTTCAGAACGAAAATTGATTTTCCCTTTTCTTCTGATTGCCAAATCATGTACGGAGAACTTTTTATTCTGATACAATAAATTTCGATTTTTCTTCAACCGAATGATAAAGTTATTCTCCTGCTTGAGGATTTTTTTCATGACTTCTATATTGTCATACCCACGGTCCATGACGAAGGTTGCTTTCTTCTCGCCTAAAAGCTGATCTACGTAATCCAAGCCCTTGTATGTTTCATCATTCTCGCTGATAAATCCCTTTTCAGCAGATGAGTATAAATGAGAATAAACTGAAATCGGATGCTTTGTCCTCGGAGCCACGGCAATCATATTGGTTGTCCAGTATCCATTGCCAATTTTCCCTGTCGAACCATCTCTCACTTGCCCAAGAGCTTCCATTTTACAGGCGGTGGGTTTCACAATCTCAGAGTTATCTACCAGAATCAGATTATCTTCTTCTTGCAGGAAAGGTTTTATTAGTTCTTCATAGTTCTCCAACAGCTCGGTTGTTTCATGAAACTCATCCATACGATTGGAAAGTCGCTTGACGGTTTGTATCGTATCGATGGGCTCTTCTAGAGTGCGTGCAATGTTGGAAAGCAAAACAGATTTGCTTTTTGCCATGCCAAATAAAATATCTAGGATAAAGTTTTTATTGGGTTTTTGCATTCCTTCTGTCAATTTTGAAGAAAAATCATAAATGGAACGTTTAGTAGTGTAAATTGCCTGGCTAAATGTGTTATAATTGGTCATAGAAAAAGACTCCTTTTTATGCTGTATATTTTGTTTTGTCCAAATAAAATTTTAGCATATTTAGGTAGGCTTTTTCTTTTTAATTTCCAATAAATTACGTACATTTTGATTAAAAAAGACTAAAATAGGCATCGAAAAGTCCATTTATTAGGTTGAACTTTTCAATGCCTGTTTTTTGTTGGAAGTCAATCTTTATTTTTAGGTAAACTTAAATAAGTATAAGAATGAGGAAGGAAAAAGTGTAGAAACGGAATGGATTAATGGTACAGAAATATTTATTTCAAATAATAATGAAAATTTTATTAGTCCAACAAATCGAATGGCTAGAATAACTAGCGGATTAGTGTCGTCACTATATCCAACATCCGAAATCTACGTTGAGTATAATAAAAAAACAGAAGAAAAAAGATCAGATGATAACTTAGTTGAAGATATATTTAAGGAACATGAGGAGCTAACAACGGAACAAGGGGTTGAATTAATTAATAGATTTGGTAGTTCCGTTGCTAATTATTATCTTCCTAATGAAGATATTGAAATGATTCAAGTTCGATTATCGTTTAGGGATCCAGTTCCTTATTCAGAACGCAACAACCCTAACTACAAGCCGGATACTAAATATATGGATTTAGGGTGGCAAGAATATTCACAAACCGTACCAGTTCTATAGTTGTTAATAGAGGAGGTAAACTAGTGAGAATAATAAATAAGTATATAGATTTTATCTCAAAAGAAAGATTTCTTATTGGGCCGAGTCTAGCGAGGATTGGCATAGGTATGATTATGCTTAGCTACTATTTAATTCACTATTATCAAAGGCATTTTCTTTTTTCTGATGCAGGTCTTATATCAAATGAATTTTTTATAAATATATTTAATCCTGAATTATTCATTTTAATTTGACGATTGAAATCTAACGTTAATTGCGGTAAAGTAGCCATTATAAGAATCCTTTCTGTGGTTATTTTGTCGTGATTTAACTTTAACAGAAATGGATTCTTTTTTCATTTATTTGATGCATGATCAATTCGGTTGAAATGCTTGATAGATAGGCATTCAAAATTTATCAAAAGTTTTCTATGAATAATTCAGGTATTTATAATTAATCTTATAGGAGGAATATATGCTTAACATTCATAACATTGTTTATTCTTATGACAAAAAAAATACGGTTCTAAACAACGTAAGTTTTAATTTAAATAAAGGAGAACTATTAACAATTGCTGGCCCTAATGGAAGTGGAAAAACAACGCTTATTAAGTTAATAGTAGATTTACTTAAAATTCAAGAAGGGTCTATTTCCATTAATAAAACTTCCCATGATAATCCATCGGTTAAAAAAGAAATTATATATTTATCTAGTGAGGATTTTTTACCGGATTTTTTAACAGGTAAAGAATATATAGAAATGATATGTGATTTTTATGATACACCATTGGATAAAGAAAAGTTATCTCGCTTAGTAGAGTATTATTCTTTAGATTCTAAATTAGATCAATTGATAGAAGGTTACTCTCATGGAATGAGGAAAAAGATTCAATTAGTTAGTGCATTTATGATTAACAATAAAATTATTATTATAGATGAAACATTGAATGGTATAGATGTGGAAGCAAAAGAAGCAACCAAACTATTATTTGAACAATACAAACGACGTGGTGGTTCCATAATAATGTGTACCCATGATTTAGAATTAGTTGAAGAGATAGGATATAGGGTGTTACTCATTAATAATGGTGTAATATACATAGATGATCTTATTGAAAACATTCTCAAGACTGGTTCTAATTTAACAAATGTTTTTAAAGAGCTTATAGATTATGAGGGCATGAAAAATGAAATTGAAAAATATTTTTAATTTACAAAAGCTATATTTCCTATTTATTTTAAGAAGAATTCTAAGTGTGGGTATATTAAAAGAGAAAATATTTAAAGCTTTCATCTTTATTGCTACAATAGTAACTATTACGGTAACCACAGTTTTTCTATATAATTTTTTAGATGACACCGATGTTTCCGAACAAATTAACTTTATATATTTTATTATTAAAATGCAAGGTGTAAATATTATCGTTTGGACGATGATTATATTCGTTTTTACTAGAATTATTTTCTTGAAAAAAGGGGATTTCTTAAAAATAACAAATCAGTTGCCAATTACACATAATGAAAGAAATAGTTCATTTATTATTTTTGAATTGCTTATGTCTTTAACTATTATTTTTCTAATTAGTATCGCCGTTATTATTGCAGTAGTATTACGCACTAACTTTCATTACATTCCTTTACTAATTTGCACAATTTTCTTTACGAGTTTAACAGGGTATTTATTATTACAACTGATTAATTCCATAATCATATACGTATTAAATTTAATTAAATTAGAAAAAGTAAGTGCACTCGTTTCAATTCTAGGTTTTATTGTTATGTTGGCAATATTATATCTAGATATAATGCAATCTATAAATATTATAAATTATAAAACTGGTGAATTTAATCATTGGTCTCAATTTTACATAGAATTGTATAGTAATTATGGATTTATTGTTACATCCTTAATTTTTGTAATAATCATTTTTGTACTATTAATGATCATTCTTTATATTCCTAATAATTTCGGATCAGAAGATAATCTATATTTAAAAATTAAAAAGCCTACTAAACTTAGACTAACTATGTTTAATTTGTATATTTTACAAATATCGAGAAGAGTGGAAAATATAACAACTCTTATAATTGCATATTTTTTATCGATTTCTTTGCTTATTCTAGATATATTGAATCCGTTATATGCCATGTTTTTAGTTACTACATCAGGACTATATATTTATACTCAAACTGATTCAATTAGAATAAATTACTATAGATTTAACTATAGTGCAATTAAAGATTATATTAATCTAATTATCAGTCAGTATCTATACATATTAATAACTTCATTACCAATATTGATATTAGGGCTTATTATAAATAAAGGTAACGTTAATCTTTATGATACTCTAATTATTTTTGGTCAATTACTTTTAATAATTATACTATCAACTTTGATTGGAATTCTATTCCCGGCAAAAAAGGACAATCCATTCTCACCTTTTATTGGATTTTTAATAATCGTAATAATTTCAGGATTTATATCATTAATATTACAATTCCTAAATTTTTCAAAACTGTACAATAGCATATTAATGATGATTTTATATATTTTCGTTATATACATAAGTTGTTTGGGATTAAAAACACTAAAGGAGGAGTTTTTACATGAAGATAGTTAATATTATCATTGGAACTCTAGTGTCAGCTGTGATAAGTACGGTAATAATCTTAGTAATTAGTTTGATCAAGCTGATGTTTACTCATGATGAAGTTGGATATACAACCTCATTTTTCAATTCGTTATTTGTAAAAGTCGAGGAAAATGCCGACGGCTGGGATTTATATACAACTTTAGGGGTGAATACCGATAATTTAACACCTATTATTTTAACGATTATCTTTTTTTGGTTTTTCTATTTAATTTTAACTAAGGTCTATATGGATAGTAAAAAGAAAAGAGAAAATGTAAAGTAAAAGATTATGGTAGATAAAAAAGTAAATATTAATGCTATCACATTTATTGACGTTATTAAGTACGTTCTAATTTATATGAAATGGTGCAATTATTTCTTTATCCTTTTCTTTATTGTTTCATTATTATTACTTTATATAAAAGTTAACATTATTTTATACACGTTAACCTATCTTTTAGGTGGAATATTATCACAACTTATATAGTAAAGTTTCATGGACACTCTTCGGTTAAGTTCCTACAATTAAATCTAGAAGAGTGTCCAATGAAACATAAGTAAACTGGGAATCGATATAATGATCACTTTCAAGAAATGAATCGTTCTGTTTATCATTATTGTCAATGAGCAATAAATTTAAGTAGTGATATACCATATCTGAAATAACCATATATACATAGATTAATGAGAGTTGCTCTATTGTGACAATATCTTTACTTAAATTTTCAAACAGCCTACTCCGTTCAAATTAACTGATTAATTCAATACCCTGACCCACTTTAATTAATCCAATCACTCTTAATTGATATTACCAAAATTCTTGCTTTTCCACTCTATAGTATCTACATAATTTTTATTATAATACTTTTTTAAACTTTATAAAACACATTCTCAAATTTTTCCTTCTCCTTTTCTTATACTCATATTTTTAATTGGCCCTTCAACTTTAAGTTTATATAATTCAACGACGTTCTTCTTATAAATCGTTTAAAAACTCTTATCAGATTCTAAACAAATTATAACTTTTATATTGACATCTTCTGCATATGTCATAAAAAAGGTTATAGAAATCCTCTTTTTACATCTTTGTAACGCTTCAATAACTCTCAGTTGCGATTGTAAACATAAATTTAATAATTGTTCGGGTATTAAACATTTTCTCTCCTTACCCTAAACGATGTATGAGTATTGCGGACGGTTTCCTTCTGGATATGGTTTTCTGTAATTATTACAAGTAAACTTATAAGATTAATAAAAATAAATCACCGAATTCTATTGACAGAAGAATTCGGATAATATAGAATTGATTTAAATTTCCAGATGAATAATATAAATGCTTATTAGTCAACTAAAGGCATCTTTCTAATCGGTTATGTGACCCGATTAAAAAGGTGCCTTTTTTGTCGTTTAAAATCAATCGAACACAGAAAGGGGGGAAACGATGTCTTTGGAAATGATTGCCGTACTTGTTTTGATTATCGGGATGCTCGTGTGCTTGTTATTAGAAGTAGCGCAACCGGGAATGATCATTTTTTCAGTTTTAATTATCTTATTAATTACCGGGATTTTGACTCCAGAAGAAGCATTCAGTGGCTTATCTAATGAAGGAATGCTTACAGTTGCTCTTTTATTTATTGTTGCCGGTGCAGTACAAAAAAGTGGCGTTATTGACCGAGTGATGAAATATTGGTTGAAAAATAGTCGTACACAAACAGATGCGATGATGCGTTTTTTTGTACCTATTGCGATGTTTTCTGCATTCCTTAATAACACACCTATTGCAGTCACATTTACACCGATTATAAAAAATTGGTGTGAGGAGCACGGGTTTTCACCATCGAAATTCCTGATTCCATTATCTTATGTCACGATTTTAGGTGGAACCATTACACTCATGGGAACTTCTACAAACCTTGTCGTTCATGGGATGTTACTTGATTATGGTTTGGAGGGATTTTCATTATTTACACTAACAGTGATTGGAATTCCAATAACACTGGTCGGTTTTCTTTATTTATTCACAATAGGGAAAAAGTTGTTACCTGATCATAAAGGATTTCGCCAACAAGTGAAGGAAGATGTGAAGTCGTATATTGCGGAAATGGAAGTAGAGGATTTCTTTCCACATGTGAATCAAAGTGTTATGAAAGCAGGATTACGTAACTTAGATGGATTATATTTAATTGAAATTATTCGTCGAAATGAACGTGTTTCTCCGGTTCGAAATTCAACCATTATTCAGGCTGGCGACCGCTTGATCTTTGCGGGGGAGATAGCTACAATCGCCGAGTTGCAAAAAATCCATGGCTTAAAGCTAAGAACGGGCACGGATCTGGAACTTGATGACCTTAAAAATGGTAAAACAAGTTTAATCGAAGCAGTTGTTTCCCATCAGTCCGTGCTTTTATCTAAGTCCATTAAACAGTCGCAGTTCCGTTCGCGCTACGATGCGGGGGTGATTGCGATCCATCGGAATAATGAACGAATTCAAGGGAAGGTTGGGGACGTTATTTTGAAACCGGGGGATTCCTTATTGTTATTAGCGGGCATGGATTTTGTAGAGAAGTATCAACAAGCAAATGATTTTTACGTTGTTTCCCAATTAGATCCGCCGAAAACTCTGAATCAAGATGCTTGGAGAGATTGGTTTTCCATTACGCTTTTCATTGGAATGATTATAGTTGTATCGATTGGCTGGTTGTCCATGGTTAAAGCAATGGCATTGGCAGTGGTTATCTTGTTCATTACAAAAATGATACATGCGGAAGAAGCGAAGAAATATATACAATTTGATGTATTACTAGTAATCGCAAGTTCATTCGGAATTGGCGTAGCAATGACAAAAACAGGGTTAGCAGAATGGATAGCGTCAGGTTTACTGGTAGTAAGTGCATCATCTGGAATCATAGTAGTTTTAATCGTGTTGTATATTTTGACGAACATTTTTACTGAATTTCTTACAAACAGTGCTGCTGCGATTCTAATGTTGCCGATTGGTTTAGAAATGGCTCAATCTTTAGAACTTAATCCAATGGGAGTTGCAGTATTGATCGCGATTGCGGCTTCAGCAAGTTTTATTACACCAATCGGCTATCAAACCAATTTAATCGTTTATGGCCCAGGTGGTTATAAATTTAGTGACTATGTAAAAGTAGGCACACCACTAAGTATATTAGTGATGATTACAGCGGTAACTGTTATTTATCACGTTTGGTTTTAGGAGGGAAAATATAATGACAAAGTCAACCAATATTGTTTGGCATGAATCAGAAGTAACAAAGGAAGATCGCAGGAATTTAAATGGCCACAAGAGTGCTATTCTCTGGTTTACAGGATTATCTGGTTCGGGAAAGTCCGCGATTTCAGTGAAGTTGGAAACAGCATTGCATAAAAAGGGGATTCACACCTATCGCCTTGACGGTGATAATGTTCGTCATGGTTTAAATAAAAATTTAGGATTTAGTTCAGAAGACCGAACGGAAAACATACGTAGAATCGGAGAAGTGTCAAAATTAATGGTTGATGCAGGGCTGTTTACATTAACAGCTTTCATTTCCCCTTATCACAAAGATCGTGATCAAGTACGTGAACTAGTTGAGACCGATGAATTCATCGAAATTTATGTAAAAGCAAGTTTGGAAGCATGCGAAAAACGTGATCCAAAGGGACTTTATAAAAAAGCGAGATTGGGAGAAATAAAAAATTTTACGGGTATCGATGCTCCATATGAAGCGCCTCGTGAACCCGAAATAACGCTAGATACAACGAAATTAAGCATTGAAGAATCTGTCGAAGTCATACTTACTTATTTAAAAGATAAAGAATATATCTAAAGATGTATGGTTGCAACACTTTTGAAAAAAGGGGTAAGTATTTCCTTAAACGCACTTGACTAATCGGAATAGTTGGTATATTATAATCAATAATTATTAGCTGACTAGAAACCTAGAAGCTAATAAGGTATGAAACAATAACTATTATAATTTTATAAAGGCTTTTCGCTGACTATACATACTAGAGGCGACTTTAATCAACGGTTGATTAAAGTCGCCTTTTTTTAGGGGGATGTTGATGGCGAAGTTGACATACGAGTCGTGGTATACGTATGACGGTGATTTTTTCCATAATAGTGAAGATGAATCCAAAGGTGCGTTAAACGTATTAAAGTGGGCTTATGACACTTATGATGATGAACTTGTGTATGCTTGTAGTTTTGGGGTTGAAGGTATTGTGATGATTGATTTAATCTCGCAAATAAAACCGAATGCGAAAGTAGTGTTTCTTGATACTGGACTTCATTTTCAGGAAACGATGGATCTCATTCAAGAAGTGAAGCTACGGTATCCACAATTGGAAATTGAAATGAAAAAGCCTGTCTTAACGGTAGAGGAGCAAGCTGAAAAATATGGCGATAAACTGTGGGAAAGACAGCCGGACCGCTGTTGTTATATGAGGAAAGTGATTCCGCTTAGGGAAACATTAAGTGGTGTAACTGCGTGGATATCTGGGCTTAGGCGGGAGCAATCAGCCACAAGGAAAAAGACTAATTTTATTAATAAAGATGAAACGTTCCAATCGGTTAAAATCTGTCCGCTCATTCATTGGTCTTGGACGGAGATTTGGGACTATGTGAAGAAGCATCAATTGGCCTATAACCCTCTTCATGATCAAGGTTATCCAAGTATCGGTTGTTTTCCTTGTACATTGCCTGGCGACACAAAGAGTGGATCAAGGGAAGGGCGCTGGGCAAATCACTTAAAGACAGAGTGCGGCTTGCATCAAAAATCATAATAAATGGGGGAATTTACGTGAGCTTAAGCCAACCACATGGTGGGAAATTAATTAATCGATGGAATCCTGATTTTCCATACAGTACGATAACGGAATCTGTAGAACTAGACGAAATTTCAATCAGTGACTTGGATTTAATTGGAACCGGTGCTTACAGTCCTTTAAGTGGATTTCTCACGGAAGCAGATTATCATTCTGTTCTCACTAATATGAGATTGACAACAGGTGAGCCGTGGACCATTCCAATTACACTACCAACAACAGAGGAGAATGCAGCGAGAATCACGGTTGGCAGTTTTGTGAAATTGGTGAAAGATGGAGAAGTCTACGGGGTAATAGAAGTGTCAGATATTTTTACACCGGATAAGGAAAAGGAAGCACAACTTGTATATCAAACAACAGAGCAGGAGCATCCAGGCGTGAAAAAGTTGTTTGAACGTCCAGATGTGTATTTGGGTGGAATCATTACATTAATTAAACATCGCCCACTGGATGAGTTTTCTGATTACAGGTTCGAACCGAGGGAAACACGTGAGAAATTCCAAGCGCTTGGGTGGAAGACAGTCGTTGGATTTCAAACAAGAAATCCGGTTCATCGGGCACATGAATATATTCAAAAGTCTGCTTTAGAAATAGTGGATGGTTTATTTCTAAACCCACTAGTAGGTGAAACGAAGTCAGACGATATTCCAGCAGATGTTCGCCTGAAAAGCTATGAAGTATTACTAGAAAACTATTATGCAAAAGACCGTGTGTTTTTAGGTGTATTTACGGCAGCAATGCGCTACGCAGGACCAAGGGAAGCTGTTTTCCATGCGATGGTAAGAAAGAACTTTGGCTGCACACATTTTATCGTTGGCCGTGATCATGCTGGTGTTGGTAATTATTACGGGACATATGATTCCCAAAAAATATTCAGTAACTTTACGGCAGAAGAACTCGGGATCCAATTATTATTTTTTGAGCATAGCTTTTATTGCAATCAATGTGCGAGTATGGCAACACCAAAAACATGTCCACATGATGCAAGTGACCATGTCATCTTGTCAGGTACGAAGGTAAGAGAAATGCTCCGAAACGGTGAGCAGCCACCAGCTACCTTTAGTCGTCCAGAAGTGATTAATGTATTAATAGCAGGATTGCAGCGGGAAAAAATCGAAAACTAGTAATTTTACGGAGTGGTAATGGTAAGAGGGAGGAAAAGAGATGGGGAAAGTATATATAGTAGGGGCTGGGCCCGGTGATGTTGATTTAATCACTGTTAAAGGAAAGAAGGCTATTCAAGAAGCAGATGTTATCCTGTATGATCGTTTAATTAATAAGAAATTGTTAGATTATGCGAAAGCAGGTGCAGACTTGCTTTATTGCGGAAAACTTCCAACCTATCACGCTATGAAACAAGAGACAATTAACTACTTTATGGTTAAGTATGCAAAGCAAGGAAAGGTTGTTACCCGTCTCAAAGGCGGGGATCCTTTTGTTTTTGGCAGAGGAGCAGAAGAAGCGCAGGCACTTGCGGAAAATGGAATCGTCTTTGAAGTGGTTCCAGGAATTACATCGGGAATTGCTGCCCCTGCTTATGCAGGCATCCCTGTCACCCATCGTGATCTCAGTTCTAGTTTTGCTATTGTAACAGGTCATATGCAGGCTGGTAAAAATGACACGATTCACTGGGAAAGCCTTGCAAAAGGTATTGATACGTTGGCCATTTACATGGGTGTCGGTAATTTACCTTACATTTGCGAGCAATTGATGAAGAATGGTCGACCTGAAAGCACGCCGGTTTCACTCGTGCATTTGGGGACAACAGAAGAACAACATACGATTACTGGCACGCTTTCTACCATTACCGAGATTGCTAGAAAGTCTGAAATAAAAAATCCAAGCATGATTATTGTCGGAGAAGTTGTGAAACTAAGAGAGGAAATTCAGTGGTTTGAACAAAAAGGATTGAATCAAAGAATTATGGAGGAAACATTTGTATAACTACCCGGAAGGTGTGAATGGATATGCAGGCCGTTTTATATGTTGGTCATGGCAGCCGGATAAAATCAGGTGTCGAAGAAGTTATTCATTTTATTGAACATTGCAAACCACTGATCGATGTTCCGATTCAAGAAATTTGCTTTTTAGAATTAGCGAAACCAAGTATTGAATCGGGAATTGCAGTCTGTGTTGAAAAAGGTGCCACACATATTGCTGTTGTCCCTATCCTTCTTTTAACGGCGAAACATGCCAAAGAAGATATTCCAGTAGAAATCGAAATTGGGAAGAACAAGTATCCAAACGTCACTTTTACATATGGAAGTGCACTTGGGATTCATACGAAAATGATAGATAGTCTATACGACCGGATACGTGAACAACAGGTAGCTATTAGGAACGATGCATCTGTTTTACTTGTAGGGAGAGGTAGTAGTGATCCAGCTGTCAAGCGTGATTTAACCAAGATTGCTCAACTACTGAAAGAAAAATATGCGATTAACCAAGTTGATGTTTGTTTCCTTTACGGGGCAAAGCCTAGTTTTGATGAGGCATTGCAAAAACTAAAGCAAACGGCTAAAAAGCAAGTATTTATTATTCCGTATTTATTATTCACGGGAATTTTAATGAATAATATAGCAAAAAAAATCTTTGACCAATCAACCTCCGAAGAACAGTTCATCCTCTGTGAAAACCTTGGTTATCATAAAAATACCCAAGAAGTACTGGTAGAACAGGTAAAGGGGTTACTTGAGAAAGAACCGAATCCAAATTGATTTTCTTGAAAGGATGGTATGGATGTCAAATCGTAAACAAAATAATATCAATCTTACCATTGAAAAAATTAATACGATGCTAGAAACGATGAATTATGGGCGTATTACATTAGTCATCCAAGATAACTATGTCGTTCAAGTTGAAAAAAGTGAAAAAATCAGATTGAAATAATCGGAAGTTCCGTTTGTGAAAGAGGTGGAAAGAAATGCAACTTCAGGTAAAAAACAGTCCCTTTGATGAAAAACAGGCAGAACTACTTAACCAGCTTCTGCCAATGTTGACGGAGACGCAACAAATTTGGTTGGGAGGATATTTAAGTGCAATCCCAACAGGTAGTAAGCCGCAGATATCTGGAAGTACAGCTGTGCAGGAAGTTCCTGCATCTGTAACGGAAGTCACCATTCTATATGGGTCACAGACAGGTAATGGTCAAGCGTTGGCAGAAGACTTCTCTAAAAAGTTAAAAGCACAGAATTTCCAAGTAACCCTTGCTTCAATGAGTGATTTTAAACCGAAGACATTAAAAAAATTGGAGAACCTGTTGTTGATTGTCAGTACGCAAGGTGAAGGTGACCCACCAGATAATGCCTTGCCATTTTATGAATTTGTTTTTAGCAAAAGAGCGCCAAAGTTAGATCAGTTAAGTTATTCTGTTTTGTCCTTAGGAGATAGTTCCTATGATTCTTTTTGCGAAACGGGAAAACAATTTGATGCACGATTGTTAGAATTAGGTGCCAAACAAATGAGTCCTCGTATTGATTGTGACTTGGATTATGATGATCCGGCTGCAGAATGGTTTGCAAGTGTCACATCGAAATTAACAGAATTACAGGAGAAAACGGGTGGAATTTCTAATAAGCAAGCAGCAGCTACTTTGGAAGTTGTGGAAAAATCGACTTATTCAAGAACGAACCCTTTTCAAGCTGAAGTCCTTGAAAATATAAATTTGAATGGACGTGGATCGAATAAGGAAACACGTCATCTGGAATTATCACTCGAAGGATCTCATTTAGAATTTGAACCAGGGGATAGCTTAGCTATTTACCCAGAAAATGATTCCGTTTTAGTAGATAGCTTGATTGCGGAGATGGGGTGGGATGCTGCAACGCCAATACAGTTGAAGAACGACGAGATCATTCCATTGGAAGAAGCATTACGTAAGCATTACGAGATTACGGTATTAACGAAACCACTACTGCAAAAGCTGGCACTGCTTTCGTCTAATAATAACCTAAAGGAATTATTGCATTCGGAGCAAACCGAAGCATGGAAGGAATATAGTTATGGCCGAGATTTATTAGATGTTGTACGTGATTTTGGACCGTGGGATATTCCTGCTGATGAATTTGTTTCGATTCTTAGAAAGATTCCTGCTCGACAATATTCTATCGCAAGTAGCTTTAAGGCAAACCCGGATGAGGTGCATCTCACAATCGGGACGGTTCGTTATGAGGCACATGGTCGTATTCGGGAGGGGGTCTGTTCCGGACAATGTGCTATACGTACAGAACCAGGTGATACCTTGCCGGTTTATGTTCAGCGTAACGATAATTTTAG
This sequence comes from Oceanobacillus sp. FSL K6-0118, assembly GCF_038006665.1. Lineage (NCBI taxonomy): Bacteria > Bacillati > Bacillota > Bacilli > Caryophanales > Bacillaceae > Oceanobacillus > Oceanobacillus sp. FSL K6-0118. Next base: position 424,837 of record NZ_JBBOVR010000001.1, read on the forward strand.
ATTACCAGACGAACCTGATACACCATTGATTATGGTTGGGCCTGGTACTGGAGTCGCCCCATTCAGAGCGTTTTTGGAAGAATGGGAGGAAATTGATGCAAGCGGGAAAACATGGTTGTTCTTTGGCGATCAACATTTCGTTACAGATTTTCTGTATCAAGTTGAGTGGCAGCGATGGCTGAAGGAAGGTGTGCTAACACGGATGGATGTAGCATTTTCTCGTGATACAGACGAAAAGGTTTATGTGCAGCACCGGATGCTGGAAAGAAGTCAAGAACTTTTCCAATGGTTAGAAGAAGGAGCAGTCATTTATGTTTGTGGTGATGAAAAGCACATGGCAACCGATGTCCATGCTACCTTACTCAAAATCATTGAAAAGGAAGGCGGCATGAGTGCAGAGGAAGCAGCGGATTATTTAGCTAAACTGCAACAGCAGAAGCGATATCAACGTGATGTATATTGAGACAAGAGTGAGAGGAGTTAACGAAATGACAAATAAAGTGATTTTACCCCCGCAGCCCGGAACACCTAGTGATGTGGAGCGGATAAAGCGTGAGAGTAACTATTTGCGTGGGAAGCTCATGGAGACAATCCAAGATCCGATCAGTTCAGGGATACCCGATGACGATAATCGATTAATGAAGTTTCATGGAAGTTACTTGCAAGATGATCGGGATCTGCGAAATGAACGTAGGCGTCAAAAGTTAGAACCAGCTTACCAGTTCATGGTACGTGTGCGTGCTCCGGGTGGTGTTGCGACACCGGAGCAATGGTTGGTGATGGACGATGTGGCCTGTAAATATGGCAATGGAACACTCAAATTAACTACTAGACAGTCGTTTCAAATGCATGGAATTTTAAAGTGGAATATGAAACAAACCATTCAGGAAATTAATGCGGCATTGATGGATACATTGGCAGCCTGCGGTGATGTAAATCGAAATGTCATGTGTAATCCGAATCCTTATCAGTCCGAAATTCACAGCGAAGTTTACGGGTGGGCTCAGAAACTAAGTGAGTATCTCTCGCCACAAACAAACGCTTATCATGAAATTTGGCTTGATGGGGAAAAAGTGGTTGATAGTCAGGAAACAGCGGAAGAGACGGAGCCGATGTATGGTGCACTCTATTTACCGCGCAAATTTAAGATTGGCGTGGCAGTTCCACCTTCTAACGATATTGATGTATTTTCCCAAGATCTAGGATTTATAGCAATTATAGAAGATGGAAAACTTGCGGGATTTAATATTGCTGTTGGAGGCGGCATGGGGATGACGCATGGTGATAAGGAAACATATCCTCAGTTAGCCCGAGTAATTGGTTTCTGTACACCAGATAAGCTTATCGAAGTAGCAGAGAAGGTGATCACGATCCAGCGTGATTATGGTAACCGGTCCGTAAGAAAGAATGCTAGATTCAAATATACCATCGATGCACGGGGACTGGAGTGGATTGTTACTGAACTCAATGAAAGGTTAGGTTGGAAACTGCAAGCACCGCGTAACTATCATTTCGATCATAATGGAGACCGTTACGGTTGGGTGAAGGGAAGTAATGACAAATGGCATTTTACTCTTTTTATCCAAAACGGTCGGATTAAAGATTCGGATGAATATCCATTGATGACCGGTTTGCGCGAAATCGCCAAAATTCATACCGGTGATTTCCGGCTTACTCCGAACCAAAACCTAATTATAAGTAATGTGTCGGAACACGAAAAACAGGACATTATTCAACTGATTGAGAAATATGGATTAACAGATGGGAAGCAGTATTCCGCATTGCGACGGAATTCAATGGCCTGTGTTGCCTTCCCAACTTGTGGGCTGGCGATGGCCGAGTCGGAACGATATCTGCCTTTACTATTAGATAAACTGGAGTTGATTATCGACGAGGCGGGATTACGTGATCAAGAAATTATTATACGCATGTCGGGTTGCCCAAATGGATGTTCACGTCCCGCTTTAGGAGAAATTGCTTTTATCGGCAAAGGGCCGGGTAAATATAATATGTATTTAGGAGCTGGTTTTGCTGGAGACCGGCTGAATAAACTTTACCGGGAAAATATCGGTGAAGAAGAAATATTAGAATTGCTTCGGCCGCTTATTTTTCAATACGCAAAGGAAAGGCAAGAGGGCGAACATTTTGGGGACTTTGTAATCCGTGCAGGTCATGTGAAAGAAGTACAATCGGGATTAGACTTCCATGATTAAAAATGGCCCTATGTAGCAAAACGGAAAGTACAAGATTTTCTTTTTAGGTCTCCGATTTGCATAAGTGCAACTACGGCATTCATCCAAAGGCTTGACGAATGCCAAGCCTTATAACATTAAAAAATAAAAAAATGGGTCTATATAAAGTTTGCTTACAGGGTGGTTAAAGAATGGAATCATATCCCATAATGCTGAACATAAAAGGGAAGGATGCGGTCGTTGTAGGTGGTGGGCAGATCGCCTACAGAAAAATAGTTAGCTTGATACAGGCTGGTGCAAGCGTAACTGTCGTTAGCCCGAAGCTCCATGCAAATGTAGAAAAACTGTTTATTGATAAGCAAATTTCTTGGAGAAATAAGGAATTTGAACCAACTGATCTGGAAGCTACCTGGATTGTAATTGCAGCCACAAATAGTAGGGAAGTTAACGCATTCGTTGCATCATCAGCCGGAAACCATCAACTTGTCAATGTTGTAGATAATCAGGAACTTGGCAATTTTCAAGTCCCCGCGAAGCTATCGAGAGGGAAATTGACGATCAGTGTAGCAACAGAAGGAGCTAGCCCTGGGTTGTCAAAAGTAATTTGTAATGAACTGGGGGAAATCTATGACGATTCTTATGAACAATATCTTAGTTTCCTTGCTGTGGCCCGGGAAAAAGTGAAACATTCCAACCTGAGCAAAAAAACAAAAACAAAATTATTAAAAACCATCACGAATGAAGAATATAGGAAATCCAAAGATAAACAAAGGGCCTTTCTTGAATTGTTTGGGAGGAATGAGGGGTGCGTTTAATTTAATAGTCAGCTAGATAAAATCACGATATGAGATAGAATAAAAATTTGAAAGTGTGTAATAAGTTAACATTAAACTTGTCACACACTTTCGTTTTTTCCTAAATCATTAGAACGCAACTTTTTAATTTTCTATGCAAAAAACTCTGAAAGTAGAAAATTAATCTTCAAGTTTTCTAAAAGAAAATTACCCACCGATGATATGGAACCCAGAGTCAACGTGTAGTACTTCACCTGTTATTCCTCTAGATAGGTCACTAACGAAGAATAATGTTGCATCACCTACTTGATCTTGGTCTACCCCACGGCGTAAAGGTGCTTTTTCTTCTAAAAGATGAGTTTTTTCATTAAATCCAGATACTCCTTTTGCAGAAAGAGTACGAATTGGCCCAGCAGAAATAGCATTTACACGAATACCATATTTTCCAACGTCTTCTGCCAAGTAACGCACACTTGCTTCCAGTGATGCTTTAGCAACTCCCATGACGTTGTAATTTGGAATGACTCTTTCTGCTCCCAAATAGGTTTGAGTAACAATACTCCCGCCCTCTGTCATTATTTCCTTAGCAGCTTTCGTAACTGCAACTAATGAATAGGCACTTATCTCTTGAGCAAGAAGAAATCCATCTCGTGAAGTGTCAGCATATTCCCCCTGTAGTTCTTCACGGTTTGCAAAAGCTACGGAATGAATTAATCCATGAATTACACCAATTTCATCTTTAATTTTGGCAAATGCCTCATTAATACTCTCGTCACTGGCAACATCACAAGATACAATTAATTTAGGCTCAATTTCGTGTTTCTCTAACAGTTTTACTAACTTTTTATAAGAACGTTCCTGTCTATTCGTAAATATTAGATTTGCACCAGCTTGGTGTAAAGATTTGGTAATTCCCCAAGCGATGCTTCTTTCGTTTGCAACGCCCATTACAACAATGTTTTTTCCTTCTAATAACCCTGACATGGTTAACCCTCCATAATTATCTTTTTGTCCATTATAACCTAATAAGCTGATAGAAATAAAATATTTAATAATAGATATTATTACTTACTACTAAATGGAGGGTTAATAACAATAATCTATAAAAAAGTTTAAAATAACTATTTACAAATTATGTGGAACTATGTATAATAAAATTCGTCAGTCTTTGACTAGTTTAAAAACTTAACTGGCCCGTTGGTCAAGCGGTTAAGACACCGCCCTTTCACGGCGGTAACACGGGTTCGAATCCCGTACGGGTCACCATTTTCAAGGAATGCATGTTAAGTATGCGACGTCCTGGGACTACGATTACTCGTCCCACCGTAAAAATTTATTACAACGCATGCACTAACACATCCTGTGTGTCGGAGGATTAGCTCAGCTGGGAGAGCACCTGCCTTACAAGCAGGGGGTCACAGGTTCGAGCCCTGTATCCTCCACCATGCCGGCCTAGCTCAATTGGTAGAGCAACTGACTTGTAATCAGTAGGTTGGGGGTTCAAGTCCTCTGGCCGGCATCATTTATTTAAATGGCTGTTCAAAAGGAGAATGAAAAGGACCGAGGTCGGCTAAGTGCGCAACATCTTGCTGCAACGCCGACATTAGCACGTCGTGTGCGTCGCAGTTCGAGACGGCGTAGCTTTGAGTAGCGGAACGTATGCAATTAATACGTGAGCAGACGCTTTTGCACGCCGGAAAAGTAATTTCTTTTCCAAGGAGCGGAAAAGAAAGCCAACTAGAAACGTCGAAGTGTCATTTTCACCGGACTTTTTGAACAACCTCTAAAAAATAAGTATTATAAATATAGATTGGGTAATAATATGGAGGGGTAGCGAAGTGGCTAAACGCGGCGGACTGTAAATCCGCTCCCTCTGGGTTCGGCAGTTCGAATCTGCCCCCCTCCACCACTAGAATCGTTGGGCCATAGCCAAGCGGTAAGGCATCGGGTTTTGATCCCGTGTACCCTAGGTTCGAATCCTAGTGGCCCAGCCATACGAGCCATTAGCTCAGTCGGTAGAGCATCTGACTTTTAATCAGAGGGTCGAAGGTTCGAATCCTTCATGGCTCACCATGAATTAACCAACAATTACTGAAATATCTTAATATAAACAAGGTCAAGACTATGGCCTTGTTTATTTGCATTTTAAGGTAACTTTTTACATAATGAATAAGATAGTCTTTTTTAACGAAAGGAAGAAAGAATAATTATCTTCTTCAGAATGAGTGCAATTCAGGCAACATTCTCCTAATCATTTAGCGAATGTTAATATAAGAAATATTAAAGGCGAACAAATACTAGTTTTTCTAAGAAAATGATGATAAATTATAGTATGATAAAAAAATAATTTAATTATGAATTTACCTATGCATGTTATAATAAATAGAAGAAATCTTTGAATCATTTTACACTGGTTTATTTGAATTTTTGTATATAAAAAGGATGATAAGTATGGATACTTCCAGAATTCCAGGATTTTATAATATGACTGTTCAAGAGCGGCTTGAAGTTTTGAGTAGGTTGCATGGACTTCAGGATGAAGATATTGAAAATTTAATAATTGATTCGTCATTAGATGTGGGTACAGCGGATAAGATGATTGAGAATGTTATCGGAACCTTTGAATTGCCGTTAGGCTTAGGGTTGAACTTCTTGATTAACGGTAAGGAATACGTAATTCCTATGGCTATTGAAGAGGCATCCGTAGTAGCTTCAGCAAGTCATATTGCAAAAATCGTGAGAAACGCTGGAGGATTTACTACGGAGTCGACCGAAAGAGTGATGATAGGCCAGATTCAAGTTGTAGGATGTTCAGACTTCATATTAGCAAAAGAAGAAATACTTCAAAATAAATCGGTTTTATTAGAAGCTGCGAATAATGCCTATCCAAGCATTGTTTCGAGAGGTGGAGGCGCAGAGGATCTTGACGTTAGAATTTTAAATGAGGGTTCTGACTCAGTTTATAGTCAAATGCTTATCATCCACCTTTACATTAATACATGTGATGCAATGGGAGCTAATATGATTAATACAATGGTTGAATCCATTGCACCGCTTGTTGAAGAAATAACTAAAGGCAAAGTATATTTGCGAATTTTATCGAATTATGCAGATAGATGTCTTGCGAAAGCACGTTGTGTCATATCTCCAGAATTATTACAGACAGGAGATTTTTCTGGAGAAGAAGTACGCGACGGAGTAATTCATGCTTATCAATTTGCAGCATCGGATCCTTATCGGGCTGTAACACATAATAAAGGAATTATGAACGGTATTGATCCAATTGTTATCGCAACCGGAAATGACTGGAGAGCGGTAGAAGCAGGCGCTCATGCGTATGCAGCAAGAAATGGCCAGTATAGTTCTATGACTAATTGGTTTAAAGATGAAAATGGGAATTTAGTAGGCGAATTGGAATTACCAATGTCGGTTGGCACGGTTGGAGGGGCTACACGTGTTCATCCTCTAGCTAAATTTTCATTAGATTTATTAGGGGTAAAATCGGCTAAAGAGCTAGCGGAAGTTATTGTAGCTGTAGGATTAGCCCAAAATCTTGGTGCGCTCAAAGCCCTAGCAACAGATGGTATTCAAAAAGGACATATGGCATTGCACTCCCGCTCTGTTGCAATTGCGGCAGGAGCTACAGGGGAGATGATTGATATTATTGCTCAAGAATTAATTAAAGAAAAGCAAATCCGTGTTGGAAAAGCTAAAGAATTGGTGGAACAATATAAAAAATGAGTGCAGAAAAAGTAACAACAACAGAAAAGACGGCTATTGGTGTAGCTCATAGTAAATTAATATTAATCGGGGAGCATGCGGTTGTACACGGACAACCCGCTATTGCGATTCCTTTTCCATTAATAGGTGTTGAAACAGTTATTGAGCAGGTTTCAGGCTCTATTAAAATAGATAGTGCTTTTTATCACGGCCCGATGGTTCACGCCCCTGAATCATTACAAGGGATTGTTAGATGTGTAAATAGAACGTTAGACTATTTAGACATACCTAAACAAGACTTATTAATCCGTATTAGCTCTTCTATCCCTCCTGGAAAGGGCTTAGGCTCTAGTGCTTCAGTAGCCATTTCAATTGTTCGTTCCTTATTTGCTTTTGCGAATCGAACGTATTCTGAAGATGAGCTTTTGGAGCTAGCTAATATTGCAGAAACCTTTGCACATGGTCAGCCAAGTGGTATTGATACTTTGACAATCACGTCAAGGTCACCAGTATGGTTTGAGAAAGACTTTCCAATCGAGTATCTCGATTTAAAAGAAGATTACTATTTTGTTGTTGCAGATTCAGGGCGGGTAGGCGATACTCGGTTATCTGTTGAGTCTGTTGCACGCTTGCTTAAATCAACTCCTAAAAGAATACAACGTAAATTGGAAAAGATCGGTGAATTAACTCATCAAGCAAAAAGTGCCTTAGAAAAAGCAGGAAAACACATTTTAGGTGGGTTACTTGATGAAGCTCAACGCGAATTAGAAGCTTTAGGGGTTAGTGATGCAGGATTAAATCGATTAATTAATTTTGCTCGGCAAGAAGGGGCCTTGGGAGCAAAATTAACTGGCGGAGGAAATGGCGGCTGTATTATTGCCTTAGCAAGAAATGAGGTTCATTCAAGACAGCTTGCTGAAAAGCTAAGGAAATACGGTGCACATGCCGTATGGCCATTTGTATTAAAAAAACAGAATTAATATAGGTTAAAGAGGAGATATAAAATGAAGGCTACAGCAAAGGCGCATACGAATATTGCTCTGATAAAATATTGGGGAAAAAGAAACGAAGAATTAATTTTGCCAACAAATAGTAGCTTATCTATCACATTAGATGGCTTTTATACAACTACTTCTGTAGCCTTTGATGAAGATCTTTCTGAAGATATATTCGTGCTTAATAATGAAGTGATTACCGGGGAAGCGTATCGTCGCGTTTCCCGGTTTCTCCATTTAATTAGAGAGACAGCAGGGAAACAGAATTTGTATGCAAGAGTAAATTCCGTTAATGAGGTACCTACAGCCGCAGGATTTGCCTCATCTGCTTCTGGTTTTGCAGCTTTAGCTGCTGCAGGAACTCGTGCTTTAGGATTGGATTTAACCCATGAGGATTTATCTCGAATAACTAGACAAGGGTCTGGGTCTGCTTGCCGCTCCATATATGGCGGGTTTGTGGAATGGGATATGGGGGAAAGAGAAGATGGTATGGATTCCCAAGCTATTCAAATACAAACAGAAAATCATTGGGATGTGCGTGTAGCTGCTGTTGAATTGAATTCTAAAATGAAAAAGATTTCCAGTAGAGCAGGGATGAAACGTACAGTGGAGACCTCTGCATTTTACTCTGGTTGGTTAGATAGTATTCCGAACGACTTAAAGGAAATTAAAGTAGGTATCGCAACAAAGGATTTCGAAAAAGTAGGCGCTGTTGCGGAGGCCAATTGTTTAAAAATGCATGCAACAACGTTAGGAGCAGCTCCGCCATTCACGTATTGGCATGACTCTACAATGAGAGTAATGCAGACGGTACAGGAAATGCGGGAAAAAGGTATACCAGCATATTTTACCATTGATGCGGGACCAAATGTTAAAGTACTCTATTTACCAGAAAATGAAGAACAAGTAGAGAAGATCTTGAAAGATATTCCTGACGTTCAAAATGTAACTTTAAGTAAAATAGGACCTGGAGTAACCTATCTGTAGGGGTTGAATATATTGGTGAACAAATCTATATCCATTAAGGCGCCTGGGAAATTAATGATTGCTGGCGAATATGCAGTATTACATCCTTCTGAGCATCTGGCTGTATTAGCTGTAAATCGTTTTGTTTATGCTGACATCAAGAAATCGGCTGAAAGTAGTTTGACATTATCAGATTTTCAGTTGGAAAACATTAAGTTTACGATTGAGAATAAAAAAGTAAGCATTTATACCGATAATCCGCGGGTCAGTTTTGTTCAGAAAGCGATGACTATAGCAAGTACATATTTGCAGGAAAAGGGAGTGGCTTTATCACCCTTCCAACTAACGATACGTAGTGAACTTGATGATAAATCTGGGATTAAATATGGATTAGGATCAAGTGCTGCGGTTGTAACATCTGTTATAACTGCAATGTTAAAATTGTTTCTACCAGAAGAGCCTAGTAAGGATCTTATTTTTAGATTGGCGGCATTGTCCCATGTTATTGCGCAAAAGAATGGTTCTGGAGCCGATGTTGCAGCCTCAACATATGGAGGAATATTAAATTACGCTTCATTTCAAGCGGAATGGCTATTAGAAGAATATAATAAGTCTCTATCTATATCATCATTATTAGAAAGAGATTGGACTTATTTTTCTGTTGAACCATTAGAAATACCAGAACATATATATTTCTGTGTTGGTTGGACGGGAAAAGCTGCTTCTACCGCTGAACTAGTAGATAAAGTTTTACAATTAAAATTAGAAAAACCAAAACTCTTTGAGGAATTTCTCGAAAATAGCAGAGCGGCTGTTCGTACACTTTTTATGGGGTTGAAGCAATCGGACGAATCACTACTCTATAAAGGTGTAAAGGAAAATAGAAAAGCACTTGCTAAACTAGGACGGGATGCTAATGCACCTATTGAAACTCCTATGTTAGCAAAATTATGTGATTTAGCGGAAGAACTTGGTGGTGCTGGAAAACCATCAGGAGCTGGTGGCGGTGACTGCGGTATTGCTTTTATGCCGACAAAGAAAAAAGCGGAACAACTACTAAAGGTTTGGGAAGAGAATGGGATCAAGCCATTAAGCATAAAACCAAATCATAGTGGTGCTACAGAGATAAAGAATAATAGCTAGAAAAAAACACCTGATTATTCCAAATTGGAAAATCAGGTGTTTTACATATACAAACGTCTAAAACAATCCAGTTACGATAGGCGCCATTTTATTTTTAAACAACCTCGGTCCTTTTCAACCTTCTTTTTGAACACGCACTTTAATATATAAAAATTGTATGCTTTTAGTTATGATAGTAAGTTCTTGGTGAGAAGCATTATATAAGTTTTTGATATAGATTAATTAATTCATCAAGCTTCATACTAGAAGAAACAACAGCCTCGGAAGTGAAATCATGATTATTACTTAATAAAATCATTTCTTTTCGACATTTTTCAATTTTTTCTAATAAAATATATTTTGTCACCAAAACTTACCTCCTATCTAGTATACTATATTATGAAAATACCCCAATAAAAGCAAACTTAAACTAAGTGAAACTATGACATTTTTTTGTGTCTATATTAAATAATTATTTTATTAAAAAAGGAAACCTTATGTATAACCTGTTCGTAATATAAATACCGCAAAATAAGCGGAGGTACGTTAATGGAACAATTAATTAGAGAAAAAATTAAACGAGTTAAAAAAGGTGATCAAGCAGCATATAGCATGATAGTTGATTTCTACCAGGATAGAATCTATCAACATTGCTTTAGAATGCTTGGTAACAAACATGAGGCGGAAGACATCGCTCAAGAGGCATTTATTCGCGCTTATATTAATATTGATTCATTTGATGAAAACAGGAAATTTTCAACATGGTTATATAGAATAGCTACTAATTTAACGATTGATCGAATCAGAAAGCGTAAACCAGATTATTACCTTGATGCAGAAATTAAAGGGGCAGAAGGTTTGACGATGTATTCCCAGCTTTCTTCTAATGATCCTCTACCAAGTGAAGAAGTAGAAAGTTCAGAATTAAACCATTATATTCATCAAGAGATTTCTGAATTACCACCGAAGTATCGTAGTATTATAATTCTTCGTTACTTAGAAGAGTTTTCCCTTCAAGAGATTGCAAGTATTTTGGATATTCCAATTGGAACGGTTAAGACTAGGATTCACCGAGGAAGGGAAGCTTTGAGAAAAAGGCTTCGTCACGTGTAAAGGAGTGTAACCTATGGAGATTCATAAGGAAAAGATTATACTTATGCACCAGTATTTAGATGGAGAAATAGATAAAATAAAAGAAATGGAACTATTTACTCATATTGAAAAGTGTGAGGCTTGTAGAAATCACTTCGAAGAGTTAACACAAAGTATTAGTATGATACAAAGTGCGGAAAATATTCAGGCGCCATCTGGATTTACGAATAATGTTATGCGTAAACTACCTAAAGAAAAGAAACGTATTAAATACAAACGATGGTTTCAAACACATCCTATTTTAACAGCTGCAGCAATTTTCTTTATTTTAATGCTTAGCGGTGTATTTTCACAATGGAATCAAGATAACGAATTAGTCGTATCTAAACAGGAAGACCTCATTGTTCAGGGTGATACTGTGATTGTGCCAGAAGATGTTGTCGTAGATGAAGACCTAGTTATTCAAAATGGGGACTTGTTAGTGATGGGTGTTGTTGATGGGGATGTAACAATCATTAATGGAAAGTTAATTAATGAAAAACCAATAAATGGGAAGCTAATGGCTTCTGCGGGCGAAGTTAATGGAGAGCTACAAATTGTAGATAGAGTTTTTGAATGGTTGTGGTTTCAAGTAAAGACCTTATTTAAAAATGTTTTTGCCTTTTCAGCAGGATAAGAAAGAATTAGTTCTTTTATCCTGCATGACTGCCAACTAAAGGCATTTGCCCAGATTAATAGCGAATTCCAGTTTTTCTAATAGTGCTGTTCAAGGAGGAAGTGTCATTTTGCCTGGACTTTTGAACAACCTCTAATAATTAGATAGATGAATCGTTTTAAAATTCACATATTGCTTTCTATCTATAGGTATATTTTGTTATAATAACAGCATGTTTAAAAAATAAATTGTTAATTTTACTAAACTTTTTTGGCAGGTAGGAAAGGATAGAAATCTTTCCAGTCTGGGGCTTCGATTACTCGCCCCATCGTGAAGATTTGCATAAGTGCAACTACGGCATTCGCTAAAGCCAAAGCGAATGCTAAGTTTTCTAATAAAGTGAAAAAGGATGTGTGCCGCATGCTTGATGGGGGATTGGATTTTCTCGATCTACTTAGATTAGGCGTAGATATTACTCTCGTCTGGTATGTATTATATAAATTAATGATGTTAATACGGGGTACGAAAGCAATCCAACTCTTAAAGGGGATAGCTGTCGTATTACTTGTATGGGCGATAAGTAATGTCTTTAATTTACAAACATTACAATGGCTGACAAACCAGGCAATTATTTGGGGTTTTCTTGCAATTATTATACTCTTTCAACCCGAACTTAGAAGGGCTTTAGAACAATTAGGAAGAGGTAATTTGTTTTCCAGAAGTTCAAAATCAGAGGAAGAGATTATTGCTAAAAATATAGAATCTATCGTTGAATCTTGTAAATATATGGCGAAACGAAGAATAGGTGCTTTGATAACGATAGAAGGCGAGACTGGAATTGGTGAATATATGGAAACCGGAATTTTGGTAGGTGGTAATTTAACACACCAATTATTAACCAATATTTTCACACCAAACACCCCTTTACATGATGGTGCAGTAATTATTAAAGATGGGAAAGTTATGTCAGCTGCATGTTATCTTCCGTTATCCGAAAGTCCATTTATCTCAAAAGAGTTAGGAACTAGGCACCGTGCCGCTATGGGGATAAGTGAGGTAACAGATGCTTTAACTGTTGTGGTATCAGAAGAAACAGGTGCCATTTCATGTACAAAAAATGGTGAATTGCATAGAGATATTAATGAAGAAACATTAAAACAAATGCTTAATGCCCATCTGTCATACATTGAAGAAGCCTCCAAAAAGAAGATTAAGAATCGGAGGGAAGATGTAAATGGATAATTGGTTTAAAAGCAAATGGTTTGTTCGTTTAGTTTCATTGTCCTTTGCTGTCATATTATACATCTTTGTAAATACTACCGTTAATTCTACCCATACGGATTCTGCTGTTTCAAAGAGTAATACAGAAACCCAAACGCTAGATGATGTTCCTGTAGAAATTAGGATGGATAATGACAATTATGTTGTAAGTGGTGTACCAGAATTTGTGACGGTATCTTTAGAAGGCCCACCAAATTATTTACGTCCTATTGTTTTACAACGAAACTTTGAAGTATTTGTTGATTTGGAAGGATTGGAAGAAGGAGAACATACTGTAGAAATTCAACATGATGTTTCCAATCAATTAAAAATGACTATTGAGCCAAGTGAAATTGATGTTTATATTGAAGAAAAGGCAGAGAAGAATTTTGAGGTCTCCGTAGACTTTGTTAATCAAGACAAATTACCAGCTGGTTATGAACTTGGTGACTATACGATTAATCCTTCAGAAGTAACAATAACAAGTTCGCGTAATATTATTGAACGTATTGGAGTAGTGAAAGTATTTGTCGATGTTGCTGGAGTTAAAGAGCCTATAGAAAACCAAGAACTTCCTGTAAATATATATGACGTACAGGGTAACGTTCTTAATGCTAATGTTACTCCAGAGAAGGTTAAAGTATCGACGGAAGTAAATCATCCAAGTAAAAAGGTGAAATTAGATATTAAAACAAAAGGTGAACTACCTGAAGGATATTCACTAATTTCATTGAAGCCCAAAATAGAAGAAGTGGAAGTTTTTGCAACAAGTGATATACTTGCAGGCATGGAGTCTATTTCCACAGAAGAGATTGACCTGTCCCAAATTAAAGAGACAGGGGTAATTAAGGTCGGACTTGCTTTACCCGAAGGTGTAGTTGTTCCCGGAAAGGATACAATTGAAGTAGGTGTAGAGCTAGAACAAACAAAAACATTAGAGGATGTTCCTGTTCATGTTGATGGAATAGATGGACAAGCTGTAGAATTTTTAAAACCTAAAGATAAAAAGATGGACGTCACGTTAGTAGGAAATGAAGCAGAAGTTGGTGGAATTACGAAGGACGATATTCGATTATATGCTAATGGATCTGGTTTAAACAAAGGGCAGCATAATTTGCCGGTGGAAATAGAGATGAAGGCTAAATCTGATGATATTTCTATTTCGACCGAACTGGAACAAATTCAGGTTGATATTGAATAGTCTGGTTACAACCCCTATTAACACCTGAATTGGAAATAAAGGAGAGGTAAGACATGGGAAAATATTTTGGGACAGATGGGGTAAGAGGTATAGCAAATAAAGAGCTTACTCCAGAATTAGCTTTTAAATTAGGCCGCGCTGGTGGCTATGTACTTACACAGCAAACTGAAAAACCGAAAGTAGTAATAGGTCGTGACACAAGAATTTCCGGTACCATGTTAGAAAATGCGCTAATTTCTGGACTTCTTTCCATTGGAGCGGAAGTGATGAGGCTAGGGGTTATCTCAACCCCGGGAGTAGCTTATCTAACTAAAGCGTTAAGCGCACATGCAGGAGTCATGATTTCCGCATCTCATAATCCTGTTGAAGATAACGGAATTAAGTTCTTTGGCCCAGATGGGTTTAAACTAAGTGACGAGCAAGAAGATCAAATTGAAGAAATTATTGATGGAGAGGATAAACTTCCTCGTCCAATAGGAGGAGATATTGGGGTAATCAATGATTACTTCGAAGGTGGTCAAAAATATCTATCCTTCTTAAAAGATACGATTGATAATGACTTTGAAGGAATAACCATTGCAGTTGATTGTGCTCATGGTGCAACTTCTAGCCTTGCAACACACTTATTTGCAGATCTAGAGGCAGAAATCTATTCTATCGGCTCTAGTCCAAACGGTTTAAACATTAACGATGGAGTGGGGTCTACACACCCTGAGAAGCTTCAAGAATTTGTCCAGGAAAAAGGCGCTGACATTGGCTTAGCTTTTGATGGTGATGGTGATCGTTTAATAGCTGTAGATGAAAAAGGAAATATTGTAGATGGCGACCAAATTATGTATATTTGTAGTAAATTTTTAAATGAACGCGGCCTTTTACGCCATAATACAGTCGTTTCAACCGTTATGAGTAATATCGGATTTTATAAAGCTCTTGATGAAAATGGAATTAAAAGTAGTAAAACTGCTGTGGGAGACCGTTATGTCATGGAAGAAATGCGTAAAGGCGGTTATAATCTTGGCGGAGAACAGTCTGGTCATATCATTTTCCTAAATTACATAACAACAGGTGACGGAATGCTTTCTGCCCTTCAGCTTGTAAATGTAATGAAAGAAACTGGAAAAGCCTTATCAGAGCTTGCGGCAGAAATGACAATTTATCCTCAGGTTTTGAAAAATGTGAAAGTAACCAATAAGGAAGAAGCATTGAACAACTCACAAATTCTTAAAGAAGTAGAAGCAGTGGAGCACGAATTAGGTGAAAACGGCCGTGTTCTTGTACGTCCATCTGGAACAGAACCATTAATCCGTGTCATGGTAGAAGCTTCAACGGAAGAAGAATGTGAAAAATACGTAGACCGTATTGTAAAAATAGTAGAGGATTTATTTGGTCTTAAATAAAATAAGAAAACTGCTCCAAGAAAAGCTGGAGCAGTTTTTTTATTTTATCTGATAAAACATTATATAGAAAATCAAAATTACCTAACATGTTCACAAGAAAGACATATTATACATAAATTAATATGATCTACTCGAAGCTTTTTATTGACCGAAGGCGTTTTCATTGGGTAGAATAAATTAAGTCTAAAGCTGATTTAATATAGAATATGTTTTAGGCTTATTTCTATATGGAAAGGAGCATAGTAGTTACTTTATTTTAAAGCGCCAGGACTATTTTCCGGACGACAGGGGAAAATAGTTGACGAGGTGGAGGTTATCGAAGTTTCGGCGGATGCCTCCCGATTGCACATCTCAATCGTTTAGCTTTGTTCCAAAAACAATAAGGCGACTTATTGCACAAAGGAATGATGCAAGATGACTATGAAAAAAATACGAGAAAGGGGCAGAAAAGCGCCCCAAGGATTAATATTAATAAGTATAACGTTTGTCTGCCCCTATCATAGGAGGACAATGAAATGTGCGGAATTGTAGGTTATATAGGAAATAATGATTCAAAGAATGTTTTATTACACGGATTAGAAAAATTAGAATATCGTGGCTATGACTCAGCAGGTATTGCTGTTTTGAATGAAGAGGGCGTTCATCTTACGAAAGTTAAAGGTCGTATTGCTAAATTGAAAGAAAGTGTGGATGAATCCGTACAAGCAACGATGGGGATTGGTCATACTCGTTGGGCAACACATGGAATCCCTAGTATAACAAATGCACATCCACATCAAAGTACATCAGGTAAATTCACAATTGTACACAATGGTGTAATTGAAAATTATCAAGACTTAAAGAGAGAATATTTAAGTGATGTTACATTCCTAAGTGAAACAGATACAGAAGTTATCGTTCAATTAATCGATAAATTTTATCAAGAACACCAAGACACTCTTACAGCTTTTCGTAAAGCGATGGAACTTTTAAAAGGTTCTTATGCAATCGGAATGATTGATGTGGATGATACGGAAACACTATATGTTTCTAAAAATAAGAGTCCATTATTGATCGGTTTAGGTGATGGATTTAATGTCATTGCAAGTGATGCAATGGCTACACTTAAGGAAACCAATCAATATCTTGAAATTAATGATAAAGAAATTGTATTAGTTACACGTAATCATGTGCAAATTCAAAAACTAGATGGTACAGTTGTAGAACGTGAACCGTATACGGCACAAATTGATGCAAGTGATATAGAAAAGGGAACTTACCCACACTATATGTTAAAAGAAATTGATGAACAGCCAATTGTTATTCGGAATATTATTAAGGAATATCAAGATGAAAATAACGAACTAAAACTTAATAATGATATTCGTAATGCAATGAAGAAAGCAGATCGAATTTATATTATAGCAGCAGGAACGAGCTATCATGCAGGATTAGTTGGTAAGGAGCTATTGGAAAAACTAGCTAACATACCAACCGAGGTCCATGTTGCAAGTGAATTCTCTTATAATACGCCATTGCTTTCCGAAAAACCTTTATTTATTTTCCTCTCACAAAGTGGTGAGACAGCAGATAGCCGTGCTGTATTAGTAAAAATTAAAGAACTAGGATACCCAGCACTAACGATTACAAATGTGCCAGGTTCCACCCTTTCTCGTGAAGCTGATTATACACTACAGCTATATGCTGGCCCAGAAATTGCTGTTGCTTCAACTAAAGCATATACTGCTCAAATTGCTGTACTTGCTATTTTGGCAACAGACACAGCAGCTGTTAAAGGAAAAGATATAGAAATAGATTTGATTAAAGAGTTAGCAATTGTTTCTAGTGCGATGGAAGTTCTAACAGATGAGAAAGAGGAAATTGAACGTTTAGCTGCAGAGTATTTACCAACAACTCGCAATGCCTTTTTCATCGGAAGAAGCGGAGATTATAATGTTTCTTTAGAAGGTGCACTTAAATTAAAAGAAATCTCCTACATTCAGGCGGAAGGCTTTGCTGGTGGAGAGCTTAAACATGGAACCATTGCTTTAATTGAAGAGGGAACTCCAGTTATTGCAGTTACCACGCATGAAAATGTAAACTATTCTATTCGTGGTAATGTTCAAGAAGTAGTAGCTCGTGGTGCGAATGTTTTAATAGTTAGTATGAAAGGTTTAGAAGAAGACACGGATGCTTTTGTCTTACCAAAGGTTCATGAACTTCTAACCCCATTGGTTAGCATCGTGCCTTTACAATTATTGGCATACTACGCAGCATTACATCGTGACTGTGATGTTGATAAGCCGAGAAACCTTGCGAAAAGTGTAACAGTAGAATAAATTAATTTTAGAGGATACTTGTGGTTGTCCCTATAAAAAATTAACGTTCCTTAAATAAAATTAATGTTCCCAATCCGAGGGTCTTTCCGGTGTTTTCCCGGCAGACCTTTGGATTTTTTTACGCAAAATTCGTTGGGGGCCCAATCATAATCCAATATCAATTTGCTTTTCAATTGAATTTACGATATTTCATTCTTCAATAATTGCCTAATAGATAAACTTGTTTCTTCTAAATATTCCTCTGATGATTTGCTGCTATTCTCTTTCCAATCTAATGAAGCTCCGTAAATCATCCAACTTAATATAGTTGCAAGCACCCTTAACTTATCATCACTTTGATTTTGATATTTTTTTGCTAGTGAATGCAAGATGATTTGTTCAAGCTCCTTTTTCATTATGGCTTCATACTGGTACATATCCCCGAGACTAAAGAACCGTTTTAGGAAAAGTACCATACTATTGCTGGGAATGATTGGATGTGTTTTGTATAATTTTTATGGACTACATTACAGCAACAATCCAAACCTTATGGAGGTAACGCTGCGTGAAATATAAATTTGCAATCATTGTGATACTTACAACGCTGATTTTAGGAGGATGCAATATGAGTAATGGAAAAGAGTCCCTCTCCCCTTCTGAGATGGATCCGAATGATTTACCTAATGTGCCGGCATTTCAAGATGAATACACAAGAGAATATATGCAGTCTACTGACCAAGTTAAAAGTGGCTACTACCCATTGATTTCAAAGACAAATGGTTTCACTCTTCATTTCCCTGAAGATATGGTTATTGATGATACAAGTAACGCACAGCCAGACGAACTATATGAATCCCTCATATTCCATTATGAAGACAATGATATAGCAGCGATGGATGAATTCACCATTCACTATATCAGCCCTGTATCTGACATTGAATGGAGTAAAGATTATATGAACAGAAGAGCCGGCCAGGAACTAAATTTCGAAAAACTAGAAGCGGATTATGAGAATCAGTACATTGAAATAACAGAAATTAAACTATATTCTTGCTGGAGGGGTAGATAGCCTTTGGTCCAATGTATTTCTGTCTGGGTTAGGAGATGCAGGGGCACTAGCAACGAAAGGGCCGGAAGACTTTTCGACATGGTCTCGTCCGTTCGATAAAGAGCGGACAGGAATGGTAATGGGAAAAGGGGCAGGTTTGTTTGTCCTAGAACCATTAGAACGTGCCAAGGCAAGAGGGGCGCATATTTATGCAATACTAAAAGGTTACGGGGCTTCCAATGATGCTTATCATGATACGTCACCAGACCCTGAAGGAACCAGTGCCGCATTGGCAATTGAGCGAGCGCTTCGTTCGTCAGGATTAACTCCTACTGATATTGATTATATTAATGCACATGCGACGTCAACACCAGCTGGAGATATTGCAGAAACGAAGGCATTAAGACTTATCTTCGGGGAAAAGCTTGATGAAATACCTGTCAGCTCCATTAAAGGAAGTGTAGGTCATTTACTTGGTGCAGCGGGAGCTATTGAGAGTATTGCGTGCATAAGAGCACTAGAAACAGGGATACTTCCTGCAACACTTCATTCTAATATTCGTGATGAACAAGCACCGTTAGATATCATTCCAAATAAGAGCCGCAAGCAGCGTATTACAACAGCGATGAGTAATTCATTTGGCTTTGGTGGTCAAAATGGAATTCTTATTTGGCAAGCTCCTTAATGAATGAAATGATGAATGGAGAGATAGAAGATGCTAGAAACTTGTTTAAGTGTAGAGCAAAGAAGAGAGGCTTTAAAATCGGCTTATCCTAAATGGGAGAAACGGACAATTGCAGCCCACTTTGAGAGGCAATGTCAGCATTATCGGGATTATCCGCTGATTATGATGCCAGAATATACGGTGACATACGAAGAGATTTGGAAAAGGTCACGACGTTATGCCAAAGCAATGATTCATCTAGGTGTACAGCCGGATGATCATGTCGCTATCTTAATGGAAAATGATCCAGATTACATCGCCTTATTTATTGCTTCTTCGATGATTGGAGCTATTGTTGTTCCGTTGAATACACAGCTCCAAAAGGAAGAGTTGACCTATATGCTTCGTCAATCGGATACAAACTGGCTTTTCTTACATCAAGTTGCGAATAAGCAAGAACATGCGGAATCATTAAAAAGCGTAATTGCAACCCTCCAGGGGGATGCGGAAAGTCCTTTTAAACAGGCTGTTTGTATTCCAATGAAGAAGGAAGAAGCTCCAGCAATTTACCAAGATTGGAGTCATTTTGTAAAGGGAGCCGAAGCGGTAGAGAATGCGGTTGTTGATCAACGTATGCAGGAAACAAATGATCCCGATTCCTGTGCTGCGATTATTTATACGTCAGGATCTACTGGCTTACCAAAAGGTGTGATGCTTACTGATGATATGATGCTGCGTTCCGGATTCGCGACTTGTTGTACAAGAGCTTATGAGACAGGAAGGCGAATTTATGCACCGTTGCCGATGTATCATGTTTATTTTCTACAAGAAGGTTTATTTGCAGCCTCCTTTTTAGGTGGAGGGATGGTTACCTGTCAAGCCTTTCAGCCACTGCAATCATTGGAATTGATGGAAAAATACAAAGTTCATGATTTTCTGGCGGTTCCTTCGATGCTGGTAGCTTTATTGAATCGACCAGAAATTAAAAATACTAAACTGAATCATCTCTATGCGTTGTTATGTTGTGCCGCTCCATCACCAGTTCCTCTTTGGAAACGTGCAGTAGAAGAGCTGGAAGTGACAGAGATTGGTACAGGCTGTGGAGGAACAGAAGCATCCTCTACAACAATGCTGACAGAAATCGGTGATCCTTTAGAAATTATATCGACAACTGTTGGAAAGGTGAAAACAGCAGGAGTGGCTGGGGATCCAGATTTTGGAGATAAAAGTGTAACATACAAGGTCATTGATCCAGATTCTGGGGAAACCTTACCAAGCGGCTCCGTTGGTGAGTTAGCAGTTCGAGGCAACGTTGTAACAAAAGGCTATTATAAAAAACCAGAGGAAACAGCTTTTGCTATTGATGAAGAAGGCTATATTCGTAGCGGTGATTTGGGAACCATTGATGAGAATGGCTATATCCGGTTATTAGGAAGAAGTAAAGACCTCTACAAGGTATCTGGAGAAACCGTAGCTCCAAAAGAGGTAGAGGACGTTATATCAATGCATCCTGCTGTCAATCAAGTATATATTGTTGGTGTACCGGATAAGTTAACAACAGAAACTGGTGCAGCGTTCATTGAATTAAAAGAAGGGGAAAGCTGCTCGAAGCAAGAAATCAGAAACCTGTGCCGGGAACGTGTAGCCCGTTTTAAAATACCGAGACATATTTGGTTTGTGGAGGCCTCCGAATGGCCACTGACGGGAACCGGGAAAATTCAAAAGTTTAAATTACAGGCGATTGCAGAAGAAAGATTGAAAAAAGTAAAACAGACTGGAACAAAATAAACTTGTTTCAGTCTGGGTTCGAATAATAATCGAATATAGAAACGTATCTAAAGACTTCGTGGCTATAGTTAATACACAACAAGCAATAAAACGTCTTGATTTTATTATGTATGGCCGCGTTAATATAATGAAATTACCCAACCTGGATTTTTTGAGACTTTAACTGTATATCATTGTACCATAAATGTATATATGTTAATATATTCATATAAGGATAATCAATTTATAATTATATTCTGTATGAGATGATGCAAGGGGGTTAGGGAATAAAATGGAGGAATTTGGAAATGAAAATGGTCTTACTCAAGATTTAGATAGCGAAACAATATTTATCGTATCACAAACTTTTAAAGCATTAGGGGATCCTACAAGAATCCGAATTCTTAATTTACTTTTTAAAAAGGAATGTTCTGTAAACGAAATTGCAGATACTTTAGATATCCGACAATCTACCGTATCTCATCAATTACGGTTTTTGAAGAACTTACGGCTTGTGAAATACCGCCGCGAAGGAACAACACTTTACTATTCCCACGATGATGCTCACGTTATGCTTATTTTGCAACAAATGATAGACCACGCTTGTCACAGTTAGTTTTGACATTTATATAATTAAGTAAGTGGCAAGCGATGTAAAATATATTGTTATATGCATATATATAAATATAAGGGGGGACTTATAATGGGACATGACCATGGACATGATCATACACATGGCGCAAATAAAAAAGTGCTATTAATATCATTTTTAATCATTACCGTTTATATGATTGTGGAAGCGATAGGGGGCTACTTAACAAATAGTCTTGCCCTTTTAGCAGATGCTGGTCACATGCTAAGTGACGCTATTTCATTAGGGATTGCATTAATTGCGTTTAAATTAGGAGAAAAGGTAGCGAGTAAAAGTAAGACATTTGGCTACAAGCGATTTGAGATTTTAGCTTCTGTATTAAATGGTGTGACGTTAATTGCTATTGCTTTGTTTATTTTCTATGAAGCAATTGGGCGCTTCGCAAATCCGCCTGAAGTCGCAACAACAGGAATGTTAACTATCAGTATCATTGGCCTAGCTGTTAATGTTCTTGTTGCGTGGATTATGGTACGTGGCGCAGATGTAGAGGAAAACTTAAACATGCGTGGGGCTTATTTACATGTAATAAGCGATATGCTTGGATCTGTCGGAGCGATTATTGCTGCACTGCTTATCATGTTCTTCGGCTGGGGTTGGGCGGATCCACTTGCGAGTGTCATTGTCGCCATTCTTGTATTAAGAAGTGGTTACCATGTGTCTAAAGCAGCGATTCATGTTCTCATGGAAGGAACACCAGAAAATGTTGATGTTAATGATGTTATTCAAACCATTGAAGAAGTAAACGGGATTCAGAGCATTCATGATTTACATGTTTGGACAATTACTAGTGGACTAAATGCACTTTCCTGCCATGCTGTGGTCGATGATCAGCTAACGATTGCAGAAAGTGAGAATGTGTTACGCAAGATTGAACACGACCTTGAACATTTAGGGATTATGCATGTAACGATTCAACTAGAGACAGAGGCGCATAAACATGACAACTCAATTCTTTGCAAAATAAAAAACGAACCGTCACATCATCACTAAGAATCATGGTTAAATGTAAAAGGATGATTGCTAAAGTGGCAAACAATTATTGAATACCCCATATCCCCCCTCAAGCTTCTTAGGAACAAAGAAGGTAGGTGGGAGATCAACTGCCTGTAAAGGTCCGATAAGAGCGACTAACCATCAGTGGTGGATGAAGGAAAGCCTAATTTCTCGTTATTTTAGCTTGAAATTAGGCTTTTTTTATGCTGTATTTCTTTAAAGTCGTGACTACTGTTTCATGACAGAATCAAATGTCTGCCCTACAATCTGCATCGCATTCCGTTTACCGGTTACTGTTGGAAATTCACATTAACACATATGTTATAGAACGGTTAGAGAAATGGAATCTAGAAAACATTTCAGAATTAGTGATAACTATCTCGAGGATAATGAAATAAATTTTTCATTTGACAATACCCGATGGGGGTATGTTAACATTAAGGCAAATAAAAAAGGAGGTAATGCAAATAGCAAATAAAACACGGTGTAGAAAGCGTAAAAGTTCATTTGCAAGATGGGAAAGTAGACGTAACCTTTGATCCAAAAAAGGTGGACTTGAAAGATATTACAGAAGTTATTGAAGAACAAGGCTACGATGTTGCATAAGTAGGGTGGTCGAGCTTCTGTAGCATATTCTCTTTTTTAAAAAAATATACCCTTGACCGGTATGTGAATAATAATGGACCTGAGCTTTTTTAGGTATTTTGTGTATGCTGTTGGTTATCCTAGTTTATGGAATAATTACTGGGAATAATCCACTTCAAAGTGGGGAATTAGAAGTAAATAACCAACATGAATATTCAGAAGTTCAAAAGGAGGAAGTCTTAGAATCTGATCGCTGTAACATTAAATTCACTCGAGTGGAGGATAGGGATAATGAAAAATAAAAAACTATTAATTGGATTTTTTTCTTTAATGCTAGCTTTTGTTTTAACGGCTTGTGCAGGAAATGATGAAACGACACCTAAAGATAATAAAGGTACAGAAAGTGAGTCGAATGAAAACATGGATTTGAATGAAGAAGCTTCTGATTCCGCGGAAGAGGGAATGGATCACTTAGAGATGAATCATTCAAGTTCAGGTGAAGTTCCGGAAGATTTAAAAGTTGCAGAGAACGCAACTTATCCAGTTGGAAGTGAAGCCGTTATGCATGCAAATCACATGAAAGGAATGGATGGTGCCACAGCAACCATTACAGGTGCATTTGAGACAACGGTTTATGCTGTTTCCTACACCCCAACAACTGGTGGAGAGCCTGTAGAGAACCATAAATGGGTTATTCATGAAGAAATTGAAAATGCTGGAGAAAAACCATTTGAAGTTGGCGATGAAGTGGTATTAAATGCGGATCATATGGAAGGAATGGATGGCGGAAAAGCTACGATTGACTCAGCAGAACCAACAACCATTTACATGGTGAGCTACACGGATACAGAGACTGGTAAGGAAGTGGAAAATCATAAATGGGTAACGGAGGCAGAACTTTCACCGGTAGAATAAATTAAGCTAAGGGATGTTTGTACTCGCACAACGCGTGATGGACCTTTTAGTATTGTTCAGCGGCGTTCTGTGAGTAGATATATCCCTCTAAAAAATTATACCCTACAATTGCTGCCTATTCACAAATGGGTAAAAAAAGAGAGATATTTTTTTAATTCTGGAAGAGGGTCGGCAAGGATCATTTTATAAGTTAATATAAAGTTCTTTAAGTAGTTGAGTGCTGATATTTCGAGCACGCGTCCCGATTTCCGAGCATGAGTACTGATATCCTGGTGCTTTACTGGCACTTCTGTTTACTCGCTCACCTCAACAGAGAAAATGAATCGTCTAAAGTGATATAAATACAACTCATATTTACTTGTATAGTTAATAAGAATGTGGATAATTTTAAGAACGTACAGTAAAAGAAGCCTCAGGATTTTATTCAACGGGCCTGGTCTTAATATTTCCAAGGTATTTTTATTGACAAATATACCATATGGGGGTATAGTATAAGTATAAAAGAAAAGGAAGTGATTCATTTGGAAAAATTCTTACATGATCATCCAAGTAAACCAAGATCACAAGATGAAAAACAAAAAGTTATTAATCGTTTAAAACGAATAGAAGGTCAAGTTCGTGGAATACAGAAAATGGTGGAAGATGATCGCTATTGTATGGATATTTTAGTACAAATAAGTGCCATTCAATCCGCCTTAAAAAATGTAGGTTTCGCTGTCACTGAACGACATATCAACCATTGTGTTAGTGATGCGATCAAACAAGGGGAAGGTAAAGAAGCCATTGATGAATTGATGGGAGTATTAAAACAGTTTTCTAAGTAAGGGGGGATCTATGATGAGTGAAACAAATCATGCAACACTTGGGGTAACAGGAATGACTTGTGCTGCATGTTCCAACCGGATTGAAAAAACTTTAAAT
Source organism: Oceanobacillus sp. FSL K6-0118 (assembly GCF_038006665.1). Taxonomy (NCBI): domain Bacteria; kingdom Bacillati; phylum Bacillota; class Bacilli; order Caryophanales; family Bacillaceae; genus Oceanobacillus; species Oceanobacillus sp. FSL K6-0118. The sequence continues at coordinate 450,073 of NZ_JBBOVR010000001.1, forward strand.
AAAATGAACGGTGTGGATGCCCAGGTTAATTTAACGACAGAAAAGGCAACTGTAGAATATGATCCTGATAAAACATCTATAGAAGATATTACGAAGAAAATCGAAAATGTCGGCTATGGTGTTTTAATGGAAAATGCTGAATTAGATGTGTTTGGAATGACCTGTGCAGCTTGTTCGAACCGAATTGAAAAGGTATTGAATAAGCAAGAAGGAGTAAAGCACGCAACGGTTAACTTAACAACAGAAACTGCATCGATTGAATATAATCCAGGGCTCACAGATGTCAAAGCATTGATTGAAAAAATCAAAAATGTGGGTTATGATGCGAAGCCTAAAGCGGAAGCAGCTGAAAAGCAAACGCATAAAGAAAAGGAACTAAAGCATCAGAAAACGAAATTAATCATTTCAGCCGTATTAGCTGCACCGCTATTAGTAACCATGTTGGTTCATTTATTTAATATGACCATACCAGATATATTCATGAATCCGTGGTTCCAATTTGCTTTAGCAACATCTGTTCAATTTATCATCGGTTGGCAATTTTATGTTGGTGCCTATAAGAACCTTCGTAATGGTGGAGCCAACATGGATGTGCTTGTTGCACTAGGTACGAGTGCTGCTTATTTCTATAGTTTATACGAAGCATTCAAAACCATTGGCAACCCTGAATATATGCCGCATTTATACTTTGAAACGAGTGCTGTATTAATTACGTTAATTTTATTTGGTAAATATTTGGAAGCAAGAGCAAAAAGCCAGACAACGAATGCACTATCTTCTTTACTTAATTTACAAGCAAAAGAGGCACGCGTTATAAGAAATGGCGAGGAAATCATGATTCCAGTGGATGAAGTGGTCGTTGGTGATCGACTAGTTGTAAAACCAGGAGAAAAGATACCTGTAGACGGTATAGTTGTAAAGGGAAGAACATCTGTGGATGAGTCAATGATTACAGGGGAGTCCATTCCGATTGAAAAAGAAGTAGACGCTGGCTTAATCGGTTCAACGATAAACAAAAATGGTTCGATTGAAATGGAAGCTACAAAAGTTGGGAAAGATACTGCCCTGGCATCCATTGTTAAAGTTGTGGAAGAAGCTCAAGGATCTAAAGCACCGATTCAACGATTGGCTGATGTCATTTCAGGCTATTTCGTACCAATCGTTGTAGGGATTGCCATTCTTACATTTATCGTATGGATAGCCTTTGTCCAACCTGGTCAATTTGAATCTGCCTTAGTTGCAGCAATTGCTGTACTTGTTATTGCCTGTCCATGTGCGTTAGGTTTAGCAACACCAACTTCCATCATGGTAGGGACAGGAAGGGCTGCGGAGAGTGGCATCTTGTTTAAAGGTGGAGAACATTTAGAAAGAACGCATCAGTTAAATGCCATTGTTCTAGATAAAACAGGAACCATTACAAAAGGGAAACCCGAAGTAACGGACTTTACTGGTGATGAGGAAACACTACAATTGTTAGCTAGTGCGGAAAAAGGATCAGAACACCCACTTGCAGGGGCTATCGTGGCATATGCAACAGAGAAGAATATGGACTTTGTAGAAGTGGATGAATTTGATGCGATACCTGGCCATGGTATTGAAGCTAAGATTTCTGGAAAACAAGTTCTCGTTGGAAATCGAAAACTAATGAATGATTACCAAATTGATATGAAAGGTAATGAAGAGGAATTAGTTGAATTTGAAACGAATGGTAAAACAGCAATGTTGATAGCCATTGATGGGAAATATCGTGGTATTGTTGCGGTTGCTGATACCATTAAAGAAACAGCACCACAAGCAATTAGAGAGTTAAAGGAACAAGGTTTAGAAGTTATCATGTTAACAGGGGATAACGAAAGAACAGCTCAAGCAATTGCAAAACAAGTAGGAATCGATCAAGTGATTGCCGGGGTGTTACCTGAAGAAAAAGCAGATAAGGTCAAAGAAATTCAAGATAAGGGTAAAAAGGTAGCAATGGTTGGTGACGGTGTGAACGATGCACCTGCACTAGTGACTGCAGATATCGGAATTGCCATTGGAACTGGTACAGAAGTGGCTATAGAAGCTGCTGACTTGACGATTCTTGGTGGAGAATTGTTACTCATACCGAAAGCTATTAGAATCAGTCATGCAACCATTCGAAATATCCGTCAAAACCTTTTCTGGGCTTTCGGATACAATACAGCAGGAATCCCGGTTGCAGCAATTGGACTACTTGCCCCATGGATTGCTGGTGCAGCCATGGCATTAAGTTCCGTAAGTGTTGTTTCTAACTCCCTTCGCTTAAAACGTGTGAAATTATAAGGCGGAACTCCCTTTTAAAGGAGGTGAAAAGTAATGGAAAAAACATTAAATGTGCAAGGTATGACATGTGGTCATTGCAAAATGTCTGTTGAAGGTGCATTAAAAAAATTAGATGGCGTATCAGCAGCTGAAGTTAATTTAGAAGCTGGCAAAGTAGATGTTACTTTTGACGAATCAAAAGTAAATGTGGATGCCATGAAAGAAGCTATTGAAGAACAAGGCTATGATGTTGAAGCCTAAATATAAGAAGGAACAGCTGGTTTTCTGTTTGGAAAATCAGCTGTTTTTGTGCGCCCGGCATGGGTGCAATCTCTAGGGTGAAAGTCCCGAGCCGTGAAGACAGAAGTAGCGGTTAGCTCAACGCAAGGGTGTCCGTGGTGACGCGGAATCTGAAGGAAGCGGGCGGCAAACTTCCGGTCTGAGGAACACAAACTTCATATAAGGCTAGGTATCATTGGATGAGTTTGCAAAACAAAACAAAGTCCTTTCTGTCGAAGGTGATACAGAGTAAATGAAGCAGATAGGTGGAAGGAAAGATTGCATCCTTACCCGGGGAGGTCTGTTAGAAATGCGCAACACATTGCGTAACCGAACATGCGAATGTTCGCTGAACTATCAGAAATCAGCAGAAGCCATAGTACTAGATACTTCTAGAATATCTAGGAAGGGCTGAATCATTTAAGGAGAATTGCCACTTTACGTACGCAACACTTAATGAAGCAGAAACATTTATTCCTTCCTAATGGAGGAAACGGTGAATCCGTGGGGGACATTAGAAGGGCTGAAAGTAGTTGCCACACAAGAAGGACGGACAATTCACGTAGGAGTTAGATACCATGTTGGAGAGAATACTATCACGGGAAAACTTAATACAAGCGCTAACACGCGTAGAAGGAAATAAAGGAAGTCACGGTGTAGATGAAATGCCCGTACAAAACCTACGAGCGCATATCTTGGAACACTGGACTACCATTCGAGGACAACTCGAAAAGGGAACCTACTATCCTCAACCCGTTCGTCGTGTCGAAATCCCGAAACCAAACGGCGGGAAGAGGAAGTTGGGGATTCCTACTGTGATGGACCGATTCCTCCAACAAGCAATTGCACAAGTCCTAACAGATATTTATGACCCAACATTCTCTCAACATAGCTATGGATTTCGTCCTAAAAGGCGAGGTCATGACGCTGTAAGAGAAGCAAGAAACTATATTAAACAAGGATATCGTTGGGTCGTCGACATGGATTTAGAGAAATTCTTTGATAAAGTTAATCACGATAGATTAATGCGTACATTGAGCCAAAGGATTAATGATTCCAGAGTGCTTAAACTAATTCGCAGATATCTACAAGCAGGTGTAATGGAGGACGGGATAGTGCGTCCAAACACAGAAGGAGCGCCGCAAGGTGGCCCATTAAGTCCACTACTTTCAAATATTGTCCTAGATGAGTTAGACAAGGAACTGGAGAAAAGAGGACTTCATTTCGTCCGCTATGCGGACGATTGTAATATCTATGTACGCTCCAAAAGAGCCGGTTTGCGAGTGATGAAAAGTATTACTAAATTCATCGAAGGAAAACTTAAATTAAAAGTAAATGAACAGAAAAGTGCAGTAGACCGTCCATGGAAACGCAAATTCCTTGGCTTTTCTTTCACTGTCCATAAGGAAAAACCGAAGATTCGGGTTTCTAAAGAAAGTGTCCAACGTTTCAAACAACGTATTAGAGAACTAACTTCTAGAAGGAAGTCTATGAACATGAAGGATAGGATTGAGAAGTTAAATCGATACCTAGTGGGCTGGCTTGGTTATTATCAACTGGCAGATACACCTTCTATATTTAAAGGTCTAGATAGCTGGATTCGAAGAAGGCTGCGAATGATACGTTGGAAGGAGTGGAAGAAAGTCAAAACAAAGTATAAGAACTTAATGAAACAAGGAATCAATAAGGGAAAAGCGTGGGAATGGGCAAACACAAGGAAAGCCTATTGGCGAATAGCCAATAGCCCAATCTTGCATAAAGCCCTTGGTGACCGATACTGGTCAAACCAAGGGCTGAAGAGTCTATATTATCGATATCAAACATTACGTTGGACTTAAATGAAACCGCCGTATACGGAACCGTACGTACGGTGGTGTGAGAGGTCGGAGGTTAGTCGCCTCCTCCTACTCGATTTAAAAGTTATAAATTAGGTCCCTCAAAATAGAAAATACAACAAGGTTTTATTAAGTTAAATACTAACTATCTTCTTTTTTCTCATTATCAGGAAATAAAATTACTGGAGAATAAGGTGATCTCGGGTCATCTTTTAGATTAATAAAATAGTTATTGTGAAAAGACAAAACATAGGTGTGTAACTCTCTAAATCATTGATAAAAGACAAACAACTATAAACGAAAAGGTTTTGTGGTTGTGAAAACAGTTTTTTGTAGTTATGTTATCCCTTAATCCTTGCTGCAATGAAAAATTTTTATTCATCATTTATTCCCATCTAGTTTTATTGTCTGGTAACAAAGAAAAGGATAGATTTAAGCAGAAAAAACTCCTGTTCATCTATCCTTTTTTGCACAACATATATCCTCATCTACTAAATCATCAGTTAGCCCAACAACAGCTAAATTAGAAACGGCAGTTTAACGATACAGTATATCCCTTAGGGTTTCTCCATCGTAATAACGGTCAATTTTTAATCCATCTTCGGTATCTAAAATAGTCATTTCACCTTCTATTTTTACTTTATCTGCCTCATTTCCTTCTGAATCAGTAAATACCAAAGTAAATGAATGATTATAATCGTACGATTCACTTTCTGATTGGTCTTGTTCATTTTTTTCAAACTTAATGTTTTCTAAAGAAATAGTATTATCTTTTTTGCTTGCTACCTCTTGTGGTATTAAAAAAAACCTTTTGTCTGCTAGGTCTTTAAATTCCTTTTCTGTGAAATAAGTTGAGAATTTATTTTGATGATCAATTAGTTGTTCCTCGTTCATTTCCTCCAAATCAACATTTGAATCTTCAACATTATAGAATTCCTTCAAAAACTCCTCTCCAATCTCTACCGATGTGTCTTCTTTGCTTTCACAAGCACTAATCAAAAATAAAATAGAGACGGAACAACACAGTAAAACAAACAATTTTCGCATAAAAACATCCTTTCCCTGGAAAACATAGCTGGATTTTGTTCCTAATCGTAATTTGTTTATTTAATTAACTCAAGTTTCGAAGTTTATGCGTGTTTTCTAACTCCGAAACTTGAGTTATTAAGTTAAATACTAACTATCTTCTTCTTTCTCATTATCAGGAAATAAAATTACTGGAGAATAAGGTGCTTTCGGGTCATCTTTAAGATTAATAAAATAATTATTGTGATTTATCTCTCCAAATTGTTCTGTATAGGGCATTTCTAACGAGTTAAAGGTATCCTCACTTTCTACAACACCAACGTAAAGTTGAAACCCTTCATCATCAGAAGGGAAAAAGTCTCCCATAGATTTACCATTCGATAAAGCTATATCTATTAGCTTACGGAGCTCTAATAGTGCCTTTCTATTCCCTACTATAAAAGATTCTTGATGATGACTATGCTGAGCGTAAACATGTAAGTACTTTTGGTAGTTCCAGGACATTGATTATACTCTCCTTTATTAAATTTTCTGTATTTAAAAGTTCCCCATTCTGATACAAACATAAGTTCTTTTGTTACTCCGTTGATTCAATCAAACTATATCCCGATTTTATGGATAATGCTATAGTTATTTTAAGAAGGGGTATGCGGAAGTAATTGGTAAGGAAAGTACCTATTCACGTGATCGTCTAAAAAATTATATAGAATATGTTACAAAACTAGTTTTTATTCCTACCTCCCACAATATTCTAATAATTCCATATTGACTTAAAATAGAGCTTTATCTATAATTAAGGACATTACCGAAAATGTATTATGAAACCGATTCCAATAGGTTGGGGACACTATCATATAGTCTTATAGTTATAAGAATTTCACTTGTAGTGAAATTCTTATTCTCACTACGGTCAAACATATGGGACGGTGAGGCCTATTATTGGAATCATGGGGTTAATTTTCATCAGCAAATGATGATAGGGGGGGAAAGGAAAAGTGGAAGAAAAGCAGCCTAAACTTTGGAAAGATTGGCGTTTGCATCTTATTGTGCTTATATTGGTTTTATTAGCGGAGGGGATTGGGACTCACGAGATCTCATTGGGACCAGGAGTTATTTTGCTATTACCCATGCTCTATGCCGTGGTTTTTGGTCTAGTGCTCTATTTCACACCTGTTGTAAAAGAAAGAATGTCGATAAATGCCGATTCTATTGTATTTTTGTCGGCAAGTTTATTGTGTACGAAATTTAGTTTCGCGATTGGCCCGGGGATTGAGGAAATTATTAAGGCCGGACCAGCTTTATTACTACAGGAACTTGGCAACTTTGGCACGATATTTCTAGCTCTTCCAGTAGCGATTGCAATCGGAATGAAAAGAGAGAGCATTGGAATGACCCATTCTTTAGGGAGAGAAGGAAATTTAGCATTGATCACAGATAAATATGGTTTCAATTCCCCGGAAGGACGGGGTGTAATGGCCATGTATATCTATGGAACCTTATTTGGAGCTATGTTCCTGGGCTTAATTTCCGGGTTGTTAGTCTCTCTTACACCGATTCATCCGTTGGCATTTGCAATGGCGTCAGGGGTCGGAAGCGCGAGCATGATGGCTGCTGCCAGTGGTCCGCTGGTTACTATGTTTCCTGATATGAAGGAAAGTATCGTGGCTTTTGCTGCAGCGAGCAACGTTATTTCTGCTTCAACAGGATTATTTGTAAGTATTTTTTTCGCACTTCCATTGACAGAAAAACTTTATGAGATACTTTCGAAATTTAAAGGTGACAAGGCAAAACAGGATGCCGAACCAAAGGCTAAAATAGGGGGATGACACATGTTAAAAAGTATTCAGGAATGGACTTTTGTTTTGACGATTATTGGTATCATTGCAATATTGGGCAATTGGGTTGGCTATCATGTCATGCCGCTAACGGCAGCTCCCGGAATGATTATTATCATTCTCGTTTGTGTAGCTGGATTGGTCATCCAAAAAGTTTTGCCGTTAAATTTACCTGCCATTGTTTATATCTCTGTGATTGGGATGGTTCTTTCTTTGCCGGTAACACCTGGATCAGGGTATTTAATTAAATGGACGGAGGAAGTAAACTTACTTGCCTTAACAACACCAATCCTGGCTTATGCGGGGATTGCTGTCGGGCGTTCATGGGCCGATTTTGCAAAATTGGGTTGGCGGAGTATTGTTGTTGGAACATGTGTTTTATTGGGTACATTTCTTGGTTCCGCGATTATAGCCGAGATTGTATTGCGTATACAAGGAGTTATTTAACATAGAAGGTATTTAGACCGAGAGAAATAATGTTGTTAATATACTTAAAGATAGGGGATATATGATCATGAGTGTAACAGAAAAAATATCAACTTTAGTAGATAGTAAAGATGAAAAATTTAAGGAATTGGCCAATAAAGTGTGGGAGTTTGCTGAGACGCGATTTGAAGAATTTCGTTCAGCAGATTTATTGAGTAATGCGTTGGAAGATGAAGGGTTTACATTGGAGCGGGATGTTGCAGGACTTGAAACTGGCTTTGTAGCTAGTTTCGGTGGAGGAAAACCGGTTGTTGGAATACTGGGAGAATATGATGCACTCTCAGGTCTCAGCCAAAAATCAGGAAGCAAGTCATATGATCCGATTATACCACAAGGGAATGGACATGGATGTGGGCATAATTTACTTGGTGTGGGCTCATTGGCTGCAGCGATTGCGGTTAAAGATTATATGGAAACCAATAGCCTTCCAGGAACCGTTAAATATTTCGGATGCCCTGCAGAAGAAAGTGGATATGGAAAGGCATTTATGGCCAGAGAGGGTGTATTTGATTCGCTTGATGTTGCTTTTTCCTGGCATCCTTATACGATGAATGCCGTTCCGCATACGAGTTCAAACGCCGTCATTCATGCAACCTTTACGTTTTATGGTCGCAGTGCCCATGCAGCACAGGAGCCGCATCTTGGAAGAAGTGCCTTGGATGCTGTTGAATTAATGAACATTGGTGTTAATTATATGCGTGAACATATGATTGATGATGCTCGCGTTCATTATGCTATTACGAATCCTGGAGGGTTAGCACCGAATGTTGTACAAAAGGAAGCAGAGGTTACCTATTTAATTAGAGCCCCTAAACCGGAACAGGTACAAAATCTGTATAAACGTGTAGAAAATATTGCGCGTGGAGCTGCCTTAATGACTGAAACAGAAATGGAGCATCAAATTGAAGGATCTTGTCATAATTTGATTCCAAACAGTACATTGGAGCGGGTTATGCATCAACAAATGGATGAATTGGGATTCCCAGAATTGAATGATCAAGATATTGAATTTGCCAAGGCAATGTATCAGACTTTTACCGATGAAGGTAGGGAAAGTGCAAAGTCACTATTTGATAAGGAATACGCTTCCCAATTGGATGAAAGACCAATTGCTGATGTGATTCTTCCTTACTCGGAGAAATTATCATTCATGAACGGGTCAACCGATGTTGGGAATGTTAGCTGGAAGGTTCCAACAGCTCAGTGCTACACATCTACATGGGCATTAGCTACTCCTTTCCATACATGGCAAGTGGTAGCGCAAGGAAAGCAGAACTATGCTCACCAAGGAATGCTACTTGCCGGAAAAACAATGGCTTGTACAGCAATTCGTGTTTTAGAGGATGAAGATTTATTATCTCAAGCCAGGGAGGAATTTAAAAACCGTCTTGATGGGGATCAGTATGAAAGTTTAATTCCACAAGATCTTATGCCTCCAAGACGTAATGTTTCTGAAGCTGTGGGAGTGGAGTAAAGATCACTAGCTTAATAGACTTGGTTGAACCCCTTATAGTTCTAATGCAAATGAAAAACTGCCCTAATAAATCTTGTTAGGGCAGCTTTTTATTAAAGATTTTTAACCTTATTTTTTCAAACTAAGGTTTCTTCATAAGAAGACGTTTCATGACTCTTTTTTCTTCCATGCAAGAAATAATATAATACAGTAGCAGCCACAACCAAAATGGCCATTGTTTCATATAAGTTTCTATAGCCGGTGAGAGGAATTAAAAATCCAAGTAAAAACGGTCCAAAGCCGGCACCGAAATCTGCAAACATAAAGAATGTTGATGTTGCCAAGCCAATACGACTCTTAGGTGATGCCTTAACAGCTATAGCTTGAGCGCTGGTAATAAATGTTCCATAACCAATCCCAATACAAGCACCAGATAATAAAAGTATAATCCCTTGATGGGCATGACCTAATATGATTAAACCGAGGGCAAAAACAATAAGGACGGGATACATAACAGCATTATCCCCTTTCATGTCAAAAAGTTTGCCCATATAAGGTCTTGTTACTAAAGTGGCAATAGCATAAACAACAAAGAAAAAACCGGCAGCGTTGACCAAGTTAATTTCTTGTGCATATACGGTCAGAAATGAAAGAACACTTGAATAACTGATGCCAATTAAAATACTTACAATGGAAATTGGAATTGCTTTCGCTTCAAAGAAATCGCTCAGTTTAAAGCCCTTCTCTTTTTCTAATGGATCTTTATGGAATTCCACATTAGGCACCTTTAAGAAAAGTGAAACTAGAAAACTTATTCCTATAAGTGCGGTACATGCAACGAAGTTCATCCTGAAACCTAAATGTTGATTGATTAAGATTCCAAAAAAAGGACCAACTGCAGATGCAAGTGTTGTACTTAATCCGTAGTAACCAGTACCTTCACCCCTACGTGTATCTGGAATAATGTGTTGTACAATCGTACCGGTGGCAGTAGAGGCTACTCCAAAAGCAGCACCATGCAAAAAACGCACAAGAAAGAGAATAGGTAAGTTTGTAATACTAAAATATAAAAGTATGGTTATAACAGAAAAAATAAAGCCGATAAAAAGAATTTTCTTTTGGCCAACTTGGTCGATGTATTTCCCTGAAAAAAGCCGACCAAAAAGCATCCCTATGATAAAGATTCCTGCTGCCAAACCACCCATGCATTCTGAAGCATGAAACTGATCTATCGTAAATATCGCAATGGTGGAAATTAATAGGTAATGAATAAAGTAAAGGAAAAAATTGGTGAAAGATACAATTAAAAAATCTTTTGTCCATAAATTAGGTTTATCCAATTTAAACGAACCTTTCTATTTTGGTATGTGCTATCTTGTTATTCCAAAAAGACATCACGACTATGTGTAAAATAGTTCTCGGGGATTTGAAACAAAATTCTAGAAAAAAAAGAAAAGGCGCTCTATCATAAATGTATGCTGACCGGCAAATACATTTGAAAGAGGCCTTTTCATGAATACAATTATATCAAAAATCAGCGAATTATTAAAGGATACAAATGATTTAATTGACTTTGAGGAACATGTTCAAATTTATGTATATGATCTCCTTACTAAACTGATGGGGAGCGTATTTACACAACTTAATCAAACGATAAAAAGAAGAATGCAAAGTAAGGGTTGGACGGTTGAACGAGAAGATGAAAAGACAATTCAGTTTATCTTTGGGGCAGTTCGTTTTACGCATACATTAATGCACGATATCAATGGGAAAGCGCATTATCCTTTTGATGAGTGGGTTGGATTTAGAAAATATCAGCGACATAGTCCTTTAGTTGAAGTAAAAGTGGCGGAGTTGGCTAGTGAGAGTACGTACCGAGAAACTGCACGCATATTAAGTGAATGGACTGCCGTGAATCTTAGTCATACGACAGTGGGAAGTATGGTGAAGCGTGTAGGAAAAGCACAAGCGCAAGCTGATGAAGAATTGTTAGCTGAATTAGAGGAAGCTGCCTATTTACCAAAGGGGAAAGAATTGGAATTTTTATTTGCCGAGGCAGATGGTGTATTTGTGCGTGGAACAAAGAAAAAGACAAGTCATGAAGTCCATCATGCGATCATTCATGAAGGTTGGAGTAAAAATGGGAAGCGTATTTCCCTAAAGAATCCACAGGTCATCATGACAACCAAACCAACGAATGATTTTTGGAAAGAAGTCCAGGCGTTTACAGCTAGTCATTATTCCTTAGAAAATACACAAGTTGTCACCAATAGTGATGGTGGTCCCGGTTATACGGCAGAACGTTTTCAAGAGGCTTTCTCACAGTCTAGTTATCCTGTTTTAAATCAATTGGATTCCTTTCACATTTCTAAAGCACTGAATCGAACTTTTGGAGTTAAAAAGAGCGAGTTTAAAGAAGGTGTACAAAAGGCAATCAAAGAACACGAACTGGATGATTTCATACGTTGGATGGATACATTGGAGAGCACTTTAGAAACGGATAAGCAGTTAGAAAAGGCCGAGGATTTTCGTAGATATATTGGCGGTAATTGGGATCGAATTTTTGATTGGAGAGAAAAAGTTGAGAATCCACCAAAAGAGGCAAGGGGCATGGGTGCAATGGAATCCAACCAACGACATATTTCATTCCGAATGAAAAAGCGTGGAATGCATTGGAGTTTAGAAGGTAGTGAGGCAATGGTGAAGATCAAACAAGGGATTCTAAATAAAACATTACGATCCGTCTATTTGAGAGACCAAAGGCGAAGTGTAAGAAAACAACGAGACGTGAAAAAAGTGGTTCGTATGACTGAATTTCTACGCCAGGAAACCCAGCCGTCAATTGGAGCAAAACAAGGTAAAATAAGCCTAAATACAGCTCATTCATCAGCTATTGGACAGTTAATAAAAAGTTTTAGATAACACCCTGATTTTTAGGTAAGGTTCTTGGTTTTTAGAACGTTACCTAAAAATTGGGGACAGCAAGCGACAAGGGTCGCGCGGTAGCCGAAAAAGTGTACAAAAATAGAGTGCCGGAAATATTGGTGTGAAAGACACACCGAGAAAAACTTGACACATACCTGTAATAAACATCCCTTGTCTTTTTATAACTTGAGGTGTAAAGTGATAGTAACGAAAGGAAGTGAGTACGGTGAGAAAAAATACACTAGGTGTACTGCTCTGGTTGCGTATCGCGCGGTTTACGCATCAAAGTAATTTATTATCGAATGAATTCTTAAAGCAATTTGGCATTACCGCAGCACAGTTTGATGTTCTTACTCAGATTTCTAATTATCAACCTATCATGCAAAGTGAACTAGCTGTTAAATTAACGGTATCAGAGGGTGGAATTTCCCGTATGCTCACCAGACTTGAGCAAGAGGGATATATAAAGCGAAAGCAAGACTGGAAAACGAAATGGATTACTCTCACTTCAGAAGGTAGAGAAAAAATAGAAGAGGTTTTTGAACAGCAAAAAAACTTCCAAACGTCTCTTTTTAATGATTCCTTAACAAAGGAAGAGCAAAAAACTTTATACAAGCTCATGACTAAATTACAAAAAAATACGGAAGGTAAAATGGGAAAGTAATTAACCATTTATTTTTTATGATATCACTTGACTTGTAAACTGATGGTAAGAAGTTTCTTAAATGTTTAGTTTAGCACTCATCGGAGCTATGAATGCCGGAACAAGCGCAAAAAAGCTTAGTTTCACTACTCATACCGGAATATACGAAACCAATAGTCGAAAATACAAACCAACTAAAGAAAGGTGACAGAAAAATGGGCATGGAAAAATACCGAATAGATCAAAGTAAGGGATTGGAGTTTGGATTGTATTCATTAGGTGATCATTTATCTAATCCTCAAACAGGTGAGCGGATTTCCGCACAGCAACGACTTAAGGAACTTGTTGAAACTGCAAAATTAGCTGATCAAGCAGGCATTGATTTTTTTAGTATTGGTGAAAGCCATCAAGAATATTTTACTACGCAAGCACACTCAGTTGTATTAGCAGCAATAGCTCAAGCAACTGAGAAAATAAAAATAGGAAGCTCTTCAACCATTATCTCTACATCCGACCCAGTTAGGGTGTTTGAGGATTTTGCAACTATTGATCTAATTTCTAATGGTCGTGCAGAAATTATTGCTGGCCGAGCTTCGAGGATTGGACTCTTTGAATTATTAGGTTATGATATTCGTGATTATGAAGAATTATTTGAGGAAAAATTTGAACTGTTACTACAAATTAATGAAAATGAAGTTGTCAATTGGAGCGGGAACTTTCGAGCACCTTTAAGAAATGCAAAAGTATTGCCACGGCCAAAAGAAGGATCTATGCCGATTTGGCGAGCTGTTGGCGGCACTCCTGCTAGTGCTTTTAAAGCAGGCTTCCAAGGTGTTCCGATGGCCTTAGCAATGCTCGGTGGACCAGTATCACATTTTAAAACATCTGTTGATACTTATCGTCATGCTTTAACCCAAGCAGGATACGATCCAGCAGATTTCCCAGTTGCCACAACAGGGTTTTTCTATACAGCCGAAACAACACAACAAGCATTAAGGGAATATTATCCTCACATCAATGAAGGGATGAAACGAACGAATGGACGAGGGTTTGCTAAGCAACTATTTGCACAAGGAGCGGACAAACGGAGTGTCATGCTTGTGGGAAGCCCTCAAGAAATTATTGAAAAGATATTGTATCAACATGAACAATTTGGTCATCAACGATACATGGCACAATTGGAATTTGGCGGCGTTCCGTTTGACAGGATAATGAAAAATATTGAAATTATTGGTACCGAAATTGTACCGGCTATTAAAAAATATACAGCAAAACAATAGGAGGTAATAAGTGTGAAAATAGTAGGTTTATCTGGTTCCATTGTGGGTTCTAAAACTAGAACAGCAATGAATTACCTATCCAAAGAAATCTTAGAAAAATATCCAGAAGTAGAATTTAATCTAATTGACCTAGCAGATTACGATATTCAATTTAGTGATGGGCGAAATTATTTGGAATATGAAGGTGATACTGGATACGTTACAAAACAAATTATGGAGGCAGATGTCATCATAATTGGAACACCTATATTTCAAGCATCGATTCCAGCTACATTGAAAAATATATTTGATTTGCTTCCTGAAAAATCATTTTGGGACAAAATCGTAGGTATCCTTGTTACCGCTGGATCATCCAAACATTATTTAATCGTAGAACAACAATTAAAACCAATTTTATCTTATATGAAAGCACAAGTTGTTCAATCGTATGTATTTATTGAAGAAAAGGACTTTTATAGGAAAGAAATAATCAACGATGATATTATCTTCCGGATCCAACGCTTAGTCGAAGATACAGTAGTGTTAACTGAAACCTATACGAATATTCGTAAGGCTAAGGAAGAGGAGTATGATTTTTAAGAAGAAAAAAGTGACACAATTTAGAATGAAAGACAGGATTATTTCCTTGGGGGAAGATTCCTGTCTTTTTTTAAGTTGAATTTGATTTATGATTCATAAAAGTTATATGTAACCCCAATTGTATTGTTGCACTTATGAGTAAGATAAAAGTACTGTTACAACAACTTTTAAGTTATTAAAACCAAGTAAAATGGAATATACTGAATAATTCATTTCCTTTGAAAATGATATTTACAAGCCCTAAAACTCATGATAGAATACGAACATAAGGTTATCGGGTCATCTGATGAGTTGGCAAACATATGAACTGTCCAAGTATTGTAAGTGATTTAAATTGGGGTGAATTAATTAATTGGGGGGAGAAACACAATGTTAAAGGGGAATGTAAGGGTACTTTGTGCTAGTTTAATAGGTAGTGCGATCGAGTGGTTTGATTACTTTTTATACGGTACGGTTGCTGCCTTAGTTTTTAACCAGTTATTCTTCGTAAGTGAGGATCCAGTATTGGGGTTAATTATTGCGTATACTTCCTTTTCAGTTGCTTTTTTCTTACGACCTATCGGTGGAGTCCTTTTTAGTCATATTGGGGACCGTTTAGGTAGGAAAAAGACGTTAGTACTAACGCTCAGTTTAATGGGCTTATCTACCTTTGGTATGGGGCTGCTGCCTACTTATCAAGTGATTGGTATTTGGGCGCCAATTTTTCTAACTTGTTTACGTTTCGTGCAAGGGTTGGCACTTGGTGGCGAATGGGGCGGTTCTGTACTGTTAGCGGTAGAATATGCACCGAAAAATAGAAAGGGGTTATTTGGAAGTGTGCCGCAAATAGGGATTTCCCTGGGATTGATTTTAGGTTCCTTGGTTATGTCGGTGATGACACTTCTACCAGATGAGCAGTTCATGTCTTGGGGATGGCGTGTACCGTTTTTATTAAGTGTCTTACTTGTTTTATTCGGTTTATGGATTAGGAAAGGTATTGATGAAACTCCCGCATTTAAAAAAGCCCAAGAGGCGGGTGAAATATCAAGGCTTCCGATTGCAGATACATTACGTTACCATTGGAAAGCAGTGTTAATCGCGATGGGGGCAAAAGTAGTTGAAACGGCACCATTCTACATATATGGAACATTTATCGTTTCTTATGCAACATCCAATTTGTCATTCAATGAGTCCGAGGCTTTGAATGCGGTTGTAATTGGCTCCTTAGTTGCTACGATTCTTATTCCGATTATTGGACATCTATCAGATCGAATTGGTAGAAAGAGAATTTACCTATTTGGTATTGTGGCGACTGTATTATATGCTTTTCCATATTTCTGGATGCTGCAACAAGGTTCGGTATTTTTACTTATTTTAGCAACGGTTATTGGTTTGGGATTCATCTGGGGTTCCCTCAATGCTGTCCAGGGAACGATGATGTCGGAATTTTTCCCGGCGAAAATACGTAATACCGGGATTTCGTTAGGATATCAGCTTGGTGCGGCATTTGCAGGAGGAACGGCTCCGCTTGTGGCAACAACATTATTAGCCACTTTTAACAATTCTTACGTACCGGTTGCGCTTTATATGATTTTAGCTGCATTAGTCAGTTTCATTGCGATTATTTCGATCAAAGGTAATGGTCAAGTGAAGGAGCAAAGTGATTCAAATCTTGAAGAAGTTAGCGGTTAAGTTTTGTTGGAAGGATTCTGTTTCTACTTCATTTAAAAACAAAATCGGCAAGGTATTATGCCTCGCTGATTAAACATTAAAATTTTGCCAGATTACTTTCTTTAGGAGTGAACCATTGTATCAAAAAATATAACAATAGATTATCATCACAACTAGAAGGGATTTAATAGATTTAAGAAATCCAACAACTATGAACAGGGGTTGAACATGAATTGGAATATAAAAAAATAAGAAAGCGAAAAATCTACGAAGAAGTGGCAGATTCTTTAATCGAGATGATTAAAAATAAACAACTAAAACCGGGGGATAAGTTAGATTCTGTTGAAAAACTGGCAAATCATTTTGATGTTGGTAGATCTGCTATTCGGGAAGCACTTAGCGGACTTCGTTCAATGGGGTTACTTGAGATGAGACAAGGGGAAGGGACTTATGTAAAGGATTTTGACCCGTCTAGATTCACTTTGCCTGTTACTACAGCTTTTTTAATGAAGAAAAACGATGTTAAAGAGTTGTATGAACTACGGAAAATATTAGAGGTAGGAACAGCCAGCCTTGCTGCAAAAGTTTATAAAGAGGAAGATTTAATGCCAATAGAAAAGGCACTAATTGTTATGAAAAATGCAAAAGATAATGATGAACTAGCAGCAAGTGCGGATACCGATTTTCATATGGCGATTGCAAGTGCAACACATAATCAGTTACTTATCAACCTAATGAGTAGTGTGTCCGATCTACTTACCGAATCCATTCGTGAAACAAGGAAAGTCTTGTTATATTCGCAGGGGCGATCTGAAAAGTTATATTTGGAACATGAAAGGATTTTTAATGCTTTAAAAGATAGGGATTCAGAACTTGCGGGGCAATGTATGCATGATCATTTAGAAGAGGTAAATAAAGATCTATTTAAACATATTGATAAATGGTAAGAAGCTATCTTGGTAGTCTACATAATGAAGAGGTGAGAGGTTTGAAAGTATCCTTATTTATTACATGTTTAAGTGATATGTTTTTTACAGACGTTGGAAAAAATACGGTTGAGATTTTAGAAAGAGCTGGCTGTGCGGTGGATTTTCCTGCATCCCAGACTTGTTGTGGTCAACCAGCTTTTAATAGTGGTTATTTAAAAGAAGCAAAACAATCTATGAAACAGATGATGAGGAGTTTCAGAGATTCGGAATATGTCGTAGGTCCTTCTGGATCATGTATTGGAATGTTAAAAGAATACCCCAAGATATTTGCGGGAGATAAAGAGTGGGAGGAGGATGCAAGGGATCTTGCCAATAAATCCTATGAATTAACGCAATTTCTTGTTGATGTTCTTGGAATAACAGATGTTGGTTCCACATTTAAAGGAAGAGTGACCTATCATCCATCATGCCATATGACAAGAATTCTTGGTGTTAAGGATCAACCAAGGAAACTTTTGCAAAATGTTAAGGGAGTTGAATTAATTGAACTTCCCGTTGCAGAAGATTGCTGTGGCTTTGGTGGAACATTCTCGGTGAAAAACCCTGACATATCTCGAGAAATGGTAAAAGAAAAATCGAGGCATGTATCCGAGACAGGAGCGGATTACTTGGTTGGCGGTGATATGGGATGTCTTATGAATATAGGTGGAAGAATGCGTAGAGAAGGGAAACAAGTAGAAGTTATCCATATTACAGAAATATTAAATACTCACTAATGGATGGAGGAGTTTACATGAGTGTTAAAATTGGGGAAGCTCCGTATAACGAACGTATAACAAAAGGGATTGAGAATGATTTCATGCGTGAAGCCGTTTCTTCCGCACAAGGGAGATTTAGAGCTGGAAGACTTTCTCAAGCGGAAGAACTTGGAAACTGGGAAGATTGGCGCAGGTTAGGAGAAGAAATTCGTACACATACAATAGAAAATATTGATTTCTATTTACAGCAATTGAGCGATGCAGTTTCTAAAAAAGGTGGAAATGTCTATTTCGCGGAGACTGCTGAAGAAGCGAACCATTATATTCAGAATGTCGTTAAAAAGAAAAACGCCAGAAAAGTAGTAAAAGCGAAGTCTATGGTAACGGAAGAAATTGGTTTAAATAAAGCGATAAAGGATTTAGGGGTGGAGGTAGTCGAGTCAGATCTTGGAGAATGGATTTTGCAGTTGGATGAGGAAGCACCTTCTCATATTGTTACCCCTGCTTTACATAAGAACAAGGAGCAAATCCGCGATACTTTTGCCAAAAAAAGAGGGTATGATAAATCCGATGACCCAGAAGAGCTTGCTGCTTTTGCTAGAAAGGAATTACGTAAAGATTTCTTATCTGCTGATGTTGGTATTACGGGATGCAACTTCGCTATAGCAGAATCAGGAGCAATTACGTTAGTAACGAATGAAGGAAATGCAGAAATGGTAACTACCCTTCCAGATACTGTTATCACGGTGATGGGGATGGAACGCATTGTCCCTACATGGGAGGAAATGGAAGTACTTGTTAGTTTATTAACGAGATCGGCTGTTGGACAAAAGTTAACTAGTTATATCACAACCTATGGTGGGGCGCGCTTAGAGGATGAAGTAGATGGCCCTGATGATTATCATCTAGTTATTGTTGATAATGGTCGTTCGAAAATTTTAGGAACGGAATTTCAAGCTGCTCTTCATTGTATACGCTGTGCGTCCTGTATCAATGTTTGTCCAGTTTACCGACATGTTGGAGGTCATGCATACAATTCCATTTATCCAGGACCAATTGGTGCGGTTATTACGCCGTTATTGGATGGATATGATGATCATAAAGAACTTCCTTATGCATCTTCTTTATGTGGTGCTTGTACAGAAGCATGTCCAGTTAAAATTCCATTACATGAAATGCTTATCCGCCACCGACAAATTATCGTGGAAAGGGAGAATAAGGCACCAATGACTGAAAAGATTTTGATGAATGGGTTTGCTAAATGGTCATCAAGTCCTGCCGCTTATAAAATAAGTACTAAATTAGCAAGGCCTGCTTTAATCCCATGGATCAAAGACGAGGACATGATTGAAAATGGACCAGGGCCTCTAAAAGGATGGACAGATGTACGTGATTTTCCTGCCCCTAGCAAAAAGTCATTTCGTGCTTGGTTTAAAGAAAGAGAGAGTGAACAACATGAACGTTCAAAATAAGGAGTCATTTTTAAATAATCTAGCCGATAGACTTAACAGGCCACGTCGAACCCAAGGGGTAGCACGGCCTGATTGGAGCGTTTATCCTCAATATGAAGTATTTAAAGGGGCATCGCAGGATGAATTGGTTGAAGTTTTAGAAAAACAGTGTGAAGCTATCCATACTGATTTTATACAAACAGATCAGATGGAATTACCAATAGTTCTTGAAGAAACGATTAGGAAATATGATGGAAAGTCGATTATAGTATCCAATGATCCTCGTAATGAGAAATATGGACTAAACCGTTTTTATAAAAATTTAGATGAAAATGTAAATGTTCATATTTGGGATCCCGAATTAGGAAAGGGAAATCAGGTAATTGCGGAACAGGCAGATGTAGGAATTACATTTAGTGATATTACATTAGCTGAATCCGCTACTGTGACATTATTTAATAATAAAAATAATGGCCGCTCCATTAGTTTATTACCCAAAACGTATATAGCCATTATTCCAAAAAGTACGCTTGTTCCTCGCATGACACAAGCAGCTAATCAAATTCATGAGGCAACGCTTAAAGGGGAGACTGTTGCATCTTATGTAAGTTTTATATCTGGGCCAAGTAATAGTGCGGATATTGAAATGAATTTAATTGTTGGAGTTCATGGTCCGGTGAAAGCAACTTACATTTTAGTGGATTAAAATGATCACACTAACTTCAATAGGACATAGGATAGTTTTTAGACTTTCCTATGTCCCTAATCTCTTCTAAACTTTATATTATACAGATAAGAACCCCTTCGCCTTCTCTTCCGGTGCTTTTGTCAGCAAACTTACACTGATGAAAAGGATGGTTGAAATAAGAATACCCCAAAGTCCGGAAGCTAAACCTAAAGGCTTTATTTGCATCAATTCCAGGATAATAACAATGAATCCACTAACTACTACACTAGAAATAACCCCAGCTGCCGTTCCACGCTTCCAAAAGAACGCCCCGATTATGGCTGGTACAACTACTAACAAACCAGCGGAGGAAGAAACAGATAAAACTGCAATCAGGTTAACTTCCATTAGCGAAAAGATAAATGCTAAAGCTGCTATTACAGGAATGATAAATTTACCAACTTTAAGTTGTGCGGAATCACTTGTATTCTTCTTCACGTTCCCATATACATCCCTAGCAAACAAAGATGAAAGGGTAAGTAAAATGGAATCAATAGTCGAAATGGCAGCTGCCATAATTCCTACCATAACGATAGCCCCCAAAATTGGCGGTATTAGATCTGATTGAAGAACTAATGGTGTTGCCATGTCTGCATTTTCTAAATTTGGAAACATGATTAAAGCGGAATACCCCCAAATAATTGCCACAATCGTATAAATCAATCCAAATATCAAAAATCCCATAAGCATATGCCTCATACTTTTTAGTGATGAAGGCATGTACAATCTTTGACTAACCTGTGGATTGGATAAGCTAAAGAAAAACCAAGGTAGACTTAAACCTAAAAAGTTTAGAAAGCTAAAAAAGCCATTTCCGGGCACGGTTAAATATTCAGGATATTTTGTTTCAAGTGTGCCAAAGAAACCGCTAAAACCACCGAGCCCTTTAATTAATACTAGCACTACAATAGTAGAAGTAATAATCATAAAAAGTGCCTGTAGGGAGTCTGTCCATGCCACTGATCTAATTCCTGCGATATAAGTGAAGAAGATAGCTAATGCTGTAGCAAGAATAACACCAGTAGAAAAGGAAATAGCATTATTTGTCACACCTTGTAATAAGTAACCAACACCTGATAATTGAACCGCACTATAAGGAATTAAAAAAATACAGTTCGAGACAGCAACGAGAATCGCTACTGTTTTACTATCATAGCGATCACCTAGCATTTCGGATGGAGTTACATACCCAAATTTCTTTCCTACCTTCCAAAACCTTGGTCCAAAAAAGGCAACAAGGGAAACCCCCATTAAATAAATCAGTTCAAAACCTAATGCTCCAACTCCACCATTATAAGTAAGACCGGCGAGTCCTACTAACATGAACGCACTATAAGTTGTGGCACTATAACTAAGCGCAGATACAAACCCATTCATCTTTCGGTCTCCAAGAAAGTAACTATTCATGTTATTTTGTTTTCCAGACCTTGATAATAATGCAATGAGAATGGCAACTGCGACATATATAACAATGGCGCTCCATACTAAAGTTGTACTCATTTTTCTTTACCCCAATCCTTTGTTATAAAATAATTAATCCCAATAACGATGACGGCTAGGATGATCCAAACAAAGAAACTCCCATACCATTTTGTAACATTTGTTAAAAGCGTATAGGGGAGGATATACGCTATAAGAACAAAAAATAAAATCATAAGCCCCCATTTTAATTCTCCTTTCAAGATAAAACCTACTTTCTATAAAAAAATTTTGTTAATAGAATAATAGATAATGCTTTTAATGTGGTATAGTGAAATATTTCACAATTTAGGTATGAAAAGGTTCGTAAATAGATGGTTTTTTATATCATAACAAATAGTGCCATTCTTTTCTATATTTAAATAAATTTTTTTAGTAGATACCCCTTCTTAGACAAAAAAGAGGTTGGGACAAAAATGTTTTATCAAAAGGGAAATCCGAACTTTACAGAAGTTATGGAGTAGATAAACCGCTACGGAAATATACTTCGCTTTCCGCGGGCGGCTGGTGAGCCTCCTCGTGCTAACGCACTGCGGGGTCTCACCCAGGCCTTTTTCCCCGCAGGAGTCTACGTATATTTCCTCCACTAATTTTGTAGGATTGTTCGTCTTTTGAGTTAAACATTTCGTTATGTCCCATCCTCTTTTGGATGTTATATTTTAAAATCCAATTTAATAAGTCCAGCTTCTTTTGCTGACAGTATGGCGATGATGGATAATGGACCGATAATCAATCCAATGATGCCGAAGAAGTACAAACCTAACCATAAACCAATTAAAGTTGGAAGTGGAGGTAAACCAATTTGGTCTCCCATAACTTTTGGTTCGACCGTTCTGCGTATGATTAATAATATGGCAGCTAAAACAAGTAATTGAATTCCTGTATTCGTATCTCCAGCTATTAAATCAAATAATGCCCATGGTGCAAGGATAACAATGGAACCGATAATTGGAATTAAATCGATAAACCAAACAATTAAGGACATAACAAGTGCATTATGTGGAGAAATAAAGATTAGACCGATATACGTTACGATAAAAATAATAATACTAACTAAAAGCTGTGCTTTTATAAAGCCTGTAAAAAACCGTGTGGAGCGTTGTAAGATATATTGGATTTTTTCAGCATTTTCTTCACGGAATTTGGAGTAAAATATTTTTCTGTATTTTGGAAGGTCTATACTTATTAAAAATAACGCGATTAAATAGATAATAATAACAACGACTAAATTTGGAATTCCTTGGATCCAACCCGCTAGTATCGGTATCATTCCCTGCGCCATATTGGTCAACCATTCTAGAAGGTTAGAAATCTGTCCTTCCATTTCATTTATAAAAATAGGTGGAAGTCCCGCCGCAGTTTTATTAATATCTTCGAGCAATTTTTCGATGAAGACATTGATATCAATAATGTAATAAGGTAATCTTTCAGCAAATCGTATTGTTTCATTTACGACTCTAGTGATAGCAACATAAAATATAAAGGCGATACTTAAAACAAACAAAAGAAATGAAATTAATACTGCAGGTGCCCTAGTTTTCAGCTTTAAATGTTTCTGCAGGAACCGAACTAAAGGTTCTAAGACGAAAGCTGTAACCGTGGCTAATATTAAAGGCATGAAAGCGGAAGAATAGAAATATAGAATAATTGCAATTAATATAAGTGAAACTGCAATAATAATCCGTTTGGTTGTAAAAAACTTAGCCAAATAAAAACTCCTTTCAATTACGAATACTTTTATTATATATGAGGTATCCAATTGTTCCCAATACTTAAGAAAGTAATTTGTTATATATTTTTTTCGCGTAATGACGAAATGAAGGATTTTTCTTGAGTTTTCTTTCTTTTACAAAGGATTCAAATTGCCTTTTACGTTCAAATTGTATTTGCTCGCTTTCCATCCCAGTAGCAAATTGATGTAAGTCTTTAAAGGTTAAATTTTCTTTTTCTTTCTCCTCTGGGATATATCCTGCAGTTTTGAGTATTTTAAAGGTCCTTCTAATTTCTGGAGATAATCCTTGATACTCTTCTCTTAGATTAAGAGGTTCACCTTTTCCTGGAAGGTTATCCAATTCACCATTTTCGATCGATTCTTTGATTCTTTCTTCTACTATATGATACAAGTTTCCTTGCCTTCTTTCATTGTTAGATAGATATTTCTAGTATTCATCAGTTTTCTAAAAATACAAGTTGTTAAAAGTATATCCTAGAGACTTAGATTTAATCAATATAATTAGGTATTTCCAGTGTTTTTAGGCTGTTTGACGAATAGATGATAGAGGCTGCCTTAAGTGAGTTTATTTAACGACAGCCCCTATTATTTATTTCGTATAACGGTTTGCGTAGGAGCTTGCTACAAAGGATTCTGGTTTTATTTTTGGTTCTACACCAATGGATTCCATTCTAGATACCATTTCGTTTACAAAGATTCTTGTTTTGTTTCGGTTGCCTGAGCCAATATCGAGATGTCCTTCGATAGTAAAGGAAGCACCTTTATAAATATTCGGCAAAATAATATCAATTAATTGGCTTTTTCTTTCTTCGGTAAACATGGATACAATTTCTTCTGTCAAAGTCGTTTCATAAGAAATACGTTCGTGAAGGTTTGTCATCTTACGAGGTACATTTATTTTTCGTATACATGCCCATGCCCCTTTTTTCTCGCGCTGAATTACTATTCCAGTAATAAATTTAGTATAATAGCCATGTACTTGTGAATCCGTTCCAAACATTAAACGGTAATTCCCATTCGGGTCATTTCTCATAAATTGAACGATATTTTCAAAGACCTGTTCAAATGACATGTTTTTTTGACTTAAATTTTGGAACGAATCATCTAACACCTTTAGTTTTGCCATAATTCCCTTCCTTTTTGTAAAGAATTAACGAGGTATAAATAAGTATTGTAACGGTCTGTTTAATACAGTATATTCACGAATTAATAAATACGACTATTTTCATATACTAATTTTTATGATTCATTTGAACTTTTTTGATTTAAGTGGATTGACGTTAGAAGAATATTTTATGTGAAGGTTATGAACGGTTAACATGTAAAAAGGACCCTGCTATTAAACAGAATCAACTATTATGGAGAATCGACATGAAAGAATATTATTATGATAAATTGCTTAATATTAAAACCCAAGATCACAAGAATGCCTATACCAATGGGAATACCATACATTACCATCCATATGAACCAACACCTTATGATGTATTAGAACTCTTGTTTACGATTTACCCTGTCAAACAGACTGACTATATTGTTGACTTCGGCTGTGGTTTAGGCCGTTTAAATTTCTATATTCATTACTTTTACCATTCATCCATTATAGGTATTGAGAGGAATGAGGAATTTTATAAAAAGGCGATTGATAATAAAAATCACTATATGGCAAAGACAAAAAGGAAATCGGACAAAATGTTTTTCCTTAATTGTTTAGCAGAGGAGTATGAAATTAAAAAAGAGGATAATCGTTTTTACTTTTTTAACCCGTTTTCGATTAATATTTTCCGAAAAGTAGTTAAAAATATACTGGTTTCCTTTGAGCAAAAGAAACGTGAAGTAGATATTATCTTATATTATCCACATGATGATTATATTTTCTTTTTGGAAAATGAAACATTATTTGAGTTAATATCCGAAATTAAAATACCAAAGATGTATGATAAGGATCCATATGAACGTATATTAATTTATCGTTTGAATAAATGTTAAAGAGACGAACAGCAGTAACAATCTGTTCGTCTTCCACTTATTCTTTAGCATTAGCGAATCGTTTGGTGCCTTCTTCTTTCCTCGTTACTTTTCGATACTTTTTAAACACTAATAGTTCAAAGGGATTGATGGAAGTAAATTCTCCTATAACTTGTTTATTACTAGATTGGATATTGCTTAGTGTAACAACCCATTTCCCCGATGATGGCAATTGTAGGGGGACTTTTTTGTTCGTAGGATTTACATAAATAGAGAAATCGACATCATCTCCCAATAATGTAAAACCAAAAATAGGGGCTGGTGTCACCAAAGGATGAAATCTCCTTCTTATTTCATCCTTTGAACTTAGATGAAAAACTTCATACTTTTTACGAAGAGAAATAAGTGATTTTACGAACTGAACATTATTATCTTCTAATTCACGTCTATCCCAGTCTAGTTGATTAATTTCATCACTAGATATATAACTGTTTTCCACACCTTGCTTCGTTCGAAACCATTCTTGGCCTGCATGAATAAATGGAATTCCTTGGCTTAATAGTGTTAATCCAGTAGCTAATTGATGCATTTTTTTACGTTCCATTTCACTCGCATCCGGATTCGTTAATAAAAGCCGATCCCATAGGGTATGATTATCGTGACACTCCACGTAATTGATTGTTTGATTCATATTAGAAACAAAGGGAATACCGTATTCTTCTAATACAGATCCTGTTACCAAATGGGCAAGTCGTTCAACATAACGCCCATTTCCATTCACAAAGCCAGTATCGTGGTGGGAAAATAAATTTCCTTTTATTGTATCCCGAAATAAATCATTAAAGTAGCCAACCCCATTTAACTCATGAGAATTTTTACTTGTTGCTTTAAGATGGGAAGGTAAAGCAGTATCCAATTCCCAACCTTCTCCTAAAAGCATAATAGGGCTAGGTTCCTTTTTACAGCGGTCATGAATTTGCCTCATTGTTTCAATATCAAGTGCTCCCATCAAATCAAAGCGAAAGCCATCAATTTGATATTCCTCTAACCAAAAACTTATCGTATCCAGAATGAATTTCCTAACCATCTGTCTTTCTGAAGCAATGTCATTCCCAACCCCAGTTCCATTACTAATCATTCCATCTGGACGATATCGGAAGTAGTAGCCAGGAACTATTTTTTCAAACGGAGACTCCTCCATTACAAAAACATGATTATAGACGACATCTAAAATAACAGAGATTCCTTCTTGATGAAAAGATTCTATCATTGTTTTACATTCATTGATTCTTGCTATAGGGTCTTTAGGAATTAAAGAATAGCTCCCCTCAGGAACTTGAAAAAATAATGGGTCATAACCCCAATTATAAGAAGTATCTGGTTCTAATTCATTAACTCGGGCGAAGTCATTAATGGGCAGTAATTGAACGTGGGTTACGCCTAAATCTTTTATATAAGATAAGGCTGTTGAGTAACGATTAGAATTGGTAGTGTTTTTCTCTGCTAGCCCTACAAACTTACCTTTATTTCTTACACCGCTATTTTCATGAACTGTTGCGTCCCTTACATGTAATTCATAAATAATAGCATCCTGTAAACTTTTTCGTTTTGGTCTGGAAACTGTACTGTCTTTTAATGACTTTGTTCTAGTGAAGTCAACGATGATTCCTTTTTCACTGTTTGGGAGCATCGCTTTGGCATAGGGATCATTGACTAGAGTAGTTTTTCCATTCAATGTTACTTCATAAATATAAGAACAACCATGCCAATCTCCATCTACTGTTAGAGTCCACACTCCTCTGTTTTGCCTTTTTAAAGGAAGTTTTTTATCACTATCTAATTCTACTTTTACTACGGTTGCGGTAGGGGCCCATATAGAAAAGGTTGTTGAAGCCGAATGGCAAATAGCGCCAAGCTCTACGTCCAAATTAGAATAGTTTTCGTCAAACCACTTCGTTCGTACAATGGCTCCTGGATAGATAGGAATTTTTATATCATTCCATAATAGGAATAAATTCTCCCCGATTGGTAGTTCCTCATGATAACGAATTCTAGCTTTCGAATGGTTTATCTTTTCGGCTTTGGTCTGGATATAACTCTGTTTGTTTTCAATGTAAATGAATGGGGATTGCCCATTTACAAATAAACTCTCCATGTCGCCTATTACAGTTATTTCATGAATATCGTCTATCCACGCAACCTTGTTTTCCAAAGAAAGCAACTCCTTTAATAAACTATACACTTCTTTAGTATATGTAATAGTGAATAAAATGGAAATATAAACTATTAGGAAAATTATAACCATTTAATATCCCGTTTAAACAAAGTTTACAGATAATTAACGTCATTCGACAAAACGTGATGCATTGCAGTTTTCGGGGTCATTAATTGTCGAACGAATCTTCTGAAAACTGATTGAAGTGAATGGTTATTCATCTTATAATTAACCGTGTATTTGAAGGATCAACCATATTTTTTTCGTTATGTAAGATCCTTGCTTATTAAACTAGGAGGAAATGCACTCAATGAATTACCATATAACCGAACAAGATATCTATTTATTTCATCAGGGAACAAATTACCGTAGTCAACATTTTTTAGGTTGTCATTTAATAGAATGGGAAGGCAAGCAAGGGTTTCGTTTTGTGGTATGGGCTCCAAATGCAAATGAGATATCTGTTGTCGGGGACTTTAACGACTGGAATGGTGAGTTTCATTTTTTGGAGAGGTTAAATCATGAAGGGCTATGGGTTGGTTTTTTTACAGACGTTAAAGAAAACCAAGCATATAAATATCGAATTATCTCTCCTTCAGGTGAGGTAAGAATGAAGGCAGATCCATATGCTAGGAAGTCAGAGCTTAGACCGGGTACGGCTTCACTAACATTAAGTCCCTCCACATATCATTGGCAGGATGATCATTGGAGTAAAAAGAAGGAAGTTTATAATCCTCACACTTCCCCAATTTCTATCTATGAAGTTCACTTAGGTTCATGGAAAAAGAAGGAATCAGGAGAATTTTATACATATAGAGAGTTAGCAAAGAAGTTAATTCCCTATGTTAAATCTCTTGGGTATACACATATCGAATTATTACCCTTGGCTGAACACCCATTTGATTTATCTTGGGGATATCAAATTACTGGCTATTTTTCTGTTACGGCGAGGTATGGAAGTCCTGATGATTTTAAGTACTTCGTAGATCAATGCCATGCAAACGAATTAGGAGTGATTATGGACTGGGTTCCTGGGCATTTTTGTAAGGATGATTTTGCCCTAAGGAGATTTGATGGAAAGCCGCTTTATGAGTACGCTGATCCGAAAAAGGCAGAGAAATCAACTTGGGGGACACTTACATTTGACTTTGGTCGTCCAGAAGTACAAAGTTTTCTAATTTCAAATGCATTATATTGGCTAGAAGAATATCATTTGGACGGAATTCGCGTAGATGCTGTAGCAAGTATGTTGTATTTAAATTTCGACCGCCAAGATTGGGAAGAAAAGATTTATAACACGTATGGGGGCGAAGAAAATTTAGAAGCATATGCCTTTTTACGTAAACTGAACGAAGTAATTTTTTCCTATGAACCTAGTGCGTTAATGATGGCAGAGGATAGTTCCGATCTACCACTCATAACGGCACCTACTTACTCTGGTGGAATTGGCTTTAATTTTAAATGGAACATGGGTTGGATGAATGACATGTTATCGTACATGAAAAAAGACCCTGTCCACAGAAAATGGCATCATAATTTATTAACCTTTTCTTTCATGTATACACATTCAGAAAACTTTCTTTTACCACTTTCCCATGATGAAGTTGTACATGGGAAAAAGTCTTTACTAGATAAAATGCCTGGAGACCAATGGCAACAGTTTGCAAACCTAAGATTGCTATATGGATATATGACCTGTCATCCGGGGAAAAAACTAATATTTATGGGGGCTGAGTTAGCTCAATATGCTGAATGGAAGGATAAGGAACAGTTAGATTGGCATCTTTTAGATTATCCATTACATCATGGAATCTTCCAATATGTTAAAGAACTAAATCGCTTTTACCTAAAGAATCCAGAACTTTTTGAACTTGATCACGACCCAGATGGTTTTGAGTGGATTGATCCACACAATATAGATCAAAGTATTATAGCTTTTAGAAGAAAGAGTAAAGATAAAGAAATTATTATTGTTTGTAATTTCACCCCAAATGTATATTACGACTACAAAGTTGGGGTTCCAACTTCAGGAATCTACGAGGAAATCTTTAATTCTGACCAGAAAAAATATGGGGGGTCAGGACAACTGAACGAGAATAAACATTTTAGTTTTCCTGAAAAGTGGCATGGGCTAGCCCAACATATAAAGATAAAGATACCGCCACTAGCAGTCACGATATTTAAAAAAGTAAACAACTAAACGGAGTGTTCAAAAAGGAGCGATGTTTTTTGAGAGAATGCGTAGGTATGCTTTTAGCAGGGGGAGAAGGAAAACGATTGGGAGCATTAACCAATCAAATAGCAAAACCAGCAGTACCTTTCGGAGGAAAATATAGAATTATAGATTTCACTTTAAGTAATTGCTCCAATTCAAATATCCAAACTTTGGGAGTACTGACACAATATTCACCATTGGAACTTAACAGACATATTGGAAATGGGAAGCCTTGGGATATGGATCGTAGGTATGGTGGTGTTAGTGTATTATCGCCGTATACAGCTAAAACAGGTGGAGATTGGTATTCCGGAACTGCTGATGCTATCTATCAAAATATTCATTTTATCAATCAATATAATCCTAAATATGTTCTTGTTATTTCAGGTGACCATATCTATCAAATGAATTATCAAAAGCTACTCAATCAACATATACGGACGAAAGCAGATGCAACTATCTCCGTAATCAAGGTGCCTTGGGAAGAGGCATCCCGTTTCGGTATTTTAAATACAACAGATAGCTTAAGAATTTATGAATTTGAGGAGAAACCAGAGCATCCACAAAGTAATTTAGCTTCTATGGGAATCTATATATTTACTTGGGAAACATTAAAAGCATATTTAATTCAAGACGCAATGAGGAAGACATCTAGTCACGACTTTGGAAAAGATATTATCCCTGCAATGTTAGGTGATGAAAAACGCCTATATGCATACGAGTTTGATGGATACTGGAAAGATGTCGGTACGATTCAAAGTTATTGGGAAGCGAATATGGATTTACTGAATAATGAGCAGAGTGGACTTTCTCTTGATAATAATAGCTGGCGTATTCATACGCAAGATTCGAATTATCCTCCACAATTTATCGGTAAAGATGCGACGGTGAGGCATTCATTGATTAATTCTGGTTGCTTTGTTTACGGGAAGGTTGAAAAATCTGTTTTATTTAGTAATGCCAAAGTAGAAAAGAGTAGTACCGTTTCACAGTCTATTTTACATTCGGGGGTAAAAGTAGGGAGAAACTCAAACCTTCATCGGGTCATTGTGATGGAAAATACAGTGATTCCTGAAGGGACTAATATTCATGTCGGTGATAATGATGAACCTATGGTGATTAATCAGGAAATATTAAATGGTATGTTGGCAATGACGGGAGGAGGAAAACAATGAAAACGATGATGGGTTTAATAAATTTGGAGCATGAACATCACGTCTTTAATGAATTAACTTATTTCAGAACCCATGCTTCTATTCCTTTTGCCGGTAGATATAGAATGATTGACTTTGCTTTATCCAATATGGTTAATTCCGGTATTAACGAAGTAGCTATTTTTGCTAGATCGAAATACCGCTCTTTATCAGATCATTTGGGTACAGGGGAAAATTGGAATTTGGATCGCAGAAATGGTGGATTATATATTTTACCACCGGATTGGAATGATCCGAGTGATGTTTCAAAAGGAGATTTACAATTTTTCCATAATAATAGGGACTATTTTAATCGTGGGAAATCTGATTACGTATTAATCAGTGGAAGCCAATTTACAGCAAATATAGATTATGATGAGGCCTTTAAATACCATATTGATCGCGGCGCTGATGTGACACTAGTTACAACGGTGGCTGAGGAATTAAGAGAAGAGCATATCCCATATTTTCGTATTTGTGCGGATGATTTAGGTTGGGTGGAAGATATAACGAATGAGCAGACAAATCCATTGTTATTTACAGGTGCCTACATTATTAATAGATCTTTATTAATGGAATTAGTGGATGATTGTATTGCGTATAATCGGGATCACTTTTTTGTTCATGGAATAAAGGAGAAGTTAGCGGATCTTAGAGTTGTTATGTATCGATACAAGGGTTACGGAGCATTTATTAATTCCATCGAAAGTTATTACCGACATAATATGAACCTATTAATTGAGGATAATTATTTAGAGTTATTCTTCAACCCTCCATTTGTGAAAACAAAAGTATCGAGTAATCCACCAGCGAAATACTATAATCCTTCGAGTGTCAAACAATCCATTCTAGCTAATGGTTGTGAGGTCGAGGGGGAAGTGGACAAAAGCATTCTTTTCCGTGGGGTCATCGTGAATGAAGGGGCACAGATTAAAAACTCTATTATTATGCAGCGTTGTACGATTGAAGAAGACGTATATTTAGAAAATGTAATCTTGGATAAGGATGTTCATGTAAAGAAAGGGCAACGAATTATCGGGTCTAAGGATAAACCATATGTTGTGGCAAAACGGAGTGATATATAAGGATTTTTGAATAATAATTGGAAAGGGAAGATATGGAATGGAGAATATATTATTTGTTGCCTCAGAATCGACACCTTTCATAAAAACAGGAGGGCTGGGTGATGTAATAGGTTCGCTCCCACAAGCTTTGAAACAAGAACAAATGGAAGTCCGAGTTATCTTACCAATGTATGATGAAATTTCGGCTGAATGGAAAGAAAAAATGGAATATGTAACATCCTTTGATGTCCCTTTTGGCTGGAGAAATCAGGATGCAGAAGTATACACATTAAAACATAATCAAGTAATCTATTACTTTGTAGCAAATGATTATTATTTCACCAGAAAAGGGATCTATGGATATTACGATGATGGGGAGCGGTTTGTTTATTTTAGTCATGCCGTTATGGAGTTTTTAAATCAAGGATTATTTAAACCGGATATTCTTCATGCACATGATTGGCAGGCAGCTATTGCAGTCGTATTGGCAAATATTTTAAAACCAATTAATGATATGAAAACAGTATTTACCATTCATAATATTAAGTATCAAGGCATGATGCCAGTCGATATTTTTGAGGATTTCTTTAATTTGGATCGGGAGCATATTGGTGGGTTGGAATGGAACGGGATGTTAAATTGCCTCAAAGGCGCCCTGTTCCATGCCGATAAAATTACAACAGTAAGCCCAACCTATGCGGAGGAGATTAAATATCCATTTTATAGTGAAGGGTTACACCAAGTTCTATTAGATCGAGAACGAGATTTAGCTGGAATCTTAAATGGTATAGACCCTAAAGATTATAATCCAATGACAGACCCTCATGTTTCATTTAATTATCGTTCGGCTCGTTCGAAAAAAGTAGAGAATCGATTAGCACTTGGTGAAGAACTTAATATGGAAATGGATTTAGGTATGCCTTTATATGTTATTATTTCTAGATTAGTGGAACAAAAGGGGTTCCATCTCGTTCAGCATATTTTAGATGAGTTTTTACAAGAAGATGTACAGTTCATTGTTTTGGGGACAGGAGATCATGAATTTGAACATTACTTTTCGGAGGTTGCTAATCGTTATCCTGAAAAGTTCAAAAGTTTAATTACTTTTGATGAAGGATTAGCTAGACGGTTATATGCAAGTGCTGATTTCTTCTTAATGCCCTCCCAATTTGAACCATGTGGCTTAGCTCAGCTAATTGCTTTACAGTATAAAACAGTACCAATTGTACGTGAAACCGGAGGACTTAAAGATACAGTTACCTCTTATAATGAAATAACGGGAGAAGGTAACGGTTTTAGTTTTACGAATTATAATGCACATGACTTACTCCATGTTCTTAAATATTCGTTAGAAATTTATCATGATCATGAGCAATACCAACAGTTGATTCGAAATGTAAATAGGAGTCAATTTACATGGAAAAATTCCGCAGAGAAATATGTGGAACTATATGAAAAACTAGTACCAACCCCAATATACGGTTAGGGAGAGATGGCTTCTTGTCACAATTGACAGCAAATGATTTAAAAGAAAAGCTTAAAAAGAAATTAATCACCGAAAAAGGAGTGGAAGTAAGTACTGCTTCTAATAAGGATATTTATTATGCGCTTGCATCTATTGTGAATGACGAAATTATGCCAAAATGGTATGAAACAATTAAAAGATATCAAGATAAAAATTTGAAGCAAGTGTATTATTTATCAATGGAATTTTTAATTGGAAGATTATTGGAAAGTAATCTTCTTAATAGTGGATTGTTGAATATCGCGAAAGAAGCACTTGAAGACCTAGGCTTTTGTTCTGAACTTGTGTTTGCAGAAGAAAGGGATGCGGGACTTGGTAATGGAGGACTTGGGAGACTCGCTGCTTGTTTTTTAGACTCATTAGCCTCTTTGTATTACCCTGGGCATGGGTTCGGTATTCGTTACCGTTATGGATTATTCGAACAAAGAATTATTCATGGTAACCAAGTAGAGCTACCAGATTATTGGCTAAAAGAACCGTATCCCTGGGAGACGAGGAAGGAAGAAGAGGCATTTGTTATTCAATTTCATGGTAAGGTACATATGTTCAAACGAAATGATGGTTCCTTAGAGTTTAAATATGAGAATACTGATAAAGTACTCGCCGTACCATATGACATACCAGTTTTAGGATATCAAAATGAGGTTGTAAACACGTTAAGACTTTGGAGCGCGGAACCAGTGGCTTATCAGGAAGCTGGGCAAGAAGAAAATAGTGAATTTTACCATGATTTGGATCATCAACATTCCATAGAACAAATCTCAGGTTTTCTTTATCCAGATGACTCCAATTATGAAGGAAAAGAATTGAGATTAAAGCAACAATATTTCCTTGTTTCTTCAAGTATTCAAAATATTATTAGAAGCTTTAAGAAAAATTATCGACTTCCCATCAGTAGACTACCTGAAAAGGTGGTCATTCAAATCAATGATACACATCCCAGTCTTGCGGTTCCAGAGTTAATGCGGATTTTGATGGATGAGGAAAGATTGGATTGGGATACTGCATGGGAAATTACCACTCATGTTCTAGCTTATACCAATCATACGACTTTAAGTGAAGCATTAGAAACCTGGCCAGAAGAAATGATTCAAAACTTATTACCAAGGATTTATATGATTATTGATGAAATAAATGAGCGCTTCTGTAAATCGATATGGTTTGATCATAAGGAATTGCGGGATAAAATTCCTGACCTTGCTGTTATTGCATATGGTAGGGTTCATATGGCTAGGCTTGCTATTGTTGGAAGCTTTAGTGTGAATGGAGTTGCAAGGATCCATACCGAAATTTTAAAGAAGCAGGAAATGAAAGATTTCTATACTTTATTTCCTAATAAATTTAATAATAAAACAAATGGGATAACACACAGGCGTTGGTTATTACAAGTAAATCCAAAGCTTTCTAATGTTATTTCTGAAGCTATCGGAACGCAATGGATTAAACGACCTAAGCAACTGATTAGTTTATTAAAGTATTCCAATGACAAAGCTTTATTAGAGAAGTTTGACCAAGTAAAACATGAGAATAAAAAAATACTAGCTAATTATATACATCAACAAACGGGCATTCTTGTGGATGATCAATCTATTTTTGATGTACAAATTAAACGATTGCATGAATATAAACGCCAATTACTTAATATTTTCCATGTTATTTATTTGTATAATGAATTAAAGGCTAATCCTAATCAGGATGTGACACCGCGTACCTTTATTTTCGGGGCTAAGGCGGCTCCGAGTTATCATTTGGCAAAGGAAATCATTAAGTTAATCAATACGGTAGCCTCTATCGTTAATTATGATAAGGATATTAATGGAAAGCTGAAAGTAATTTTCCTTGAGAATTACAATGTTAGTCTTGCAGAGAAAATAATTCCGGCGGCGGATATTAGTGAACAAATATCCACTGCAAGTAAGGAAGCTTCCGGGACTGGAAATATGAAAATGATGATGAATGGCGCCGTCACTTTAGGTACAATGGATGGTGCTAATATAGAGATATACGATTTAGTAGGGGAAAATAATATTTTTATATTTGGACTAAATGCGGACGAAGTATTAGATTATTATCAAAATGGTGGCTATAATGCCCGCGATATTTATAATACAGATGACCGTGTTAGACTAATTCTAGACCAATTGAATCAAGGTGAGTTTGGAATCCATAATATTGAATTTAAAGATATCTTCTACAATATTCTCTACCATAATGATCCGTATTTTGTATTGAAAGATTTTGAGCCTTATCTTGAAGCGCATGAACTTGCGGAGCGGGCTTATCGAAATAGAACAACATGGATGAATATGAGTGTTACGAATATTGCTTACTCCGGTAAGTTTTCGAGCGACCAGACCATTCGTGAGTACGCAACAGATATTTGGAAAATTAAACAAATGGATTAAAGAAAACGGACGGAATCTAATAATAGGTTCCGCCCGTTTTTTAGCCGATAAAAAATACTAAAATATCTCTAACCTTTCTATTCTCTGAACTGCTTCTATTAAGCGATCTTCATCTACTAGTAAGCCAACTCGAATATATCCCTCTCCATATTCTCCAAAACCTTTACCGGCAGCAACCGCTACATCTGCTTTGTCTAATAAAAGATCAGCAAACTCTTCGCTACTATACTTTTCTGGGACAGGTAGCCAGGCAAAAAAAGAACCTTTAGGTGCCTTCACATTCCAACCAATCCGTTTACATTCTTGTATAAAAGCATTCCGTCTGCCTTCGTAAAGCTTCATTAATTCATCTACACAGTCTTGCTCGCTTGTTAAGGCTTTAGCACCGGCGTACTGCACTGCTGGGAATAAACTTACAAATAAATGGTCCTGGAGTAAGTTAATGGCTTCAATCATTTTTTTATTTCCTACAGCAAAGCCAACTCTCCAACCAGCCATATTATATGTTTTTGATAGAGTATATAATTCTATACCAACTTCTTTTGCACCGTCTGCCTGCAGGAAGCTAACAGGCCTTTCTCCGTCAAAGCCAATTGCTCCATATGCAAAATCATGAACAATTCCGATATTATATTGTTTGGCCAGTTCAACCGTATCCTGGAAAAAAGGAATGTCTGCAGTAGCGCCTGTGGGATTATTCGGATAATTTAAGTAAAGAAGTTTAGCATTTTTCTTTTGTTCTTCCGTTAATACATCATAATCAGGTAAAAAATTGTTTTTTTCTAGCAATGGCATCGTTTCATATTTAACATTCGCTAATGAAACCCCAGATAAGTAGTCAGGATAACCTGGGTCAGGTAAAAGCATTAATTCTCCTTCATTCATTACAGCAAGTGGTAGTTCAACTAATCCAATTTTAGTCCCAAAAAGAACAGCTACTTCTGTATTGGGATCTATTTCAATGTTATATTCCCGTTTATAAAAGTCAGCTGCAGCTTTTTTAAATTCATACGTACCACTAAAGGGAGAGTATTTATGAGACTTTGGGTCGGCAGCTGCATGTTGTAAAGCCTCTACTATATGCGAAGGTGTTGGTTGATCTGGATTTCCTTGCCCAAGATTAATGACATCACGGCCTTCTTCTATAGCTGTATTTACCTTTGTAACTAGAGTAGCAAAAAATTGTGTTGGTAATTGTTTAAGTTTGTTTGATATTTCCATTCTAATACCTCTTGTTTATTGTGAATTAACTAAAATGGTATAACTTTTTTTTACAAATGTCTATAGTATTTAAAGTCTTATTCAACCTAAATTATCAAATTAATCACTCTAGACAAAAAATATTAACTTTTTCTCTGTGATATATTGCATTTTGCTAGAAATGATAGTATGATAGGGTTCATCCGATATATTGCATTTTAAATACTTAATGAAAGTTTGGATTAATAAAACAACTCAGGGGGAACCTTTAATGAAGAAAAAGCTATCAACTTCTAATTATATTGCGATAGGATTTATGCTATTTGCATTATTCTTCGGAGCAGGGAACTTAATCTTCCCAGCACAGCTTGGTCAATACTCAGGGACAAGCTTAACACCAGCTATTATAGGATTCTTAATTACAGGAGTAGGATTACCACTTCTAGGAATCCTTGCTATGGGATTCTCGGGAAGCCGTGATTTGCAGGATTTAGCTAGCAGGGTTAGTCCTGGATACGGTGTTTTCTTTACATCTTTATTGTATTTAACAATTGGAGCGTTTTTCGCAATACCTCGTACTGGTACAGTAGCTTACGACGTAGGGATTAGTACTTTTGTTTCAGAAGGATCTCAACAAATTGCACTATTTATTTTTACATTAATCTTTTTCGTAGTTGTACTGTTATTTTCTCTTTATCCTGCGAAACTTGTCGATAACGTTGGTAAAATATTAGCACCAGCTCTTGTGTTATTATTAGCAATTCTTTTAATTACAGCACTTGTTAATCCGATGGGAACGCAACAAGCACCAGAAGGATCATATGTAAATGCTGCATTTATGACAGGGTTCTTAGAAGGATATAATACAATGGATGCCTTAGCAGCCTTAGTATTCGGAATTATTGTAATTAGTACGGTTAAATCATTTGGTGTGACTTCTAAATCAGAAGTACTAGCGGCTACAGCAAAATCAGGTGGAGTTGCTATCATGCTTTTAGCAGTAGTTTATGTTGGTATTGCTTATCTTGGTTCTATCAGTACTGGAAGAATTGGACTATTTGATACAGGTGGACCTGTTCTAAGTGGATCAGCAGAATATTACTTCGGAACATTAGGATCTATTATGTTAGCTGTTGCTATTATTCTTGCTTGTTTAACTACAGCAATTGGATTAATCATAGCAAACGCTGAATATTTTCATAAATTACTTCCAAAGATTAGTTATAAAATGTTTGTAGTTATCTTTACTGCTTTCTCTTTTATAATAGCAAACTTTGGTTTAGCTAATATCATTGGATTTTCTGTTCCAGTATTGATGTTCCTATATCCATTAGCAGTTGTATTGATGATATTAACGTTCTTGTCACCATTATTTAATCATGCACGTATGGTTTATGTAGCAACAACCATAGTTACCTTTTTGATTAGCATTTTTGATGGGTTAACAGCTCTATGTGATTCCTTAGGTTGGGATAACTTTGGTTGGATGGTACCAATCTTGAAATTCTATGAGCAAGTATTGCCACTTTACGGAATCGGGCTTGGTTGGTTGATACCAGCATTGATTGTTATTGCGATTACAGGTATTATTGCACGTATTCAAAAAGTGTCTAAAACTCAAGAAGTTCACTAAATTTAGGAATAGGTTACTTTAAAATATTAAATTAATAGAGCTAAATATAATGAACATAGAAAAACGCTTCGAGTCTTTTTGCTCGGAGCGTTTTGAGATTAAACTGGTCGGACAGTAATTTCATTTACATTGACATAATTAGGTTGTGTTACTGCATATACAACTGCTCTTGCGATATCTTTGGTTTCCAATTTCTTGCGTTCGGTGTTCCATGAATTATTTTTGCTTGAAGGGGTATCGACCATGCCAGGTGAAATATTTGTTACACGGACACCAGTTTTCGCAAGTTCCTTTTCTAATCCTTTGGAAATGGTCTGAACAGCTGCTTTCGTTGCGCTGTAAACAGTACTTCCCTTTGTTACTTCAAATGCAGAAACAGAGGCGATGTTAATAATATGTCCACTGGAGCGCTCAAGCATTGACGGTAAAACGGAATGAATGCCATAAAGCACGCCTTTAATGTTTGTATCAATCATTTGCTCCCATTCTTCTACCTTTCCTGAACGAACGGGCGCTGTTAACATTTGGGCAGCGTTATTCACGTAAATATCGACATGGTTAAATACTTCTTGTGCTTGTTTTACTAGTCTTTCAATATCCTGTCTATTCGTTACGTCTGTTTGAACAGTAAGCACTTCACCGTTTCCGTGTTCCTTGATGGCATTTCGTAGTTCATCGAGCTCTTCTGTGCGGCGTGCAGCCAGTACAACATTTGCTCCTTCTTTCGCTAACTCCTTCGCAATACCAGCACCAATCCCACTACTAGCTCCTGTAATAATAGCTGTTTTTCCTTGTAATTTCCCCATCCTCATGTCCTCCTATATCTATTTCTTATCAAGAGTGTAACATGCGGGTAGGGGAGAGAAAAACGATTAGCCCTAGCTTTATTAAGAAAGAAGCTAGGGCGATTTTGTATTTTATAGAGGTTGTTCAAAAAGTCCTGCCCTCCTTTTTGAACATGTACGATTAGTTTATATCTGGAAATAGTTCAATGGTACGGAGCCAATTATTCTTCATAACGGTATTTAGTTGATCAACATCTTCATTTTTTATTAAATTTATGATGGCTTCATGATCCTGGATAGAATGCTCCGTTAAGATGATGGAATTATGAAAAAAGAGTCTTCTAACATGTGCTTGTAAAGATTCTATAATATTTTTAATGTATGAATTATTAGCAGCATCCACGATAATATCGTGAAATTGTTCATCAATTTTTAAAGCGGAATAGTAATTTTTTGAATGAATCGCTTCCGCAAAACGTTTATTCGTATTTACAAGTGAAGTAAGTATTTCTTTACTCATGTTTTGGATAGCCAATTCTGCAGATAAAGCTTGTAATGCAGCTAATGGTGGTAGAAGATCTTTAATTGAACTCCTATCTACTTCCGTAACCTGTGTTGCTTTACCCGGGAACATTTCTACAAAACCCAGTGCCTCAAGGAGCTGTAAAGATTCCCGTACCGGAGTTCTGCTAACACCCAAGGCTTGCGCAAGCTCGGTATCATTTATTTTTTCCCCTGGGAGAAGTGTCCCATCGATAATCCATTGTTGGAGTTGGCTAAATGCGCTTTCCTTAGCAGATTTCCTTGCTGGCTTTTCATGATTTATTGGTATTGGCAAAACGATATCCCCCCCAGAATATTTATAGAAGTTGTTCAAAAGGCCCAGTAAAAGTGACACACCCCTGTGTAGGGGCAGTGTTGCAATAGGACGTTGTGACTTTAGCCGACTCGGTCCTTTTTATTCTCCCTTTCGAACACACATTTATATTAAATTTATTATACTACAAGTTATTCCGGAATGTAATATGCAATATATTTCTGTTTGGAAAAGAAAAGCTATACTAGAAATTTAGTATAGCGTGATTAAATACTAATTAGTTTAAAAAAATCAGCCCAATCTACAATTCTCGTAAAATGTTTTTCTTGTTGATTATATGGTTGATCTTTAAGTAATAGTTTCGGTTCTTCGTTGGCAAGTGTTTGTAGTATATTCGGTTTATCGTCAACGTAAAAATCGAGATGTAATTTTTTAATCGTATGGATTTTTTCTTCATCTTTCATTCCGTAGAAAAAGTGATCATCTTTAATAGGAAAGCCTTGATTTATCATCCATTCTTTTGTTCGCTCTCCATGTTCTTTAGGCCTTGCTGTAATATAGAAGATGGAATGACCATCTTGATGTAATTGATTTAAGGTTTCTTTGGCACCGGGGAAAGAAGGGCAGTCCGTATAGTAGATCTCTTCTAATGTATCATTCCACATTTTTGTTCCCTCTTCGTCTGTTAGCCCAAAGGGTTCATGAATTTCCACTCGCTTAATACTTTGAAATACCGATGAATCTAATTTCTGACTTAACTTCTTATTGTAAATATGAAATGCATGTTCACGTAAGTTGATTAATGTGTCATCAATATCAAAACCAAATCGCATATGGATCCCTCTTCTTATTTAAATGATGGATAGCCTATGAATTTAAAGTCGTTACCAATCGTAGTAATACCGGTGTCCGTAAGCTCTATGGCATCCTTCATAAGTTCAATGCCTTTCCCCTCTAAAAATGTTGGGGCATCTTTTCCGCCGACTAGCTTAGGGGCAATATATAAAATTACTTTATCAACTAGTTTCTTCTTTAAGAAAGAGGCGTGGATATTCCCTCCGCCTTCGATTATTAGGGAGGAGATGCCCTTTTTTCCAAGGGTGTTCACCACTTCTATAGGATCAACGGAGTTTTCAGATTTTGTTACGATTACCCTGACACCTAATTCTTCCAATTGCTTTTTCTTTTCTTTATCGTAGTTTTTACTTGTGAAAATCCATGTTGGAGCTTGTTTATCTGTTACTAATTGATAATTAAGTGGTAATCTTAACCGGGAATCCATGACGATTCGTAAAGGATTCCTTCCGTTTGGGATTCTTGAGGTTAAGGCAGGGTCGTCTTTTAATGCTGTATGGATGCCAACTAATATTGCCATATTTTCGCTTCTCAACTGATGTACATCTTCTCTAGACTCTTTAGAGGTTATCCATTTACTGCTAAATGTATGGGTTGCTACCTTACCATCTAATGTTATACCTGCTTTTAAAGTAATAAATGGCTTTTGTTCGGTAATATATTTATTAAAGACTTCGTTCATTTTATTCGATTCTTTTGCCCGAACACCGACTTTAACCTCGATTCCCGCATCCTTTAGTATTTTCACACCATTACCAGCGACGATTGGATTGGGGTCTAACGTCGCAATCACAGCTTTCTTAATTCCTGCCTTTACAATAGCCTCTGCACATGGGCCAGTTCTTCCATGGTGGGAACAAGGCTCCAACGTGACATAAATCGTTGCCCCTTTTGCCTTTTCCCCAGCCATTCGTAGTGCATGAATCTCGGCATGTGGCTCTCCAGCTTTTAGATGAGTCCCAACTCCAACTATACGGTTATCATTGACAATAACCGAACCTACTAATGGATTAGGGTCGGTTTGTCCTTTCATTGCTTTTGCATTGTTTAAAGCTAAATCCATATAGAATTCATCATTAATCATTACTACAAGTCCCTTCCTCATCTCGCAAGTGACCGGATTTCTCAATCTTCGTTTTTAAATATTTTTTGTTATACTCTGATACATCTCCCCATAATGGAACCCTACCTGAAAGTAGAAGCCCTGCATCTTTTAAT
Source organism: Oceanobacillus sp. FSL K6-0118 (assembly GCF_038006665.1). Taxonomy (NCBI): domain Bacteria; kingdom Bacillati; phylum Bacillota; class Bacilli; order Caryophanales; family Bacillaceae; genus Oceanobacillus; species Oceanobacillus sp. FSL K6-0118. The sequence continues at coordinate 492,513 of NZ_JBBOVR010000001.1, forward strand.
GCTTCAAGTTTTTTAGGATTGTTGGTAATTAATGTTACTGGCTTATCACGTAACGCCTTTAGAACTTGAATAGCATCATTATAGTTTCTAGAGTCATTCACAAAGCCAAGGCTTTCATTAGCTTCTACCGTATCATAGCCGTTCTCTTGTAATAAATAGGCCATAGCCTTGGAAAATAAACCAATGCCTCTACCTTCATGATTAGCTAAGTAGAATACAGCACCGACTCCATGTTCTTTTATTTTTTTCATCGATTGTTTTAGTTGAAATCCACAATCACAACGTTTACTTCCAAAAATATCACCAGTATGACAAATCGAATGCATACGGATTAACGCATCATCTGCATTTTTGAAGTCTCCATAGACAAGTACACTTGATTGTTGATATTCTGCAAGATTGGATGACGAAAGATTTTCAATGATACGTTCATAATCCTCCGTTACCTCATCATAATTTAACCAACAATACCATTGAAATTCGACTGTTTCATTATATAAGTTAACCGGAAGGCGAATTGGCCCTACTAAGTAAATGGCACGATCTTCTTCCGTTTGGATTAGTTTAATTTTATCTTTTAAAATCGAAAATACTTCAGATTTTAATTTGATATTTCCCATGGTTTCCACTCCTTTTCGTAACTCCTTTTACTTAGTATAGTTAAAAAGGAGAGGTTCATCAATTTTATTTTCTTATAAAAAGGAAGAATGAATGTGTTGATTAAGAAATATGAATGAATAATGAAGCGATTTATTTTTGACGGATAAGAGTAAACTTCTTATCCTGCATAAGTGAACTTGGGCATTCACCGACCTGTTGTAGAGGGTAATTGCTGATATCCCAGTCCTGATTGCCGATATTCCGGTCATGACCACTGATATCTTGAATGCCAAGTTTTCAAGGAAAGGGGGATTGATTTTTGATGAGCCAAAAATCAATCAAAATTATTCAACAAACTGAAAAATATGGTGCGAATAACTATCACCCACTTCCTATTGTAGTTTCCGAAGCGGAAGGTGTTTGGGTAAAGGACCCAGAGGGAAAAAAATACTTGGATATGTTAAGTGCATATTCAGCAGTGAACCAGGGGCATAGGCATCCTAAAATAGTGGGGGCTTTAAAGAGACAGGCAGATAAGGTCACATTAACTTCAAGAGCGTTCCATAATGATCAACTCGGTCCCTGGTATGAGGTTGTTTCTCGGTTAACAAAAAAAGATCTGGTGCTGCCAATGAATACAGGTGTAGAAGCGGTAGAAACAGCAATTAAAGCGGCAAGACGATGGGCATATGAGGTGAAGGGTGTTACAGATGGCAAAGCGGAAATTATTGCTTGTGAAGGTAATTTTCATGGGCGTACGATGACTGCAGTATCTTTATCCTCAGAAGATGAATATAAACGTGGCTTTGGTCCCATGCTACCCGGAATTAAATTAATCCCGTATGGAAATATTGAATCGTTAAAGGAATCAATCACGGAGAATACTGCAGCATTTCTATTAGAACCAATTCAAGGGGAAGCGGGTATTAGAATTCCACCAGATGGTTTCTTGAGAGAAGCTTATGAGATTTGCAAGGAAAGAAATGTACTATTTATTGCAGATGAAATCCAGGCTGGACTTGGAAGAACTGGTAAATGGTTTGCTTGTGATTGGGAAAATGTCCAACCTGATATGTATATATTAGGCAAGGCATTAGGTGGTGGTGTTTTTCCGATTTCTTGTGTCGCAGCAAATAAAGATATTTTGGGAGTATTTAACCCAGGTTCACATGGTTCGACATTTGGGGGAAATCCTTTAGCTTGCGCCGTGTCTATAGCCGCACTTGAAGTGATTAAAGAAGAAAACTTGGTAGATCAATCTTTAAAACTAGGCGATTATTTTAAAGATAAATTGAAACAAATAAAAAATCCTATTATTAGAGAAGTTCGGGGAAAAGGACTTTTTATTGGTATTGAATTAACAGAATCAGCAAGAAAATATTGTGAAGCTTTAAAGGAAGAAGGATTACTATGTAAGGAAACACATGAATTTGTTATCCGCTTAGCTCCACCTCTAATTATAAAAAAGGAAGAGCTTGACCTCGCAATAGATAAAATTAAAAAAGTACTATCCTTGTAAATATTGGAGGGGATTCCCTTCCATATTTTTTACCCCTATTTCATAGTAATGTGGGTAGAAAAATGGGAATAATGGAAAATATCTATGTTCTTTTTAGACTGAAAATGGTATAATCAATTAACAGAATCTTTAAACCTATAACAATTATTTGTGAAAAGGTGAGCGGAAAAGGGGATTAACATGAATACATATGATAAAAATGAAACATTAGTATTACATGCTGATAAAGAATGGAGTGAAAAGGAAGGGACGGCTTCACCGGCCATTTATTATTCTGCAACGTTTATGGCAAAAGATGCAGCGGAGTTTGCGGAAATGGCGAATACTCCTAGACATTCTAAGTATTATACGCGTTATGGTAACCCAGTTCATGACCGTGTGATTGAAATTATGGCGGATTTAGAAGGAACGGAAACGGCGCTTGTTACAGGGTCAGGTATGGGAGCTATTTCAACTACACTCTTAGCATTACTTCAAGCGGGTGACCATGTTGTTGCTCAAACGCGACATTATATGGGTACAGCTAAAATATTGGATGAGATGCTGACGAAATTCGGGATAGAGGTTACCGTTGTAGAACAAACCGATGTTCAGGAATTTGAGAAGGCGATTCGCCCTAATACAAAATTAATTATAATTGAAACACCGGCTAATCCAACGCTAATTGTGACAGATTTAGAGGCGGTAGCTAGTCTGGCTAAGCAACATGATATTTTAGTGATGGCGGATAATACATTTGCTTCTCCATTAAATCAACGACCTCATGATTATGGTGTGGATATCATTGTACATAGTGCAACAAAGTATTTAGGTGGGCATCATGATATTGTCGCAGGTGTCGTTTGTACAAGTAATGAGCTTGCAGAGAAAATTTGGAATGTCCATACAGCAATTGGATCTGTATTATCCCCGATGGATGCTTGGCTGCTTTTGAGAGGCTTACGTACATTCCCGATAAGAATGGAGCGTATTAATGAGAATGCGCTTGCGCTAGCTATGTTTTTAGAGGGACAGGAAATGGTAGAGGAAGTATTTTATCCTGGATTGGAAAGTCACCCACAACATGAACTAGCTAAGTCGCAAATGAATGGCTATGGAGCAGTGATTGCCTTTTCCGTTAAAGGTGGCTATAAAGAAACGCAAAAATTTGTTTCTTCGTTAAATCTTACACAACATGCAGTAAGTTTAGGTGGAGTGGAATCCTTAGTTGTGCATACTGCAGCCATGTGGGAAGGGGCATTAAATGAGGAGCAAATGAAAACAGCAGGTATCCCTGCCAATTTTGTTCGATTCTCTGTTGGTTTGGAACATATTGAAGACTTGAAAAAAGATGTCCTTCAAGCATTACAGGAGGTATAAATAGACAAGCCGGTATTCGTTTTTAATCTCGAATACCGGCTGTAAAAAAATCAATAAGGTTCCGCGTCACGTCCCTTTTCAACGGCATCCTTCACTGCCTGATGAGCGTCTTCTGCCCCAAGTGGCCGTAATTCTTCTCCTATTTCCATTGTATGGTTAGCCATTTCTTTTGTCTTTTCCGCTATACCTTCTCTTAAACGACGTCCATACTCTTCATCGGCATCTTCTGCTAATGCGATCATTTTATCTTGAATACGCTTGTCACAGATAGATAGGTCATTAACAAGGTTGTTAATTAACTCATCTTTCTCCCATTGTTCGAAGCGGCGATAGGTTTCACCTGCTTGTTTCGTATTGTCATTTCGGTCAATCGATTCGCGGACAAGATTTCCTTCTACTTTTGGTGTATGTTCTTTCCCTAGTTGTTTCGCCTCTTGTAAACCTCCTAAAATGGACGGTTCATAATTAACATGTGGGTTTTGACCAGGGGCCTTATCATCTTCATATCTTAGTTGGCCACCTTCCTGGTTTGTTGCGACGCGTTTTTTCGCAGCATTTATTGGTAATTGAAGGTAGTTTGCACCTATTCGATAACGCTGTGTATCGGAATAAGAGAACGTTCTTCCTTGTAACATCTTATCATCAGAAAAGTCAAGTCCATCAACAAGGACGCCGGTACCAAAAGCTGCTTGTTCCACCTCAGTGTGAAAGTTTTCTGGGTTTTTGTTTAATACCATTTTTCCAACTGGTAACCAAGGGAATTGGTCTTCTGGCCAAAGTTTCGTATCATCTAGTGGATCGAAATCTAATTCAGGATGTGGGCCGTCCTCCATAATTTGAACAAAAAGCTCCCATTCTGGATACTCTCCTCGTTCAATTGCTTCATATAAATCTTGTGTTGCGTGACTGAAATTTTTCCCTTGAATCTTTTCAGCCTCTTTTACAGTTAAGTTTTTAATCCCCTGTTTTGGTTCCCAATGGTATTTAACTAATACAGCTTTTCCTTCTTTATTAACCCATTTATACGTATTAACACCGGAGCCTTGCATCATGCGATAGTTTGCTGGAATTCCCCATGGAGAATATACAAACGTAACCATATGGAAGCTTTCCGGTGAGTTTGCACAAAAGTCAAAAAAGCGTTCTGGATCTTGAAGGTTCGTTACTGGATCTGGTCGAAAAGCATGGATCATATCCGGGAATTTCATGGCATCACGGATAAAGAAGATTTTTAAATTATTTCCTACTAAATCCCAGTTACCATCTTCCGTGTAAAATTTAATTGCAAAGCCACGTGGGTCGCGGACGGTTTCAGGAGAATCCTTACCATTTACTACCGTTGAAAATCTTACGAAAACGGGGGTCTGTTTTCCTTTTTCTTGGAAAACCTTTGCTCTTGTATATTTCGATACGGGTTCATCACCGACTGTTCCATATGTTTCAAAATAACCATATGCACCAGCACCACGTGCGTGTACAATTCGTTCTGGAACCTTTTCACGATCGAAATGACTGATTTTTTCTATAAAATCGTAGTTTTCTAAAGTAGCAGGCCCTCTATTTCCTACTGTTCTAATGTTTTGGTTATTGGTGACAGGATGGCCTTGTCTTGTTGTAAGCGTGTCATCATTCTCTATATTCGTTTCGTTATTAGATGAATGTCCGTTTTCCAAGTTAATTCCTCTTTTCTGTAAATATTGAATTTGACGTTTTTATATTTTCCTAAAAACACTAAATTAACCTATATTTTTCGAAGGTTATTCATATGGTGTTACAATAGAGGAATAGTTAACGAAAAGGGGAAGATAAAATGGAAACAACGAAGAAGAAACAGCATATATCACCTGCTAATGATCCGTGGGAAGCATATATGGATGTAGAAGAATTCGGTGAAATGACTTTATCTAATATTGAATTCACTACAACAGTTATGTGTAATATGCGCTGTGCACACTGTGCAGTAGGATATACACTACGACCAAGTGATCCTGATGCACTACCAATCGATTTACTAATAAAAAGACTTGATGAAATACCGCATCTTCGTACGTTAAGTATTACGGGCGGGGAACCGATGATGAATAAGAAATCGGTTAGAAACTATGTGGTGCCGTTATTGTCTTATGCTTCTAGTAGAGGTGTGAAAACACAAATAAATTCTAACTTAACATTGCCATACAATCGCTATGAAGAGATTATTCCATATTTAGATGTTTTACATATATCCCATAATTGGGGCACGGAAGATGAATTTGCGGAAACAGGATTTGCATTAATGGAACGGAAGCCTTCATTGGATAATCGGAAAAAATACTTCGAACGAATGGTGGAAAACTCTAAACGTTTGGCTAATGAAGGGGTTCTGGTTGCAGCGGAAACTATGCTAAATAAACGAACCTTTCCTTACTTAGAACAAATCCATGATCATGTAAATGAGATGGGCTGTGGTCGTCATGAAATTCATCCAATGTATCCAGTTGATTTTGCTAGTAATCTAGAAATCTTAAGTTTAGATGAAATTCGAACAGGGATTAAACGTTTATTAGATCATCGGAATAAAGACATGTGGATGTTGTTTGGAACATTACCATTCTATGCTTGTAGTTCAAATCAAGAAGATTTAGCACTACTTGAAAGATTGTATAAAGAAGAAAATGTTTCTTTACGCAATGATCCGGATGGAAGGTCAAGGTTGAACGTAAATATTTTTACGGGTGAGATCATTGTTACGGATTTTGGAGATGATGAACCATCCTTAGGTAATATACAAAATACAACCTTACCAGAAGCTTATAAAAGATGGATGGGAACAAAAACGGCAAAAAGTTTAAATTGCCATTGTCCCGCAGTAAAATGTTTGGGCCCTAACATTTTAGTTAAAAATGCCTACTATAAAGACGTTGATTTTACAAAGAGGGAAGCAAAGATAAGCCGATCATAGAAGAAGTGAGAATAATTTCTAAGAAGATCCTATAGGTTATTTTCCTTATGACGGAATCCGGGGGTATATGTTATGATATTGCTATTAATCCTAGGAGGTAATAAACATATATGACTTGGGAGCACTTTATATCATATAGTCATTTAATGGAATTAGGAATAGCTATAGGTATCTTCCTGTTATTTATTTTATTCAGGAAATTATTCACGAAGTATGTTTTTAGAATCGTCATGAGAATTGTAAGAAAGACGAAGATTAATGCTTTGTCTAATATATTCCTTGCATTTCAAAAACCTATGGAATGGTTTTTTACGTTGTTAGGTTTTTATTTTGCTATTTCGTACTATCCGTATATCCATGGAAGTGTCTTAAATAAATTTATTAGTGCGGCATTCATAGTTCTTGTCACTTGGGGATTAGTTAGTTTATCCTCATCGTCATCCAATTTATTTAGGAAAATTAATGAAAAAACAGATATTAACATAGATGAGATATTAATACCATTATTATCTAGAACATTACAGTTTATTATTGTCGCGATTGCCGCTACAATTATCCTTCAGCAATTTGGTTATAGTATTGAAGGACTTATAGCTGGGCTTGGCTTAGGTGGACTTGCCATCTCTTTAGCTGCTAAAGATGCTTTAGCTAATTTCCTTGGTGGAATTGTTATTATTTCTGAGAAGCCTTTTACGATTGGGGATTGGATATTGACACCGAGTGTAGAGGGAACAGTAGAAGATATTTCCTTCCGTAGTACAAAAATACGAACTTTTGCAGATGCGTTGGTTTCTGTTCCTAATAATCAATTAGCAAATGAGTCAATCACAAACTGGAGTAAAATGAATAAACGCCGAATTACTTTTAATCTTTCGTTAGATTATGAAACATCAAGAGAAAAAATGGAATCCATTATACAACGAATCGAAAATCTATTAAAAAATCACCCAGATATTCATCAAGAAACCATATTTGTAAGGTTTGATGAGTATAAGGAAAGTAGTTTGGACATTCTTTTGTATTTCTTTACGAAGACAACAGTCTGGGGAGAGTATTTAAAAGTGAAAGAGGAAATAAATTACCAAATTCTTGATATTGTAAGAGAAGAAGGAGCGGAATTTGCTTACCCTACAAGAAAACTATATATAGAGAACGATTCGTCCGATGATTCAGAGCATCTATTGCAAGTTAGACAAGAGTCTTAAGTAAAGAAGGAGTTCATGGGGACTCCTTCTTTACTCTTTAGATAATAGTTTCAAATCTAATATTTCGCATGGTGTGTTCTCATAGCTTTTTACTATGCCATGTTTCGTAATTAAATCCTTAGCCACTTTCTTCTGCTTAATTTTTATAGTTAGCTCGGTTTCAAATGGAAATGGATCCATATAAATCGTATTGTCCGCCTTCCATTCCGGCCAAAGAATCTGGCTATTCCCTTTATCAATAGAGGGTACTGGAATTCCGTTTTTATAAAAGAAATGGAATTCCTCCTTTTTAACACCGGGTTTATTTATACAAAAGAACAGGGAGAGACTATCTGTAAACTTTAGTAATTCATAATGGAAGTCAAATAAGTTCTCATCAAAATCTTTCATCGAGTGAATGATTTCCTGTTGTCTCTTTCTTTCTTGTGCTACAAAGGTATCCGCAAATGGAGAAGATTCTTGGGTAATAAAGTTTGTATAATGCATACTACATAATAAGGCTGCATACGTATCTATTTTTTCAACTTCATTTATTCCGTGTGTATAAATGATGGTCTTCGGAGCTAAGGGGTAACTCGTAAAATCATACGGTGCTTTTAGATGATCATTCCATACTGGTTGCTTATCAAAGTACTTCCAACCATAGTCATGAAGTGTGATTGCTGTTACAACCGAATCCATAAGAGTGTTACTTAATAATAGTTCTTTTTTCCAATACTTTATTAATTCACCAGATACAATGGCATGGTTGTCTTGCTCAATCATTATAAAATGATCTGTTTCTTCTCTAACAATCATAACTAGCGCCTCCTTGTATAAATATTATGTAAGTATATAAAAAAACTTCACGAATTAGTAAGTTAATCGTGAAGTTTTTATTATGGTATATCCCTTTATCCTATCTAAACGGGTAGTAAGACTCCCAATGACGGAAATCTTCTTTATATGATTTTATCAAAATGTACTTGTTTATTTAAAGTATACATAATTGGAATACCAATAGCCAAAACAACGATTTCTCCAATGGCTGTAGTTACCCAAGAAAATAGGAAAGGTAATCCCAATGCTAAGTATAATTCTAATGCGACAATGAACATGTTAAAACTGAAAATGATTGCATTGGCTGCTAGTAAAAGTAGCGTGTTTTTCGTGTATTTAGAAAGTAGAATAATAAGTCCTAAAGATATTGCCGAATGCGCGACACCAAATACAATATCATACAGTCGCATTGGTGAGAAAAATAGATTGGTTAAAAATACACCAAATATAATACCGAAAAAGAACTTCTTATTAAATACGACGAGATGATTAAACATCTCAGGTACACGAAATTGGACATTCGTAAAGCCAAATGGTTGTATAAGTGCTGATACAGCTATATACATTGCAGCCAAAACGCCATTTGCAGTTAACGTTTTTATATTCATTTCCATCTCTCCTTAGTTTTTTTACGTGGGAGGCTTTCGAACCACGGATTTTTAATACAATAGAATATATCATAGCAAAATTTATAATCATTCACAATGGAAATATTAGTAATCTTTAAGTATTAGTTTTTTTCCAGCCTAAACGGGCAGTAAGACTTCCGGTTCAAGCTTCTGGGGAAACAAACAAGGTATTTGGGAGATTGACTGCCTGTATAGGTCCGATAAGTACTCGTGCTTGGGATATCAGTACTCATGTTTAAGATATCAGTGCGACTAACCATCAGTGGAGGATGAAAGAGGATCCCACTGATGGAAGTATTCTTTATCGACAATCAATAGGTCTTATTCTGTTCTACCTATACCATGAAGGAGTAATAGAGTTTTAGAAGTATCTGACCCTTTTTGGAAAATATATCTCATCGTCTTTCCCTGTTTATTTTAGTTGTTCACTTTTCTTGCCGACGCGCTTTAATACATCTATTACTATTTTCTTTTCTTCATCTGTAACACCTTCAAACACGTTTTCGATGACTTGTTGATGAAGCGGGAAGATTTCTTCCATTAGTTTAATTCCTTGATCTGTTAATTGAATATAAACTACACGGCGGTCATCTTTGCATGGAGTTCTTTCTAGTAGTCCTTTTTTTTCTAATTTATCGATAACATAAGTAATGGAACCAGTATTAATCAATACGGATTGTGTAATTTGTTTAATAGTCTGTTGCCCCTTATGATATAATGCTTCTAATACAGTGAAATCAGATGTCCGCATTCCATGACTACTTATATCCTTTTTAATTAATTCTGCCAACGTCTTATTAGCCTTTAGCAAGACAACAAAAGCCTTTAGCGATAAATTCTCTGACATAATAAATTCTCCTTTAATATTATTAATACCTGTATACTTAATTAAGAAATTTTTAATTAAGTATAATATACAAAATAGAGAGACATCTGTCAATAAAACGCAATAGAGCGTGAATCTAAAATTAGATTCACGCTCTAATTATTTTTTATCTCTAATTTTCATCATTTGCATTTTATCATTGAAAAGAGCTGGATAGGATAAGAACCCTAGGAATATGCTTGTGACGATTGCGGTTGTTAATAGTAAAAATAGGACAAGTAGTTGGAATTGGACAGCTTGTACTGGATCTGCCCCTGCAATGATTTGTCCACTCATCATTCCAGGTAATTGGACTAGGCCGATTGTTTTTTGGCTTTCAATAGTAGGAATCGTACTAGCTTTAATAGAAGTAACTAAGGGAGTATGGATTGCTTGTTTCGGTGTCCCACCTAAGGATAAGATGAGCTCTGTTTCATCTTGCCGCGCTTCTACTTCAGCAGTAAACCGATTAAGGAATAAAATGGCAAGAACCATCGAATTTCCAACGACCATTCCGCTTATCGGTATAATATACTGTGCGGTAGGTGGAGTTATTTGGAATCCTAGTAAGATTGCTTGAGTAAGTATTTCTATAAAAATAAAAGTAATAATAAGCTTCCAAGTAATCCCTTTTATTGATGCTCCCTTTTTCCTGGCGTTTTGTGTTGCTGCACCAATCATTAAGGCAATCATTAAAATGATAAAAATATACTCTTCCGATGCAAAGACAAATTGTAATACATATCCGACAATAAGTAATTGAATAATAGAACGAACTGTTGCGATAATTGTATCCTTTTCTAAATCTAAATGTAATGTTTTAGATAGGATGATGGGAATTAATACAAAAATTAGTGCTAATGTCAATGTTAAATAACTCATTCTAAGTCTCCCTTTATAAAACGTTTTACTCTTTCATCTTTCGGGTTATTTAAAAATTCACTCTTGCCCGTTTCAAGGACCTCGCCAGCCATCATAACCCATGAATAGTCACCAATGGTCAAGGCTTGGTCTAAATTATGCGTAATCCAAACAATTGTTGTTCCGTATTTTTGGTTTATCTTTTGTATTAATTCTTCAATGTCGTGTTGAGATATACGATCGAGAGAAGAAGTGATTTCATCTAATAAGAGAACCTTAGGACGATTTACTAATGTACGAGCGATAGAAACTTTTTGCTTCTGTCCTCCAGATAGATCATTAATATTCCGATTTAAGAAGTCTTTTCCTAGTGATACATCTTCTAATAATTCTTTTGCATCATCTTCAGGTAATGTTTCGCCTTTTAAAGTAAGTGGTAATGAAAGGTTTTTATATACCGATCCACTTAGCATTGTAGCACTTTGCAACGCAAGTCCGATTTTGCGACGTAATATTATTGGATCATACTCATCAATAGGTTTGTCATTTATTATTATTTGTCCCGAGTCAGGAGAAATAAGTCCATTACATAATCGAAATAAAGTTGTCTTACCTGCACCAGAAGGGCCCACTAGTGTTGTTATTTTACCTTTGGCAAACGAGCCGGAAATATTTTTTATTATAGGAACATTACGATCAGAAAATGTAACGTTTTTAAATGTAATAATTGGCTCAAATTCAGTTGTCATTATATTTACCTTCCTTATAAACAAATTTTTAAACCCCTTCTATTATTCAATATTTTCCTTTAGCATTCTATAAATATGCATAATCAGCTTCTTGTATCGTGTTTAATGAATTAATATAAAGATATGAAATAAAAGTGTTGACTTTTTGGTTAGAGAATAGTAATATAAATTTTGCTGTTATCAAAGTTAGCTCCTTTTAAAAATAACTTTTTAAAAAATGTTGACATAGATTTCGGTGGTTGATATAATATAAAAGTTGCTGTTGAAAAAACAATTTGAATTAATTGTTGACAACGAATAGGAACTATGTTATATTAATAAAGCTGCTTTAAATAAGCGGCGAGAAATTAATTGCTCTTTGAAAACTGAACAAACAACCAGTATGTTAAGATAAGAGAAACTCGTTTTCTTTTAAAAATAGAAGGTAACACTTCTAAAAGCTAAGAGATAGAATTAATTATGTTAATTCTAAACAAACTTTTTTGGAGAGTTTGATCTTGGCTCAGGACGAACGCTGGCGGCGTGCCTAATACATGCAAGTCGAGCGCGGGAATCTCTTCTGATCCCTTCGGGGTGAAGAGAGTGGAACGAGCGGCGGACGGGTGAGTAACACGTGGGCAACCTACCTATAAGACTGGGATAACTCGCGGAAACGTGAGCTAATACCGGATAATACTTTTTATTGCATAATAAGAAGTTTGAAAGGCGGCGTAAGCTGTCACTTATAGATGGGCCCGCGGCGCATTAGCTAGTTGGTGAGGTAAAGGCTCACCAAGGCAACGATGCGTAGCCGACCTGAGAGGGTGATCGGCCACACTGGGACTGAGACACGGCCCAGACTCCTACGGGAGGCAGCAGTAGGGAATCTTCCGCAATGGACGAAAGTCTGACGGAGCAACGCCGCGTGAGTGAAGAAGGTTTTCGGATCGTAAAACTCTGTTGTTAGGGAAGAACAAGTCAGGTAGTAACTGACCTGACCTTGACGGTACCTAACCAGAAAGCCACGGCTAACTACGTGCCAGCAGCCGCGGTAATACGTAGGTGGCAAGCGTTGTCCGGATTTATTGGGCGTAAAGCGCTCGCAGGCGGTCTTTTAAGTCTGATGTGAAAGCCCACGGCTTAACCGTGGAGGGTCATTGGAAACTGGAGGACTTGAGTGCAGAAGAGGAGAGTGGAATTCCATGTGTAGCGGTGAAATGCGTAGAGATATGGAGGAACACCAGTGGCGAAGGCGACTCTCTGGTCTGTAACTGACGCTGAGGAGCGAAAGCGTGGGTAGCGAACAGGATTAGATACCCTGGTAGTCCACGCCGTAAACGATGAGTGCTAGGTGTTAGGGGGTTTCCGCCCCTTAGTGCTGAAGTTAACGCATTAAGCACTCCGCCTGGGGAGTACGGCCGCAAGGCTGAAACTCAAAAGAATTGACGGGGACCCGCACAAGCGGTGGAGCATGTGGTTTAATTCGAAGCAACGCGAAGAACCTTACCAGGTCTTGACATCCTTTCGACCTCCCTAGAGATAGGGATTTCCCTTCGGGGACGAAAGTGACAGGTGGTGCATGGTTGTCGTCAGCTCGTGTCGTGAGATGTTGGGTTAAGTCCCGCAACGAGCGCAACCCTTGATCTTAGTTGCCAGCATTAAGTTGGGCACTCTAAGGTGACTGCCGGTGACAAACCGGAGGAAGGTGGGGATGACGTCAAATCATCATGCCCCTTATGACCTGGGCTACACACGTGCTACAATGGATGGTACAAAGGGCAGCGAAACCGCAAGGTCAAGCAAATCCCATAAAACCATTCTCAGTTCGGATTGTAGGCTGCAACTCGCCTACATGAAGCCGGAATCGCTAGTAATCGCGGATCAGCATGCCGCGGTGAATACGTTCCCGGGTCTTGTACACACCGCCCGTCACACCACGAGAGTTGGTAACACCCGAAGTCGGTGAGGTAACCTTTTGGAGCCAGCCGCCGAAGGTGGGACCAATGATTGGGGTGAAGTCGTAACAAGGTAGCCGTATCGGAAGGTGCGGCTGGATCACCTCCTTTCTAAGGATTATTACGGAACATCCTAATTTGGATGAAGCATATTGTGTTGTTTGTTCAGTTTTGAGAGAGTAATTTCTCTATATTAATTACAAGGGGCCTTAGCTCAGCTGGGAGAGCGCCTGCTTTGCACGCAGGAGGTCAGCGGTTCGATCCCGCTAGGCTCCATTTTTGTACCTTGAAAACTAAATAAGAGTAAACAAACGACATCAATTTTTAAAGCAAGGCTATATAATAGCACGCTTATTCATTGTAAACTTAGTTAAGTGAATAAGGGCGCACGGTGGATGCCTTGGCACTAGGAGCCGATGAAGGACGGGACTAACACCGATATGCCTCGGGGAGTTGTAAGTAAACATAGATCCGAGGATTTCCGAATGGGGAAACCCACTGTTCGTAATGGAACAGGACTTATGTCTGAATACATAGGGCATAAGAGGCACACCCAGGGAACTGAAACATCTCAGTACCTGGAGGAAGAGAAAGCAAATGCGATTTCCCAAGTAGCGGCGAGCGAAACGGAAACAGCCCAAACCAGAGAGCTTGCTCTCTGGGGTTGTAGGACACTCCACAAGGAGTTACAAAGAAATTCTTTAGATGAATCAACCTGGAAAGGTTAGCCAAAGAGGGTAACAGCCCTGTAATCGAAAAAGAATTTCCTCCGGAGTGGATCCTGAGTACGGCGGAACACGTGGAATTCCGTCGGAATCCGGGAGGACCATCTCCCAAGGCTAAATACTCCCTAGTGACCGATAGTGAACCAGTACCGTGAGGGAAAGGTGAAAAGCACCCCGGGAGGGGAGTGAAAGAGTACCTGAAACCGTGTGCCTACAAGTAGTCGAAGCGCGTTAATGCGTAACGGCGTACCTTTTGTAGAATGGACCGGCGAGTTACGATTGTATGCAAGGTTAAGTGGAAGACACGGAGCCGTAGCGAAAGCGAGTCTGAATAGGGCGATTTAGTATGCGGTCGTAGACCCGAAACCGTGTGATCTACCCATGTCCAGGGTGAAGGTCAGGTAACACTGACTGGAGGCCCGAACCCACGTATGTTGAAAAATGCGGGGATGAGGTGTGGGTAGGGGTGAAATGCCAATCGAACACGGAGATAGCTGGTTCTCTCCGAAATAGCTTTAGGGCTAGCCTCAAGATGATGAGTACTGGAGGTAGAGCACTGATTGGACTAGGGGCCCTCATCGGGTTACCGAATTCAGTCAAACTCCGAATGCCAGATACTTAAACTTGGGAGTCAGACTATGGGTGATAAGGTTCATAGTCGAAAGGGAAACAGCCCAGACCACCAGCTAAGGTCCCAAAGTATACGTTAAGTGGAAAAGGATGTGGAGTTGCTTAGACAACCAGGATGTTGGCTTAGAAGCAGCCACCATTTAAAGAGTGCGTAATAGCTCACTGGTCGAGTGACTCTGCGCCGAAAATGTACCGGGGCTAAACGTATCACCGAAGCTGTGGATTGTTCTTACGAACAATGGTAGGAGAGCGTTCTAAGTGCTGTGAAGTCAGACCGTGAGGACTGGTGGAGCGCTTAGAAGTGAGAATGCCGGTATGAGTAGCGAAAAAAGAGTGAGAATCTCTTTCACCGAATGCCTAAGGTTTCCTGAGGAAGGCTCGTCCTCTCAGGGTTAGTCGGGACCTAAGCCGAGGCCGAAAGGCGTAGGCGATGGACAACAGGCAGATATTCCTGTACCACCTCATGACCGTTTGAGCGATGGGGGGACGCAGTAGGATAAGGAATGCGCACGGATGGATGTGTGCGCCCAAGCAGTGAGAAAGTCAGGTAGGCAAATCCGCCTGGCCATTTCAAGCTGTGATGGGGAGGCCTTCTGGCCGAAGTTCCTGATTTCACACTGCCGAGAAAAGCCTCTAGCAAGGTCACAGGTGCCCGTACCGCAAACCGACACAGGTAGGCGAGGAGAGAATCCTAAGGTGAGCGGGAGAACTCTCGTTAAGGAACTCGGCAAAATGACCCCGTAACTTAGGGAGAAGGGGTGCTCTACGGAGTAGAGCCGCAGTGAATAGGCCCAAGCGACTGTTTAGCAAAAACACAGGTCTCTGCGAAGCCGAAAGGCGAAGTATAGGGGCTGACACCTGCCCGGTGCTGGAAGGTTAAGGGGAAGAGTTAGGGCTTTCGCCCGAAGCTTAGAACCGAAGCCCCAGTAAACGGCGGCCGTAACTATAACGGTCCTAAGGTAGCGAAATTCCTTGTCGGGTAAGTTCCGACCCGCACGAAAGGTGCAACGACTTGGGCACTGTCTCAACGAGAGACCCGGTGAAATTATACGATGCGTGAAGATGCGCATTACCCGCGACAGGACGGAAAGACCCCGTGGAGCTTTACTGTAGCCTGATATTGAATGTCTGTGCAGCTTGTACAGGATAGGTGGGAGCCTTAGAAACGTGAGCGCCAGCTTACGTGGAGGCATCCGTGGGATACCACCCTGGCTGTATGGACCTTCTAACCCAGGACCGTGATCCGGTTCGGAGACAGTGTCAGGCGGGCAGTTTGACTGGGGCGGTCGCCTCCCAAAAGGTAACGGAGGCGCCCAAAGGTTCCCTCAGAATGGTTGGAAATCATTCGCAGAGTGTAAAGGCAGAAGGGAGCTTGACTGCGAGACCTACAAGTCGAGCAGGGACGAAAGTCGGGCTTAGTGATCCGGTGGTTCCGCATGGAAGGGCCATCGCTCAACGGATAAAAGCTACCCCGGGGATAACAGGCTTATCTCCCCCAAGAGTTCACATCGACGGGGAGGTTTGGCACCTCGATGTCGGCTCATCGCATCCTGGGGCTGTAGTCGGTCCCAAGGGTTGGGCTGTTCGCCCATTAAAGCGGTACGCGAGCTGGGTTCAGAACGTCGTGAGACAGTTCGGTCCCTATCCGTCGTGGGCGTTGGAAGTTTGAGAGGAGCTGTCCTTAGTACGAGAGGACCGGGATGGACATACCGCTGGTGTACCAGTTGTTCCGCCAGGAGCATAGCTGGGTAGCTACGTATGGAAAGGATAAGTGCTGAAAGCATCTAAGCATGAAGCCCCCCTCAAGATGAGACTTCCCATCATTTTAAATGAGTAAGATCCCTCAGAGACGATGAGGTTAATAGGTTTGAGGTGGAAGCGTGGCGACACGTGGAGCTGACAAATACTAATCGATCGAGGACTTAACTAAATTCTTTTCATGTCTTCATTTACTCTTATTTAGTTTTCAGGATACAAATCCTAATTGAATATCAATTGTCTGGTAGCGATGGCGGAGAGGTCACACCTGTTCCCATACCGAACACAGAAGTTAAGCTCTCCAGCGCCGATGGTAGTTGGGGGTTCCCCCTGCGAGAGTAGGACGCCGCCAGGCAATAATGTAAAGACAAGATATGATTGCAAAATTGTATCTTGTCTTTTTTTGTTTTAAGAATAACCGCAAACGGTAGTGTTTATTGGGGTTTCAATTCCAATTGAATTTCTATGTAAATTAAAGTTATATAATGTATATATTATATATATTATAGAAATAAAGGAGAGGAGACCTAGCTATATTATGATCAGGGATACAGTTTTACGGGGTGAAAAAGTTATAATCCGAAGCATTCAAGAAAATGACTTACCTATATTATGGCGTCTTATTTACGGAAAGGAAAATCCGGAATGGAAAAAATGGGATGCTCCCTATATTCCTTTAGAAAAAAAGGAATATGAAACTTATAAAAGTGAGACTCTTAATAAACTAAGAGTTGCTAATCAAAATGAGGTTGAACCTAGATTAATTATTGAGACAGATGGAAAAATAATTGGGACGGTAAGTTATTATTGGGAACATAGACCATCTAATTGGCTAGAGGTAGGAATTGGTATTTATAATCCAATTTATTGGAGTGGTGGCTATGGCACAGAAGCCTTAAAGCTATGGATTGATTATTTATTTGGTGAACTCCCTTTAGTTAGAGTAGGGTTAGCTACGTGGTCTGGAAATAAGAGAATGATCCGAGTAGCAGAAAAGATTGGTATGCAACTTGAAGGGCGTCTACGAAAATGCAGATTGTATAATGGGAAGTATTATGATTCTATTCGTATGGGTATTTTAAAGGAAGAATGGGAAGATAATTGCAGATTTTAATTTGTAGGGATCATGAGCTTCCTTAGTAGAGGAAAGTGGTCTCCATAATTGGTATATAATTTTGTCTCTACAAAAATTTCAATTTTCTTAAATAACGGTATAATTTGTTATGTAAAAAATAGAGGGGCAAATAGTTTGAAAACCATTGGAATTAAAAAAGGTTACTAAAGCCTCTAAAGCTGTAATGTACAATTGCCATCAATACCCATCAGTACATAATATTTAAAAGACCAGCATCCTTTTTAGATGCTGGTTTAATTTTAAAGGAGTTACATGAGCTATGATTAATACAATCGGTCTAATAATATAATTAACTAAAATTTAACAGAATAGATTTGCCTTTGAAAATTTGGAGCCCTTAATTGATTCAATTATTCTTCCTTTAATTAAATGGTTGGAGAAATATTATACTTATATCCCGTATTTTTTGCCCTCTATAGATCAAATTATCCCTATAAATAGACTAAGTGTTACTCTTCTCTTCTACTGACTTTGACTAACCATCAGAGGAGGATGAATGAGAATACCTAAAGTTCCTTTAATGTTTCTACAAAGAGTTTTTTGAATTTCATTCGATCTTCTTCCGTAAAAGGTTTCGGACCTTTTGTTCGCTTTCCACTTTTACGTGCCATAGCGCTTAAATATCTAGTTTGAAGAAGTTGATCTATGTTGTCATGATTGTACCTAAATCCTTTATGATGCAATACGTAACAACCTTTACCTAGACCAAGGGAAGCAAGTCCGTAGTCTTGCGTGATAATGATATCTCCCTGTTTAGCAAGTTTCATAATACGGTAATCGGCAGAATCTGCTCCAGTATCCACATAAATAGTTTCAACGCCATTTGGTTGTCTTTCATTTGAGTAATGTGAGAAACTAGTGACAAGAATGACAGGAAGATTGAATTTTGTTCCTTCCGTAATGACAATATCCTTTACTGGACAAGCATCAGCATCAACATAAATTTTCATTTGTTTTTCTCCTATTGATCATTGTGTTCTAACTATTATCTTAGCATGTTTACCGTAAAATTTCTTTCACATGAAAGTTGAATTTCTACAAATAATAGTCAAAATCTTTTATTATGGGATAAAGAGAGGATGTATGAAATGGCTAAAGTAAAAATTAATGATAGGACACTTCATGTAGAGAACCTTACCAAAGATGTCATACAAAAAGACGGAAAAGAAGCTATATTGATTTCCTTTGAATTTCAAGTTAAAAGTGAAGACTATCATGAAATTACTACACTACTTTATAAAAATGACTTTCGTGTAGAGATTCCGGAGGCGGAGTTAGACTTTCAAGCAGTCATTTATAATTATTCAACATCGATTACGAATTTATATGAAGAGAATAAGGTTGGAGAATTTAGGCTACAGCTAATAGAAAAGCTTTAAGAGGTTGTTCAAAAAGTTCGGTGAAAATGACACTTCGGCGCTTCTTTTCATCCTCCTTTTTGAACACGTCATTTAAAAACACTCGGGAGTTGTATAATAGTGGAAAAGAAAATGGTTGTCATTGTAAAAGGTCTTATCATATATAATGGGGAAATTTTACTCCTTAAACGATCTTCACATAATAAATTTGGAGGTGGGGAATGGGAATTAGCTGGGGGAAAGCTAAAAAATGGCGAAGAATTAGAAGAATCGCTTATACGAGAAATTGAAGAGGAAACAGGCTTAAAAGTCATTCCTGAGAAAATCTTATATGCAACCACCATCAACGATGACCCAGATAGACAATTAATTTTTTTGCATTACCTATGTAGTACTGATAATGATGAAGTTACACTATCAAATGAACATACCGACTTCTACTGGGCTAATCAAGAAGATGCAAAAAAATTATTACGTCAAAATATTCTTCAAGACTTTGAGAAATACCATATATTTAAAAAAGGGTATATAAATTGAGAATATTTCTTCTACCATATTGAAACTTTATATTATATAATGGAATGAATTAAATGAAACAATCTACTTAAATTTGTTATTGAAATTGAGAAAGGGAGATACATATATGACTGTTAAACCGCGTAAAGTCTTAGAAAAAATTAAACCATACTCTCCTGGAAAACCTATTTGGGAGTTACAAGAAGAGTTGGGCTTAGAAAAGGTTGTAAAGTTAGCTTCTAATGAAAACCCTTTAGGACCGTCACCTAAAGGTGTGGCGGCAATATCTGAGAGATTAGCAGAACTAAATCGTTATCCAGATGCAGATACGGCTGCATTAAAAGAAGCTATTTCGGGAAAATTAGATGTTTCCAAACAACAAGTTATTGTTACAAACGGTGCGGATGAATTGATTACTTTAATATCGGAAGCCTTCTTAGATGAAGGAGATGAAATCGTGGTACCATCCCCATCGTTTAGCGAGTATGACTTTGGTGCTGACCTAATGGGAGCTACTGTTGTTCCCGTTCCGTTTGACGAAGGGTTTCAGTTTAATGTTCAAAAAATGGTAGATGCTATAACAGATAAGACAAAATTACTTTATATTTGTTCACCGAATAATCCTACAGGTACATATTTAGCAAAAGCTGATTTGGAAACTCTATTAAATGCAGTACCGGAAAGAGTATTAGTAGTTTTTGATGGTGCATATAGTCATTACGCAACAGCTGAAGATTATACGGATGGAATTGAATTTGTAAAGACTGGTAAAAATGTTCTAGTGCTACAAACATTCTCTAAAATATATGGTTTAGCTGGATTACGCGTTGGGTTTGGTGTTGCCTCGGAAGGAATTATTCAAACAATCTTAAAAGTAAAAGAACCATTTAATGTGAACAGTATAGCACAAGCTGCTGCAAAGGCTGCTATTCTAGATGAGGACCATGTGAATGCTTCTAAAGAGGCGAACGCTTCTGGTGCAAAAGAGCTTTATCAAGCATTTTCTGAACTAGGTTTAAATTATGTAGAAACAATGAGTAATTTTATTTTATTACAATTAGGATCAGATGCTGAAAAGTTATACAATGAACTATTAGCTAAGGGTGTCATTGTACGCTACGGAAAAATCTGGGGTCTACCAGAGTATGTTCGTGTGACGATTGGAACGAAAGAGGAGAATGAATTTTTCCTTAATGCTCTTAAAGAAGTTTTAAATTAATTGGTAAAACCTGAGTAACAAGCATAGTGGTTACTCAGGTTTTTTATGACTATAACGGGTATACTTAGAATAAAGGCTGGTAAAGGATGAAAATATGAAACCAATAGAATTAAAAGTGAAAGCTAGTTATATCAATCAATATCAAAGACATTTTCCATTAATCAATAAGGATACGATTATCAACTCAGAAGATATTCAAAAGGAAGGCTCCATCATTCATTTAGTAGAACCAAATGGAAAATTTATTGCTAAAGGTTATTATGGAAAACAAAATAAAGGTTTAGGTTGGGTATTATCCGATAAACAACATGAAAATATAGATTTTTCCTTTTTCAAAAAGAAAATCTCGAATGCAATCGATAAAAGGAAAGCATTCTTCCAGGATGAAAATACAAATGCGTTCCGTATATTTAATGGGGAAGGAGATGGAATTGGTGGCATCACTATTGATTATTATGACGGTTATTATGTCATTAATTGGTATAGTGAGGGCGCCTACTCTTTTAAAGAAACGGTTATAGATGTATTAGACGAAATCGGAGAGTACAAAGCAATTTATGAGAAAAAACGTTTTGATACAAAAGGGAAATATATCAATGATGATGATTTTGTGAAAGGGGAACGGGGAGAATTTCCAATCATTGTGAAAGAAAATGGAATGAATTATGCTGTTTATTTAAATGACGGTGCAATGGTGGGGATATTTCTTGATCAACGTAATGTAAGGAAGATTATTCGTGATAAATATGCTAAAGGGAAAAATGTGTTAAATACTTTTTCTTATACAGGGGCTTTTTCTGTAGCGGCTGCTTTAGGCGGAGCTAAGAAAACAACAAGCGTGGATTTGGCAAAGCGTAGTAAAAGTAAAACAATTGAACAATTCAGTACGAATGGAATTGATTTTGAAGAACAAGACATCATTGTGATGGATGTGTTTGATTACTTTAAATATGCAAACCGAAAGAATTTGGTATTTGATTTAGTTATTTTAGATCCGCCGAGTTTTGCTCGCTCCAAGAAGCGAACGTTTAGTACTGCGAAGGATTACCCGTCCTTAATAAAAGATACAATTGCCATTACGGGAAAAGGTGGAATCATTGTTGCGTCCACAAACAATGCTTCTTTTAGTATGAAGAAATTCAAAGGGTTTATAGATAAAGGATTTAAGGATAGTAAGACAAAATATAAGATTTTAGAGGAATTTAGCTTGCCAAGCGATTTTCAAGTTGATCGGAATTTCCCACAAGGAAATTACTTGAAGGTCGTTATTTTGGAAAAGTTATCCCACTAAACGGGCAGTAAGACTCCCACCTCAAGCTTCTGGGGAAACAAAGGAGGGAGGTGGGAGAACAAGTCTTGTTTATAGCATAAGAAGCCGTAACAATAATTTGTTACGGCTTCTTAGCATTTCCTATAAATAAAAATAATTTAAAAATGATAGAATAGGTATTGTATATTTATTCCTAATGATGCATAATAATTCATATAGAGATGAATTTGGGGGGGAACCTTATGATAACTAAGGACAATCAAATAACGTTTAATAATCATGAACTACATGGACGTGACTTTTTAACACTTGCTGACTATACAAAAGATGAAATAAATTATCTATTAGATTTAGCAGACTATTTAAAGGATCAAAGAAAAAAAGGGATTACGTTTGAACCTTTAAAAGGGAAAACGTTAGGAATGATTTTTGAAAAGTCGTCTACTAGAACCCGGGTTTCTTTTGAAGCTGGTATTTATCAACTTGGTGGAATGGGGATTTTTCTTTCCTCTAAAGATATCCAAATTGGAAGAGGGGAAACGATTGCTGATACTGCTCAAGTTTTATCCGGATATTTAGATGGAATGATGATTCGTACGTTTTCACAAAAAGTGGTAGACGAATTGGCTAAATATGCTAGTATCCCAGTTATTAATGGATTAACTGATACCTATCACCCATGCCAAGTTCTTGCTGATTTACAAACGGTTAAAGAAGTAAAAGGTGCACTTAATGGTGTGAAAATGGTATACATAGGTGATGGGAATAATATGGCTCATTCCCTTATGATTGGTGCAGCCTTGATGGGAATGGAGTTAACTGTCGTAGCACCTCAAGGTTATCAGCCTGATCCTACCATTGTAGCCAGAGCACAACATATCGCGAAATCACATGGGGCAATGATAAGTGTAATGGAAGACCCGAAAGAAGCAGTAGTAAATGCTGATGTCATTTATACAGATGTTTGGGCAAGTATGGGGCAAGAAGCAGAACAAGCGAAACGTGAAATAGCCTTTAAGGGATATCAAGTAAATAAAGAACTTTTATCTTTAGCGAAGTCGGATGTCTCTTTTATGCATTGCTTACCAGCGCATCGTGAAGAAGAGGTTACTGCAGAAGTTATTGATGGAAAACATTCTGTAGTCTTCCAACAAGCAGAGAACCGTCTACACGCACAAAAGGCATTAATGACGGCATTAATGGGCTAGATACAAAAATGAGCTCCCAGAAGGGCTCATTTTTGCTCTTTAGCCAAAGACTTGGCCGCCGTTTACGTGTTGAACTTGACCTGTTACAAATCTTGAATCATCTGAGGCAAGATACACAAAGGCTGGGGCGAGTTCAAATGGTTGACCTTGGCGATCCATAGGGTTACCCGCAAGAGATACTTGATCAGCGGAAAAGCTAGATGGTATTAAAGGTGTCCATATTCGCCCAGGAGCAATAGCATTTACCCGGATTCCCTTTTTTACTAAATTTCTTGCCAACGCACGTGTAAACCCAACAATAGCTGCTTTCGTTGCAGAATACTCGATGAGTTGATCATTTCCATCGAATGCAACGACAGAGGAAGTGTTAATAATGGAACTTCCGGCTTTTAAGTATTTAAGTGCTTCTCTTGTTGTGTAAAAATGGGAATACACATTGACTTTAAATGTATCATCAAATTGTTCATCCGTAATATCTAATAAGCTTAATTGTTGGAATTGAATTCCTACATGATTACAAAGAATATCGAGTTTACCAAATGTTTCTATTGTCTTACGAACAATGTGAACGCATTGTTGTTTTTCCCGAAGATCTCCCGGCAGTGTTAGACAGCGTTGTCCTAATTCTTCAATTCTGTTCTTTGTTCGATGGGCATCTTCATGTTCGTTTAAATAGGATATCGCAATATCTGCTCCTTCTTTCGCAAAAGCAATAGCTGCAGCTGCTCCGATTCCACTATCACCGCCAGTAATAAGAGCTACTTTATTCTTTAATTTCCCACTACCTTTATAATTAGGGTTTTCTATAATTGGTTGCGGAACCATGAGACTCTCTACCCCAGGCTGGAAGTATTGCCTTTGTTCAGGTACTGTAATCGCAACATCCTCATACTTCGTGATTTTTCCGTAATTCGGGTACAAAGGGTAATCTTGATTATTAGTTTTATCATTGGACATTATCTTTCCTCCTATAGTTAAACGTTAAGATTAATTTATGATGATTGGGCGATACTTGTGCTTGAATAGAAGGTACGTGCTCACTTTAGTTAATTTTCGAATACTGTGTAAGAAAGATGAATGTTAGGAGGGATGTTGTGAAGTATTATTATAATCCTGAGGTTAAATATTTGTTAATCAATCAATCTAATGAAAAGGTAGCAGTATATTATAATAAAAACCAAAAGCCGTTTGAATTGCCAATGATAGGAAACAGACCACCATATTACTGCAATCCAAGGTATGAAGCTTATTATCCTGTTATTTAATTAGAAAACTGGCATCCGCTTAAGTTAGGCGAATGCCAGTTTTCTAATCGCTTTGATAGTTATAATTTAACAATGGTTCTCCCACGTGCTCCGCCTTTCAAAAGGGTTGGTAAAACATCAGGGAGCTGTTGTAAGGTAATTTCCTGCTGTACAAGGGAATCTAAATTGTTTAGTTTAAAATCAGACGCTAGATGCTCCCATATATCTACACGTGTTTCCATGGGACAAAATACAGAGTCTATTCCAAGGAGGTTAACGCCTCGAAGAATAAACGGAAAAACGGTTGTTGGAACTTTATTACCAGCAGTTAACCCACTTACTGCAACAGAGCCCCCATATTGAATATTACTTAGAACGGAAGCTAGAACTTCACCACCAACGGGGTCCACAGCAGCTGCCCATTTTTGTTTGCCAAGTGAACGGATCTTTCCATCATACACTTCTTCCCGTGATACAATGGAAGATGCGCCAAGGTCTCTTAAGTATTGGTGCTCACTGTCTTTTCCTGTACTAGCTTCTACTTCAAAGCCTAGTTTTGCTAAGATGGCTGTAGCGAAACTTCCAACACCACCGGTAGCACCTGTAACAAGGACTTTGCCATTTTCTTGTTTCAAACGGTTTTCTAACAATCGCTGAACAGATAAAGCCGCTGTGAATCCAGCAGTTCCAATAATCATTGCTTCTTTTAGGCTCAATCCATCTGGTAGGGGAACGATCCATTCAGATGGAATTCTAGCATACTCGCTATATCCACCAAAGTGGGATACCCCGATTTCGTAACTTGTGGCAATAACTTGATCGCCTTCTTTAAAACGATCGTCTTCTGAGGAAACTACTACACCTGCTAAATCAATTCCTGGAACAAATGGATAAGATTTTACAATATTTCCATTTGGAATAGCAGCTAGACTATCCTTGTAGTTCACACCGGAATAGTGCACTTTGATTAGAACGTTTCCTTTTGGTAAATCATCTATGGATAATGTTTTCACTTCTGTTAAGAATGTATCTTCTTGTTTGTCAACAACTAGTGCTTCAAATGATTGATTCATCATGAAACTCCTTTCTGAAACATAAAGATAATTTTATTATGAACAAAAAAAAGAGGAAAAACAATGTTTTCCTCTCTCGATTATTCTTGATAAAAAACCTGTAAACCTTCTGTACACATGTTCAAGGCTTTAACATTATAATCAGGCAATATTTGTTGCAATGCCCCTGCAATAGTTGTACCCTGTCCAGCTGGTACAAAGGAAATCATAGTTGGCCCAGCTCCACTTAAAATAGTGCCATAAGCACCTAGACCTTTTGCATCTTCACGTATTTTATCGTAATTTGGAATAAGTTCTTTCCGAAATGGTTCGTGGAATAAATCCTTTTCCATCATGCGTCCTGCAAGTGTATAGTCGCCTTGTAACAATGCTGCTACTACGAGATTGGCTATCCCACTAGATTTTACAGCGGTTTTCATTGGGTATGCTTCTGGAAGTACTTTCCTTGATGCTTCCGTTTTTAATTTTATATTTGGAATGTATACCACCGTATCCAATTCCAAATTAGGTAGGTCCATATGGACGATTTCCTCACCAAAATCCGTAGATATGACTAATCCGCCAAATAGGGCGGGTGCTATGTTATCCGGATGACCCTCTATTTCTGTACCATAACGTAATTTATCGTCATCACTTAGATTTAAATGACAAACTTGATTGGCAATTTCAATACCAGCTAATATAGCAGAAGCGCTACTTCCAAGTCCCCTTGCTAAAGGAATATCACTTATTTCTGTTACCTTGCATGGGGGAAGTGTTTTATTATGACGTTCCGCTATTTGTTTTGCAATCTTGTATATGAAATTCTCTTCATAAGGGATGTCAGAGTTAGGGACAGAGGCGGGTATAAATTCCCACTGGTCTGACTTTTCAACCTGTAAAGTCAAGTATAGTTTTAACGCAAGTCCCATCGAATCAAATCCTGGTCCTACATTTGCCGATGTTGCTGGGACAGAGATTTGAAATGACTTCATACTCCCACCACAGACTCAATATATTCTTTCACAGCCTTTTCATCGTTTGGTAAAGATACTGGGTTAATTTCCATTTGGTCAATTGCTGTCTGTGGATCTTTAAGGCCATTACCAGTTAGAACCGTAACTACCTTGCTACCTTTAGCAATAGTACCTTTCTCTACCTGTTGCAGAACACCGGCGATGGAAGCACATGATCCTGGTTCAGCAAAAACTCCTTCTGATTTAGCAATGAGTTTAAATGCCTTTAAGATTTCTTCATCAGTAACGGATCCAATCATGCCGTTAGATTCATCTCTTGCATTGACAGCTAAGTTCCAGCTTGCTGGGTTACCAATACGAATGGCGGTTGCAACTGTTTCCGGCTGATCAATTACTTTGTCATTCACGATAGCCGCAGCTCCCTCAGCTTCGAATCCAAACATTTTAGGAAGACCAGTTTGTTTTTTGTCATTGTATTCTTTGAATCCCTTCCAGTATGCACTGATGTTACCTGCATTACCAACTGGAATTGCTAGAATATCAGGTGCTGAACCTAATGTATCACAAATTTCAAATGCAGCAGTTTTTTGCCCTTCTAGACGATACGGATTTACCGAGTTAACAAGTGTAATTGGAGAAGTTTTGCTAATTTCGCGAACCATTTTTAATGCTTCGTCAAAGTTTCCATCAATTTCAACAATTTCCGCTCCGTACATGACGGCTTGTGCAAGTTTACCAAGTGCTACTTTTCCTTTAGGGATAACAATAACAGCTCGGATGCCGGCTCTTGCTGCATATGCAGCGGCTGCAGCAGAGGTATTCCCGGTAGAAGCACAAATGACAGATTGGCTTCCTTCTTCAATTGCTTTAGCCACGGCCATAACCATTCCACGGTCTTTAAAAGAACCTGTAGGGTTAAGTCCTTCATATTTTCCATATAGTTCGATTCCGAGTTGCTCTGATAAGTTAGCAAAGTGAATCAATGGTGTATTCCCTTCATGCAATGAAAGTTTAGGTGTCTTTTCTGTTACGGGTAAAAAATCTCTGTATTCATGTAGTAAACCTTGCCAACTCATTTTTCAGCATCTCCTTCAACTTTGTAATAACTTTTTGTTTCAATAACAGCATCAAGGTCTTTTAATTGATTTAATGCAGTTTGAAAGTTTTCTAATGATGTTTGGTGTGTAACAACAATAATTTCTGCATTTTCATCTTTTATAATTGGGTTTTGTAAAATTCGTTTGAAACTAATATTTAAATCATTAAATAATGCAGATATACGTGAGAATACTCCTACTTCATCTTTTACGTGTAATCTTACATAATACTGTCCAAAACGTTTATCGGCTGTTTTTAATTGTTTATCAAAATGAGGATCAAGGTGTTGCGAGCCTGTAACACCTAATAACATGTTTTTGATAACCGAAACGACATCGGATGTGATAGCGGTAGCTGTAGGAAGACTTCCAGCGCCAGGACCGTAGAACATGGTTTCGCCTACTGCATCCCCGTAAACATAAACGGCATTAAATTCATCATTTACACTTGCCAATGGGTGATTTTTTGCCAACATGGTTGGTTGAACATCTACTTCTATTTTATCATCTTTAAAATCAGCATTACCAATTAATTTCATCGTGTACCCTAATTTATTGGCATATTTTAAGTCATCTAAAGAAATATTGGAAATTCCTTTAACTTTAACATCTTCTAAATCAACATCCATTGAAAAAGCTAATCGTGCTAAAATCGCCATTTTTCGCGCTGCATCTAAACCTTCAACATCAGCGGTCGGATCCGCTTCAGCAAAACCAAGTTCTTGGGCTTGCTTAAGAGCGACATCGTAGCTCGAACCTTCTTTATCCATTTTGGTTAAAATGTAGTTTGTTGTTCCGTTAACTATCCCCATTATTTTAGTTATACGGTCGGAAGATAACCCTTCAGTAATACCTCTTAATATTGGGATACCACCGGCAACACTTGCTTCGTAATAGAAGTCACATTTGTTTTTACGTGCAGCTTCTTGCAGTTCCGGACCGTGCAGTGCTACTAAGTCCTTATTTGCACTAACAACATGTTTCTTTGTAGAAAATGCTTTTAATATATATTCACGGGTTTGATCAATGCCACCCATAACTTCAACGATAATATCAATTTCCGGATCATTTAATATATCATCTGGGTTAGTAGTGAGCAATGTCCCTTCTAAGCTAACATCACGTTCCTTGTCCAAACTGCGAACTAACGCACTCTTCACTTGTACGTCCGATCCCAATTGATGAACAAGTTTCTCTTGATGATCTTTAATGATTTTAATTACCCCGGTTCCAACTACACCCAAACCTAATAAACCAATAGATACTTTATTCCCCACAGAATCACCTCATATATTTCCTTATAAATTATATATTTAATATATTGTAACCTTGAGAAGCGGAATATAGCAACAATGAATTTTTAAAAATGATTGATATTGTAAAAATTCTAAAAGTGAGTTTGAAAAGGAGGATGAAAAGGACCGAGCTCGCCTAAATGTGTAACGTTCCAGGCCTTTGTACAACCTTTAAAAACGAACCAATTTTATATAGAAAGAATAAAGTAATGGTATAGGCAAAACGTGGAGGTGAAGGAATGAATGATGCATTTATTGGATTACTTTTCTTAGTTTGTTTATTAATCGGGGTCGGGTTAGGCATTTTATTTCGTTCTGTAGAACTAGGTGGAGTGATTGGTCTTGGCTCCGGTTTATTACTAATTTTATTATTTCGAAATAAGAATAATAAAAGGTAGATGCAGGTTATCAGAAATAACTATAAAGAACACTTGCATCAGTGGGAGGGTTCTTCATATCTCACTGATGGTTAGGAGCTTTACAGACAGTTGATTTCCCACCTAACTTCTTTGTTTCTCCAGAGGCTTGAGGTGGAAGTCTTACTGCCCGTTTAGGTGGGATAAAAAAGCGTGAAAACCTAATTAAAGGCTCTCACGCTTTTCGTTCTTATTTTGTTTTCTCTTGAATAAAGTTAACTACTTCTTCCGCTGTTGCCATGGATAGCAATTCTTCTTTATAGGAAGCAATTTCTTCTTTGGATAAACCACGGATTTGGGTACGTGCTGGTAGGATGGATGTTGCGCTCATAGAAAACTCATCTAATCCTAATCCAAGTAAGATTGGAATTGCGATTGGATCTCCTGCCATTTCCCCACACATGCCAGCCCATTTTCCTTCACTATGTGCTGCTTCAATTACATTGTTTACCAGATTCAAAATAGCTGGGTGGTATGGTTGATATAAGTAAGAAACACGCTCATTCATACGGTCAGCAGCCATTGTATACTGTATTAAGTCATTTGTTCCTACACTGAAGAAATCTACTTCTTTCGCAAATTGTTTCGCTATAACAGCGGTGGAAGGAATTTCTACCATGATTCCTACTTCAATGGAATCTGAAACTTTAACTCCTTCATTAAGAAGGGCTTCTTTTTCATCTAGTAAAATTGCTTTAGCTTGACGGAATTCTTCAAGCGTAGCAATCATTGGGAACATGATTTTTAAGTTTCCGTAAACACTAGCGCGTAGTAATGCACGTAGTTGTGGGCGGAATACATCTTCATTCTCTAAGCAGAAACGAATGGCACGGAAGCCTAAGAATGGATTCATTTCTTTTGGTAAATCAAGATAAGCTAATTCCTTATCCCCACCAACATCTAATGTACGCACAACAACAGGTTTATCACCCATTTGCTCTAACACAGATTTATATGCTTCAAATTGTTCGTCTTCAGAAGGTAATTCGCTTCTACCCATGTAAAGGAATTCTGTACGGTAAAGTCCAACACCTTCACCACCATTATTAATGACACCTTCTACATCATTTGGTGTACCAATGTTTGCTACTAACTCTACATGTGAACCGTCTTTTGTCATGGTTGGCTCATTTTTTAATTTAGCCCATTGTTCTTGTTGTTTTGCATAGGCATCTTGTTTCTCGCGATAGGTCACCAACTCTTCTTCGGATGGATTAACAATCACTTTTCCGTCTAAACCATCGATGATTACCATTTCATCTTGTTTTACGGTTTCTGTAATATTCTTTGTACCAACCACTGCTGGAATTTCTAATGATCTTGCCATGATAGCAGAGTGTGATGTACGTCCACCGATATCTGTTGCGAAGCCTTTTACAAACTCACGATTTAATTGTGCAGTATCTGATGGTGTTAAATCCTTTGCAATAACAATAACTTCTTCATCGATTAATGCAGGATTTGGAAAGGTAACGTTTAATAGATGCGCCATTACACGTTTTGTCACATCTTGAATGTCTGCTGCACGTTCACGCATGTATTCATTATCCATGTTTTTAAACATATCAATAAACATGTTTGCTACTTCATCAAGTGCTTGTTCGGCAAGTACAAGGTCTGAGGTAATTTTATCTTTCATTGGATTAATTAGTTCCGGATCACTTAAAACTAAAAGGTGAGCTGAGAAAATCTCTGCATGTTCCTCACCTAATTGTTGTAATGTATGGGCTTTAATTTTTTCGAGTTCTTGTTTGGAAACTTCTAATGCATCTTCCAAACGTTGTATTTGCTCTTCAGGATTATCTATTTTTTTTGCTTCAAAAGTTAAATCTGGTGTTTCTAAACGATATGCTTTTGCAATTGCAATTCCCTGGGATGCTGCTATTCCTTGAATCATGTGATATCTACTCCTATAAAAATATATTATTGTTTTCTCTTATCGCAAATTCCATCATTTTTCGACAAAAACGTTTAAAAAAAGTCCCTTATAGCAAACTATAATACTACAACTATTCTAAAAATAACAAGTATAAGAACCTTGTCAAATTATGGCGAATTTTCGACATACCTAAATTAAATGATAATGTTTTAAACCTTGTTCTATTCCGTTATTCATATTCGTTTCTGTAACATAGGATGCTTTTTCCTTCAATGCTTCTCTTGCATTTCCCATGGCGATACCATAATCCACTAATTCGAACATTTCAATATCATTATATCCATCACCAAAAGCGTAAGTAGGTAATCCACTTATTTTTAGAGTTTCCAAGAAGGTTTTAATTCCCGCAGCTTTTGAACCACCCTTTGGAATGATATCCATACTAGCAGGACCATTTCGTATAAATGAAAGCTCTGGAAATGCCTTCACATATTCTTTATCGCCTGTTTCGGATAAAACTAAGACCATGTTAATCTTTTCCTTCTCATACATACTTCCATCAATGGCTGGGACTGGTTCATGTATTAATTCATAAGCCTTTCTTGCTGTATCATTATGGCCTGTAATTCCAATTCTATCGGCATTATAGAAAGCTACATGTTCATTTCTAGAAAGTGCCATTTCTTTTAGTCTTTTTAAAACTTCAACATCCATTGTTTTTTCAAAGACTTCTTTCCCACGGTAAATACCAAGTTGACCATTCATAGAAATGATAGATGAAATTCCTGTCTTTTCCATAACGTGTTTGATCTCAAAAATGGTTCTACCAGTAGCGATAATTGGTTCATAATCATTCTTTTTAAGCGTTTCAATTAATTCTATGACATCGGGGTCGACATCAGATTTATTATTTAAAAGTGTTCCATCTAAATCAAAAAAAACTAAACCCTTCATAATATCTACCTTCCCTTTTTACATTACTTTTGTACTTATAATCAAACTAAAATTTATATAAAGTCTATCACAATTACAAAAAAAATCGAATTTGCTATTTTCTTATTGACAAAATTCGACAATGGTACTATTATTGTAAACAGTTTCATATTGCTCATTTGTTATACGGTTTGCTCATTTGTGCAATGGTGAAACGAATAGAAAAATTAGTGGAGGGAAAAATGAACTGGGAAGAGGAGCGATTACTATATCGCATTGCTAAACTCTATTACGAAGAAGGTTATACCCAAGCTAAAATTTCTAAAGAATTAGGAATTTATCGAACAACAATCGGGAGAATGCTTAAGAAAGCACAGGATAAAGGAATTGTGAAAATACAAATCCAAAGTAGCTCTGATGCATTATTTGACCTGGAAGACAAGATTGCGAAACATTTTGGAATGAAAGAGGTCATTGTTGTCCCTTCTTATAAAAATCAAAGTAATCAAGATAAAATGAAAAGCATTGGAAAAGCCTGTGGTTCGTTATTAGACAGAATTATTCTCGATGATGATATTGTTGGTGTAGCATGGGGTACAACATTAGGAAATATGATTCATCAATTAGATGAATTAAAGCCGAAAAAAATAGAATGTGTCCCATTAGTCGGTGGACCTGGAGGGATGAAATCAGATTATCATGTAAACGCTATTGCTCTCAGGTTATCAAGTGCATTGAATGGGAGGTCACATTTTATTAATGCCGCAGCAATTTACGAATCGGAAGAAACTGCAAAGGAAATTTTACAATCAACCTTTATGAAAGAAATACTTGAACTTTGGGATAAGGTAACTGTAGCCCTAGTTGGTATTGGTGCTCAAATAAGTTCTTCCAATATGGTTTGGTCAGGATTCCTAGGTGATTCCGAAAAATTGGAACTAAGAGAACATAACGCAATCGGTGATATTTGTTCTCGCTTTTATACCAAAGAAGGGGAAGTGATACAATCCTCTATTTCAGAAAGAACCATAGCAATCCGCTTAGAGAAATTAAAGGAATTACGATATTCCATCGGTGTGGCATATTCTAAAGAAAAAGTTCAATCCATTATCGGAGCAATGAATGGAAAGCTTATTAATACCCTTGTAACAAATGAAGAGACTGCACTGGGAATATGTGAATCAATTTAATTCAGGTATTGGAGGTTATTGAACATGGGAATTTTGATAATTATGGTCGGTATTATGGCCGCTTGGATACTACAAACAGTATTAGGTGCAGGACAAATTAAAAACTTCAATACTCATTATACTGAATTAAGAAAAAAGGGACGTGTATCTATAGGTAGATCCAAAGGGATATTTCGTACTGGTGTTGTGCTATTAATGGGTATTGATAAAAGAAATAGAATTCAAACAGCTAAAAAAATGCAAGGAATGTCCATTTTTGCCAAATTTAAAGACTTTAGTATTTTAGAAGGACAAAATTTACTAAAAATAGATCCAGAGGTTTATAACAAAATGGACCGTTTTACAAAAAAGGCATTTGATGATGCAGTTCTTATTTATAAGAAGGTAGAAAAGGGAGAGGAAATTCCACAACAAAAAAGTCCTTTCGGTAAGTTAGTATCAAGCTTTAGTAATAAATAAGTTTTCAAGTAGGAGGGAATAACAAGATGGATTTTTTAGTTAGTGCAGCTGAAGGCTTCATTGGTCTATTTGAACGTGGAGCAGAAACATTTATGGGATTTGTAACCGATATTATTCCATTAATTATTGTGTTAATGGTTGCAATGAACGCAATTGTAGCTTTTGTAGGGGAGGATAAGGTTAATAAGTTAGCAATGGCCTCTTCTAAAAATGTTTTCTTGAGATACCTTGTATTACCTTTCGTAGGTACATTTTTCTTATTAAACCCGATGACATTATCGTTAGGTCGTTTCTTACCTGAGAAGTATAAACCTGGTTATTATGCGGCATCAAGTTATTCATGTCATTCTATGAACGGTTTATTCCCACACGTAAATCCGGGTGAATTATTCGTTTTCTTAGGGGTTGCAGCAGGTATTACACAATTAGGTTTATCAACTGGAGACTTAGCCCTTCGTTATTTATTAGTTGGTATTGTAACGAACATGTTTAGAGGTTGGATTACAGATATGTGTGTAACGTATATGGAGAAAAAGCAAGGAATTAAATTAGCTACAACTTTAGAACAAGGAAAGGAGGAATAATCAATGGGAAAATATAAAACGTTAAAAGTAACTAAAGGCCAGGGTGGCTTTGGTGGACCATTAATTATTCCTGTTAATGAGAAAAAGAATAAAATCGTTAACATTACTGGTGGTACGATTTCATCAGTGGCCAAAAGGTTTGCGGAATTAAGTGGCGCCGAGTTAGTAGATGGTTTTAAAACAAGTGTTCCAGAAGATGAAATGGCAGCTGTTGTTATTGACTGTGGTGGTACATTACGTGCCGGACTTTACCCTAAAAAGCGGATTCCTACTTTAAATGTTATGGCTACTGGAAAGAGTGGTCCAATGAGAGATTTTATAACAGAGGATATTTATGTTTCCGCTGTCAAACCGGAAAATATATCTGTGGTGGAAGATACAGAATCAGTTAGTGATGTTACTAGCTCTACTGAAAATATAGAAAAAGTAGAAGAGGTGAAAGAGGAAGCAGTTGTAAGTAATAAATATGATAGTTCCAAAAAGATTAGCGAACAACGTAACGGTGGAATGATTGCAAAAGTTGGACAACTCATGGGTGGGGTTATGTCTGTACTCTATCAAGCAGGGCGTGATGCAATTGATACTGTAATCAAAACCATTTTACCATTTATGGCTTTCGTTGCCATGTTAATTGGTATCATTTTAGAATCTGGTATTGGTGATGTAGTTGCAAACGTACTAACTCCACTTGGTGGAAGTGTCTGGGGTTTAATCATTCTCGCAGCAATTGTTTCGTTCCCACTTTTCTCTCCTTTCTTGGGTCCGGGAGCTGTAATCGCACAGGTTATAGGTACTCTAATTGGTGTGGAAATCGGACGAGGTAATATTCCTCCACAATTTGCTTTACCAGCTTTATTTGCAATTAACGCTCAGGCAGCTTCAGACTTTGTTCCAGTTGGTCTTGGATTAGCTGAAGCAAAACCAGAAACAGTGGAAGTTGGTGTACCAGCAGTACTTTATGGAAGATTCCTAACAGGTGCACCAACGGTATTTATCGCTTGGCTAGCAAGCTTTGGTATGTATCAATCGTAACGATGAAAAAAAGAAGGAGTGTTTAGAAATGGCAGAAATTATTTATACAACAGAAGTAACTAAATTGGGAGAATCTGTAGGTGAGTTTTTAGAACAAGGCATGTTAATTACATTTAAAGACAATGCACCTCAGGAATTAGCTGAATTTTGTATTCTTCATTCTGAAAATAACTTACGTCAAGATATTACAGTTGGAGATACACTAACAATAGGGGAAGAAAGTTATCAAATTACCGCTGTAGGTGAAGCAGTAAACAAAAATTTATCTTCTTTAGGACATATTACTCTCCGCTTTGATGGTTCAACAGAAGCAGATTTACCAGGAACTCTATGTCTTGAAAATAAAAAGATAAATGAAATTCACGTAGGTGACAAAATTAAAATTGAAAGATAAGAAGTCGTCGTTTTAACGACTTCTTTCCATATTATATAGGTAAAAATCTAACAGATAGGAGTAATGTAGGATGCAAAAATCATGGACAGACCTTGAAGGAAAAGTAGTTATCGTAACTGGAGGAAATTCCGGAATTGGACAACATATTTCCAATACACTTCAACAAAATGGCGCGAAAGTTGTTATTGCCGACTTAAGTGTTGAAACAGGAGACGTAGATAATTTTTATCATGTAAAAACGGATGTAACGAACAAAGAAAGTGTTGAAAATATGGTCCAATTAACAGAGGAAAAATTTGGCCACGTGGACGCACTTGTGAATAATGCTGGTGTTAACCTTCCACGTCTACTTGTAGATGTCAAAGGGGAAAAACCGGAATATGAATTAGATGAAAAGTCATTTGACTTCATGGTAAATGTAAACCAAAAAGGACCTTACTTATGTGCGCAAGCTGCTTCAAGACGTTTTATTAAGCAAGAAAAAGGTGTTATTGTTAATATCACATCAGAAGCAGGTATGGAAGGTTCCGCTGGTCAAAGTATTTACTCAGCAACTAAAGGT
This sequence comes from Oceanobacillus sp. FSL K6-0118, assembly GCF_038006665.1. Classification (NCBI taxonomy): domain Bacteria; kingdom Bacillati; phylum Bacillota; class Bacilli; order Caryophanales; family Bacillaceae; genus Oceanobacillus; species Oceanobacillus sp. FSL K6-0118. The sequence goes on from NZ_JBBOVR010000001.1 coordinate 528,927, forward strand.
GCCTTAAATGGCTTCACAAGATCATGGGCAAAAGAGCTTGGAAAATATAACATCCGCGTAGTTGGGGTTGCACCAGGAATTAATGAAAAAACTGGTTTAACAAATGATGCTTATAATGAAGCTTTAGCATATACAAGAAATGTAAAAGTGGAAGACTTAGAAGGTAATTATACTAGCTCTATTCCATTAGGTCGTGTTGGTAAGTTAGATGAAATTGCTGACTTAGTAACATACCTTGTATCTGATCATTCTTCTTATATTACTGGTACTACTATTAATATTTCAGGTGGAAAATCAAGAGGATAAGCGAGATAGGATAATGTGTTTTTAGCAGGGAAGATAGTTTATGCATTCTTCCCTGCATAAATATAACTAATAAGGGGGAGAAAGCGTGAGACTTTATATTGATTCAGCAAATACAGATCAAATTACCCGATTAAATAAGTATTATCCAATTTCAGGTGTAACGACTAATCCTTCTATTCTTGTAAAAGAAGGAAAACCATATCTAGAAGTTGTAAAAGAAATCCGTTCCATTATTGGTGAAAATAAAGAGTTATTTGTTCAAGCTATAGGTGAAACAGCAGAAGAGATTGTAGAAGAAGCTCGTTTTGTGACAAGAGAGATTTCCGGAAATGTTGTTGTGAAAATTCCTGTAACCGAAGAAGGAATTAGAGCGATGCAATTATTAAAAGAAGAAAATATTCCAACATTAGCAACAACCGTATATACTGCATTCCAGGCTTTAATAGCTGCAATGGCAGGTGCAAAATATGTAGCGCCGTACGTTAACCGTATCGATAATCTAACCGGTAATGGTGTACGAGTTGTTGAAGAAATCGCTCAATTATTTAAAATATATAACCTTCCGTGTGAAATTTTAGCGGCAAGTTTTAAAAACTTACAACAAGTTCATGATGTATGTTTAGCTGGGTCAGAAACAGTAACAGTTGCTCCGGAAATTATTGGAAAAATGATAGCTTTTCCGACTACTCCAACGGATGTTAATGATTTTAAAAACCAATGGACAACTCTTTATGGTGTTGATCATACTAACCTTACAAATTCGTAGTATTTCAAAAAAGTGAGGCTAGGACATTACTAAATTGACCATCCATAAAGCCAAGTAATTTCTAACTTAATTAAGTGATATAATAAAAAACCCAAACTATTACGAAACTCTTAATAAGAATTTCACGTGATAGTTCGGGTTTTTTATTGTCTGGAACACTTAATGAATAAGAAAGTAAACACCAAGTCCCCTAATATTTCCCATACTCATCCCCATAATAATGGTTGTAACGATTTTTAAATTTATTATATAGATAAGAAACTAATACCTTAAGAATGGCATATCCTGGTATTCCTAAAATAACTCCAATTAATCCAAATAAATTACCTGCAACAAGTAAGACGATAATAATCGTCAAAGGATGAATCTGCATGGTTTTCCCCATGATGTTTGGAGATATAAAATTTCCCTCTAGAAATTGAACAACTATCCAAACGATGGCAAGTTTTAAAAGCATGAAAGGGGAATGAACAATAGCAATGATAATAGCAGGGGTGATTGCTATTGTTGGTCCAAGATATGGAATCACACTTGTTGTAGCAGCAACAATGGCAAGAGTGATTGCGTAATCGAGACCAATAATATTGTAACCAACAAATAACAGTAAACCAATACATGAAGCAACGATAATTTGTCCTTGGATGTATGACCCAACTTGAGTATCCATATTTTTCAGGATTTGATTTGTATCATCCCGAAATTTTGGTGGTAATAATTTTAAGAAAAAATCCCTAAATCGAGTTCCATCTTTTAATAGGAAGAACAAGATGAAAGGAAAAGTTATAATGGAAACAAAGACATTTGTGACAGTGCTGGCTACGTTTCTAAACCCTTGAAAGGCATCTACTAAATAAGTTCCAACCATGCCGGGAATATTACTAAAGTTAGTAACAAACCAGTTATATCCTTCATCGTAATATGGTCCTAAAAAGGAATTTTGAAGCCACATGGTAATTACATTCCCCAAATGGTTTAAATAATTGGGGAAATTCTTCGCTAAATCCTTTACTTGTACCTCAATAGAAGGAGCGATTAATAAAATAAGACCGGTTAATAATCCGCCAATCCCAAGTATAAGGATAATAATTCCCCATATCCGTTTAATACGGAACCTCTCTAAAAAATCTACAATTGGATTTAAGAGATAATAAGCGATAAATGCCAAAATAGTTGGTGGCATAATCGTTGAAAAGATAACAATGATCGGATGGAATATAAATGAAATTTTATTATAAATAAGGATAGTAATACCGATGAGGATCAATAAAACCAATAAATATAGAAGATTTTTCCCTCCCATAAATTTAATAAACCGACTTGTTTGTTTCATAGTAGATTTCCTTTCCAATTTAAAAATCAAACTTTAATGTGATTAATCTAATTATAGTTTAAAAAGAGAGTATGTTCCAATTACATTGCGTTATTTTAGGTATTGAAAAAGTGAAAAATAAAAGGAGTAGAAGCCAATTCATCAAGGCCTCTATCTCCAGTAATCATTTTTCTTATCCAAACACCAAGCAATGACTATTTTTTTATTAGCCGGTATATCCAGGAAGTCTTTTATAAAAATCTTGATCATTCGTTTGTTTTCTCGATCAGTGGACTGGGATAGGAAAGCTACTCCCAGGTACCAACTTTTCCCAACCTTTATTTTAATGTTATATGTCCCGGGTTTAGGTAAGTTTATTGATTCATCAATTGTGATTGCTGCTGTATGGTAATTAGGTATATTATTTCTAATGGTATCTAAGTGAATATTGCCGGGTGTATGGTACGTATATGTTGTTGAAATTAGCGTATTCTTTAGCTTTCTTTTTGTAATTGTATTTTTCTTAGCTAAATTTGTGTTCATAACCATCACTCCCTCTTGCTTAAATGTGAATTTATTCACTATATTTATTATACATGGAAACGTTTTATATTAGCAATGCCTTTTTGTGTCTAATTTGTTACAAGTTGATTTGTAAGTATTTGTTGTATTTTGTCCCTTGAATATATGGTTAGGAAGGATTGTGAAAATAGTAATAATCTTTGATGGGAAAAGTAAAATGACTATAGTTTATACTATAGCCATTTTATAATTGAAATAAACCTTAAACTAGTTCATTTTATAGGTTTGGATACTATGTTTCTTTCTCATTGAAAGCGTGGCAGTTCCTAACGAAAGGATTGCCAGCATTCCTCCAAACGTTGCATTGTTGGCAACGGATGTCATGTCAATAATGACACCTCCAATCGATGAACCTACTGCAATGCCTAAATGAAGGGATGAGTTATTTAAGCTAATTTGAATATTTGCTGTTTCTGGTGCTGTTGCCATTAAGTGACTTTGCATTGGTGGAGTTACAGCCCAACTCATCATGCCCCAAATGATTAAATTGAATAGAAATAATGGTAAAAGAAATGTGGTATGTGAAATAGTTAGAATAGCAATACTAAAAATAATAATTACCATTTTAATTGTTCTATTCGAACCATATCGATCTCCAAATAATCCTCCGATTGCACCACCACTTACAGCTGCGATTCCGAAAATAAAGTAAATAACACTAACCCACGCTTCATTTAAACCAATATAATCCTTTGTGAATGGGGTTAAATACGTATATAACGTGGAATGTCCTGCTAATAAGAGGAAGGTGGTCATATGGGCAAATAATATCCTGCTATCTTTAAGGGAAGCAAATTGCTTCGTTAAGGATGATTGTTTCTCAGCACCAACCTTTTCCATTAAAAAGTAAATACCTGTTATGGAAAGTAAGGTAAGGATAGTAATCATGATAAATGGTGCTCGCCATCCAAATGAATTTCCTAGCACCAATCCAATTGGTACACCAAGAACAATCGAACCACTTACACCCATATTAACAATTCCAATTGCTCTTGCACGATAGGCCGGCTTTACAATCGTTGCTGCCATGACAACGCAAAGCACGATAAGTAAGGAACTACTTGCTGCGGATACAATTCTTGCGATAAAGAGAATCGTATAGGATGGACTAATGGCGGCAATTATATTTCCTATTAAGAAAAAGAATAACGTGATAATGGTTAGCTTTTTTCTTTCTATTGTGGCAGTTAAGAAAGATAGGATAGGACCTGATATTGCAAACGTTAGTGAGAAAATCGTTATAAGCAATCCAGCTTGTCCAAGCGTAACACCTAGGTCATCCGCCACTAAATCTAAAATTCCTCCAATAATTAATTCAACCATTCCAACCACAAAGGAAACAATAGTTAATAAATAAACTCGTTTATCCATATATTTAAGCACCTTTCCAAGCTCGTGAATCATTTCCTATCGTATGATTATTTGGTAGTAATTACAAGTACAACTGCATTTTCATTTTATTTAAAAAACTAGGTTTATTTTTTTATAAATGGGGTATAAAAAATACTAACCTAATTATTTACAAAGAATTTAATTGGAATGTTTGTTATACTGGTGAATAGACATGGAAGGAGAAAAGCAAGTAAATGAGTAAAGAAAAACAACTTCAAAAAGATACAATGCGTGTATTAAAAGATACAAGTAGAACCTTTTACATTCCAATTAGTCTATTAAACCACACGTTAGAGATGACAGTAGGTTCTGCATATTTGTGTATGCGAGCAATAGATGAGATTGAGGATCATCCATCCCTTGAACCCGAGATAAAGCAGGAACTTTTATATTCCATAAGTGAATTATTAAATGGAATATCCTTCGATGAATCGGCTTACGAGGAATTATTAAGGCCTTACGCGGCTGATTTTCCTGAAGTAACACTGAGAATGTCAGATTGGTTATCCGTATGCCCAGAAGGAATAGTGGATAAAGTAAAAGAATCCACGAGTATTATGGCAAAGGGTATGGCAAAATGGGTTAAGAAGGACTTTGTCATTCAAACGAAAGAGGATTTGGATGATTATACCTATTATGTTGCAGGTCTTGTCGGTGTCATGTTATCTGATATTTGGAGATGGTATGATAACACAATAACCGATTATGAATTAGCTATTGGCTATGGCAGGGGATTACAAGCTGTTAATATGCTAAGAAATCAGGATGAAGATGCAGAACGAGGGGTTCGCTTTCTACCAGAGGGCTGGACTCGAGAAGACTTATTTCATTATGCAGAAGAAAATTTAAAAATGGCTGATCAATACATAAAATCGATAAAAACGAAGAAAATATTAGTGTTCTGTAAAATACCTTCGTCCTTAGCTAAAAAGACTTTACACGTAATGAAAAATGGCGAAGATAAGATGTCCCGTAAAGATGTGGAATCTACAGTTGATGAAATTTTAAATAATAACATATAAGCGTTTGTTTAACCGGACTAGTGATTGGTTAAACAATCATTATGCGTCGGGATTATTCAGAATAATCAATTATATAGGGGAAAAGTATGAGGGCTTTCTTAAAGAAGTCTATTTGACGATTTTTGCACAGTTTACTATAATGGGACACTGGTCAAAGAATTGAGCAAGTTGGTGGATTTGTCATTGAATACTTTTGAACATCTTGTATTCAATTCCATCCAACGGTCTTTAATGGCAAAGCAATATTAAATTTTAGACACTTGCTCCTAAAATATTAGGAGGAAAAACGTGAAATCAAAACAGAATCTAGATTGGCCTGTATTTATTATTAGTGGTGGATTTTTAATTGTATTTATTGTTTTATCGTTTATAAATAGTGATATGGTGGGAAACGGAATTGATAAACTATTCTCTCTTTCCGCTGAACTTTTTGGTGCTTATTGGCAAGTCTTGCTTTTATTAAATTTTCTTATTGGCATAGTCCTTGCCCTTTCTAAATATGGGAAAGTAAAATTAGGAAATATGGACAAGCCGAAGTATAGCTTCTTTGGTTGGGTTTCGATGATATTAGTTACGTTACTTGCTAGTGGAGGTGTGTTTTGGGCTGCCTCAGAACCGATGTATCACTTTATACAAGTGGCGCCGTTATTTGGTGATGTGGAAAACAATAAAATCTCAGCAGCCTTTGCACAATCATATCTACATTGGGGATTCACTGCATGGGCGATATTAGGAACATTAGCTACCATTGTAATGATGTATGTTCACTACACAAAGAATTTACCATTACGACCTAGAGGATTATTATATCCGATTTTCGGGGAGAAAATATATCATAAAAGTGTAATTGGTACCGCTGCGGATGTTTTTTCTATTATTGCAACGGTAGCAGGGACTTTAGGACCTTTAGGTTTTTTAGGTCTACAAATATCGTATGGTTTAAATCACTTATTTGGTATTCCAAATACATTAACGATTAGTATTATTGTTGTGCTTGCATTAGTAACGATTTCCGGGATCTCAGCTGCAACGGGTGTTGACCGTGGAATCTATATACTAAGTAATTATAATGTTAACTTCACCATTCTTTTAGCAATTATAATACTCTTCATCGGACCTACATCTTTCATTATCGATGCTTTTGTAGGTGGTACAGGATTCCATGTTCAAAACTTTTTTGAAATGAGTTTATATCGTGGTGACCATGATTGGTTAGGCGGTTGGACCATTTTCTTCTGGGGATGGTTTATAGGATATGCACCTATGCTAATCGTTTTTATAAGCCGAATCTCACGTGGAAGAACCATTCGAGAATTGATCATTGCCGTTTCAATTGTTGCACCATTAGTTACTAACTTCTGGTTTTCCATTGTTGGTGGAACAGGAGTATTCTTTGAAATTGAAAAACCAGGATCTATTTCTAATGCTTTGAATGAAGGTGGGATGGAGGCTGCGGTAATGGCGATTACCAGTCAATTGCCATTCCCAACATTATTTGGGTTAGCCTTTCTATTAGTTTCTATTATTTTTGTTGCAACAACTGCAGATACAATGGCTTATACGGTGGCTGCGACATTAACTGGTAACGATAATCCTAAAAAATGGCTTCGTGTATTTTGGGCAGCTATCTTTGGGCTTACTACTGCGGTGATCTTGACAATCGGAGAAGACAGCATTACTGCTATTCAAAATTCGATAGTCATATCGGCTGTACCCGTCTCACTTCTTATCTTACCACCGTTGTGGAATGCCCCTAGAATCGCTAGAAAAATGGCTTTACAACAAGGTTTAATTTGGGAAAGAGAAATGAGAAAGAAAGTAAATAGATATTAAAAAAAATCCTTTACCTATTCTAATATTGGAATTGGTAAAGGATTTTTATTAATTTTAAAGCTTATTAAAGAGCGAGCGAAGTCCAAGGAAGATGATTGCCACTGAAAATACAATTACTGTAATTGCCCCGATCCAAATCATAAAAGTTGCAATCGGGCCTGTAAAAAGTGTAGTGACTGTTGTTAGTCCGATTAGTGAAAAACCAGCGGCTATAGCAGCTAAATATAAAAGAGCTAAAATGTTCATCATTACCCCTCCTTTTATTCTAATTTTATGTGAAAGGAGGAAATATGATTGTACCAATAACTATATTATTAAAAACATTGAAAAGATTGTATTTGGTCAAGATCTATTCCGAAGTATACCCATCTCCAACCAATCCAGCGGTAACCTGCAACGGATCTTCTTCCAATAAAGGTTGGGTAAAACCAGAAAGCGTCTCTTCTTAACCAAACGTAAGTGAATCGAAATAAACAACCACGTATTGCACCGGGATCTACTGCAAAAAGTTGGGTTTGTGACTGTTGGGGAGTGAAGTTAGGTGGCGGGGCTGTTGGTGGCCCCGCCTGTTGCCCACCTTGCCCAGGTGTACCTGGCTGTCCCGGAAATTGACCAGGCGTACTTGGCTGTCCAGGAAACTGACCGGGCCCACCAGGAAATCCTCCACCTGGAATCCCGGATCCTGTTCCAGGGAACCCCCCTTGGCTAGGAAACATTTGATTCCATGGAAAATTAAATTGCCTTTCATCATCATCATAGTATTCGGTATGGTAGTAATAAGGATCATAATAGTTCATTACATATTCCTCCTCAAAAAATTAGGTCCTTACATTATATGGGGGAAAGTCTAGTTTGATATAGATATAGCAAAGAATAGGCAGTTACCCAGGAACCTAAACCGGCATTAGGACTACCACCTCAAACTTCTAGGAAACAAAGAGGGTAGGTGGGAGATCAACTTCTCACTGATGGAAGGTCTTCTTTATGGACAATGAGGAAAAAATGAAAAAAGCAGTTGACTCTAACGTAACGTAATACCTTATATTGTGAGTAAGGGAGGGGTTATTTTTGCATGTAAAAGAAGTATCTGAGCTAGCAGGGGTGAGTATACGTACGCTTCATCATTATGATGAAATTGGTTTGTTAACTCCGAAAAAGATAAACGGATCTGGGTATCGTATATATTCTGAAGCGGATTTAGAAAGGTTACAACAGATCCTGTTTTTTAAAGAGCTTGGATTTAGCTTGAAAAAAATAAAAGAGATTATGAATAGCTCTTCCTACAAACAAGAAGAAGCATTAGAAATACAAAGAGGGATGTTGATAGACAAAAGAAAACGAATTGATAAAATGATTCAAACCATTGATAAAACGATTCAAAATAAGAAAGGAGAAATTCAAATGACTGATAAAGAGAAGTTTGAGGGGTTTGATTTTAGTCATAACCCATACGAGGATGAGGCAAGAAAAAAATGGGGCGATCATGTTGTAGATGAATCCAATGCTAAAATTAAACAATTATCCAAATATGAAAGGGAATCATTAGAGAAAGAGTTTAATGATATTTACAGAAAGTTGGCGGAAATCCGTCATGAGTCTCCTGATTCTGATATAGCTCAGGAAAAGATTGGTTTATGGTACGTTTATTTAAATAAAATAGGTAATTACTCTCTTGATGCCTTCAAAGGCCTTGGACAAATGTATGTGGATGATGAAAGATTTACTAAAAATATTGATAAGTTTGGAGAAGGATTGGCGAAGTTTATGAGAGATGCGATGGCGGTATATGCTGAGCGTAATCAATCGGAATAAGATGGCACAAGATTAAGTAATGATTACGTTTTGACAATGTTCAACATTTCCTGGGAAATACCGACAGATTATTTGGATGTTATTTGTCTTAGGATGCGTACCAAACGGTATATAAAGATATTCCTAAACTAAAAGGAAATAGCAAAAGAAATCCAAATCATGTAATCACTCTCCAAATCTTGTGTTTTTGGTATAGATGTTGTATATTCTGAATAGAATATGGTGTAGGCGAGGGAATTATCCCTCACCTATTGTTTTGGTTAGGACTTTCGCTTAGTGGAGCGAGAGTCTTTTTTGTTTCTTTTGTTGTTTTAATAGCTTTTTAATAGCTATCGTGAGGTTAATTCCTGCAACAGCTAAATTAATCAAAGATGTTAGGAACACCAAAACGGTCACCACCTCCATAATTACAAAACAAAAAAGACACCCGTTTAAGAGTGCCTTAATAACATAATCTATTAAAAATCTACTTTCACATCATGTTCGGCTAAAGTTTCATAAGTTTCATCATCAACTATAATTAGTGTGAATTCAATATCCTCTTTCATTTCTGGTAGAGCGCCCTCATAATTTTCGATATCCATTTTACCGTTAGCTTTTTTATCTCCGGCAATATCTTCACTAAAGAATACCATGTCATCTACCATTGTACCGTCAATCGAAACGTCACGTGCTTGAACGGTCAGCTTATCACTTGTTTTATTTTCCAAATCGAAGTTAATCGTATATTTTTCTTCATCAAAAAGTTCATCCACCTTATGTTCTACACTTACTAATGTGGCTTTTATGTAATTATCATCAGCAACAACTTCCGCAACTTCCTTTGTTTCTGATTCCGCCTCTTCATCGTTTTCTTCATTTGCATTCTCTTCATCTGTGTTTACGGAATTAATATCTTTTTCTTCCGTAACTTCATCGCCACAGGCTGCTAAGCTTGCAACAACAAATAATGACATTAATAATATTAGTATTTTTTCATAAATACCGATTCCCCCTAACAATTTATCTAAATACGGGTATATTATCCTATATGTGGTAAAATAATGCAACAAAACACCTACCCTAGTATAAAGGAAATTTAGTTAGTTAACTCACTCCTTGATCCCTTAGAATAAATCGGTTATTCTAAGGGGAGAATATGGTTGGGCGAAGGAAATCTCTCGCCTTTGAATTTGGGGATTCTTACTTTGTCGAGTGAGAGTCTTTTTGTTGTCTTGGGCACATTTTTAAAAGCTATTGCCTAGTTTAGGTCTAAATGTAATAGGATTATTGATGATATTTCCGACCATGTTTTTGGTTGCTAAAGTTCAAATTGCTTATCTATTAATTAGGAAATCAGGTGATTATGATAGAAGAAAATAAATTATTATCTGCACTGTGTTATTGGAGTATCTTTTTTGCACCTATCTTATTTCCAATCCTTGTGTGGATTTTCGGAAATGAAACAACCAAACTACATGCGAAAAAAGCACTATGGACACATATAATTCCAGCCATTGCTTCACTTATTGCTATTCTTGTTCTTGGAACCTTAGGATTAGGGTTATCAGAACCTACTGGAGCATTTTTCATTGCAACCATCATCGCTGTAGTCATATGTTTCCTTATTGATATATACTACTTTATTTGGAATATAATTAAGGGGATAAAAGTAATTACTTATTAGAATTCCGATATGAAGGAGTTATGAAAAAAACACTCTTGCTCATTCTATAGTTGAATAAGCAAGAGTGTTCTTTTGTTTGGTTATGAATGGAGCATAGGGGGCTCGAACCCCTGACCTCTTCACTGCCAGTGAAGCACTCTCCCAGCTGAGCTAATGCCCCGATTTATTACCATTATATAGGGGAATACTAATTATTTCAATATCCATTTAATAAATGGTCTAAATGATTTACACTTAACTAAGTATTGCATTATTATATAGAATATATAATTACTAGGAGGATGGACCTTGAATAAGGATAAAGAGAATCAAAAGGTAGATTATCGTATAAAAATAGGCAATCGTGAAGCCTTAATTGGTGTGGGGTTATTTTTATTCAACTTTGTATGGTGGTTTGCCTTTGCATATGGACTGGGTAGTAAAGATCCTTCTGAGTATTCCTATGTTTTTGGATTTCCATCATGGTTTTTTTATAGCTGTGTACTTGGAAGTATCATCATATGTATACTAGTTTTTATCATAGTAAAAGGTTTCTTTAAAGATATACCATTTGAGGATGAGGAGTTAAAAGATAAATGAATTGGCAAGCTACCATTACCCTTTTTGGGACAGTAGTATTAATCTTTTTAGTTGGATTATTTGCTAGTCGGCAAAAAGAGTCATCAGAATCATTTCTTCAAGATTATTACTTAGGTGGACGAAGTTTAGGTGGCTTTGTACTAGCTATGACGATGATGGCCACATATGGAAGTGCAAGTAGTTTTATAGGTGGTCCAGGTGTTGCCTATAATGAAGGGCTAGGCTGGGTGCTTCTATCCGTAACACAGATAGCGACTGGTTACTTTACATTAATGATATTGGGAAAACGCTTTGCTATCGTAGCCCGCCAATATAAAGCAATTACTATTGTAGACTTTTTAAAGGAACGTTATCAATCTAAGTGGGTCGTGCTACTTTCCGCATTTAGTATCGTTATATTCCTTTTCTCTACCATGGCTGCACAGTGGATAGGTGGTGGACGTTTAATTGAGTCCCTTACCGGATTACCCTATACTTCAGCATTGTTCATATTTGTAATTACTGTATTAGTATATGTTACATTTGGCGGATTTCGTGCAGTAACGTTGACAGATGCGGTTCAAGGGATAATTATGCTTGTTGGAACGTTAATTTTATTAATTGGTGTTGTTTTGGCTGGTGGAGGAGTTTCTAATATTATTCAGGACTTACGAATGGAAAATCCAAACCTTATCACACCATATGGAGCTGATGGGACATTAACTCCAACTTATGTTTCATCTTATTGGATTTTAGTTGGGATAGGTGTAGTAGCACTTCCACAAATAGCTGTGCGAGCGATGTCCTATAAAAATACAAAATCCCTTCATCGTGCACTTATTATTGGAACGATTGTAGTTGGATTTATTATGCTAAATATGCACTTAGTTGGAGTATTCGCACGATCCGTTATGCCTGGGGTCGAAATTGGTGATACGGTAATGCCATTAATTGCGCTTGAAGTATTACCTCCATGGTTGGCTGGTATTGTATTAGCGGCTCCACTAGCGGCAATTATGTCGACTGTAGACTCCTTATTGTTATTAGTAAGTTCCACTATCGTAAAGGATGTTTACATTAATTATATTAAACCAGAAGCATCAAGGAAAACGATACAGCGACTAAGCATGGGAGTAACAGGAATACTAGGAATCATTGTATTTTTAATGGCGATAGACCCACCAGATTTAATTATTTGGATGAATCTTTTTGCAATAGGTGGACTAGAAGTAACCTTTATGTGGCCGATTATTATGGGGCTTTATTGGAAAAAGGGGAATAAATATGGAGCAATCGCCTCGATGGTGGTTGGTATCGTTTCCTATGTTCTATTCGAATCCTTTTATCCAGACCCACTAGGAATGCACACCGTTGTTTCAGCTATGTTTTTATCCTTTCTTGCCTATGTAGGATTTAGCCTTATGTATAAGAAAAAGCAGTTAAGTTTAAATGGGGAGGGGACCAATCTATGAGATTCGTTCCCCTCTTTTTTTTAATCGTATTTTTCAGCAAACTTTATAAAATAATCTAATGCCTTTGCATTGGTTAATGATCCTTTATTGACTACTTGATCGACTGGTTTCCCCATTAATAATTTCTTAATAGGTACTTCCAGCTTTTTGCCGTTTAATGTCCTAGGTAAATCAGGTACTTCATAGATAGATGTAGGAACGTGTCTTGGTGAACATTGCGTCCGAATTTGTTGCTTTATGGATTGTTTTATCTCATTTGTTAAGGTGTAACCATCTTTCATCACAACGAATAGTGGGGTAGTCGAATCCCCATTTTGATTCGGTACATCCACAATTAAACTATCGGAAACTTCATTAATATTATCTACTGCACGGTATATTTCACTTGTCCCAATTCGGATTCCACCACGATTAATCGTTGCATCTGATCGACCATAGATGACACAAGTACCTCGATCTGTAATTTTTAAGTAATCCCCATGTCTCCAAATCCCTGGGTATACATCAAAATAGCTTTCATTTAGACGGGATCCATTTTTATCATTCCAGAAAAAGATTGGCATGGAAGGGAATGGTTCTGTTAAAACAAGTTCTCCAATTTCATTAATTCTACTTTGAGCCTTCTCATCAAAACTTTCTATCTTTGCACCCAAGCCGCGGCATTGTAATTCACCAGCATGAACTGGAAGAACGGGCGAGCCTAAAATAAATGCCGAACACACATCTGTACCACCACTCACTGAAGCAATCCACAAGTCTTTTTTAACCTTATCATAGCACCACTGGAAGCCTTCTGGAGGAAGAGGGGAGCCTGTCGAGCTTATACTCTTTAAGGATGATAAATCAAAGGATTCTCCTGGCTTTATACCATCTTTCATACAAGCGGAAATATAACTAGCACTAGTTCCAAAAACAGTTGCTTTTGTTTCTTCTGCTAACTTCCAGAGTCTGTTTTTATCGGGATAACTAGGATTTCCATCGTACAAAATGATGGTACTACCAGTAAGTAATCCTCCTACAAGGAAATTCCACATCATCCAACCTGTTGTCGTAAACCAGAAAAAGCGACTCTCTTCAGCAAGGTCAACATGAAAAGTTAATGCTTTTAAATGCTCTAATAAAATACCACCTTGGCTTTGAACAATTGCTTTTGGTTTACCAGTTGTCCCAGAGGAAAACAATATCCACAGTGGGTCATTAAAAGGGACATATTCATAGGTGAGTGCTGGTTTGGACTCGTTAAATGAAACAACTCGGTCCCAATGAATCGGATTTTTATAAGCATTAAAATTAGCATTTGAATCATCTAAATATGGAATAGCAATCGTTGCTTCTAGGGTTGGTAGTTCGGATTGGATTTTGGTGACGGTTTCCGTTCTGTTAAATGTTTTACCACCATATTCGTATCCGTCAATTGCAATCATTATTTTAGGTTCAATTTGTTTGAAGCGGTCAATAACACTTTGGGTGCCAAAGTCCGGAGAAGCGCTAGACCAGATTGCACCAAGGCTTGCTGTTGCTAAGAAACAAACAACGGTTTCGTAAATATTTGGCATATAAGCAACGACACGATCTCCCTTGACTACACCTAATTTTTTAAATGTTTGTTGCACTTTTGCTGTATCTTCATAAAGCTTCTTCCAAGTTACTTCGGCTTTCTCTCTATTTTCAGAAGTATGTATAATAGCGATTTGGTCATCTTTTCTATTTTTAAAAATGTGTTCCGTATAATTAATAAGTGATTCAGGAAACCATTTTGCACCCGGCATTGCATGAGTTGTTAACACAGTTTCATATGGATTTTTAGATTGAATTTGAAAGTACTCCCAAATCGATGCCCAGAATGATTCAACACCATCGACAGACCATTGCCAAAGCGATTGATAATTAGAGAAGTTTAAGTTTTTATGTGACTTTAACCAACTTATGTATTCGGTGATATTAGCTCTCTCTATTTGCTCTTCACTTGGTTCCCATAATAGAGTTCCTTCTTTAATTGTGCCCATTTCATCACTCCCCCTAATAAATAATTTGACTATTTATAATTATATATAATGTTACGGAGGAAAGTCTATTTAAAAAACCAGGCATTCGCTATCAATTAGAGAATACCTGGTTGTTTTTACTAAAATAATATGTTTATGAAAGGTTTAAAATGACAAGGTTGTTGCTACTTTTCAGCTAGGGTATCAATGAAAACCCTCATATAGTCTGGTAAATCAGGTGGCCTGCGACTTGAAACAATATGACGATCCGCCACGACAGCTTCATCAAACCATTCCGCTCCAGCATTCGTCATATCATCTTTGATTCCCGGTGTACTTGTTACTTTGACTCCGTTTAAAATATTTGCAGAAATCAGAACCCATCCAGCATGACAAATTTGGCCAATTACCTTTTGAGACTTGTCCATTGTCTGTACCATTTCTATCACTTGTGGATAGCGTCTTAATTTATCAGGGGCCCAACCACCAGGTACTAAAATAGCCTGATAATCATCAACTTTTATATCATCAAACGCAAAGTCAGATTCAGCGGGAACGCCATATTTTCCGATGTATTTTTTATTTGCTTCTTTCCCAACTAAATGAACGGTTGCCCCTTCTTCTCTAAGACGAAGCACGGGATACCAAAGTTCTAGATCTTCAAAGTCATCTTCAATAAGTGCTATGACTTTCTTATCTTTTAGACGCATCTTATTCCTCCTTGTAATGAGTCCTTATTTTAGTGTATCAGAGTAACGAATGTTTTTGTATGAAAAAACATTACTCTATTAGGAGTAATGTTTGGTAATTCTTTATTGCCCATCATACTTGGCGTACTGTATAAAAGTACGTTCATCCTCAATTAATCCACAATATGCACATTGAATCCGGTAATCTGGGCCTTTATATAGATTATGAAATACTTCTACTTGGTCATTTGTGTATTCATTTAAGACCTCACCAGTATTCGCATCTAATTTTACCGGTTTCGGAACTTGTTCAATTAAATTAAAACGTGATCTGTTTGTTTTGCAATTTGGACAACGATAAGCTTGACTCATTACAAAACACCTCCTTGGCTTATTATTCCTCGCTTTGAAAAAACTATTAGAATAAAATCGTTCTCATGGACAATTGAGGCTTGATCTGGGTATGAATTGTCCTTGATGGGCGTTCTCACGGCCAAAAATAGAGTGATCCGGGAAAGAATTGTCCGTGACAGGTGTTCTCACTGCCAAATGGGGCGTGAACCAAGAATGAATTGTCCGTGATCGGCATTCTCACGGCCAAATGAGGAGTGAACCAAGAATGAATTGTCCGTGATTGGTATTCTCACGGCCAAATGAAGCTTGAGCCAGATATGAATTGTCCGTGACAAGCGACCTCACAATTTTGCATGGAATTGCGCGGGATTTGTACTACGAAAAAAAGGGTCTGTTCCCTTTAGACCAGGAACAGACCATTATTTAAACCACTTCTTTACTTTTGAGAAAAGGGAGTTATTCTTTTCATCCTTTATACTATTTTCATCTTTCTTTTGTATTTCTTTTACAAATATATCCTCTTTATCAACAGCATAATCAAATGCTAAAACTGCACCAATATCTGTTTCATTTGTTTCATCTGTAATGATTGTATAGGGAATGTTATACTTATTGGCTAACGCTTTTTCCTCAGTTAAAAATCGTGATGAAACATGACCATTGATTAAAAGCTTAGCTCCCTTATTTTCCTTCATTGCATCTTCTAATTTATCGATTCCTTTATCAGACATGATTTGTCCAACTGTAAGAGCGAGTACGATTCTTTCTCGTAAGGTTCCTAAGTATTTTTTTCTTTCTTCTTCCTTTGGTAGTCGTGTACCGTACATTCCTTCTGTGAGATAATCATTTACTTCCTTACCGCTCAATTTATTTCATCCTCTATTCTATGTTGTATTCACCCTCATTTTACTAAATAAAGAAGGCGATTCAAATTAGAACCGCCTTAACAAGTCATTTTCTTTATAAATTTTTTCTTTGTTTTGCTCTCTGATCAGCAGCTTTACTTCTTTCTAATGCCTTTACATCCTCAGCATCAGCTAACTCTTGTGAGAATTCAATATCTCGACCATCGGATATTTGATTCTTCGGAGTTTGTGCTAAGAAGTTTTTACTGTTGCTGTTGTGGCTGTCTCTTCCACCCATGAAAAATCCACTCCTTCTTAAAGGATTTTACATAGATAGTATGTGTAAATTGTCTATTCTTACACCTTAAAAAAGGGGGCATATTATGGTAGACAAGTAAATGTTAATTTCGATCTCCACCTAGAAAATCGAATAATCCACCGGCTATACTACCTTCCCCTTTGGAATCAGAACCTGCACGTTGAGGCGCAGAAGCAAATACACGACTAGCTAATCTGCTAAATGGTAAGGATTGAATCCAAACGGTTCCTGGACCACGTAATGTTGCAAAGAATAACCCTTCTCCACCAAATAATGCTGTTTTGATTCCACCAACGTATTCAATGTTGTAATCGACATCTCCTGTCATAGCAACAAGACATCCTGTATCTACTCGAATCATTTCTCCAGGGGATAAATCCTTTCTATGAATCGTTCCACCTGCATGAACGAAGGACATTCCATCGCCTTCTAATTTCTGCATTAAGAATCCTTCACCACCAAAGAAACCTGTACCAAGTTTCTTTTGGAATTCAATACCAACAGAAACTCCTTTTGCCGCTGCAAGAAATGCATCTTTTTGGCAAATAAGTTTTCCGTTCATTTGACTTAAATCCATTGGAATAATTTTACCGGGGTAAGGTGATGCAAATGAAACATGTTTTTTACCTACTCCTGAATTCGTAAAAGCCGTCATAAATAGGCTTTCTCCTGTTAAAACACGTTTCCCAGCCCCTAGAAGTTTACCCATTAGTCCACTGCCTTGATTGGAGGAACCGTCGCCAAAAATGGTTTCCATCTTGATTGAGTCATCCATCATCATCAAACCTCCAGCTTCCGCAATTACGGTTTCATCCGGATCTAGTTCAACCTCGACAAATTGCATGTCATCTCCGTATATTTTATAGTCAATTTCATGGTTATTCATGTTTTCATTTCCTCTCCTTAATATGTAATTAATGAATATACGTTTTAATAAAGAATTAGGATTCAAAAACTTTTAAAAAAACGTGCGATCCTAAATAGAGCGCACGTTTTTCACTATTAATGAGTTTGACCTTGGACTACTCCAAAACTATTCATATAAATTTGCATGTCCTCTTGTTTTAATTGAGGAACTTGATAGTATTGGTTTCGGTTTTGATACAAGAACAGTTCATAAGCCATCTCAATAATGTTAGGAATACTATCAGCAAAAACTCGACGTACTACAGGGTTTGTAGCTTCAAGGGCAGCCAATGTGAAGGCAGACGCATTGGATTTTAAAATTCCCATCATAAACCCAGATACACACTGATCGTTAATTTCATTAACGGATTGTGCAGGGGTTTTAGGTTGAGTTGGTTGCATACCATAAATAGTGTTATTACTTGTTTGGCTGAAATTATACGTTTGTGTTTTGATTGTTGGTTCTTGACCTGTCTTCAAAGCTTGTACAAGTGAATTGTAAACTTGTGTGATATAAGCTTTATGCTTTGTCATCATCGTTTTTAATTCTGGATCTTGTACATGTTGCTCATAAAGCATGTACTGCTCCATTCCTCCAACTAATCCACCGATAGCTTCATGGGCATCCATTAGTTCGTGTCCACCATGACTAAACTGATCTGGGATTTGAGAAGAACCTTGTAAATTTTGGTTTTGTTGAGTATGCAATAAAATAACCTCCTTGAATTTGGTCACAATTATTATTAACGAACAAGGAAGACTTATTCGATTTTAAATCTGCTAATAAATGCAAAAAATGGTTTGGAGTTTTATCAGATGAGAAGTATTTTTCGCAAATCTATGCCGGGTGCTGATATTAAAGACGAAAGTTGATATTCCGCGAACAAGTCCTGATTTATCAATGCCTACTAAATTTCCCAACTATGTCAAACCCTTCAATGTAAACGTATTCCGCTTTTTGTGCTAACATAAAGGCAAGATTAATTTTTAAAGGGGGAAGGATTCATGAAGGAAAAAGATCCAATTCGAATTGATGAGAGGATTTCACTTATTGATGGATTTGATTTAGATATTGCCAACCGAACTGGAACGTATGTGATTGATGAGGAAGAACTTACACTTATTGAAACTGGGCCAAGTCCGTCCATTAAATATGTTAAAAAAGGGTTAGAATCACTTGGATTTTCTCTTGATCAAGTCAAATATATTATAGTCACACATATTCATCTTGATCACTCAGGTGGAGCTGGTTTATTGATTAGGGAATGTCCGAATGCAAAAGTTGTTGTACATCCAAGAGGGGAACGTCATTTAATTAATCCAAGAAAATTAGCTGCAGGGGCTAGAGCGGTGTATGGTGATAGCTTTTCGGAGTTATTTGATCCCATATTACCTGTACCAGAAGATCAAATTATTGTAAAAACAGAGGGAGATACGTTACAAATAGGTCCTAATTGTACGCTTAAATTTTTCGATACACCAGGTCATTCCAAACATCATTTTAGTATATTAGACCCTGTTAGTAATGGAATATTTACTGGGGATACGGTAGGAATTCGATATGAACAACTTAGTCAACTGGGAATTGATTTCTTCTTGCCGTCCACTTCACCGAATCATTTCGACCCAAATGCAATGAAGAATTCAATCCATAAGATTAAAGAATTGAATGTTAGTCGAATTTATTATGGTCATTTTAGTTGGTCTGAAAAAGTAGACGATGCTTTAAGTCAAGTTTCTCGTTGGTTAGATATTTTTGTCGATGAGGGAGAACAGGTAATAGCTGAAGGAAAGGGCTATGATGTTCTTGCGCAAAGATTGTTAGGAAAAGTTAAAGAAGAGTTAAGAGAGTTAGGAATTCCCAATGAACATGAGGTATACATTATTATCAACTTAGATATGCAGGTAAGTGCTTTAGGAATTATCGACTATTTTCAGAAAATCAAACAGTAAAAAGCGAAAGCACTCAAGGTGAAGACTTGAGTGCTTTGTTAATTATTTTTTCGTATAATTTAATTCCCATGCTATTCCGTATTTATCTTTCACTATTGCATGTTTAGCACCCCAAAAGGTATCTTGTAACTCCATTTGGATTTCACCTTCTTGAGACAAATCATTATAAATTTTAGTTATTTCTTCTTCGCTTTCTAAATCAGGTCCGAAGAGAATGTTGTTTCCATTTATCATTTGTTTGCCCAGTGAGTCTGCAAATAGATAATACAATCTTCATTTATGTGTAATTCTGCGTGGATGTATTTCCCTTCATGCCCCTTAAACATTTCAATCCCATCTGCTAACTGTGTATTCTTAATTTTTCCACCAAAAATCTGTTGATAATATTCAATTGCTTCTTTACAATTTTCAATGCGTAGATGCGGAATAAGTTTATTCATTTCGTAACCTCCATAATAAACAGTATTTCTTTTTTTCTTTGATTTAATCTAGGTTTGGGGATTTTATCTCTAACATAATTGGACAATGATCGCTTCCTAATATGTCGGAGCGGACGTGGGAGTCAATTAAAAGGTCCTTCATTCGTTCAGAGACTATAAAGTAATCAATTCTCCATCCTATATTTCGCTCACGGATCGTTTTCATATAGGACCACCATGTATAGATGTCATCTTTATCCGGATAGAAATAACGAAGCGTATCAATAAATCCAGAGTCTAATAAACGCGTCATTTTTCCACGCTCTTCGGTAGTAAATCCAGAGTTACCATGATTTGTTTTATGATTTTTTAAATCAATTTCCTGGTGTGCCACGTTTAAATCCCCACAATATATAATTGGCTTTTTCTCGTCCAATTGTTTTAAATAATGGTATAGTTCATCTTCCCATTCCAAACGATAGTCTAATCTAGTTAGATCTCTTTTGGAGTTCGGTGTATATACATTGACTAAATAAAAGGTATCGAATTCTAATGTAATGATTCTACCTTCCTTTTCTGTTTCCTTTGTACCAACGCTATAGGTTACAGACAACGGCTTTTGTTTAGTAAAAACAGCTGTTCCCGAATACCCTTTTCTTTCAGCGTAATTCCAATATTGATGATAACCTTCTAATTCAAGGTTAATTTGTCCATCTTGTAGTTTTATTTCCTGTACACAGAAGATGTCTGCATCGACTTTATGAAAATAATCTAAGAATCCTTTTCGCACACAGGCACGTAATCCGTTTACGTTCCATGATACTATTTTCATTAATAAACTCTCCTTTGCCTTGCAAAAAATCAAGCTATTAGAGGTTGTTCAAAAAGTCCGGTGAAAATGACATAGGGAGAGCGTTGCAACAAATCTTTACGGTGGGACAAGTAATCGAAGTCCCAGGACATTACGCATTTAGCCGACCTCGTTCCTTCTCATCCTCCTTTTTGAACATGCACTATTAGACATTTTATCACAAATAAGCATGAAACAATGAAGGTAAAACAGCGAATAGGGTCTAATTTTGTTGAGAAAATATTACCAGGGAAATATTATGTCGAAATAAAATATTTTATTTGAAATTGTATTGACAGCTACGATGTATTAATCATATAATACACAGGAGGCTGTATTAATCGGATAATACATTATTAATATTTTTTTACAAAAGGTGTATTAAGGTGGTAATACACTAAAACTAAAACATACTTAGGAGATGTTTTTATGAAATTTAACAAAAGGGATCCTGTTTATATTCAAGTCGTTCGGCATTTTAAGGAACAAATTGCAACAGGTCATTACGAGCCAGGACAGGAAATCCCATCTAGAAGAGAAATAGCAAATCAATTAAAGATTAATCCTAACACAGCGCAACGTGCGTATAAAGAAATGGAGGAAGCTGGTTTGATTTTTACAGAGGGAAATAGTCCAAGTAGGATTACGAACAATGAAGAAGTAATTGGCCAAATGCGAAACGAAATAATTTTAGAGGCTATTGAAAATTTCGTAGCAGCCATTAAGCCGATTAATGCCTCATTTGATGAAGTAGTTGGATTATTGAAAGAGAAATACGTAGAAGAATAGGGGGGAAGAAATATGATCGAGGTAAAAGATATCAAGAAAAACTTTGGGCTTAAGAAAGTACTTAAAGGAGTTTCATTTACTGCAAATAAGGGAGAAATCACGTGCTTAATTGGTATCAATGGTGCGGGGAAAACAACGATTATGAATGCCATTATGAATCTCACCCCAATAAAAGGTGGGGAAATATTAATAGACGGCGAAAGACTAACAAAAGAAAGTTATGAAAAGATAACCTTTATTCCTGATGCCATTACTATGCTTCCACAAATGAAGATAGGTGAAGCGTTACAGTTTATGAAGGACTTTTATAAAAGCTGGAATGAAGAACGTGCTAAAGAATTACTTTCGTTTTTCCGTTTGAAAGAGGAAGAGAAAATATCGAGTTTATCAAAAGGGAATACAGCGAAGGTTAATCTGTTACTAGGTCTTGGACTTGATGTGGACTATTTATTAATGGATGAGCCTTTCTCAGGAATTGATATTTTTAGTAGGGAACAGATTGCGGAAGTATTCACCAGTCATCTGGTAGAAGATCGTGGGGTTATCATTACAACACATGAAATTAATGACATTGAACATTTAATTGATAGGGCTGTCTTTCTTGACGATGGAATTGTATTAAGGGATTTTCGTACAGAAGAAGTTCGGGAATTGGAAGGGAAGTCCGTCGTGGATGTCATGAGGGAGGTTTATCAGAAATGAAAAACTATGTAAAGTTAGTTGATTTCGAGTTGAAGCGGTTTATGAAAATCTATTTAGCTTTAATTGGGATTGTTATCATTTCGCAAATAGTTGGTGTGATTGTGGAATCTAACCAATTTATGAACCTGGCAAATGGTGAGATGTTAGATGGATCTATGAACTTAGCCCAATTTTTAGAAACGTATTGGCCGTTAACCATGTCTCGCATCCTGTTTTCTAGATGGTTTATCTTACCTGTGGGATTGAGTGCAGCAGCTTTAATCTTTTATTGCTTCTTTATTTGGTACCGAGATTGGTTTGGAAAAAACACGTTTATCTATCGTTTATTAATGCTACCGACAGCAAGAATTAACATTTTGTTGGCAAAAGCAAGTGCTATTTTCTTAATGGTCTTAGGTTTAGTAAGCATTCAATTAATCCTTCTTCCAATTGAGAATATCATATTTCAGACAATTGTTCCCTTTGATTTGCGGGTGGATATGACTATAAGGGAGATAGTTAATGGTTCTGGGTACTACGGATATTTACAAATACTTCTACCTACTAGCATTGTTCAATTTTTCATTAATTACGGAATTGGTTTTATGACGGTATTTACGTTGTTTACTGCCATTCTCTTTGAAAGAAGCTATCGTATAAAAGGAATTATCTTCGGTGTAGCGTACTGTATTTTTGCATTAGTTATCTTTTTATCACCATTTATCATAGAAGTGTTTTCTGAATTTGGCTATTTTTATCCAGAGGAATTATTCATTATAGAAGTTATTTTAGGCATTATTGTAACAGGAATTTCGATTTGGGTTAGTCATTATCTTCTAAATCGGAAAGTAACGGTTTAAAGGAGGGCGAGAAACATGCGTTATTGGAAAGTAATTGTACTTGCGGCAATTGTTATCTTAGGTATTGGAACCTATTATATTCAAAATGCCTTTGCTAGTCCTGATTATCCAGAATTTCATTTAGAGAAGGTAAGTGGCGATGAGGGTGTCGTGGACGGCTTAATATTTATGGGAAGCTACATTGACAACTACAAAGAGTTTGGGGAAGATGTTAGGATTACACCTGAAGATACGATTTATCAAAGTGAACGTTCTTATTTTGATAATATGACGGAAGGTTTTCAGGACTCAACGATAAAAAGATTACAATCAGATTATCGGAAATTCATGCGTGGAAAAAATGAAAGTTCATCATCCTTTTTTGAAGATGATAAAAGGTTAATCTATGCAGATACATTCGGTAAAGAATCTGACGAAGGTTTTAAAATTGAAATGTTAGATAAAGAAACAAATGAAACAACAGATTTCCAAGTGGAGATACCTGAAAATAATATCAACTATTTGAATGTGGTGGATGTTCAAGCGGATGAAAAGGACGTTTTTATCACTACACGAAACTTCTATACCCATGATCCAAATAAACCAGAAACAGAAGAGGGTTACCATGTTTACCGTATTAATATAGAGAATGGGTCTCTTATTGATGATGAAGTCATCTTTGAAAATAAAACAGATCATTCCGATAAAGGATGGACTGAGTTGGTTGAAGTAAATAATGATACGGATATTGGAAAGGAAGATTATTTTGTCTTCCGATTGGACCATATAAAAGAAGTCGGTGAATATGATGAATACGATGATTACGAAACATATTATAAAACAGAGAGTTCCGATTTCTTTGCTTATCATTTTGGAACAAATGAATTAAAAGAGCTGAAAATACCGGATGAAGGATTAGGCGCGGACAAAACAGCTTATGTTCACGAAGGGGCGGTTTACTTCTTAAATAAAACGAAAAGCGGATTTGAGTTAATTCGTTATCAAATGGATAATGGGGAGCTGAATACGACTGAAGTTCCAACTACATTAGATTTATATGATGGTAATATATTTATCGTTTTCCATGATGGAAAAATGTATATCCCTAATTCAAGTTTAGAAAGTTCCACCGCTAATTTATTTGTGTTAGACGAAAAGACTGGAAAGTTAGTTTATGAAGGGAAAATGAGCGCAGACAGAGAATTGGAAAATGTATTTTTAGATTTAAATGAACTAGCTTTTGAATAAAGAAAATGTGGTTGGTTAGGGACCAACCACATTTTCGTATATTTTATCGATTTTTTGTTCGAATAAATCCATGTGAACGATTCGTGCTTCTCTTATATACTCTTTCCCATTAACAAAGAGTAACAGTACCGGGGCTGTAAAAATATTAAATCGACCCACAATTTCTTCTACTGTATCTACATTAACATGACCTAATCTGATGTTTGGATATTTTTCCATCAATGCTTGTACTTGTGGAAGAAGTCCGTGACAAACGCTACAGTTGTTTTTTGAAATATATATAAAGGATAACTTGGAGTTTTGAATAAAGGTATCGACCGTTTCTAAACTAGTTAAATCTTCAAATTCTCTCATTTCGTTCACCTCTTTTGAATTTAGTATATCAGCCCATGCGTTTGAAAGAAAATTGTACGTATACCTTAGGGGAAGCAAACTATACGAGCTATTTTTAAATGAATATACATATAGTACATCTAGACAAGAATTTGTTTAGAGTGTAATTTCCTTTGATCCATGATTCGTTCTCATATTGGGGAGGCCAAAATTTGTTTGGCTTTCCCATTTTTTTATGGTTGTAAAAAGATAAAAATACTTTCCAAAACTTGACCGGCGTCAATTTCTTTCTCCTTCATATAGTTTAAGCTAGAACTAGAAAGAAGGGAAAGGAAAGGTGAAGTCTTATGATATTAAAGATAAACAAGTTTAAAAATCAGATTACAGCCATTGCGGGATTCCTATTGGTATTAGCGTTAGTTGCACATTTTTCAGGTTTAACGGATGTAAAACAAGTAGCATTACTGATAGCGACAGTGATTGCGGGTATTCCAATTTTTCTAAAGGCGTTTCAAGCATTGCGAATGAAGGCGTTTAGTATTGAATTACTTGTCACCATTGCTGTCATTGGTGCACTGTTTATCGGTGAATATGTCGAGTCTGCGGTGGTGACATTCTTATTTTTATTCGGTGACTATCTCGAAGCACGAACATTACAGAAAACACGTTCATCTTTAAAGGACCTAATCGATATGGCACCTCAAGAAGCGGTTGTTTTAAGAAATGGGGAAGAGGTAACAGTTGAAATGAATGCGGTAGAGGTAGGGGATCACGTTATTATTCGCTCTGGTGGGAAGGTACCAGTTGATGGAAGTATTATTTCTGGGCAAGCATCTTTAAATGAAGCGGCAGTTACCGGGGAATCTGTGCCAAAAACGAAAAGGAAGGATGATAAGGTCTTTAGTGGAACGATTGTGGACAGTGGATACGTGGAAATGGTAGCAGAAAAAGTTGGGGATGACACAACTTTTGCTAAAATCATTGAGCTTGTAGAAGAGGCACAAGATTCTAAATCGAAAACAGAGAAGTTCCTTGATAAGTTCGCCAATGTGTATACTCCAGCAGTAGTTGTTCTATCTGTACTTGTGTATCTCATCACAAGAGACTTACACATAGCTATTACTTTCCTAGTAGTTGCTTGTCCAGGTGCCTTAGTCATTGGTGCTCCAGTATCTAACGTTGCAGGAATCGGGAATGGTGCGAAAAATGGCGTCCTTGTAAAAGGTGGAGAAGTAATGGATATATTCTCTAAAGTAGACACCATTGTATTTGATAAAACTGGTACATTAACAAAAGGGAAACCAGAAGTAACAGATATTAAAGTGTTCGGTGAGTATAAGGAAGAGGATGTATTACGATTGGTCGCTCAAGCTGAAACGGCTTCAGAACATCATTTAGGTAGAACAATCGTAAAAGAAGCGAATGATAGAGGAATGGAACTTTTCATGAAACCAACAGATGTTGAAGTCATGAAAGGTAATGGTATTCAAGCAACGGTAGAAGGCCATCATTTATCCATCGGAAATAGAAAATTAATGAATGCAGATGGGATCCATATGGTGGAGGAAGTATGCGCGTATGCCATAGAACGGGAGAAATTAGGAAATACAGCTATCTTTGTGGCCATTGACGGAAAAATTGCTGGAATCTTTTCCATTGCTGACCAAATTCGAGAAGATGCAGTAGAAGCACTAGCCGAGATGCGTGAAAATGGAATTAAGAAGATGATTATGCTTACAGGTGATAACAAACATACAGCAGAATTAGTTGCCGAAACATTAGGGTTAGATGAATTCCATGCTGAATTACTACCAGAAAACAAAGTGGAAATGCTTATGAAGTTAAAAGCGGAAGGTCATGTTGTTGCAATGGCTGGAGATGGAATTAATGATGCACCTGCAATTGCTACAGCAGATATAGGTTTAGCGATGGGTGAAGGCGGTACAGATGTATCCATGGAAACTGCCGATGTTGTCTTAATGGCGGACCAACTCATGCAATTCTCTCATGCATACGCTTTATCCAAAGCTACGATTCGTAACATGAAACAAAACACGTTTTTCGCAGTAGGAACTGTGTTTGTCCTATTAGCTGGGGTATTAGCAGGTTCCATCCATTTAGCCTCAGGAATGTTCATTCATGAGGCAAGTGTTCTACTAGTCATTTTAAATGCAATGCGTCTTATTCGTTTTAATCATGGAAATAGGAAGGGGGGAAGAAAAGTTCCAGTTGCAGAAGTTTAAGATAAAATTGTTAAAACTTGACCTAGGTCAAAGAAAAGAAACAAAAGGGATTTTATAATAAAGGTAGAACAAAACAAAGGAGAGATTTATAATGAAAACAATAAAATTCCAATTAGAACCACTAACTTGTCCATCTTGTATTAAAAAGATTGAAACAAAACTTGGTAAAATGGATGGTGTAGAAGAAGCGAAAGTTATGTTTAACTCAAGCAAGGTGAAAGCAACGTTTAACGAGCAGGAAGTAAAAGCGGAGGAAATGAAAGAGGTAATTGAAAAATTAGGATATCCTGTTCTAAATTAAAAAGAGGCCAATAAGGGCCTCTTCATTTTTAACTAAAAGATCTGCTTTTCTTCTTGATTTTCAATGCCCTTCATATATTTAATTCGATTTTGCTTGGAGGAATTACTAACTTGTTCATCCGCATGATAGGAAGAACGAACAAGTGGGCCGGATTCACAATGTTTAAATCCTTTTTCAAGTGCAATTTCTTTTAATTCGGCAAATTCATCTGGATGATAATAGCGTTCCACATTTAAATGTTTTTTGGTTGGTTGTAGGTATTGACCGATTGTCATAATATCCACGTCATGTGCTCGTAAATCATCCATTGCTTCGATGATTTCCTCTTTGGTTTCACCTAAACCTACCATTATACTAGATTTGGTTGGTATGTCTGGTGCAATCTCCTTCACACGCTGTAATAACTGTAAGGAACGATCATACTTGGCAATAGCGCGAACTTTCTTTGTTAATCTGCGAACGGTTTCTATATTATGATTAAAAATATCCGGCTTACTATCCATTAAGGTATGTAGGCTCTCATAATCACCTTTCATATCGGAAGGTAATACCTCAATCGTACAGCCAGGATTTGCGTTTCGAATGGCACGAACGGTGTTGGCAAATACAGCGGCGCCTCCATCATCTAAATCGTCTCGAGCTACAGCGGTTACAACGACGTGCTTTAATCCCATTATTTTAACAGAATCTGCAACCCGCTTCGGTTCTCCTAAATCTAATCCACTAGGTAGACCGGTTTTGACCGCACAGAACCTACAACCGCGTGTGCAGGTATCACCTAAGATCATAAATGTTGCTGTTTGTCTTTCACTCCAACATTCATGAATATTCGGGCATCTTGCTTCCTCACAAACAGTGTTTAGACTTTTCTCACGCATTAACTTCTTTAATCCAGTATAGGACTTATTCGTGTTTAATTTAATCTTTAACCATTCAGGTTTACGGAGATATTCCTCTTGTTTAGACACTTTTAATAGACTCCTTTAGTAATCGATGATAATTCCAATCCTCTGAACGATATTTAGTCTCTGCTAGATGATGTACTTCTTCCCATTGTTGTTTTGATAATTCAAAAGGACGGAAAGTAACGTTTAATCCATGTTGAAATCCTTGATAGAATGCATCCTTCACTTCGTCAAATGATTTCTGTTTATTTGTTAGTTGGTCGATAGTGATAGCTTTGCTTTGGAAAGCATCACGTCTACGTTGTTTTATTTTTTCAGATGGGAAACGGAATAAATCATAGAGCATCTTGATATCGAGACTCATTGGTATGGACCCATGCTGCAGTAGAACACCCTTCTTCCTTGTTTGCGCATTACCTGATAACTTTTTCCCATCTACTACCATTTCGTAAAATGCGGCCTTTTCAAAACATACAGCTGTCTTTTCTTTCATGGCGCTTCTATCGGGCATGGCATAATCAACCGTGATTCCTAGATTCTTGAAACCTTCATAAAGCCCTTTTGATAGGACGTGGTAGGCTTCTTTAATAGAGGTTGGAATTTCTGGGTGATCCTCTGAAACTACAATACTGTAAGTCAATTCATTATCATGTAGTACAGCGCTTCCTCCGGTTAGACGACGAACAAATTGGCAATGATAGCTATTTACATTGTCGAAATGGATTGATTTATGTACTTTTTGAAACTGACCAGCCGATAAAGTAGGATGTGACCAACCGTAAAAGCGTAATGTTGGCGGAATTTTACCCTCACTATGCCAGTTTAATAGGGATTCATCCATTGCCATATTAACTGCTGCATCCTGATGCCCACTGTCTAAAAAGAACCATTCTTCTTGCAAAAATTACCCCTCCTCTTAAATCAAAAAGACTGCACTCCAAAAAAGAGTGCAGTCTTTTGTACAATAGATGTATCTTACATCTAAAATCCTTTTGGCTGCACTTCCCCACGCTAGTATTATCCATATCGGGTTCAAAGGGTTTAAGCAATAGGGTATTGCTATTCTCAGCGACAAAGGCTCCCCTAGTGATTATTATATTACAAATTCATCATACCAATTGGTAAATCCTGGGTAAAGTAAATTGCTTTCTTAAAATGTTATGCATGAATACTAGTTTGAATGCTTCCTTGGATTAAATTTTTCACTTCGTTGTTTTTTCCTTGGTGTAAGAGGTCAACAATTTTACTACCAACGATAACCCCATCACAGTGAGAACTTAACTCATGCGCTTGTTCCACAGTAGATACACCAAATCCTGCTAATACAGGAACGGTACTATATTTCTTTAGGTTTTCTAAATAGCTTTTTACATTGTCGCCATGGGAACTTCTAGCGCCCGTAGTCCCCATTACGGCTACAGCATAAAGGAAACCTTCTGATTTACTTGCGATTTCTTTTAATCGTTCCTCTGGACTAGTCATAGCAGCAAGGCGAATAAATGCTATTTTCTCATTTTTTAAGTGGGTTGCAATCGGGCCTTCTTCTTCCATTGGGACATCTGGGATAATGATACCGTCTACCCCAGAATCCGCACAGTCCTTAGCAAACTGTTCCATTCCATAACGATAGATTGGGTTTACGTAGGTCATTAAAATAATCGGAATGGAGCGGTCTACCTTCGTTGACTTCAGAAATTCTAAAATGGATGCTAATGATGTACCATTAGCTAAAGCACGAATTCCAGCTTCTTGTATGGTTGGACCATCAGCGATTGGATCGGAAAAAGGAATGCCTAATTCAATGGCGGAAGCTCCACTTTCCTGTAAAAAGTTAATACGTTCTTCTAATAGATCTAATCCGCCATCACCAGCCATGATATAAGGAACAAACAAATTTTGGTTGGCTGCCTGTTTTTGTTGTAATGCCTGTTCTAGTTTTTGTCTCCCCATCTTATTCTGCCTCCAATCTAGCTTTTACTTGTTCCACGTCTTTGTCCCCACGACCAGAAAGACAGATTACTAGTGTTTCTTTAGAAGTCATTTCTTTTGCTAGTTTCATTGCAAGTGCAACAGCATGAGAGCTTTCTAAAGCTGGGATAATACCTTCTGTTTTCGATAAGAATTGAAATGCCTCTAGTGCTTCCTCGTCTGTAATTGGTTTGTATGTTGCTCGTTTTGTAACGTGTAAATGGCTGTGTTCTGGTCCGATTCCTGGATAATCCAATCCTGCTGAAATAGAGAAGGCTTCTTTTACTTGCCCGTTTTCATCCTCTAATAGATGAGACAACGTACCGTGAAAGATTCCAAGTTTTCCTTTGGTTAAAGATGCGGCGTGATCCTTTGTCTCGACACCTAAACCTGCAGCTTCTGCTCCATATAATTTTACTTCTTCGTCTTCAATAAATGGGTGAAACATGCCGATGGAATTACTTCCACCACCAACACAGGCTACGACAGCGTCAGGTAACTTCCCAGTTTGTTCGATGATTTGGAGCTTTGTTTCCTTACCTATAACGGATTGAAGGTCACGAACCATTTTAGGGAATGGGTGTGGTCCAACGGCCGATCCAAGAATATAGTGCGTATCATTCACATGACTAGCCCAATAACGTAGGGCTTCATTGGTTGCATCTTTCAATGTTGAGCTTCCCTGAGAGACACTACGCACCTCGGCACCTAATAGTTCCATACGAAATACATTAAGCTTCTGGCGTTTCATGTCTTCAGCACCCATGAATACGATACAATCAAGACCTAGAAGAGCACAAACGGTAGCAGTTGCCACTCCATGTTGCCCAGCACCGGTCTCTGCAACCACTTTTTTCTTACCCATTCTTATAGTTAGTAACGCCTGACCAATTGTGTTATTGATTTTATGCGCCCCAGTATGATTAAGGTCTTCCCGTTTTAAAAAGATTTTTGGACCACCTAGTTGTTTGGATAATTGTTCCGCGTAGTATAATGGTGTTTCTCTTCCTATATATTGTTTTAAATAGTAATCCAGTTCCTCTGTAAAGGAAGGATCAACCATAGCTTCCTCGTAAGCTTTTTCTAATTCTATTAATGCGGGCATTAATAATTCTGGTACAAACTGTCCTCCAAATTCTCCGTATCTTCCTTTATTATCAGGCATGGTGTACGTTGTCAATGTTCTCATCCTTTCTTGTTTGTTTAGCTATTTGGATAAATTGCTTTATTTTTTTATGATCCTTCACGCCATCTGTTTCAACGCCACTAGATACATCGACGCCTGCTGGGTTAATTGTAGTAATAGCTTCTCGAACGTTTTCAGTGTTTAGTCCACCTGCAAGCAGAATTTTACTGGAATCAATCGTAAGTTGATGAACTAATTCCCAATCAAATGTCTTTCCGTTTCCGCCTCGGTATTTACCTTTAGGACTATCTAATAGGTAAAAATCACAAGGATAATCAGAAATCGTAGAGACAGTTTCGGGTTCCATGGCAAAGGCCTTAATGACTTTATAAGGAATCCTTCGGGCGATATCAGGTGTTTCATCCCCATGTAATTGGATATAATCTAATCCAACCGTTTCGGCGATTTCTATCATTTTATCAATGGATTCATTTACGAATACGCCAACTTTTTTCACGTGATCTGGAATGGTTTCAGCAATTTTGGTAGCTTCTTCCGGTTCTATCTTCCGCTTACTTTTGGCAAAAACGAAGCCAATTAAATTTGCCCCATTTTCTACGGCAACCTCAGCAGCTGCTTTGGTCTGAATACCACATATCTTAACGAGCATGAATCATTTAGCTCCTTTCAATAGAAGGGGAACCTTTAATTCTCGGAAGGCCTCATCGATATCATCCGCTAGCATAAGTGTTTCTCCGACTAAAATTACCTTTGCACCAGCATCTCTAGCACGAATGACATCTTGCTGTGTTTTCATGCCACTTTCGCTGATTAGGATAGTGTCAGGATTTGTTACCATGGATGCTAGTTTTTCTGTAGTAGCTATATTAACGTCAAATGTCTTTAAGTTTCGGTTATTAATCCCGATAATCTCGGGATTTAATTTCAAGGCACGTTCCATTTCTTCTTCATTATGCACTTCAACGAGAATCTCCAAATCTAGGTTCTTTGCATAGTGATAAAGTTTTTCTAAATTTGTATCATCAAGTGCAGCGACAATTAGAAGGATAATATTCGCACCTGCTGCTTTAGCGCGGTCAATTTGAATCGAATCGATTATAAAGTCCTTACACAAAATAGGTAGGTTAACTGCCTTCCTTACTTCACGTAGATCCTCCATCGTTCCATTAAAAAATGCTGGATCGGTTAAAACAGAAATAGCTGAAGCTCCGGATGCTTCGTATTGTTTTGCTTGTTGAACAGGGTTTACCTCCATCTTAATGTTTCCCTTAGAAGGGGAGGACCGTTTAATTTCTGAGATGATACACATGGAATGAGATGATTGAACTTTTTCTTTTAATGAAATAGTAGAATCATAATCAATTGGTTCAAACGTTTGATTGAAATACTGTTTTATTTCCGTTTCTTTTTCTTTTAGGATTTTATCTAGAATAGTCAATTAATACACCCCGCTTGGAATTTTCTTACTATACTCGATTAGTTTTTCTAATTTCTCTAAAGCAGCTCCTGATTCAATACTTTCTCTTGCTAGTTCAATACCATCTTGGATTGTTTCGGCTTTTCCGTTTGTAAAAATACCGAGTCCTGCATTGAGAAGGATCGTGTCATAATAAGCACCTTTTTTTCCTTGTAACACACTTAATAAAATGTCTGCATTTTGTTTAGCGTCTCCACCCATGATTTCCTCTTTCGTATAGGTTGGTAATCCAACACTCTCAGGAGTTAAGGTGAGTTCTTCTATATGACCTTCATTTAAGAATATAAGGTTGTTTTTCCCGGATAATGTCGCTTCATCTACGTTTCCAGCGCCATTAATAACAACAGCGCGACGGCGT
Source organism: Oceanobacillus sp. FSL K6-0118 (assembly GCF_038006665.1). Taxonomy (NCBI): domain Bacteria; kingdom Bacillati; phylum Bacillota; class Bacilli; order Caryophanales; family Bacillaceae; genus Oceanobacillus; species Oceanobacillus sp. FSL K6-0118. Next base: position 562,254 of record NZ_JBBOVR010000001.1, read on the forward strand.
CCTAATTTTTTCAACGACTCGGCAAGAACGGGTAATAAGGCTTTGTTGTATACACCTAAGAGCTGCGTATCTAATGGAATTGGATTGGTTAATGGGCCAATGATATTAAAAACAGTTCGGATACCTAAGTCTTTTCGCACTTTCGTAAATGGTCTTAATGCTCCATGGACATTTGGTGCAAATAGAAATGCAATTTTATTCTCATGGAGTAATTCCTCCACATGGTCCTTGGATAAGCTTAGGGAGACACCTAATGCTTCTAAAACGTCCGCACTTCCAGATTTACTTGTAATACTCCGGTTTCCGTGCTTAGCAACCGTAATTCCAGCACCAGCTAGAACAAAAGCAGATGTGGTACTTATATTGAAGCTGAACGATTTGTCACCACCTGTCCCGCAATTATCTATGGCATCAGGGATTGGTGTGGTATGAAATGTTGACTTGGACCGAATAACTTCTACAATACCTGCAATCTCTTCCGCGGTTTCTCCTTTACTGTGTAAAGCCGTTAAAAGTGCGGCAATTTCTGAATCGGTAACGGTATCGGTTAAACAATATTCTGTTACTTCTTTCATTTCATCAAATGTTAAATCTACTCGGTTAATTAACTTTTCTAAATAGCTTTTCATTGAATACTCTCCTTTCTTATTTCCTTTAAAAAGTTTAGAATCATTGTTTTGCCTGTTGTCGTACCAATAGATTCAGGATGAAATTGTACGCCAAAAACAGGATATTCTTTATGTCTAATCGCCATGATTTCATCATCTTCCATAGAGGTAGAAACCACCTCTAATTCATCTGGGAGTTCATTAGAAACGTAGGAATGATATCGCATGACTTCTAAAGGATTAGGTAGTTGGTTAAAAATACCTTTTCCATTGTGGGTGACTAGTGATGTTTTTCCATGTTTTATTTCTTTTGCCTGTCTTAATGAACCACCAAAGGCTTCTGTAATGGCTTGATGTCCTAAACAAATTCCGAGAATAGGGATCTGTTTGTAAACGTGTTGGATAACTTCCAGGCAATTTCCAGCTTGTTTGGGTAAACCCGGGCCAGGAGAAATGACAATAGCCTCAGGATTCATCTTTTCAATTTCATTTATCGTAATCATATCGTTCCTAACCACTTTTACTTCAACATCGGCTTCACAAAAATACTGGTACAAGTTATAAGTAAAAGAATCATAGTTATCCATTAACAAAATCATACTTATCTACCTCCATTAAGGATCTGGCTTTATTTAATGTTTCTTCATATTCCGTTTCCGGGTTCGAGTCAAATACGATTCCTGCCCCAGCTTGAAGGTAAGCCTTGTTGTCTTTTACAATAAGCGAACGAATGGCAAGTGCTATATTAATGTCATGATTAAAGTTGATAAAGCCGATACCACCTGCATATGCCCCGCGTTTTTTCTCTTCTAATTCGTTAATAATTTGCATGGCGCGGATTTTAGGTGCTCCAGAAACGGTGCCTGCCGGTAAACATGAAATCAATGCATCGATACTAGAATAATTTGCTTTCAATTTTCCTTTCACTTCAGAAACAATGTGCATGACATGTTGGTATTTTTCGATGGTCATATAAGTAGGTATCGAAATTGTACCCGTTTCACAGACGCGCCCAAGATCATTTCGGCTCAAGTCTACCAACATTTTGTGTTCCGCAATTTCCTTTTCATCCTCAAGTAGTTCTTTCATTAATGCCAAATCTTCTTGAGCTGTTTTCCCACGTACCCTTGTTCCAGCTATGGGGTTTGTTATAATTTCGTCACCTTGTGTTTGCACAAGGCTTTCTGGTGAAGCACCTAAGAGTAGGTAGTCCTTAAAGTCAATGTAAAACATATAGGGGGACGGATTTGCTTCTCTTAATTTTTGATAAAATAGAAAAGCATCTCCTTCCACATCTGCAACTAAACGTTGGGACAATACGACTTGAAAAATATCTCCTTTTTGGATGTGCTCTTTTGCTTTGTTTACATTTTCCATAAAAGCTTCTTTAGAAATTTCTGGCGTGAAATTCATTGATGCATTATTAGGTACCTTATTACTGCCTTTCCTTTCTATACTTTTCTTTAATTTTTCTAAACGCTTATCTAGTACAATCTCAGCCTCATCTTTGATGTTAATCGTAATAAGATAGATTGCATCGCTATTATGGTCATAGACAATGATATTTTGAAAAAGCATAAAATGAATATCCGGCATGTTACGATCGTCTGGTAAGGTTTCACCAATGTCTTCAAACTGACGGATGGCATCATATCCGGTGTATCCAACCGCTCCACCATAAAAGGGGAGGGGGATAGGGAAATCTAATTTTGGTAGATGATTTTTTAAATAGATTAAGGCATTCTGTGTTATTACCTCTTGTGAATGTGAATCATGATTGATTACAGTTGTTTTATCGTGATATCCGATAATTTCTTCGTAAGGATTTGCTCCGATAAATGAATACTTTCCTTTTCTTTCATGTGGAAAGGTGCTCTCTAGTAAAAATTTCTTTTTCCCCGTTAATTTTCTGTAAATATCAGTAGGTGTTAAGGAATTGGCTTGTAATTTCGTTAATTTATAAGTTGGTGTACTCAATTTAGTCATTCCTTTCGTTAAAATAAAAGTCCTCAGGTAAACAAAACAATTTGTAATGTTTACCTGAGGACGAATTTGGTCGCGGTGCCACCCCAGTTGAAAAGATGTTATCTTTTCCACTTTTTCCGTTAACGTCGGAATCACGTGTTTCCCTACTTAAAAGATTGTTCAAGAAGCGAACATTCACTTTATTTCAGGAAACCTCTCATAAGTCCATTCAGCAAAGATCGTGTACTGGATTTCCACCATCACCAGTTCTCTGAGTCACGATGATTTTGCTTACTACTCTTATTCAACGATTTATTTAATAGGTTTTTTTAAAATACAAAAAGGCCCCTCATCCTTAAAGGACGAGGGACCGCGGTACCACCTTTATTAGCTAAGTAGCTCAACTTTAGCAATACAAAGTTAAATAACTTTTGTATTGTCTCGGGTAACGATGAGACGAAATCGCCAAAGCCTACTACAATCGATCAGTTCGGTTTGGAAGCTCGGAAGCCCATTCATCTACGTAATCACACTGGTTCGCACCAACCACCAGCTCTCTTAAGTGTCAGCATAGATTACTCTTCTTCGTCATTGCTTAATCATTTAATTGATTGTGCTTATCTTAGAATAGATTATCTTAATTGTCAATAGTTATTTGAAAATTTCTTCTGTATATTTTCCAGCTCAATCTTCCTTTGTCCACAACAGATATCCACAAATCACATTATATTGTGGATAATAGAGTCAACTCTTGTTATTAGGGAAAAGTATTATGCACAGCTTTATGTGGATAACCATATTGTTTCCTGTGAATATTGTGGATAACTATAAATCCCCATCTAATTGTGGATGAACCCGTTTATTTCTCCCATAGTTCAACCAGTCTACCTTCAGGATCTTTAATCCAAATAAACTTTCCAAATTCATTAATTTCTTTTTCTTTCACAAGAGGTACACCGATTTGTTCAAGATGCTTAATGGTCTCGTCTATGTCATAAACTTGAAAATTTAACATCACTTGCTGTTCTGTTGGGAAATAACTGTCATCTTCTGTAAAGAAAGAAAAGATAGTTTCATTTCCTGAATGGGGTTTAATAATAGTCCCATTCCAATTGTCTATTTTAATCTTCAATACTTCACTGTACCATTTTTTTATAGCATCAAGATTTTTAGTTCTCCAAAATATTCCGCCGAAGCCTTTTATTATCATAATTAACTTCCTTCTTTAATTCATTATTTTTTAATTAAATTAGGCATTCAAGAAATTTCTTTAACATAGCCATTTTTATAAATCGCTAAACCGTATAAATTTTTCATTTAATGATATTCTTTCTTTCTTCTCTGGTGCCTGGTCAAAATACCCTAAATGAATAAACCCTACGATTTTTTCATTATCCTTCACGTGAAGTAATTCTTTTACCTTTGGATCATAGATATGTGGATTCGTTTTCCAAACTACACCAAGTTTTTTTTCCCAAGCTAATAACCAGAAATTTTGAATCATAGAAGCGATTGCGCCAAAGTTTTCATCTCTTGTTTTTTCGATATCGGAATCTTCCATAATAGCAACAAGGATGGCGTTTGGCTCATTTAAATAATCTTCACGATTTTGTCTTCGCTCTTCAGGATATGTCGAAGCTACTTTTTTAGAGAAGTCAGGCAATTCATCTGCACCAACGAAAATAAATCGCCAAGGCTGGCGCATTCCATGAGTAGGTGCCCACATTGCAGAGTCTAATAAGTCTCGAACAACTTCTTCAGTTACTTCTTTATCTGTATAACCTTTTTTAATTGCACGGCGTTCACGAATGATATGAAGTAAGGAATTTTCTTTCTCCATTTTGTTTCCCCCTAGATAGTTATTAACCATAAATTTTACTTAAATACAGTACGAAAAGCAAATGATGCCGTTCTATAGTATGTGTCAAGTTTTTCTCGGTGTGTCTTTCACACCAATATTTCCGGCACTCTATTTTTGTACACTTTTTCGGCTACCGCGCGACCCTTGTCGCTTGCTGTCCCCAATTTTTAGGTAACGTTCTAAAAACCAAGAACCTTACCTAAAAATCAGGGTGTTATCTAAAACTTTTTATTAACTGTCCAATAGCTGATGAATGAGCTGTATTTAGGCTTATTTTACCTTGTTTTGCTCCAATTGACGGCTGGGTTTCCTGGCGTAGAAATTCAGTCATACGAACCACTTTTTTCACGTCTCGTTGTTTTCTTACACTTCGCCTTTGGTCTCTCAAATAGACGGATCGTAATGTTTTATTTAGAATCCCTTGTTTGATCTTCACCATTGCCTCACTACCTTCTAAACTCCAATGCATTCCACGCTTTTTCATTCGGAATGAAATATGTCGTTGGTTGGATTCCATTGCACCCATGCCCCTTGCCTCTTTTGGTGGATTCTCAACTTTTTCTCTCCAATCAAAAATTCGATCCCAATTACCGCCAATATATCTACGAAAATCCTCGGCCTTTTCTAACTGCTTATCCGTTTCTAAAGTGCTCTCCAATGTATCCATCCAACGTATGAAATCATCCAGTTCGTGTTCTTTGATTGCCTTTTGTACACCTTCTTTAAACTCGCTCTTTTTAACTCCAAAAGTTCGATTCAGTGCTTTAGAAATGTGAAAGGAATCCAATTGATTTAAAACAGGATAACTAGACTGTGAGAAAGCCTCTTGAAAACGTTCTGCCGTATAACCGGGACCACCATCACTATTGGTGACAACTTGAGTGTTTTCTAAGGAATAATGATTAGCTGTATACGCCTGGACTTCTTTCCAAAAATCATTCGTTGGTTTGGTTGTCATGATGACCTGTGGATTCTTTAGGGAAATACGCTTCCCATTTTTACTCCAACCTTCATGAATGATCGCATGATGGACTTCATGACTTGTCTTTTTCTTTGTTCCACGCACAAATACACCATCTGCCTCGGCAAATAAAAAATCCAACTCATCTCCCTTTGGTAAATAAGCAGCTTCCTCTAATTCCGCTAACATTTCTTCATCAGCTCGCGCTTGTGCCTTCCCAACACGTTTCACAATACTTCCCACAGTTGTATGACTAAGAGTTACTGCGGTCCATTCACCTAATATGCGTGCCGTTTCTCGGTACGTACTCTCACTAGCCAACTCTGCCACTTTTACTTCAACTAAAGGACTATGTCGTTGATATTTTCTAAATCCAATCCATTCATCAAAAGGATAATGCGCCTTTCCATTCACATCGCGCATCAAGGTATGAGTAAAGCGAACCGCCCCAAAAATAAACTGAATCGTTTTTTCATCTTCTCGTTCAACCGTCCAACCTTTACTTTGCATTCTTCTTTTAATCGTTTGATTAAGTTGTGTAAATACGCTCCCCATTAGTGTAGTAAGTAGATCATATATACTAATTTGAATTTGTTCTTCAAACTCAATTAAGTCATTTGTATCCTTTAATAATTCGCTAATTTTTGATATAATTGTATTCATGAAAAGGCCTCTTTCTAATGTATTTGCCGGCTAAGCATACATTTATGATAGAGCGCCTTTTCTTTTTTTTCTAGAATTTTGTTTCAAATCCCCGAGAACTATTTTACACATAGCGTTCTATAAACATGCTATTATCTATATATTAATTTTTTAGGAGAAATGTGATAAGAATCACAGCTTTGTTTATCGTCTTTTATTGTAAAATAGACATAGGCAGGGGGGAGATTAATGACGTTCTATGAATTTCTTGTATTTATCCATATTTTTTCTGCTATTTTAGGCATGGGTCCTGGTTTTGTAATGACCTTTGTGGTGACAAGCTCAAACCCTAGTAATATGACAGAATTAAGACAGTCATTTGCCATCCGAAATAAATTGCATATTTTAACTATGGTAGGAGGGACATTACTTCTTATTACGGGAATATGGATGGGAATTTTGAATACATATTGGTTTTCACAAGGATGGTATATAACTAGTTTGTTCCTATTTTTGGTTGCACTAGCATTTGGACCAACTTTACTTAAATCAAGATCCAAACCTTTAAAAAAGCTACTTCGGGATTATAGAGGGGAGGATATTCCTGTAGAATATTATCAACTATCCAAAAGGCTTTTCTTTGTAGAACATATTGAAAATATTATTTTTCTTATCATTATTGTGTTGATGATATTAAAGCCGTTTTAAAGGGAGAAAGCGAAAAAACATCAATTTGATTCTTTGGTGAGAGTGTAGGAAATGAATATAATAATATTGCCCTTGCAGATCTCTGTAGTGTGGCCATAACAAGTTTACCTGACCATTTAATAGATCCATAAAGGAAGAGCCACTCCATTGAGGGGCTGATATCCCGGAGTGAGCGCTGATATCCTTATATATCAGCAACCGCTGGCAGGATATCAGTACCCGTACACCATATATCAGCAACCGCTGGCAGGATATCAGTACCCGTGCACCATATATCAGCAACCGCTGGTAGGATATCAGTACTCGTGCACCATATATCAGCAACCGCTGGCAGGATATCAGTATCATGCATTATATATCAGCAACCGCTGGCAGGATATCAGTACCCGTGCACCATATATCAGCAACTGCTGGCAGGATATCAGTACCCGTGCACCATATATCAGCAACCGCTGGCAGGATATCAGTACCGCGTGCACCATATATCAGCAACCGCTGGCAGGATATCAGTACTCGTGCACCATATATCAGCAACCGCTGGCTAGATGGCTCTTTACGTTATCCAATCCCATCTACGGATATTTCTTAATCTGTCTTTTGTAGGGGATTAATGTGAAAGTTATGTTTCGTCTTTTTTCCAATTATATGGTTTCTGAAGCCATTGCACAAAAATAAATAGTAACATTGCAAAAATAGAGGATCCGATATACGAGAACCTGAATATAACAAAGATAAAAGTGGATTTTATTTCTTATCTGACCTAGATAAAGGAATAGTACTTAGTGATGAGGACCCTAATAAAGTAACTATAAACTTCTACGATATTAGAAAAAAGAAAATTACACAAATCTGGTCTCAAGTCGATGGTGAGGTTGTGAATTTTGCTGTGGAAAACCAATAATTAGAGATCAATTTGGAAATAGTAAAGAAAAAATCCTGTTCAATTGAGCAGGATTTAATTCTTTAAAATATATTCTTCTAACGTTAAATCATTTTCCATGATTTCTTTTGCTGCCTTTTCGCCAACATATCGTAAGTGCCAAGGTTCATATTGATATTTTGTAATATCTTCTCTTCCTTCAGGGTAGCGGATAATAAAGCCATATTCTGCAGCATGTTCCTTTATCCATTTACCTTCAGGTGTTTCACCAAATTCGATAATTAAATCAAAGTTAACCTCTGGACTAGTAACATCCATCGTTAGCCCGGATTGATGTTCACTTTCTCCAGGTCTTGCACTAAATATATTTGCTTCCTCTTCGCCATTTTGCTCTACATTGGAAGCAAAAATGGCCTTCTGTCGATCATAGGAACGATAACCGGATTGAGCATATAGCTCTAGTTCCTCTTTGTCAGCTGCTTTAAACATTTTTTCTAAAGCATCAGCTGCCACTTTGCGCATTTGTTTCTTTGGTAGTTCTTCTGTAAAAGGAAAACGAACATTTGGAGTTACTAAGTCTTCAGGTTCATAGCTTTCCGGTAATGCAAATTCCTTATTAACAACAGCCAACACATCATATGGATTGGATAAAACCTTTGTATCTGACTCATCTGAAGTGGCTTCCTCAGCAAAAGGTAATCCTTTACCAGGTTCCACCGATTTATCTTCTTTTAAAAATTGGTTCATCATTTGTTCCGTGTCTTCATCATAAACTCCAGTGGCCATTAATTCTTCATTTTGTAATTGGAAGTCTGTAATTGCCCAAGTGGTAGTTTCGTCATAGATACCGTTCACTTCTAAATCATACCCAACTTTGTTTAAAGCTTGTTGGAGAAGTTTCACCTGTTTACCTTCATCCATCTTTTGGAGAAAAGCATCCGGAGCAGACGTGATATTATTTGTTGATGTTTCAACAGCCTCATTATCCTTCTCACTGTTTGGATTTGTACTAGAAGTAGAAGAGCATGCGGAAAGAAAAACAACTACTGTAATAGAGAATAATAAAGCTTTGTTTTTAAACATGATAACTTCCCCTTTTAAAAAATAATTTTCACTTTATTTTCTCATAGAAAGGGAAGGGCAACAATAGTGAATAAAAATCTCGGAATATTTTAGTAAAAGGCAAAAGTGCAAGCGCCCTTATAGGCTAAGAACGCAACGTCCTGTTGCAACGCCTGTACTCACACATCCTTTGCTTCGTAGCGATGTGTGGAGTATTGCGATTCTTGTTTCTCCTCCTTCATAGGCAACAATCATATCAATTAAATAGTGAGTTATGTTAAAATGTTGTAATTATTAATAAGAGGAGATTGATTCATGATATCAAAGAAATTAAATGAAAATAATATCCGAATAAATATTTCTCGAACAATAATTACATTAGCTCTGATTTTTAGCATATATACTTTCTTTGGCAAGGAACAAATTGGAGCTAAGTTGCTTTCGGTTGGTGGTTTTATTGGATTCCTGTTTTTATTAATTATGTCATTTAAGTCGTCATCAAAATCAAAAGGGCAAAAATGAATTTAATGGAAATTACTTCTAAAAAGGTGGAAAATCCCTTTTCTTAATTATGTAAAAGTACCTTATTTTCAAATTCAAGAAAAATAGTAAGGCTCCCTACAAGGGGGTCAGCCTTAGGCAGAAGTAATCCACCAGAGCCGTTAACTCAAGGGTGGATTATTTTTTTGGTTAAATGACAGTACTGCAACATTCAAACTTGAAAAAGCTACAGCGAACATCCAAATCGAATCACTCGATTAATTTCTTTCCTCAAATAATCTACATATCTCAACAATAACCTTTGTAGCCTTTTCCATATTATCTATAGAAATATATTCGTATTTACCGTGGAAGTTTTCCCCGCCGGTAAAAATATTTGGAGTTGGGAGTCCCATGTAGGAAAGCTGAGAACCATCTGTACCACCACGAATCGGTTCGATAATTGGTTTGATATTTAAATTTTTCATGGCATCTTCAGCTAAGTCAACAATTTCTTTGACTGGTTCAATTTTGTCGCGCATATTATAGTATTGATCTTTTAATTCTAAAGAAACGCTGTCCTCACCGTGTTTTTCTTTGATTTCTTGAACATAGGATTTAACTGTCTTTTTACGCGCTTCAAATTTGTTTCGGTCATGATCACGAATGATATAGTACACTTCGGTATGTTCCACATCACCATTAATGGATATAAGGTGGTAAAAACCTTCGTAGCCTTCTGTGTATTCAGGAGCTTCTTTTTCCGGAAACTTCTTAATGAAATCGGCAGCAAGCTTAGCGGAATTTATCATTTTATTTTTCGCTGTTCCGGGATGGACGTTATTTCCTTTAAATGTAACCTTAGCACTCGCTGCGTTAAAGCTTTCGTATTGTAATTCCCCTAATGGTCCTCCATCGATTGTGTATGCAAAGGCGGCATCAAATCGTGGAACATTGAATTTATGAGGCCCTCTGCCAATTTCCTCATCCGGGGTAAAAGCAATACGAATTCTTCCATGTTCTATTTCTGGATGTTGGATTAAATAATTCATCGCGGTCATAATCTCAGCTATTCCCGCTTTATTATCTGCTCCTAAGAGAGTTGTGCCGTCCGTAGTTATTAACGTATGACCTTTATAACTAGGTAATTCTGGAAATTCTTTTGCGGATAACACGACGTTTTTTTCTTTATTTAAAACGATATCCTCGCCGTCAAAGTTTTCGATGACTTGGGGTTTTACGTCTTTGCCTGTAAAATCTGTAGCCGTATCAACATGTGCTAAAAATCCAATCGTTGGAATATTTTTATTCGTGTTAGAAGGGAGCGTTGCCATTAAATAACCATTTTCATCAATTTCGACTTCTGTCATTCCGATATTCTTCAATTCCTCAGACAATAATTCTGCAAGTTTTAATTGGCCGGGTGTAGATGGAGTTGTGTTTGAATTTTCATTAGATTGGGTATCCACTTTTACATAGGAAGTAAATCGTTTGATCAATTCATCTTTCATTTTCTTAGCTCCTTTATTTAGATTCTTATTCGTATCATATCAAAGTTGGAAATCATTTTGAAATAATGAAGGAAATACATTTCATTTGTCGTATACATAGAAAGAGATTAATTGGAGGGATCACTATGTCATTTTTAATTGGTGTTGATGAACTAAAAGAAAGAATGATAAATAAAACGGAAAGTACTGTCATTGTGGATGTACGTTTCGTGTTAACGGATCCAGATGCTGGAAGAAAATTGTATTTAAATGAGCATATTCCCGGTGCAGTTTATTTGGACCTGAATCGCGATCTAGCTAGCAAAGCTGCAAAGCACGGTGGTGCACACCCACTCCCAGACATGGAATTGTTTGCAGCTAAAATGGGGAATATTGGTATTGATCACGAAACTACGGTCGTTATATATGATGAAGAAAATGACATGTTTGCAGCAAGAATGTGGTGGTTGTTACATTATCTAGGACATGAAAAAGCATATATTTTAGAAGGTGGTTATAAGAAATGGGTTGAAGAGGGGAATCCTGTAACTGCGGAACTTCCTTCATTAAAAAGAAAACAGTTTGAGCCCAAAATTCGTAGTAACGAAGTAGTCTCCATGAAGGATGTAAAAGAGAGGGTAGAAAACAAGAAAGCAATTTTAATTGACTCACGAGATAAGGAAAGGTATTTAGGTATTAGGGAACCGCTATATAGCAAAGCAGGTCATATTCCCGGCGCAGTAAATTATTTTTGGAAAGACGTTCTTAATTCCGATGGTTCATGGAAAAACAAAGAACAGCTCGCTAAACATTTTTCATCTTTACCAAAGGATAAGGAAATTATTGTTTCCTGCGGTTCAGGTGTCTCGGCTTGTCCCAATATCGTAGCGCTTAAGTCCCTTGGTTATGAAAATATTAAATTATATCCAGGTAGTTTTAGTGATTGGATTTCTTATGATGAAAATGACATTGAATTGGATGAGAGCACGTTGTGACACATGCCCGCGAATTCGTTAATCGGTGTGAATAATTCGGTGATCGATGATAACGCCGATGAGAAGCGGAACAAAACAATAATGAGCTTGTTCCGCTTCTCAAACGAGTGAATTCGTTACCAATCTTTTTCGAAATCTAAAATAGGGATTACTTCTTAATAATAATCGAATTTGATATGATTAATATATCTTAATTAGGAAGGGTGTTAATAATATGATAGATGTTACATTAAATAATGGTCTTAAAATGCCGCAATTGGGATTTGGAGTTTGGAAAATTCCGGATGAAGAAGCGACGGTTGCTGTGGAAAATGCATTCGAAGCGGGATACCGTTCTATCGATACTGCTAAAGTTTATGGAAATGAAGTGGGTGTAGGCAAAGCGATTGCTAATAGTAGCATTCCAAGAGAAGAATTATTTATAACAACGAAGGTTTGGAATACTGATCATGGATACGAAAATACACTTAAGGCATTTGATGCAAGCCTTGAAAGATTAGGCCTTGATTATGTTGATTTGTATTTAATACATTGGCCAACGCCGAAGTTTGATCAATACGTTGAGACGTATCAAGCACTTGAAAAGCTCTATAAGGATGGTCGTGTAAAAGCAATTGGTGTTTGTAATTTTGATATGGAGCATTTAGAGCGTATTTTAAATGAGTGTGAAGTAGTTCCAGTTATCAATCAGGTCGAATGCCATCCATACTTACAACAAAAAGAATTGAAAGCATTTTGTGAACAACATCAAATTAAGTTAGAAGCATATAGCCCACTTATGAATGGACGAGATATTCTACAAGATGAAGTAATCAAAGGGCTTGCGGAGCAATATGGTAAGACTCCTGCACAAATCATCTTACGTTGGCACTTACAAACAGGTGCTGTTGTGATACCGAAATCTGTTACGCCATCTCGGATTGAGGAAAATATCAATGTGTTCGACTTTGAATTGACCGAATCTGATATGGGTAAAATTGCAGAGTTGGATAGAAATCTTAGAATTAATAAAAACCCTAGTGAATTTAATGATAGATAAGATAAATACCAGATGGACGTAAAGTTTCATCTGGTATTTTAAATGCCTTCCACATCTTTAAGTTACTGAAAAAAACTCTTCACCGCTTCTTCGTACTCCCAAAAGTAATCAGGAATATCCTCTTTATCCAATCCAACATACATATTTTTAACGATCGATTCGTTGTACCATTTTTGTTTTTCATAACCAGCATTAAAATTCTTCCAAATTCGATCACCTTGTTCTTGTAAATCTGTTTCAAGACCGAGTAAATTATCTAATTTATCTGCTACAATGAGATATTTTACCTCCTTACTGGCGGCTTTAACCGTATCAATTGTATGTTGCTTGCGCTCTTGCCAAGGTTTCGTTTTGTCTTCTGTGTGGGCTGCGACTAACTGTGCAACCACTGGACCGAATGCCTTTTCGATATCATTTATCGTATAGGGAGTGTCTTCCGCTACATCATGGAGGAATCCGGCGCATATTAGTTCATCATTAAAGCCCGCTTCCTGCAATCTTTTAGCTACTCTTATTGGATGTGTAACATAGGGGGTATCAGAATTTTTGCGTTTTTGATCTTTGTGCGCATTTATAGCGAATGTTTTTGCCTTTTCAATCAAATGAAACACTCCCTTGTAAGATGATTTTATATTTAGTATATAGTAATCATAAGAAAAGTCCTATTTTCTTTCAATTTTTTTCGTTAATGGGTAAACTAATATCAACTACTATTATACATAATGTGGAGGTACCTATCAGTATGGAAAGAGGCATAAACCAAAGGAAGACCGAGCATATTCGCTTATGTTTGACGAGGGATGTGGAAGGGGTTAACAAATCTACAGGCCTTGAGGGAATTGATTTTATACATAATGCGTTACCAGAAATTAACTTTCATGATATCGAAATAAATACGAGCTTTTTGGGAAAAGATCTAAGAACGCCATTTTTAGTTAGTTCGATGACAGGTGGTTCGGAATTAGCTACGATCATCAATCAGAATCTTGCTCGTGCTGCTGAGGAAAAAGGTTGGACTATGGCAATCGGATCTACTAGAGCAATGCTTGAGAGCAACGCACATAAAGAATCCTTTCTCATAAAAGAATATGCACCAAATGTACCACTCATTGTAAATTTAGGTGCAGTGCAATTAAATTATGGGTATGGAGCGGAAGAGGCACAGCGAATTGTGGATTTAACGAATGCAGATTCCATTGTCCTTCATTTAAATAGTTTGCAGGAGGTTGTACAAGATGGGGGAGACCTCAACTTTGAAAATCTACTTCCTAAAATTGAGGAACTTTGCAAAGTAGTAAACGTTCCAGTTGGGGCAAAAGAAGTCGGATTTGGTATTGATGGAACGGTAGCGGAAAAACTATATAATGCGGGTATTTCCTATATTGACGTTGCAGGCGCTGGTGGAACATCTTGGAGCCAAGTTGAAAAATTACGTTCTAAAGATCCACTAAGAAGAGCGGCTGCAGAAGCATTTAATAGCTGGGGAATTCCGACAAAGGATTGTATCGTTTCCGTTCGAAGTAAATTACCAAGTGTTCCACTAGTCTCAAGCGGTGGAATGAAAACAGGAGTGGATGCTGCTAAGGCTATTACGATAGGAGCGGATATTATTGGTTTTGCCCGCCACTTATTGAAATCTGCTACGGAATCAACGGAAAAAGTGTTGGAAACAATGGAACAAATTGAAATGGAATTAAAAATGACTATGTTCGGTATCGGTGTGAAAAACTTGGATGATTTAAAGAATACGAAGCGTGTTCAAATTATGGGTAAATCTTTATTAGATGAATAAATAGGATAGGCACATCGTTTTTTTATCAAGTATAGCTGTGCTACAATATTTGAATAAGGCGGTGGATGGTATGAAAATTGAAGTTTGGTCTGACTTTGTTTGTCCATTTTGCTATATTGGTAAAAGAAGACTGGAACATGCGCTGGAGAACTTTGAAAACAAAGATAAAGTTGTTGTGGAATATAAGAGTTATCAATTAGATCCGAATGCCAAGCACATTCCGGGTAAAGACTTTTATGAAACATTTTCGGAATTAAAAGGGATACCGTTGGAACAAGTGAAGACGATGAACCAACAAGTTGGTGAACAAGCAAAAGCTGTCGGGTTAACATATCATTTTGACACGATGAAATATGCGAATACGTTTGACGCGCATCGAGTTGCGAAATATGCGGAAGAAAAAGGAAAAGCAAAGGAAATTACGGAACGCTTTCTTCATGCTTACTTCACGGAATCTAAATTAATGAGTGATTTTGAAACCCTTATTTCTCTTGCCGGGGAAGTTGGATTAGACAAAGAAGAAGTAAGGGATATATTAGAATCTAATCGTTATGCTAGAGCGGTTCGTGAAGATATAAATGTAGCCCGTCAAATAGGTGTACAAGGTGTGCCATTCTTTGTGTTTAACGAAAAATACGCTGTTTCTGGTGCGCAACCTGAAGAAGTATTTACACAAGTATTAAATCAGGTATGGGAAGAAGAACGTGAAAAACCCATCTTACAATCGTTAAATCCTAGTAAATCAGAAACATCGTATTGTACGGATGAAGGATGCAATATTGAAAAGTAAGGAACAAAGGCGGAAGCGCCCGTTTAGCGACGTACGGACTGGACTGAGCCGTAGGAGATAAAGGAAACACGACGAACGTAGTGAGTCGATGTTGACTTATCGTACGGAGGTGAAGGAAGTCTCGCTAGTCGCTGGGCGCTGGAGCTGGACGTAAAATCTTAAAAACATGCTACCTACAGTGAAGCTGGTAGCATGTTTTTTAATTTCCATATTTTTAAGGATTGTTGTTATTGACTACGCCTACAAATCTGTTATACTTATAGTTGAGAAGCTAATTGATAATGAATCTCATTCTTAATTAGAATGTATAAAAGGTAATAATTATTCTTATTAGTGGTTCAAAAAGGAGGATGAAAAGGACCGAGGTCGGCTAAGTGCGCAACATCCTGTTGCAACGCCGACACTAGCACGTCCTGTGCGTCGCAGTTCGGGGCGGCGTAGCTTTGAGTAGCGGAACGTATGCAGTTAATACGTGAGCAGACGCTCTTGCACGCCGGAAAAGTGGTTTTCTTTTCCAAGGAACGGAAAAGCAAGCATTCGTGAGAAATGCGAAGTGTCATTTTCACCGGACTTTTTGAACAACCTCAATTAGCACTATGAAAATAATGAAAATATTTTTGGGGAGTATAAAGGTACCGCTAAATTTGCGGGAGAATTATACAGAGAAGGACATTTTATGAAGATACGATACTTAGTATTAGCAGTAATTATATTTTCAGTGATATCTCTATTTATTGGTGTCACCGATATTTCACCATTATCTCTTTTTAACTTAAGCGAAGAACAACAACAGGTATTGTTGGTTAGTAGAATCCCGCGTTTGATAAGTATTGTCATTGCTGGTGCTAGTATGAGTATTGTTGGTTTAATTATGCAACAATTAAGTAGAAATAAATTTGTATCACCAACAACAGCAGGTACGATGGATTCAGCGAGACTAGGTATCCTGGTATCGATGATGGTCTTTACATCGGCTGCTCCGTTTCAGAAAATGCTTGTATCTTTTGCATTTGCACTAGCAGGTACCTTCATCTTTATGAAGATACTTGACAAGATTAAATTTAAAGATGCCATATTCATCCCATTAGTAGGGTTGATGTTTGGTAATATAATTAGTTCTGTTTCCATGTTTTTTGCTTATCAAAATGATCTCATTCAAAATATGTCTTCCTGGATGCAAGGAGACTTTTCCATGATTATGAGTGGAAATTATGAAATGATGTATGTAAGTATTCCTGGTTTGATATTAGCATATATCTTTGCTAACAAATTTACTATCGCGGGAATGGGGGAGGACTTTTCAAAGAATTTAGGTCTGAACTATCGTCAAGTCGTTAACCTAGGGCTCTCGATTAGTGCATTGGTTACTTCGTCCGTTGTATTGACGGTCGGTGTTATTCCGTTTCTTGGACTAATCATCCCCAATATTGTAACCATTTACCAAGGAGATCATTTAAAGAATACGTTAGCTCACACGGCGTTGCTAGGTGCTGTATTTGTTCTATTTTGCGATATAATAGGTAGGATCGTTATTTATCCGTATGAGATTCCGATTAGTTTAACAGTAGGAGTTATCGGAAGTGGAATCTTTATCTACCTACTTCTAAGGAGAAAGAAATATGGGCTATAAGAAAAAGACTATCATCCTAGGCATTGTCGCATTAGCACTAGCATGTTTGTATATATTTTATGATTTACGTGGAAACATTGGCTATATTTTGCCAAAACGAGCCATTAAACTTATTGCTATCATTATAACGGGTGGAGCAATTGCTTTTTCCACTACGATATTTATGACCATAACGAATAACAGAATTCTAACACCGAGTGTATTAGGGCTAGATTCTCTCTATCTATTATTACAAACCGTTATCATATTTATATTTGGTTCCAATTCCATTGTCATGATGGAAAGCAGTATTAATTATTTAATTTCCATTGTATTGATGGTTTTGTTTTCCTTATTGCTTTACCAATTTCTTTTTAAAGGTGAGAAGAATAATATTTACTTCCTACTATTAATAGGGATGATATTAGGAACTTTCTTCAATAGCTTTACTGATTTTATGCAAGTTCTCATTGATCCAAATGAATTTATGGTTGCACAGGATGCCATGTTTGCAAGTATTAACAATGTTCATACAGACTTAGTTTGGTTATCTGTGGTGCTTATTGGATTAGTCTTAATTTACTTTTCACGTTTTTATAAATACTTGGATGTTTTATCCTTGGGAAAAGATCAAGCTGTGAATTTAGGTGTTCCTTATGATTATGTTGTAAAGCGACTATTAATCGTTGTTGCCATACTAATTTCCGTAGCTACAGCACTAACTGGACCAATCACTTTCCTAGGATTACTCGTAGTAAACGTAACGTATGAAATGATGAAAACCTTCCGCCATTTATACATACTTCTGGGAAGTATATTCCTTAGTATCATAGCTTTAGTTGGTGGACAGTTTATAGTTGAGAAGATATTTACGTTTAACACAACATTAAGTGTCATCATTAATTTTGTAGGTGGCGTGTACTTTATATATCTTTTGTTAAAGGAGAATAGATCATGGTAGATTTGAAAAATGTATTCAAGGCGTATAATAATAAGCCGGTAATTGAAGATGTTTCTTTGACGATTGACAAGGGAACCATTACTTCCTTTATTGGTCCGAATGGTGCAGGGAAAAGTACGTTAATTTCTATGATCAGTCGATTAATTGCAAAGGATAATGGGGATATTACGATTGATGGAAAGGATATCTTTCAAGCGAAAAATAATGATCTTGCTAAGAAAATATCTATTTTGAAACAATCGAATGCCATTAATTTAAAATTAACGGTTCGTGAGCTCGTTTCCTTTGGACGATTTCCGTATTCACAAGGGAAGTTAACAAAGGAAGACTGGGGTAAGGTAGATGAAGCAATTGAGTATATGGAACTTCAAGATATGCAGGACAAATTTTTAGAAGAATTAAGTGGTGGTCAAAGGCAACGTGCGCATATTGCGATGGTTATTGCCCAAGATACGGAATATATTCTTCTCGATGAGCCATTAAATAATTTGGATATGCGTGCATCTACTCAAATTATGAAGACGTTACGTAAACTTGTAGACGAAATGAGTAAAACGATATTAATCGTTATTCACGATATAAACTTTGCTTCTTGTTATTCTGATAACATCGTTGCGTTAAAGGATGGAAAGGTAATGAAACAAGGTAGAGCATGTGATGTCATTGATAAATGTGTTCTTAAAGATTTATATGATATGGATATTGATATTAAAGAAATTGATAATCGTAGGATTTGCGTTTATTACTAAGCGGTAGGAAGGTTTTCCTTTCTTACTGCCATTCTTAATCTCGTTTTAAGTGAAATGCTGCATGCGATGTATAAAAAAGAGTATTTATTTTTAAAAGTGCGTGTTCAAAAAGGAGGATGAAAAGGACCGAGCAGTTCGAGGCGGCTTAGCTTTGAGTACCGGAACGTATGCAGTTAATACGTGAGGAACGGAAAAGCAAGCATTCGTGCGAAATGCGAAGTGTCATTTTCACCGGACTTTTTGAACAACCTCTAAAAGATAAAAAAATCCCATATGATGTTAGTTGGCAAAACCAATTACATCATACAGGAAACAAACCTAATATAATTGTAACTTACTTTTTTGTTTACGTAAACAGATAATGCTTTTATACACTTTTGTATGACTGTTAAGTGCAACTAAGGTATTCGTAAAAGGCCTAACGAATGCTTTAGTTTAAAGTACTCAGATCATAAGTATAGCGTACATACCTTTTTATATAACATGCAGCATGGAATTAAAAAAATTTAATAGATAAAGGGGAAGAAGTATGAAAAAGTCCATTTATGTTCTTTTCATTGCAGCAATTTTACTTTTTACAGCGGCTTGTGGTTCAACAGAGGAAAATGAAGGTAGTTCAGATGTAGAAAAAGAGAATACATCACCAGAAACCATTACCGTTAAACATGAATTAGATGAAACGGAAGTACCAAAGAATCCGCAAAAAGTTGTTGTTTTTGACTTTGGGATTTTAGATACCCTAGATAAATTAGGTGTTAATGTTGCAGGCGTACCGCAATCTGGCACTATTCCTAGCTATTTGGAAAAATATGCTTCTGACGAATATGAAAATGTGGGAGGATTAAAGGAACCAGACTTTGAAAAAATTGCTGAAATTAATCCGGATTTAATTATTATTTCTGGTCGTCAAGCAGAGCTATATGATCAGTTTTCAGAAATTGCTCCAACGATTCATCTTGGTGTTGACACAACAAGATACATGGATTCTTTTAAAGAAAATATGAATATGGTTGGTGACATTTTTGACAAACAAGAAGAAATAGAAAGTGGACTTGCAGATATTGATGAATCTATTGCCGCATTACATGAAAAGGCATCTGCAAGTGACAAGAATGCTCTTATTATACTAGCAAATGATGATAAGATAAGTGCATATGGAACAAACTCTCGCTTTGGACTTATTCATGATGTATTTGGTGTAAAGCCAGTCGATGAATCTATCGAAGCTTCTACACATGGAATGAACGTCTCGTTTGAATATGTAATGGAACAAGACCCTGATTTATTATATGTAATTGACAGGGGAGCAGTTGTTGGTGGGGAATCCTCCGCAAAACAACTTGTAGAGAATCAACTTGTAGAAAATACAAAAGCCTTTAAAAATGATAATATCTATTATCTTGATCCAGACTACTGGTATTTATCAGGTGGAGGACTTCAATCTGTAGCAGAAATGGTTAAAGAAATAGATGCAACGATAAAATAATTTAACAGGATGGGGATCCCCATCCTGTTTTTGTATTATACGGTACAACTTGAAAAAACGCCGTAACTTATGTTTGAATGGAGTAAGATCAAGAAAAAGTGAGGGAATGCCATGACTAAAAAAGGGCTAGTTTTATTTATCTCTTGCTTATTATTATTTTTAGCTGCATGTGGAAATAATGATAAAACAGAGAAAAAAGAAACAGAAGAAGCGGCACAAGAACAACCGGAATTTACGGATGAAGAAATAGTAGATGATAAGACTCCTGTTGTGAATGTAGATGGACAAGAGTTAGAAGGTAAAAAATACAATCAAGTATATAAACAAATTAAAACAATCATGTACCAGAATGGTCAGGATGTTAGTGATTTAGATGTGATAAAAGAAAGGACACTAACGGCCCTTATTGAACAGGAATTAATTAATCAAGAAGCGTCAGAGAAGGGGATTGAAGTTAAAGAAGAAGAGGCAAGCAAAGAGTTGGAATCAATCAAGAAAGAAACTGGAGATCAGTTTTCTACTATTTTGGAACAACTTAATATGAATGAAAAAGACTTTGAACACCAACTATTAGAAGATTTAACAACAGAAAAATATATGAACCATGAATTTGATGTTGAAGTTACAGACAAAGAAGTAGAGGAATATTATAAGCAATTAAAAGAGAAAAATAAAGAAATCCCTGAGCTAGAAGAAGTAAAGGATAATATTAAATCATTTCTTCATACGGAAAAGCAAAGAAAACAACTGAAATCTCGATTAACAGAACTAAAAGAAAAAACGGAAATCGAGGAGCTAATATAATACTTTCCAAAAAAACATCTCACAAGGAGATGTTTTTTTCTATAATTTATTTTTCTTATCTGTTTCTACGTGTCTATTCTTTAATTCGTCTTTAATATCTTTAATAGACACATGGAGTAACTCCATTAGAACAAGCGTATGGTATGTTAAATCTGCAATTTCATTTGTTATTTCTTGTTTATCATTATTTTTCGCGCCGATAATTACTTCGGTTGATTCTTCGCCAATTTTCTTGAGGATTTTATCTAATCCTTCGTTGAATAAATAATTTGTATAGGAACCATCTACAGGATTTTCACGGCGTTCTTTTATTTTTGCCACAACTTGAGGAATGATATCCTGCGATGGGGCTTCGTTCTCATATAAATTATTGTGGAAGCAAGTTTCTTCTCCTTTATGACATGCAGGGCCAAGTGGCGTTACTTGAACTAAGAGAGCATCTGCGTCACAGTCATAACTTATTTTATTGATTTTTTGTTTATTACCTGAAGTTTCACCTTTATTCCAAAGTTCTTGTCTACTACGTGAGAAGAACCATGTTTCGTCTGTTTCTATTGTCTTTTGAAGGGATTCCTTATTCATATAAGCTAATGTTAATACGTTTCCGGTCCCGGCATCTTGAACGATTGCTGGAATAAGTCCATTTTGGTCAAAGGATAAGTTCTTAATGTTTATTTCCACTAGTTTACCTCCTAACAGTAATATTTTCTTTATCTAAATAAGCTTTTAGTTTGGGTATAGGAATTTCCCCATAGTGGAATACAGATGCTGCTAAAGCCGCGTCAGCATTGGCTTCCTTCAGTACGGTTGAAAAATGTTCAAGTGTACCAGCGCCACCACTAGCAATAATTGGAATATTAACAGCATCAGCAATTGCTTTGGTTAATTCTAAATTATAACCATCTTTCTCTCCATCTGTATCAATTGCATTCACAACGATTTCACCGGCTCCTAGTTCTTCGCCTTTTTTCGCCCATTCTATTGCATCGATACCTGTATATTTGCGTCCGCCATTAATGACTACTTCCCATTTTCCTGATGCCGTTTCTTTTGCATCGATAGAAAGTACAATACATTGGTTGCCAAACTTTGCTGCTGCTTCTCTAATTAATTCGAGGTTACTTATGGCAGCACTGTTGATAGAGACCTTCTCTGCACCTGAACGTAAGACGCTATGGATATCATCAATCGAACGAATACCTCCACCAACGGCAAATGGAATGGATATCTCACGAGCAACTTTTTCCACAACATCTAGAAAAATATTTCTTTCTTCGTTTGAGGCAGTAATATCATAGAATACTAATTCATCGGCTCCGGCGTCATTGTAGCGTTTTGCTAGTTCAACTGGATCTGCGACATCTTGAATATCTTTAAATTTTTTCCCCTTTACAACACGGCCTTTATCAACGTCTAAGCATGGGATGATACGTTTAGCTAACACTACTGTTCGCCTCCAATGCTTCTTCAAATTTCAACGTGCCATCATATAATGCTTTACCGATAATGGCACCATACATATTTAGATCACCTAATCTTTGAATATCTTCTTTTGTCGATACTC
Organism: Oceanobacillus sp. FSL K6-0118; assembly: GCF_038006665.1. Lineage (NCBI taxonomy): Bacteria > Bacillati > Bacillota > Bacilli > Caryophanales > Bacillaceae > Oceanobacillus > Oceanobacillus sp. FSL K6-0118. Next base: position 584,700 of record NZ_JBBOVR010000001.1, read on the forward strand.
CGCCAGAAGCGATTACATCCATTGTTGTAATTTCATTAATAGTTTGAAGTTCCTCGAAATTAGGCCCTTTTAACATTCCGTCTTTTAGAATATCAGTATAAACAATGGTTTTCACACCGATAGATTCCAATTCTTTTACTAGGTTTGTAGCTTTTATATTGCTTGCTTTTGTCCAACCATCTGTTGCTACAAAACCATTTCTTGCATCGATAGACACTGCTATTCTATCACCGTATGTAGATACAGCTTCATTTAAAAATTCCTTATGATTAATGGCAGCTGTTCCAATAATTACACGGTTCACTCCAGCAGTTATGTATTTCTCGATTACTTCGATAGAACGGATTCCACCACCTACTTGAACAGGAATATTTACTAGTTCCGCAATGGATTTAATGACAGATTGATTCATAGAATCCCCGGTCTTGGCACCATCTAAGTCAACCACATGTAAGAATTTTGCTCCTTTTTTTTGCCATGCTTGTGCCATCTTTTCTGGAGCGTCACTGTATACCTTCTCTTGGTTATAATCTCCTTGTGTTAGGCGGACACATTTTCCACCACGAATATCTATTGCTGGAAACAAGATCATGAAATCATCTCCTCGTAATTTTTTAATAATTGAAGCCCAACATCACCACTTTTTTCGGGATGGAATTGCATACCTGTCACATTTCCCTTTTGTACAATTGCTGGGACTGTTATTCCATATTGGGAACTGGATACAAGGGTATCTTTTTCATAATTACCGCCAATTGCATAGGAATGAACAAAGTATACAAAGGGGCCCTCAGAAATGTTATGAAATAAAGGACTTTCTTGGTGCTTCTGTATGGTATTCCAACCCATATGAGGCACTTTAACAATATCAGGAATTCGATTGACACTTCCTTTTAGCAAACCAATTCCTTCCCATTCTCCGTCTTCATAACTAGTTTCATAAAATAATTGCATGCCAAGACATATACCTAAAATTGGTTTTCCATTCATAACTTCTTCTCGAATAACCTCAGTCATTCCCAATTCATTTAAAGAGGCGATAGCATCTTTAAATGCGCCTACACCAGGAAGGATTATGGAGCTAGAGTTTTTAATTATTTCGGGATCTTTTGTTAATACAGATTCCATTTTTAATTTATTTAATGCAAATTGTAAACTTTTAATATTTCCAGCATCGTAGTCGATAATTGCGATCAAAATGATTTCCCCCTTGTTCTAGTGGTTACAATGAGCCTTTTGTAGATGGGATTCCTTGAATACGAGGGTTCTTCCATGTTGCTTGATCAAGGCAACGGCCAAACCCCTTAAAAATAGATTCAATCATATGGTGTGTATTGTCGCCGTACGCAAGATTAATGTGTAAGGTTACTTTAGCATTACTAGCAAAAGCTTGAAAAAATTCTTGTACGAGTTCCGTATCGAAATTTCCTACTTTGTCTTTAAGACCTTCCACATTAAAAACGAGGTAAGCACGTCCGCTAATATCGATCGATACCGTTGATAGGGCCTCATCCATTGGAGTAGTTACTGTCGCATAACGAGTTATTCCTTCCTTTGTCCCTAATGATTCCAAGAATGCCTGTCCCAAAGCTATACCAATATCTTCAACTGTATGATGTTGATCAACCTGTAAATCTCCATGACATTTCACGTTTAGGTCAAATAATCCATGCTTTGTCATAAGAATAAGCATATGATCAAAGAAACCTACACCTGTCTCAATATTTGGTTTTCCAGTTCCATCAATATTTAACTCTAAATGAATATCTGTTTCACTTGTTTTTCTAGATACTTTTGCACTACGCATTTGGATAATCCTTTCTTATTGTTATAGAATTTGCATGGGCAGTAAACCCTTCCACATTTGCAATTTTTGTGATTTTGTTCGTTGCTTCTAATAATGCTTCTTGTGAATAGTGAATAATACTTGATTTTTTCACAAAGTCATATACACCTAATGGGGAAGCAAATCTCGCAGTACCACTAGTAGGAAGTGTATGATTTGGACCTGCAAAATAATCTCCTAATGGTTCCGGTGAATAATTGCCTAAGAAAATGGCTCCCGCATGTTTTACTTTATTAACCTTTTCGGTTGGGTTTTGAATCATTAATTGTAAATGTTCTGGGGCAATTTCATTAACCACCTTGAATGCATCATCTTCATTATTTGCAACAATAATTCGACCGTTTTGTTCTATTGATTTTTCTGCAATTGCCTTTCTTTCAAGTGTTGCTAGTTGTTTTTCAATCTCAACTTTAATTTCCTCCGCTAATTCCTTATTCGTTGTTACACAAATGGCATTGGCTGATTCATCATGTTCCGCTTGAGAAAGTAAGTCTGCAGCGACATAATTTACTGGAGCAGATTCATCTGCAACTACACAAATTTCACTAGGCCCTGCAATCATATCAATGGCAACATCTCCGTATACCCATTTTTTCGCTCTTGCAACAAAGGCATTTCCCGGACCAACTATTTTATCTACTTTTTCAATCGATTCCGTTCCATAAGCTAATGCGGCAATGGCTTGTGCACCACCAACTTTATAAATACTAGTCACACCAACTTCCTCTGCAGCAACAAGTACATATGGACTGATTTTGCCATTTTGTTGAGGTGGTGTTGTAATAACGATTTTTTCCACACCAGCTATCTGTGCTGGGATTACATCCATTAAAATAGAAGAAGGGTATGCAGCTTTTCCTCCAGGGATATAAACGCCTACTTTTTCAAGTGGAGTTACTTTTTGGCCTAATACGATCCCATTTTCCTTTTCCATAAACCATGATTGTTCTTTTTGAGCCTCGTGGAAAGTACGAATATTTTGTTTTGCTTCTTGAATTGCTTCGATAAACGATGTATCTACTTTTTCTCTAGCTTCTTTGAATTCTGATTCCGAAACGAGCAAGCTATCCAGTTTAACGTTATCAAAATGCTCCGTATAACGGAATAAAGCGGTATCCTTATCTTTCCTTACTTGTGTAATGATATCTAAAACTATATTGTCTAGTTGCTTTTCGTTTATCTGTGTGGAGGTGGTGTTTTTTTTCTCCGTGAAAAACTCCCCGGATGTTATTATTTTCATCTATATCACTCCATAGCTGATTTTAATTGATTAATAAAATTCTGAACTTCTGTTGCCTTTGTTGCAAAACTAGCTTTATTAACGATTAATCTTGTACTAATATTTTCAATATCTTCTAATACTACCAGCCCGTTTTCTTTTAGAGTGCTACCCGTTTCAACAATATCAACGATGTAATCAGATAACCCAATAATAGGTGCTAATTCTACTGACCCATTTAATTTCACTATTTCAATTGCTTGGTCTTTTGTTTGAAAATGCTTCTTTGTTACATTTGGATATTTAGTAGCAATAGTTAACTTCTGATTATTTTTTATTTCATGATTCGGTTTTCCAGCAACAGAAAACTTACATGTTCCTATTTTCAAATCAAGTAGTTCATAAACATCGGCTTGAGATTCCATAATGTTATCTTTCCCGACAATCCCGATGTCTGCTGCTCCTTTTTCTACATATGTAGGAACGTCTAGTGCTTTAACGAAAATGACCTTCATGGATTGGTTTTCATTATAAAATACAAGTTTTCTGCTGTCCTCATGTAATTCAACAAAATGCTCTCCGGTTTTTTCTAACAATTCTATGGTGCTTTTAGCCGGTCTTCCTTTTGCAAGTGCTAGTGTAATAGGTTCCAATTATAGCTCCTCCTTCTGTAACAAGGACATTAGCTCTTCCTGATTGGAAAAAGATTGTTTCGTTCCTTGACCATATAATAGATAAGCTTCAGAAGAAAATCGGGCAGTGAACTTCGCCTCTAAGTTATTATTAATCATGTCGCTACTAGTAGAGTAGGTAAGTACCTGATATCCATAGTCGCGTAGAAGATATGCTGAGCGAAGTGCTTCTGTTTGTACTTCTTGATCGTACTGAATAATCATATCCGCCACCGCCCCAAGATTATTGGTTAGTCCTTGTTGTTGCAATGCGTGAATTAATAAATCTACCTCAAAGGCAAATCCAATAGCTGGATTAGGTTGACCGAATTGTTCACTTAAATTATCATATCTACCACCCATTAATACAGGCTTACCTACACTGTCTACAAATCCTTGGAATATAACCCCTGAGTAATAGTTCATATTATTAATAAGGCCAAGGTTTAAAACAATGGAGTTTTCTTCTCCGTATGCTTTTAATAATTCATAAATATCAATAAGATTTTGCAGAATCGATTGCATGGATTCATTTTGGATAATGGATTTTGCCTGTTCCATAACTACTTCCGGGTCTCCATAAAGCATTGGGATGGATTGAATGGCCTTTCTTACATCTTCCTTGATATCCAATTGTGTTAGAAATGGTTCTATTTCAATTGAATTTTTTGAGTGAACGAGTGATTGCAAAGCATCTAATTGATGTGAAGTTAATGTTGTTTGCTGAATCAATTCTTTAAAAAACCCGGCGTGCCCAACCTCTAATTTAAAATTTCGAAAACCTAAATCTTTTAATGTGTGTATAGCCATCATAATGATTTCGGAATCAGTTTCGGCTGATTGGTTACCAAAACACTCCACACCAGCCTGTGTACTTTCCTTTTGATCTGCCTGTTCTTTAGACTGGCGGAACACATCTAATACATAGAATACGCGTTGATTATCTTGATGAAGACCATTTAATGTTGTCATTCGATTTAATGGAATCGTAACATCTGGCCTTAGCACTAATACTTTCCCTGAAGAATCAATTACTTTAATCATCTCATCCTTATTTACGGTTCCAATAATATTCGAGTACATGTCATAGGATTCAAATGTTGATGTTCGAACTTGTTTATATCCATAGGTAGAAAATCTGTTTTTTAAGCTTTGAATAAGTTCATCCCTTATTTGAAAGTCTTTTACATTTGTATTTTTATTGTTATCCATCACGTATCTCTGCATGAAGAATTCTCCTTTTCGTTAAAGGTTTTAACAAACTACAGTTCAACTGTTATACAATTTGAAAAAAATATATATTCCAAAAGCTTTATTGCTTTATTACTTTATCTAATTAAAGTTATATTGTATTATAAAGAAGATAAGAATAAAAGTCAATGCACAAAAGGAGCGTTTTACATGTTTGATTATCATATACATAGTGATTTTTCCGCAGACTGTGATACGGAAATGGAAAAGACAGTTGAAAAGGCAATCGAAATTGGTTTAGAGGAAATTTGCTTTACAGATCATATTGATTACGATTATCCGGATAAAGATTGGATTTTTGAGTTTGACTTAAAAGAATATGATAAAAAGATAAAGGAACTACAAGAAACATATCGCAGCAAAATTCGTATTAAAAAAGGAGTAGAAATCGGGGTAGAACCACGGTTGCTTGATAGATATGAAAAATTAATGCAAGAGGAAACCTTTGATTTTGTTATATGTTCCATGCACTCAACGGAAGAAAAGGATCTTCATTCGGGAGACTTTTTCAAAGATAAAACAGTTGATAAGGCATACGAAATTTATTATGAGGAATTACTAGAATGTGTCAAACGTTTTAAAGGTTTTCATATTTTAGGTCACCTTGACTTAGTTAAGCGTTATACAAACGAGAAAAGTAAACATCATTTTCATGAGGTCATTCGAGAAATCTTTGCAGAAATTATTCCAGCAGGAAAAGGGATTGAATTAAATACCTCAGGATATAGATATGGCCTTGAAGGTGGAATGCCAAGTCCGGATATCTTATCTCTATATAAAGAATGCGGTGGAGAGATTATTACATTAGGTTCGGATTCTCATCTAGAAACAACGCTAGCATACAAATTCAAAGAATCACTGGAACTCTTAGAATCCATTGGCTTTCAATACATTGCTACATTTAAAAATGGGCAACCTATCTTTAATCCAATTACTGAGATAAAACGATAAGCGGTTGTGCAAAAGGTCCGGTGAAAATAAATAGGACGTTGCGTTTTTAGCCGATCTCGGTCCTTTTTCATCCCCTTTTTGAACGCGCATAATAAACGGACATCCGTATAAGATGTCATAAAATGTTCTAAACCATACAGATCAAACAGTTATTAATGGTGTTATAATGAGTACGATTGCTTAATTAGTAGGTGTAAAAATATGCAAACAGTGAAAAAGCTATTTTTGATAACTGTAGGTTCTCTTTCATTGGGAATAGGTATTATAGGGATATTTTTACCTTTAATACCAACAACACCATTACTTTTACTAGCAGCTGCTTGTTATATCCGTAGCTCAAAGAGACTTTATCATTGGCTAATTACAAATAAACACTTTGGCCAATATATTTTAGATTACCGAGAAGGAAGAGGGATTCCTTTAAAGGCAAAGGTGATTGGTGTTACGATGATTTGGGTTTCTATGTTATACACCGTTATCTTCGTCGTTCCGTTAATCTTTGTTAAAATACTTTTATTATGTATCGCTGCATATTTTACTTGGTTTATATTAAAACAAAAAACATTACAAAATCATACAACTTGAGAAAGGGTTCAACAAGTTCGGTAAAAATGATACTTCGACGTTTCTAGTTGGCGATAGCTTACGGTGGGGCGAGTAATCGGATCCCCAGGACGTTGCACATTTAGCCGACCTAGGTTTTTTCATCGTACTTTTGAACTCACGCTTAAAGAGGGAAGAATTTGAAAAATAAAATCAGACTAATTATCGGTATCATTCTATTTATACTTTTTCTAACTGGTATTACTGCATATATTTATATCCCAAATAAAGCAAGGTCAGAAACAACGAATAGTATACCAACTGTGTTTATTCATGGGTACAAAGGGACAGCTAAATCTTTTAATACGATGCTTAACCGTTTTGAAAAGAATGGTTGGGGGAAAAAAGGATTGGTCTATTTTATTTCTTCAAATGGACGAATCCTGGATTATAAAGTAAATGGGGCACAAGCCGATCAAATGTTTGTTCAAATTATACTGCAAAATAATCGAGCTAATTTTTCGGATAGTGCCAGATGGCTATCTGATGCATTACGCCATTTGAAAGAGAATTATAATGTAAACACAGTTAATTTAGTTGGACATTCCATGGGGGGAATTATTTCCGTTTATTACATGCAGCAATATAATACGGAAGACTATCCTAATGTTCGACGATTTGTTGCAATCGGAAGTCCATTTGATGGGATTTATAATAAGGAATATTTTAAAAAGCATCAAGATGCAGCTGCAAATGATTTGAAACCAAATTCAGTAGCACTCCGAATGCTTTACCAAGGGGGATTTCCTCAAACAGTTGATGTATTAAACATCGGTAGTACAGGAGATTTAGTTGCTTATCCTGAAAGTGTCCAAACGATTCGGAATATCGTTCCAGAAAATCAACTAAAAGAAGTTATCATACAGGATGATGATTTAGGACATAGTGATTTGCATGAAAGTCAGAAAGTTGATCAAATGATTCATTCTTTTTTGTGGCAAGATGAGTCACAATGACTTACAATATAAAAGGAAATTATCTATTTAAAAAATCACCAAATACTTTGGTGGTTTTTTAAATACTTTTAACATATAGTTGAAATGTAAAGAGCAAAGCGGAAGTGCTAGTCGCCGGACGTGGCCTTTCTTATAAAAAGATTAATAAGCTGAATTGTTATGCTTCCATATATATTAAATAAAAGGAATGATTTTGTTGGAAATCAATCATCATCTTTATAATAAACTAATCGAGATTACTTCAAAAGAAAATGTATTAGCAAATGAGGAACTAAGGAATCATACGTATACAAAATTAGGTGGGAATGCAGATTTTTATGTTACTCCAGAAAACTATAAAGAAGTACAAGATATTGTAAAACTTGCAAACAGTGAAAACACTACTTTTACTTTGTTAGGAAATGGTTCTAATTTAATTGTAAAAGATGGTGGGATTCGAGGTATTGTATTAAATTTACAAAAGCTAAATGAAATTAAGACAGAGGAAAATGTCGTTGTTGCACAAAGTGGGGCAAGAATTATTGATGTTTCTAGGCACGCTTTAAAAGAGGAGCTAACTGGTCTGGAGTTTGCCTGTGGAATTCCAGGTTCTGTAGGTGGAGCATTATATATGAATGCCGGTGCTTATGGTGGCGAAATTAAAGATGTATTAACAAGTGCAGTCGTTGTTACAAAAGAAGGGGAATTACATACTGTTGCAGCTGATGAGTTAGATTTGACTTATCGGAAAAGTAATATCCCAGATAATGGGTACATTGTCCTTGAAGCTGAATTTTCATTAAAGAATGGAAAATATGATGAAATTAAAGCAATTATGGATGATTTGACGTATAAGCGTGAATCGAAACAGCCTTTAGAATATCCATCTTGCGGAAGTGTATTTAAACGCCCACCTGGATATTTTGCAGGTAAATTAATTCAAGATAGTCATTTACAAGGTAAACAAATAGGAGGGGCACAGGTCTCTCGTAAACATGCAGGATTTATCGTAAATGTCGATAATGCGACTGCAAGTGAATATATCGAATTAATTCACTTTGTTCAACATACAGTAAAAGAAAAATTCGGTGTAGCGTTGGAACGTGAAGTTCGTATTATTGGGGAAGATAAATAAAAGGCTTGGAAAAATAAGCGTGATACTTTTATCAACAAAGAGTGGGGTATCACGCTTATTTTTTTGGTTAGATGTGTCTGTATTAGTTGGACTTTAACCGTGTTATCACGGACAGATTTCCCTCTTTTTCCAAGCAAATGTCCATGAGTGGTTATCAGGGACAAAATCTCCTTCTTTTTCCGAATTCGGTAACTCATTCGCCTTATGAGTGCCGGAACGCAGCTTCTTTTTCCAGATTCGGGCACTCATCCGCCTTATGAGTGCCGGAACAGGGCTTCTTTTTCCGAATTCGGTAACTCATCCGCCTTATGAGTGCCGGAACACGGATTCCTTTTCCGAATTCTGTAACTCATTCACCTTATGAGTGCCGGAACGCAGCTTCTTTTTCCAAATTCGGTAACTCATCCGTTTATGAACATCTCAACATGGATTCTTCAAACACTCCGAAAACGGTGCAAGAATGTTTGTAATCGTTCGTTTGTGGAGTGCTCGATGACTTCATTTGCGGTGCCTTGTTCTGCAATCACTCCATTATCTAAAAATAATACTTTGTCAGCAATATCTAGTGCGAAGTCCATTTCATGTGTGACGAGAACCATTGCCATATCGTCGTTGCGTGCTATATCACGAATAACTTCAAGTACTTCCCCGACTAGTTCGGGATCTAAAGCAGATGTTACTTCATCAAATAACATGATTTTTGGTCTCATCACTAATGCTCTTGCCATGGCAACACGCTGTTTTTGCCCGCCAGAAAGTTGGCTAGGATAATTGTTCAACTTGTCACCGAGTCCAACTCTTTCCAACATTTGAATTGCACGTTCGTGTACCTCACGTTTATCTTCCTTTTTTACGTGGATTGGAGCGGCCATGCAATTCTCTAAAATAGTCATATGAGGGAATAAGTTGAAATGTTGAAAGACCATTCCGATATCTCCGCGAACGTCTCTTAAATGTTTCTCATTCGCGCGAATCATTTTCCCATTCTTTGCCATTTTCCATAAATTCGTTCCATCGATAATGATGTCTCCAGAAGTTGGTTCTTCTAATGTCATTAGCATACGAATAATCGTTGTTTTCCCCGAGCCACTTGGACCAATAACGGCAATCTTTTCAGCTGGAAAAATATCTAAATCGATGCCTTTAAGAACCTTGACATCGCCGAATGCCTTATGAACATTCCTATACGTTACAATTGGTTCTGACATTACATCATCGCTCCTTTTTTCATATTTTCCAATGTTGCTTTCTTATCAAAACGTGTGTTCAATTTTATTTCTAATCTTTTAATGAGAATGGCGGACGGATAACTTAGCAATAAGAAAATGATACCAACGATAGTCAATGGTTCTAGATAGGCCCAATTTTGTGCCCCATACGTATTTGCCATTAACAGGATACCTGCGACACCGATAGTTGATGCTAATGGAACCTCTTTAAACATAATAATGAAATAGTTTCCTAGCATTGGAATGGTTGGAGGGAGTGCCTGTGGTAAGATGATTCTTCTCCATTTATCAACTGTAGAGAAATTTAGTGCCTTCGCAGCTTCCCATTGTCCTTTATCAACGCTTTCAATTCCTGAACGATAGATTTCGCCAATATACGTACTAAAATGAATCCCTAAGCCAATGACCGCACTTGTAAATGGACTAAGTGTAACACCAATTCCTGGAATCATTGGCCAAGCATAAAAAATGAAAAAAAGTTGCACAAGTGGTGGGGTAGATCTAATAAATTCCATCATCCATGTAACACACCAATTTAGTGCCTTATTCGGGATTCTTCGTAAAAATGTCCAGACAAAGCCGAAAAGTAATGCAAATAAAAAACATGTAATGGTAAGTCCTATCGTAATTCCCAAACCTTTTAGAACAATGGGGAGGGCTTCAAGAAATGTATCCCAATTCCAATAGTTGCTATTCATCCACTAGCCACCCCTTTCTTAGAAATGCTTTCTCCCTTTCTAGTTAACCAGATAAGTGGGAGAGCGAGAATAAAATAGAGTACTAATACTAATAAATAGATAAGTGGTGCCTGAGATAGATTCGTACTTCGCATAATATCACCATAATAAAGGACATCCTTTAAACCTATTAATGATACTAATGCAGTCCCTTTTAACATTTGAATGGTGTAGTTGCCGAACTCGGGTAACATCATCCGAACGGCTTGCGGAAATATAATGAGACGCATCCGTTGGAATCTTGACATATTTAACGCAATAGCTGCTTCTGTTTGTCCTTTTGCGACAGACTGTATGGATCCGCGTACAACTTCTGATAAATAGGCACCATAGTTTAAACCAATGGCAATAACCCCTGCCCACCAATTGGAACCTAACTGAATTCCGAAGAGCATTGGTATGGCGTAATACAACCAGAATAACTGTACGATTAGAGATGTTCCGCGGAATACCTCTACATAAAATCCTGTAATTTTTCGAATGACTATATGATTAGAAAGACGGCATAAGCCAGCAATAAAAGCCATGAGATAGGCGATAAGTGCGGATGCGATCAGAACGGTAACTGTAACGCCAAGCCCTTTTAGTAGTTGTGGGAATATGTCTATTATTGCACTAATGTTCATCACTCCTTTATAAAAATAGGTGTAGAAAAAAATATAGAGTCAGGCCCCTAGGCGAGGGAACCGGACCCTATGGAGTCATCGTCTATTTTTCCTTCATTAAAATTCCCCATTGCAAACGGCTTCTGTTGTAACTTCATCAGGCACGGCATTCATTTGTGCGCTGTAACCATTTTTCTCCAGTAATTCAGTAACGGTTCCATTTTCTTTTAGTTCAGCCAGTTTTTCGTTGTATGCGTCTACTAGTTCTTGATCTTCTAGATTAAATGCAGCAGCACCATAGCTAGGCACTCCATCGATATCGGGTTGTTCAAATGTCTCAACAAATTCCAAAGCATCTGTATTAGCGGATTCTAGCGCCATTTTAACTGTCATCTCTGTTCCAGTTGTCGCATCTGCACGCCCAGATTGAACGGCAGAGAATGTAGCTGGGATATCTGGAGCCGTCGTGATTTGGTCCTCACTTACTCCTTCTGATTTTAAAAATTCAATTTCTGTAGCACCCTCCATAACTACTACGGTTACGTCGGGATTATCTGCTATATCTTTATAGCTTTCTAGACCTAGTGGATTCCCAGCTTCCACAATTAAACCTTCTCCATATTGCATTTCTGGTTCCCCAAATAATGCATTTTTGCAACGGTCAGGGTTAATTGCCATACCAGCCGTTACGACATCAAATTGTTGTGCTTGTAAACCAGGGATAAGTTGACCAAAGTCTGCTAGTTGTGAATCCATTTCTTCAATTCCTAGTTCTTTAAAAACTGCTTCTGCGATGTCAACAGCCGCCCCTTTTAATTCACCGCCTTGTTCATAAGCGTAAGGTGGCTCATTGGCAAAACCAATCTTTACGGTTCCCTTTTCTTGAAGTTGCTCTAATTTACTTTTTCCTCCTTCTGCGCCAGCATCACCTGATCCGCCGCATGCAGCTAAAAAGATTAAACCTATTATGGTTACAAAAGTTAATAATAATTTCTTCAAGTTTAAATGTCCTCTCCTTTTAAATGAAGTATTTGTATCCATATTTCTAATTAAGAAAAATAATTCAGTTGAAACTTTTACCACTGGATCCATGGTAAGAAAGAAGTTAAGATAGTGAAAAAATGTCAAGAAACTGGGTGAAATTCTGGGGAACTGTAAAAAAGTAAATTTCTATTATAATGATAGAGGTGTTCATAAATGGATTCAAATCCAGTATTTTCTGAAAATAAAGGATTATCCGTGAATGCTTTTTATTAAACGAGTACAAATGATGTATCCAAAGATATCCGAGCGAATCATCTACTATTCTCTTAAATACTAAAAATTTGTTAGGGAACCCCTTATTTGAAAAGGAAAGAATGGTATAATAAAGAAGGCTTCTATCAGTTGGGGGTTTCTTTCATTCGCCACTGATGGTTACCTTTACGGGCAGTTGATTTCCCACCTACCTTCTAGAAGCTTGAGGTGGAAGTCTTACTGCCTGTTTAGGTGGGGTAAATATTTAGCAGAGAACTACTTCTAAGAAGAATTGGGGGATGAAAGTGAGTACATTAACACTCATTACTATCGTGTCTGTCTTTATTGTCATCCTTATTTTAGTATTAGTCATTGTACAAATTAATAAGGGATATGAATATCAACATACGATTGACCCACACCCAGATGAAACTAAACAAGATGAAGAGAGGGATAATGCTTGATTTCTTATTCTACAATTGGGACAAGTTGGATTACCGAATCATTTATTGAAGCAGTTAACCTAACTGGAAAAGCAGTGCTTTCTTCGGTTTACTCTAGAACAGAGGACGGAGCTAAGTCTTTTGCAACAAAAAATGGAGCAGACCGTTGGTATACTGAATTAGATGAGATGTTAAAGGAAAATACCGATTTTGTTTATATTGCTTCTCCAAATACATTACACGTTGAACACATTATTAAAGTGATAAAGGCAAAAAAACATGTTTTTTGTGAAAAACCAATGGCATTAACTGAAGAACAGCTCCAAATCATTTCAGGATTAGCTGAAGAAGAAAATGTATTTGTATTTGAAGGATACCGACATTTATACTCTCCTAATTATGAAATATTTAAGAATACGGTAGAAAAAATTGGATCGGTTCGTAGTTGTGTTCTTCATTTCAATCAATACTCTTCCCGTTATGATGCATTAAAAGAGGGAAAGAAACCAAATGTATTTTCAAAAGAGTTTGCTGGGGGAGCTCTTACGGATTTAGGTGTTTACCCATTAAGTATGGCAATTGATATGTTTGGTGAGCCTAGTAATCTGGATTATTACCCAGTCATGTTAGATAACGGGGTGGATGGTAGTGGCACTCTAGTTTTAGATTATAGGAGTTTCGTTGTAACTATCCTTTGCTCCAAAATAACTCAAGCAATCATGCCTTCTGAAATACAAGGGGAAGAAGGAACGATTACGATTGATCACATTGCTCCTATTAGAAAAATTTCCTATTATGATCGTAAAAATAAACAAATGAACGAGCTTGCTGTTGAACAGGAAGAGCAAGACATGGTTTATGAGGCGGAGGCATTTATTCAAATGATCTCAGAAAGCAATGATACTACGTATAAACAAGCATTGGAAAGAAGTAAAATAGTAGTTAAGGCGTTAGAAGCTGCTAGACTTAAACTCAATCCATAATACATATGAGATGTCTGTTAGAAAAGAAATGACAGACATCTTTTTTGGTAATAAAACATTTAATTGGAGGTTGTAAAATAGTAAAATAAACTGTACGGAAAGACAAGCTTTAATAAGGAGATTATGAAATGAAAAAATTATCATTTATTGTTTTATTTTTTGCAATGATAAGCTTAGTTGCTTGCTCTAATACGGAGACTGAAAAAAGTGAGGATGCTAATAAACAAAGTGACGAGTTAATTCTTGCAGTTGGAAGTGAGCCGGAAGAGGGATTTGACCCTACTACAGGGTGGGGGAGATATGGCTCGCCTTTATTTCAAAGTACATTACTTCGATATGACAAAATCTTTGAAATTCAAAATGACCTCGCAGAAAGTTATCAAGTGAGCGATGATGGACTTACATGGACGGTGGAAATTCGCCAAGACGTTCAGTTTTCTGATGGAGAACAGTTGAACGCGGATGATGTTGTGTTTACTTTTCAACAAACCAAAGGAAGTGGTTCGGTTGTGGATTTAAGTAATGTAAAAGGCATAGAAGCGGTTGATGATTACACGGTTCGCTTTCATTTAGAGAAGCCAGATTCAACCTTTATCGATTTACTTGTAACAACTGGAATTGTTCCAGAACATGCCTATGATGAAAATTATCGGGAACATCCTATAGGTTCAGGACCATATCAACTTGTTCAGTGGGATAAAGGTCAACAAATTATAGTAGAACGAAATCCACACTATTATGGAAAAGAACCATACTTTAAAAAATTAACGTTTCTTTTCCTATCTGAAGATGCGGGATATGCTGCTGCAAAGGCTGGAGAAGTAGATGTCGTTTCCATTCCTTCCAGCTTTGCGAACGAAAAAGTGCCAGGTATGAAATTAATCCAACTAGAATCTGTTGATAATCGAGGAGTTATGTTCCCATTTGTCCCTAGTGGGGATATGACAGAGGATGGGTTTCCGATTGGAAATGATGTAACAGCAGATATTTCTATTCGAAAAGCCATAAACGTTGGAGTGGATAGAAAGGCCTTGGTAGACGGGGTATTGGATGGATATGGAACACCAGCTTATTCCGTTGCCGATCGATTACCGTGGTGGAATCCGGATTCGGTGATAGAGGATCATGATATCGAACAGGCAAAGGAAATTCTAGACGAAGGTGGCTGGAAGGAAACGGATGAAGGTGTCAGAGTGAAAGATGGTAAGGAAGCCGCTTTTACGTTATTTTATCCTGCAGATGATCAAAATCGTCAGTCTCTATCCATGGCTTTCGCTGAAATGATGAAACCATTAGGAATTTCCGTTACGACAGAGGGAAAAAGCTGGAATGAATTAGAACAATTAATGTATTCTGAGCCTATCATGATGGGCTGGGGTAGTCATGATCCGCTTGAAATGTATAACTTGTACAGTAGTAAAACACGAGGAATAGGTTATTATAATACGAATTATTATTCGAATGAAGTTGTTGATCAATATATGGAACAAGCGTTACGGGCAACATCAACAGAAGAAGCGAATGAGTATTGGAAGAAAGCACAATGGGATGGAAAAGAAGGCTTCTCAGCAAAAGGGGATGCGCCATGGGCATGGCTTGTTAACCTGCAACATTTGTATTTAATCGATGAAAATCTAGAAATTGGGGAACAAAAGATTCAACCACATGGACATGGGTGGCCAATTACAGACTTTATTGAAGACTGGCATTGGAAGGAGTAGGAGAGGCTGAGTTTGAATTTAAAACGTGTATTTAAGTTTATTTTGAGTAAGGCAGTAAAACTATTAAGTTTACTTTTTGCAGTTAGTGTTATTTCTTTTACATTAGTGGCAATTTCACCAATTGATCCTATTCAGTCCTATGTAGGTGCGGATATAACGAGGGTGAGTCCGGAACAAAGAGAAGAGATTGCTGAATATTGGGGCCTGAATGAATCTAGAATATTGCAATTTATGAATTGGGGAAGTGCGGTCATCCAAGGGGATCTTGGGACTTCCTTAATCTATCGGGCCCCTGTAATCGATATTATCTTGGAGCGTTTTCTAGCCTCATTAGGATTAATGGGGCTAGCTTGGCTATTATCAGGGGTTATCGGTTTTTTACTAGGTGTCGTTGCGGCGGTTAAGCAAGGGACAATCATAGATCGGTTCATTAAAACTTATTGCTATACATTAGCTTCCACGCCCACTTTTTGGTTAGGTTTATTATTATTAACTGTTTTTTCAGTATGGCTCGGTTGGTTCCCAATTGGTCTAGGCACTCCAGCTGGTGTATTGGCAGAAGATGTATTTATACTAGATAAGTTCAAGCATTTATTATTGCCAGTTTTAACATTAAGTATTATCGGGGTCTCCAACATTGCGCTTCATACTAGGGAAAAGCTAGTAGAAGTATTACAAAGTGAATATATCCTTTATGCGAAGGCTAAAGGAAAAAAAGGCTATCAACTTGCTTATCAACATGGCTTACGTAATATCGCCTTGCCTGCTATTTCTATTCATTTTTCATCTTTCGGGGAAATTTTTGGCGGAGCTGTTATTGCGGAGCAAGTATTTTCCTATCCAGGTCTTGGGCAAGCAGTTGTACAAGCTGGTCTTGGTGGAGATGTTCCTTTATTATTAGGTATTGTATTATTTAGTACGGTATTTGTATTTATCGGAAACTTACTTGCCGATATTCTTTACAAAGTAATTGACCCCCGTATAAGAAAGGGGGACCTTCATTGAATCGGATAAATATAAGAAGAAAAACAATGATAAAAATAGCCGTTTCGGTTCTTTTCCTTTTAGCCATTATCAGTTCCGGAATGTCGATAACGGATGAGGAACTTCTTATCCATATGGAAGGGAAAAATGAGGCACCATCCTGGAATCATATATTTGGTACGGATTGGTTAGGGCGTGACATGTTAGCAAGAACCTTAAAGGGCTTAACGTTAAGTATTGGAGTAGGTATAGTAGCCGCATTAACGAGTTCCATCCTTGCTTTATTTTTTAGTTTATTAGCTTCGTGGAATAGAATGTGGGATCGGTTTGTCACATGGTTAATAGATCTATTTTTAAGTGTCCCCCATATAGTCGTTTTAATATTAATTTCCTTCGCCGCGGGTGGGGGTTTTTATGGTGTGGTGATTGGTTTAGCACTCACTCATTGGCCTAGTATAACAAGGATCTTGCGTGCAGAAATCTTACAAATAAAAACAGCTGAATATGTTAACATTTCCATGAAATTAGGAAAAAGCAAATTATGGATTGCTAGAAATCATTTTTTTCCACATGTATTCCCGCAATTGTTTGTAGGTTTCTTGTTAATCTTTCCACATGCCATTCTCCATGAAGCTGCAATAACCTTTTTAGGCTTTGGATTATCACCTGAACAACCAGCAATAGGTATTATATTATCAGAGTCTATGCGTTATCTTTCGGTAGGTATGTGGTGGCTTGCCTTTTTTCCGGGACTAGCTCTATTAGTTATGGTAAGTCTATTTGATATGTTAGGGAAAAATGTGAAACGATTCATCGATCCCTTTGATGGGATGAAGTCTTAGTGCAAGGAGGGGAAATGGATGGAAAACCCGCAACCTCTATTATTAGAAGTGAAGAATTTTTCATTAGCGTTTCGAACCTTTAAAAAAGGGTTAGTAGAAACAGAAATGAAAGTGATTAGGAATCTTAACATGACGATAAATGAAGGAGAAATTGTTGCAGTCGTTGGAGCTAGTGGTTCAGGGAAAAGCTTATTAGCCAGTGCGATTCTTGGTATATTACCAAAGCATGCATTAACGGATGGAGAAATTTTTTATAAAGGCGACAAATTGAGAGAGGAATATAGGGGGAAGGAAATTTCGTATATTCCCCAATCCACTCAAGCTTTGAATCCTTTAATGAAAGTTGGGAAACAGGTTCAAGAGGTTATACAGAATCAAGATAAAAAACTTGTTCAACAAAAGGTTTTTACTCAAGTAGGTCTTTCAAGTGAGGTTTCTGATAAATATCCATTTGAATTATCTGGTGGGATGGCAAGAAGAATTTTAGCGGCTACGGCTATCGTTAGCCCGGCAAAATTGATTATTGCTGATGAGCCAACACCGGGACTTGATCCACAAACCCTAGACGAACTTACCTCTCTTCTTAAACAGCTATCCCAAAAAGGGAAAGGTATCATGTTCATTACCCACGATATTGATACGGCATTAAAATTGGCAAATAAGGTAGTTGTTTTCCGTGATGGTGAAACAGTTGAAATAGCCAAGGTTGAGGATTTCTGGGGAAAAGGGGAAATGCTGCAACATCCATTTACAAAGGAGTTGTGGAATGCACTGCCGAGAAATGATTTTTTTGTTAAGGAAAAAGAGATTATTCCAATAACGAACGAATCATCGAAACTTGAGGTGGAAGGAATCAGCTTTAAATATGGGGATGGAGATTATTTATTTAAGGACCTTCATCTAACCATTCACCCTGGTGAAATCGTTGGTTTGCATGGATATAGCGGGTCAGGAAAAACAACGATGGCCAAAATCATTGCCGGTTATATGAAGCCTGAAAGTGGAAGGGTACTGCTTGGCGGTAAGCAAATTAAAAGTAGGGGAATACATCCTGTTCAGTTTATTTGGCAACATCCGGAGAAGTCCATCAATCCAAGATGGAAAATGCAAAAAATATGGATGGAAAGTAATATGGATCGTAAAGTATTAGATGAACTTGGAATAAAAGAAGAGTGGTTATCCCGTTGGCCAAGTGAATTGTCAGGAGGAGAGCTACAACGATTTTGTATAGCAAGAGCATTTCAAGACGAGACTAAATTCATTATAGCCGATGAAATTACGACAATGCTTGATGCCATTACACAAGCGCATTTGTGGAAAATGTTACATCGTGTTGCGAAGGAGCGGAATATTGGTGTCCTTGCGATAAGTCATGATTCCTATTTATTGCAGCGTATAAGCGACCGTATGATAGACTTCCAGGATTTTCAAGGCGCCCAATTTCAAAAATGACTCAAACTTTTGAACCCAATAGGGCATTTTTTTAATATATTAGAAATAAGTAATCATACAGGGGGAGAATCATATGTATTTTCTAATCTCAACTTTGATTGGATACTTATTCGGTTGCCTAAATGGTTCACAGCTTGTTGCTAAACGAAAACAGATAGATATTAAAAAATTAGGGAGTAAGAATGCAGGCGCCTCTAACACTACGATGTTGTTAGGGTGGAAATATGGTATAGTCGTTGCTCTCGTAGATATTTTTAAAGCAACCTTGGCAATTTTATTAATGGTATCCTTCTTGGAATATAATGGAGTAATGAATGAATATCAGATTATACTACTATATAATACTGCCTTTTTTGTTATTTTAGGTCATAACTATCCAATAACAATGAATTTCAAAGGTGGAAAAGGTACAGCCTCTATTATAGGTGCATTTTTAGCAATCGATTTTAGAATTGCAATTATTGGGGTTATCATATTACTACTAGTAACATTTACAACGGATTATGCTGTATTCGGAATTCTGAGTATGTATGTAGTTTATTTTATAGAGACATACATGGTTTATGGTACTGATCCAGCAACAATTGTTTTAGTACTTATTCTAATGGGTATGATGAAACATTGGGAAAATCTAAGACGTTTTATGAATAAGGAAGAGATTAAACTTTCCAGTATATATCGGAAAACTTCTTAACAAATGGTTCTAGGCCTTATTCAAATTTCTTTTTGGAGGAAGCATATATGTTAGATTGGATGGTCTGGATTGTCATTATTGTGTTGTTCATATTGAGTTTTGCCGGAATCATTTATCCAATCATTCCGTCAGTCCTTGTCATTTGGGTTGGTTTTTTGCTTTATCAGTTTATCATCAACCCAGATGAACTCACGATTGTTTTCTGGATAATAATGGCTATCTTTACTCTGTTTTTATTTTTAGCAGATATATTAGCAAATAGTTATTTTGTGAAAAAATATGGTGGCAGTAAATGGGGAGAACGAGGTGCGGTAGTAGCGGTTATTGTTGGATCATTTATTATCCCACCTTTTGGTATTCTTATTGTTCCCTTTATTACCGTATTTGTCATAGAGTTATTACAACAGAGACCTCCTAACGACGCAATCAAGGCATCCATCGGTTCGTTGCTTGGCTTTTTAGGCGGGTCTATTGCCAAAGTATTGATTCAGTTGATTATGATCATTTGGTTTTTTATTGTTATTATATTTTGAGGATGACGTTTTTAGTAAATTCTTACACTTGATGTGGGTCCATCACAAAGGATATCGAGAAAGTGAAGAAAATCCTGTTTTATCAACTAAATTATATAGGATTTTCTTCACCAAAAAATAAACAGTTTTAAAATTCAGTTACCCGGTCTTTCAAGTGTGAATAGAAAGGCTATTTCTCCACCTGCCTATTTATAAAACTATATATACCCCAATATACTAAAGGGAAAATAGTTATGATGAGAAAGGCTGTTTGATTACTAATATACTTTGAAGAAATATATAGGAAGACCATTATTATTAAAAAAATTATATATACAGTTTTTCCAGATAATCTATTTTTCATAAAAACCACCGCTCTTCAAATTAAATACCTGCAAATATTTTTTTACTGACTTTATTATTACATTAGATTAAGTAACGAGTAAAGATCTAAAATAATAAAGGAATCGATCATACTACTTTTAATCCCCTCCATCTTGACTTTCTATTTTCATCCATATATATTAAAAGATATTGAATATAATTAAAACGTTTGAAGAGGATTAGTATAATTTTAATGTCTTTTAAGAGAGGAAATGGGTGGTGCGAATTTCTAAAGACATGAATTAGAACCTACCTTTTTAGTTCGCTGTCGGAAAGCTTTTGGCTGTAAGATAGCGCGGTTCATAACCGTTACGAAGGAAAAGTGTGCAAGTGGGAATCCCTCTTGCAAACAAGGGTGGTAACGCCAAACCTCGGTCCCTTTACTGGATGGGGGTTTTTTTGTGCAGAAATACGAAAAGCGGAAACGCGAGCTAGTCGATGGGCGTTGAAGCTAAACAAGAATATATTAAAGAGGTGTTTACTTTGGGAAAGAAAAATAAACAGTTTGTCGAAAAGATCACAGCAATGGAAGACGATTTTGCACAATGGTATACAGATGTTGTGAAACAAGCAGAATTAGTTGACTATGGTTTGGTTCGTGGAACGATGATTATGAAACCTTATGGATATGCCATTTGGGAAAATATTAAGGATCAATTAGATAAGAGGATTAAGGAAACAGGCCATTCTAATGTGTCTTTTCCGGTGTTTATTCCAGAAAGTCTACTTCAAAAGGAAAAAGACCATGTGGAAGGATTTGCTCCTGAAGTTGCTTGGATTACACATGGTGGAGAGGAAAAACTTCAAGAACGTTTAGCATTCCGCCCTACTTCTGAAGTTCTATTTTGTGACTACTATTCCAAAAATATTCATTCCTATCGTGACCTACCAATGTTATACAATCAATGGGCGAATGTTGTACGATGGGAAAAAACAACAAGACCGTTTCTACGTTCTTCAGAGTTCCAGTGGCAAGAAGGGCATACTGCTCATGCAACTGATGAAGATGCTTCACAAGAAACAAATCGTATGTTAGAAGTATATGCAGACTTAGTGGAAGAATATCTAGCTATTCCTGTACTAAAAGGTAGAAAAACAGATAAGGAAAAATTCGCTGGTGCTAATTATACACTAACCATCGAAAGTTTAATGCATGATGGAAAAGCTCTACAATCTGCAACTTCCCACCATTTCGGTTCTGGCTTTGCAGAAGCTTTTGATATTACGTACTTAGATGAAAATGGAGAAAGCCAATATGTTCATCAAACATCTTGGGGACTTTCTACACGAATTATGGGTGCGTTGATTATGGTGCATGGTGATAATCGTGGATTAGTTGTACCTCCAAAAATTGCACCTACACAAGCGATGATTGTTCCTATCGCTCAACATAAAGAAGGTGTACTAGATAAAGCTTATGCGCTACGTGATCAATTAAAAGATTTAGTCCGTGTCGATATTGATGCAAGTGATAAAATGCCAGGATGGAAATTCAATGAATATGAAATGAAAGGAATTCCTGTACGTATTGAGATGGGACCGAAAGATATTGAGAAAGGACAAGTTGTTCTTGTTCGTCGAGATACGGGAGAAAAAGAATTCGTGGCACTTACAGAATTAGAAGAACGCTTGCCTCAATTACTAGAAGAAATTCAAACCAACCTATATAATAAAGCACTTGAACATCGTAATGAGATGACAACAACTGCTACGAATATGGATGAATTTAAACAAACACTTGATCAAAAGGGCGGCTTCATCAAAGCAATGTGGTGTGGAGACCTTGCATGCGAAGAAAAGATAAAAGAAGAAACAACAGCAACTTCACGTTGTATTCCATTTGAGCAAGAAAAAGTAGCAGATACATGCGTTTGCTGTGGTAAAGAAGCAAAAGAAATGGTTTATTGGGCAAAAGCTTATTAATTAGGAGAAAAGGCGTCGATGATTCGGCGTCTTTTTTTATATCTAGTTTTAAAAGAAAAAAACCCTTGCGCATGTTGTTCAATCATGGTATAACTGAATTAGTTAATAAATATACAATAATATTCATAAATATACACACGTTATACAAAGTATAGGAGTGATAAACACCATGAAAGAACATTTGTCTAATCATTTAGAACAAATTAAAAGTCAACTTTGGGAAATGAATAAGAACTTATATGAAAATCCTGAATTAGGCGATCAAGAATTTGAATCTATGAAACTACATACGAATTTTTTAAAAGAGCATCAATTTGAAATAGAAATAGGAACCGTTAATCGACCAACTGCATTTAAGGCTACCTATAAAAGTGGTAAGCCAGGTCCAACGATTGCTTATTTAGCGGAGTATGATGCATTACCTGAAGTTGGACATGCTTGTGGGCATAACTTAATCGGGACAATGAGCGTTGGTGCTGGAATTGCCTTGAGTAAAGTATTACATGAAATTGGTGGGAATGTTGTTGTATTAGGAACTCCTGCAGAAGAAACGAACGGTGCAAAAGTTCCTATGAGTCAACAAGGAGTTTTTGATGATACGGATGTAGCAATGATCCTCCATCCAAGTGACCAATCTTACATGAGTGGAAAGTCTTTAGCAATGGACGCGATTCAGTATGCGTTCACTGGAAAATCAGCACATGCAGCTGCATCCCCAGAAGAAGGTATTAATGCTTTAGATAGCGTCATACAATTATTTAATGGAATTAATGCATTAAGGCAACATGTCCAATCAGATGTACGTATTCATGGTGTGATATCTGAAGGAGGAAAAGCTGCTAATGTTGTTCCAGATTATGCAGTTGCCCAATTTTATATCAGAGCGAATAATCGTAAATACTTAAATGAAGTTGTAGAAAAAGTAAAACATATTGCTGAAGGTGCTGCATTAATGACAGGTGCCACTTTAGAAATCTCAAATTATGAATTAAGTTACGATAATATGGTAACGAATCATACACTTTCAGAAGCCTTTAATCAAAACTTGAAGCAAACTAGCACATTACCACTAAATAAAGATAAATCTGGTTTAGGATCGATTGATATGGGAAATGTTAGTCAAGTTGTACCGGCGATTCACCCATATATTGGAATGAACAAACCGGGATTAGTACATCATACGAAAGAGTTTGCTGATCAAACCATAACTGAAGATGGATATACAACATTAGTAAGTGGCGCATTAGCTCTAGCGCAAACTGGGTATGATGTCATTTCTAGTGAAGAACTTTTACAAGCTATAAAGGAAGAGTTCAAAAACAACAGTCTATAAAAGGATGTTTAATAAGTCCGGTGAAAATGACACTTTAATGTTTCTAGTTGGCAATAGTGCTAGTGTCGGCGTTGCGATAGGACGTTGTGAATTTAGCCGATCTCGGTTCTTTTTGAACAGACATGATAAAGAAAAGGGGAGAATCAAATGAAATCTACATTTTTTAAAATTTTAGTTATGGCATTCATCATTGGAGTGCTGGCAGCATGTGGAGCAGGTGATCCGGAAGCTGAGAAAACTCCTGATAATAATACAGGAGATACAGCAACGGATAGCCAAGAAGGTGAAAAGGCTGAAAAAGCAGATGGAAAAGTATTAAAAATGGCTACTTCCGCTGACTTTCCTCCGTTTGAATCTTATGATAAAGAAGGAAACTTTGTTGGTTTTGATATTGAGGTAGCTCAAGCTATCGCGGATGAATTAGGGTATGAGTTGGAAATTCAAGATATGAGTTTTGATGGGTTGATTGGGGCATTGCAATCTGGTCGTGTGGATATGGTAATGTCTGGTATGAGTGCTACCGAAGAACGTAAACAAAACGTGGATTTCTCTGAACCGTATCATCGATCAGGTGAAATGTTTATAATGAAGAAAGATGCTGATATCAATAGCTTAGAAGACCTTAAGGGGCTTACTGTTGGGGTTCAATTGGGTACCATTCAAGAAGAAGGTGCGGATGAACTAAGTAGTAAGTATGGCTTTGAGGTGAAGAAAGTAGATAAAGCTGCATTATTAATTCAAGAGTTAAATTCAAACCGTATTGATGTTGGTTATTTGGATAAAACAGTTGCAGAAGGTTTTATCGCGGAACAGGGACTAGAAGGTTTTGATGATCCGACAACAAGTTCACCAGGAATGGGCATTGCATTTCCTAAAGGAAGTGAACTTACAGAGGAAATTAACGGTGCATTAGAAAAACTGATTGAAAATGGTACGATTGCTGAATTAGAAAAGAAATGGGATCTAACTAACGCAGAATAAACAGCAAAGAAAGCGAGGTGTTAGGGCATGAATTTGGATTTTAGCCAAATCGTGCCTTATACTCCTTTTATGTTAAAAGGAATATGGGCTACTTTAGAATTCGTTATTTTTTCCATTATAATTGGTTTAGTATTAGGGACACTTCTTGCGCTTTGTAAGATTACAAAGGTTTCCTTCTTAAAATGGATAGCAAATGCATATACATCCATATTTCGTGGAACTCCCCTAATTCTACAATTAATGATTATCTATTATGCAATTCCACAATTAACAGGCTATGATATTCCGATATTTTTATCAGCTGTTTTAACATTTGGATTAAATTCAGCGGCATATGTATCTGAAATTATTCGTGCGGGAATTATGGCTGTTGATAAAGGTCAAATGGAAGCTGCAGAGGCATTGGGAGTGCCATATAGACCGATGATGTTAAATATTATTTTGCCACAAGCCATTAAAAATATCTTGCCGGCCTTATTAAATGAATTCATCACATTAACAAAGGAATCTGCTATTGTATCTACTATAGGTTATTTAGATTTAATGCGTCGTGCCCAAATTGTCGGTGCAGATATTTATCGTAATTTTGAACCGTTATTGTTGGCAGGGGCCATTTATTGGATTATGGTATTTATATTAACGAAAATTGGCCAAGCTATCGAACGGAGGTTAAGACAAGGTGATTAAGGCTAAAGAAATAAGCAAGGTATTTGGAAATAATACAGTATTGAAGAATATTTCTACTACGATTAATACGGGAGAAGTAGTGGCAGTTATAGGACCATCAGGATCTGGTAAATCTACTTTTTTAAGATGTCTGAATTTATTAGAAGAACCAACATCAGGGGAAATTTATTTAAATGATAAAAAAATTACGGATAAAAAGGTAGATAAATTAGTCGTTAGAAAAAATATTGGAATGGTATTTCAGCATTTCCACTTATTCCCGCATATGACCGTATTAGATAACGTTACGTATGCTCCACAAAAGGTAAAAGGTCTTTCCAAATCGGAAGCACAAAAAATTGCAAAAGAGTTACTGGCGAAAGTCGGATTAACAGACAAAGAAAATGCCTATCCGAATAGACTTTCTGGGGGACAAAAACAACGTGTAGCCATTGCGCGTGCACTTGCCATGGAACCAGAAATTATGTTGTTTGATGAGCCAACTTCTGCACTTGATCCGGAAATGGTTAAAGAAGTATTAGATGTTATGAAGGATTTAGCAGGTACAGGAATGACGATGGTCATTGTGACGCATGAAATGAATTTTGCTAAAGAGGTTGCGGATAGAGTACTGTTTTTAGATGATGGGGTTCTACTGGAAGAGGGAGACCCAAAAGAATTCTTTAAGCAACCAAAAACAGAACGGGCGAGGGACTTTTTGGATAAGGTTCTGTAATAAATAAAATTTTTGGAGATGTGTATTAAAGGTTAGGATATTCGCCTTTAATATACATCTTTTTTATTTAGTAGGTTCAATGTGATCATTTGATATTCGTGGAAGTGAATTAGTTACTCATTTGGATTATGAGTGCCCGAACAGGAATTCTTTTCAGTATACGGTAACTCATTCGACTTATGAGTGCCCGAACGAGGAATTCCTTTCAGTATACGGTAACTCATTCGACTTATGAGTGCCCGAACGAGGAATTCTTTTCAGTATTTGGTAACTCATTCGGCTTATGAGTGCCCGAACGAGGAATTCCTTTCAGTATACGGTAACTCATTCGACTTATGAGTGCCCGAACGAGGAATTCCTTTCAGTATACAGTAACTCATTCAGCTTATGAGTGCCGGAACACGGCTTCCTTTTTCGCATTCCGTAACCTATGTTGTAGAATTCGTTACCCCATAAATTCCCCAAGCACCTCGCAAATGCAAGTTTTCTAAGCAAATTTCGATATAGCCTTTATAAAAAAATAGGGTCGGATTCAAATGAATCCGACCCTATTTAGGATATTATGCTTCTTGTTTCTCTAACGTTTCGCCAAGAGCTTCAAGTCTAGCTTGAACTTCTTCCGTTGTTAGATTGTGTTCTTGAATATATAGGTTGCGAGGGTGAACACGGCATTCATGTGTACAGCCTCTCATATATTTATGCTCATTTTCCTCAGAGCAGATAATTTGTTTATTACATTCAGGGTTAGCGCAATTTACATAACGTTCACATGGTTGTCCATCGAAGTAATCTTTCGCAACGACAACATGTTCTTTTTGATTAATATCTACTGAGATACGTTCATCGAATACATAGCATTTGCCATCCCATAGTTCTCCTTGTACTTCTGGGTCTTTACCATAAGTAACAATTCCGCCATGTAATTGGGCTACGTCTTCAAAGCCTTCTTTAATCATCCAACCAGTGAATTTCTCACAACGAATACCACCAGTACAGTACATGAGAACTTTTTTGCCTTCTATTAAATGTTTATTTTTACGCACCCATTCCGGCATCTCGCGAAATGTTTTTACATCAGGGCGAATTGCACCTCTAAAATGTCCTAAATCATATTCATAATCATTTCTTGTATCTACAACAACGGTATCTTCACGTTGCATTGCTTCGTACCATTCTTTTGGAGAAAGAAATTCCCCTGTCAATTCTTGTGGATTTGTATCCTCTTCTTCAGGTAAACGAAGTGTAACTAGTTCTTTACGTGGACGTACATGCATTTTTTTAAAAGCATGCCCATCATGTTCATCTACTTTAAACATGATATCTTTAAATAGTTCACTGTTACGCATTGCTTCCATATATTTGTTTGTAGCCTCAACCGTTCCAGAAACGGTACCATTAATTCCTTCTTTAGCTACAAGAATTCTTCCTTTTAATCCAAGTTCCTTACAAAATTGAAGATGCTCATCAGCGAAAGTTTCAGGATCTTCAATATCTACATAATGATAGTACAATAATACTCTGTAATCTTTGTTTTCCATTTTATTTACCACCTATTCCATTTATATTTGCAAGATACAAATGTAAGTTGGTCTTTACTATTCGTTTTTAGTCTTGCAAGTCATTATTTTATCACGTTTTTATCCTTTATTCCAGTCTATAAAAAATAACCCAAAATACCAATTGCCCTACATTTTATCGTATATTACAGTTTTTTACACAAGCAAAGGTGGTACATTCCTGCATCAAGTCAATATACGCAAGACCCTACTAGCGAAGGGAATAACTGGAAACCTTATTACAATAAACATGGGAAAAACAAAAAGCATATATCAGAGAGAAGCTTTCAAAGGAGAAACAGTGAAATCTACGGTAAACGCAAAATGGACGTAGAGCTGATCTTAGGACTCCTGAAGGCTAATTTGCGTTTCACTCGTTTCTCTGTAAAAGAGAAAGTAAAAAATGAAATGGGATCCGCATTCCTGCCGGTAAACTTGAGAAAGTACACCGCCAGGAGACCTAAGCAAAACGAAGGTTAAAATAATATTTAGCTTATTATCAGCTAGTTATGTCCTAGCCTCAAAACAACATGTTTTCTTTTTCACTAAAAAAGGGTATACTGGTATTAGAAAATGAATACATTAAAAAAGACCAAAGGTGCGCTAACACCTTTAGTCATACAATAGCTTGGTTCCCTACAAGGGGGCTGGCCCGATTAGTGATATTCCACCCTATTAATGAGCCGCGAACTCAAGGGTGGATTTTATTTATGGTTTTTATCTGACATAATCGCAACTATTAACGCTCCGAAACTAATCATTAGCATTAATCCTTCTGCAACTGTCATTAGCACCACCCCCTTTTGGGAGCGTGCCAACCACCCTTGAGTTAACCTATTTTAGCCATTGTCCTATAATTATAACATTTTCAATTCTCATATTGTGACCAGTAATGAAATTATTTTAATTTTACTTGGCGATTAACTTTACGGTATTAAGAAAAGATAACTCTCTTTGCTTTCTAAATAGCTTTGAACTGCATTTATTTTATCTTTTTCAGTAAATTTAGTCATAAGAAAACTGCATCTCCAATTATTGTGTGTCCAACAATTGGGGTGCAGTTTTTTTCTGAATCAATAGCAAAATCTTTAAATAATGAAAAGAATAGATTCTTTTGTCATTTCTTCTATACCTTATGTGATATGACAAAACTTCCTATAACGATAAAAACTTGAACCTTGTCTCTTTAATTATTAATCATTTTGTACTATTATAGAAGTATAGATTATGTAAGTGCTTACATTATGAGTTTAACAAAATAATAAATAGGCAGATTAACCGTTGTAAAAAATGGGAATCTTAATACAGTAGTTAATATAACAACATACATGATGTAGGAGTGTACAGAAGATGAACAACAATGGGGTAAATCCGTGGGCAGATGTGAAAGGTCCTAATATGGGCTATATTTTAGAACAGTATGATTTATATTCTCAAGATCCTAGCTTAGTTGATAAGAGTTTTAAAGAATTATTTGATGTTTGGGGAAATCCCGAAGCTATGATGGATAATGAAGAACAATCATCCAATCATATATCCATGAATGTTCTTTTAAATAAAATGAGAAAATTAGTCTCTGCGGTTACATTAGCAGAAAATATTAGAGCTTACGGACATTTGGAAGCGGATATTTTTCCTTTAGAAAAACAACCATCCAATGAATTATTGAATCTAACGTCTTATAAATTAACAGAAGAAGATTTAAAAGAAATACCTGCTGAATTTATTTGTAACAATAATAGTGTTAAGAATGGCCTTGAGGCAATCAATTATTTAAAGGAAATTTACACATCAACCATTGGCTTTGATATCGATCATATGGATATCCAAGAAAAAGATTGGTTAAAAAATAAAATAGAATCCGGTAATGTTTCTAAGGAAATTACTAATGCTGAGAAAGAAGCGTTATTCCATAGCCTGCTATCAGCTGAGGGGTTTGAGCAATTTTTAGGAAAAACATTTGTTGGTCAAAAAAGATTTTCAGTAGAAGGATTGGAATCTTTAGTTCCGGTAATGAATGAAGTTATTAATCTTTCTGCTAAAGATGATATTGAAAATGTATTAATATCTATGGCGCACCGTGGAAGACTGAATGTGTTGACGCATGTCTTAGAGAAACCATATGAAGCCATTTTCTCTCAGTTTCAACATGCGAAATGGGAGAATGCTGATCCAACTTTAGAAATGACCGAGGGAGCTACGGGGGATGTGAAATATCATCTTGGCGCAACAAAGAGAAAACAGATTGGTGATAAGAAGGTTACGGTTTCTCTAG
This sequence comes from Oceanobacillus sp. FSL K6-0118, assembly GCF_038006665.1. NCBI lineage: Bacteria > Bacillati > Bacillota > Bacilli > Caryophanales > Bacillaceae > Oceanobacillus > Oceanobacillus sp. FSL K6-0118. The sequence goes on from NZ_JBBOVR010000001.1 coordinate 614,603, forward strand.
CAAATAATCCTAGTCATTTAGAAATTGCTGGAACGGTAATAGAAGGATCCACAAGAGCAGCACAAGAAGTACGAACGGAGAAAGGATATCCAAAACAAGATGTTTCCAAAGCCATAGCTGTATTAGTTCATGGGGATGCTGCCTTTACTGGACAAGGTGTAGTTACTGAAATACTTAATTATGCAAATACAAAGGCATATAGTACTGGTGGAACTATCCATATTATCGCTAATAACTGTATTGGTTTTACGACTGAACCCGAGGACGATCGTTCGACGAAACATTCAAGCGACATTGTGAAAGGTTTTAATGTTCCTATTTTCCATGTTAATGCTGACGACCCAGAGGCTTGCTTAAAGGTAGTTCAATTGGCTTTTGAATATCGTCAAACATTCCATAAAGATGTGCTCATTAATTTAATTGGCTATAGAAGACTTGGACATAACGAAATGGATGAGCCTCGTTCTACAAGCCCACTTATGTACAAGCTAGTTGATAATCATCAAACGATTACTGCGATATATAAAGAGAAACTTATAAATGAGCGTTCGTTAACGGATGATAAAATTAACGAAATGGCGAATCAAGTACAACATAAATTACAGCGGGCATATAACCATATCAATCAAGAAAAAGAACCAATCCGTACCACTCAAGACAGACATGAATTATATAAGAGTGAGCTACCTAAAATCGATACTTCCGTTAGTAAGGAAACACTCTTAACTATAAATAATGCTTTACTACAATGGCCTGAAGGATTTAATGTTTTTGGTAAGTTAAAGAAAATATTAAACCGCCGAAAAGATGCACTTGAAAATAATAAGAAGGTGGACTTTGGACATGCCGAAACTCTAGCATTTGCATCTATTTTAAAAGATGGCACACCAATCCGTTTAACTGGGCAAGATTCTGAACGCGGAACCTTTTCACACCGTAATATTGTTTTAAGTGATGAAAAAACAGGGGAGAAGTACAGTCCGCTTCATCAGTTAAGTTCAGCAAATGCTTCTTTTGCCGTTCATAATAGTACGCTTTCAGAGGCCGCTATATTAGGCTATGAATATGGCTATAACGTATTCGCAAAAGAAACGCTTGTTTTATGGGAAGCACAGTTTGGTGATTTTGCAAATGGAGCGCAAGTTATTTTTGACCAATTTATTTCTTCTGGAAGAGAAAAATGGGGACAAAAATCTGGATTAGTGATGTTACTTCCTCATGGATATGAGGGGCAAGGTCCTGAGCACTCTAGTGCAAGATTAGAACGGTTCTTACAATTAGCGGCTGAAAATAATTGGACTGTTGCCAACTTGTCTAACTCAGGTAACTATTTCCACATCCTTAGAAGGCAGGCAGCACTTTTAAATACGGATGATGTTAGACCACTAGTTATCATGTCACCTAAGAGTTTATTAAGGAATGCATCTGCAGGAGTTTATCTAGAGGATTTAACAGAGGGGAAATTTGAGCCAATTATAAAAGAGCCAGGATTGGGAAGAAATCCAGATCATGTAAAACGACTGGTATTATCAACTGGTAGATTGGCCGTAGAACTATCTGATTATGTATCCGAAAATAAGGAAGCTTATGATTGGCTTGATATGATTAGAGTGGAAGAACTTTATCCATTCCCAGCAGAAAAAATTAGTGAGGTATTAAGTAACTATAAAAATTTAGAGGAAATCATCTGGACTCAGGAGGAGCCTAAAAATATGGGGGCATGGTCTTACATGGAGCCGCGTTTACTAAACATTGCACCTAAAGACGTTGCTGTCCGGTATAATGGTAGACCCGATATGGCAAGTCCTTCTGAAGGAGACCCGTTAGTGCATAAAGAAGAGCAATTCAGAATTATCCACCAAGCTATTAACAAAACAGTTAAGCAGGAAACGAATGTTAGAAAAATTAGCTAATAATGGGAAATATAGACTATGCAAGTGTTAAGTTAGAAAATAGGGAATTTTGAAACTAAAATAGAATTTTTTGAGAAAAAGTCTCCTTAACACTTGCATTTTGTGTTAAAAAAGGTTAAAGTTAAAGAAGCAAAAGGAAATTGGAGCAATACTTTACGACCTCCTACTTAGGAGCTGTAAAAGTATTTTTGATTCCATTACTTTGCAGCAAAAAGTTATAAGGAGGTCATTTACATGACTGGTAAAGTAAAATGGTTTAACGCAGAAAAAGGTTTCGGTTTTATCGAACGTGAAGATGGAGACGATGTATTCGTACATTTCTCAGCAATCCAAGCTGAAGGTTTCAAAACTCTTGAAGAAGGTCAAGATGTTGAATTTGAAATCGTTGAAGGTAACCGCGGACCACAAGCAGCTAACGTTACTCGTATATAATTGATTTTTAAAAGGTTTATCTCATTTAGGAGATAAGCCTTTTTTGTTGTTTATAGCTGCATTGGCGTAATGGGGGCTGACAAATTGGCTATAACCCCGATACCGTAGCCTAGGAAATAAATTAAATTATAATAAATCATTGCATGAACAAATGAATTTTAGGTATAATATAAATAGAATTATAATAAAATAAAAAGAGAAGTGCGCAAACACTTCTCCATGCAACCTTCTACCGTCAGGGTGGTGGTTGTCTATGTTGTTTACTTTTTCTGAGAACCACCCTTTTGCTTTGGACGACACGGGGTGGTTTTCTTGTTTTCTAGTATGTTTTTCCGAAAGAGGAAAGCACTTAGTTCACGCACAATCCCTTTCAGAACTTCTCGTAGAAATTTTAGAAAACTTGACATTTGCCAATCCTTTTCGGCAAATGTCTTAGTTGCACTTATGCAGAAAGAATGTGTATGCTTCTTTCTGCCAAGAAATGTTTCCATGATTATCACCTCCTTCCCAAGAAAGGAAAGAAGAGCGACAACCAACCACCCTCACAATATTCAGTTGCTACTTTATTTTATCATATAGGTTATTGTATTATAATCTACTTTCCTTCGACATATTATGACAAAAGCCATTAATTAACCTAGTTTTCCTTTTGTGCACTTCCCGGGTTATCTAGGGAAGTTGAAGACCCAAAAAATATTGGATAGCTCTTTTATTTGTGCTACGATGAAATGGAGATTCTAGCTATAGATGATAATAAACTTCTTGTGGATCGTTTTTTAAATGAGGTGAAAAAATGTTAAGTAAGGAAGATAAAGATAGACAAGTCATAGAAAATTATCAAGAGAATGAAAAAATGATGATATTGGTTTTTGCACAGTGGTGTATCAATCATGATTTGGATCCGGAACAATTGTATGAAGAGGCTTATCCAAACCAGGGTAAAAATAAGGTGCTATTAGAAGTGCTAGAAAATACGGTTTCTAAAAAGGAATCGGAAGAAATTGATGATCAACTGGTCATTCAGGCACTTCAACTTTTTGGAAATGATGACTTGGCTTTTATCGTTCAAAAAGAAATAGAGAAACGCGAGCGGAAATAGGTCTCGGTTTCTCTATATCTTTTTATTCGTAAACTTCTTTCGGAGCTGTAAATAAAGATTTATCCTCGATCTTATGCGTAACAATAATCAGGATCACCCCAAAGAAAATCATACCCCAGCGACAAAGGTGATTTCTCTGAATGAAAAATGATTTGTCAGTAACAGACTGCCTAAGGTTGCCCCAATCGAATTTGCTAAGTTGAACACAGATGCAGCAATCGTTCCAGATAAGGCTGGAGCTTCTGTTGCTGCAAGAATGATTTTTGTATTTAAGATTGGCGTGGTACCGAATGTTCCAGCGCCGAATAGGAAACAAGCGACATAAGTTAAGAATGGATTCATCAGTAAGAATGTAAAACTGATAAGTACCGTTCCTAAGATCGCCATGGCTACCATTAAGCGTTCGGTCAGTACTTCAGGCTGAAACCTTCCAGATAAGAAATTCCCGGTTACTGCACCAAACCCAAATAGAAATAATCCAATCGTGATACTGGTTAGGTCAAAACCTGCAAGTTCTCTCAGCATCGGTTCTGTGAACGTATAAGCAGTGAATACACCAGAAAAACTAAAGACAATTATTGCAATCAGCATCCAAACATTTTTATTTTTTAAAACAGCTAATTCATTCTTTAATTTAGGAACTTCTTTTTGTTTCATATTTGGTGTAACGATCATGAGACCAATTAAATTAATAACTCCCATTAAGGTAATAAACCAGAATACTAATCTCCAATCAAGTATTCCGCCGATATAGGACCCAAAAGGAACCCCTAACATAACAGCGATTGTAAGCCCTCCCTGCACTGCAGCAATTGCGCTTGTGCGTTTATGAGGAGGAGAGATTTCTACTGCCATACTCATGGCTAGACCAAAAAATGGTGCGTGCATGGTTGCGGAAAGAAGTCTTGAGAGAAGTAGTATTTCAAAAGAAGGTGCTGTTGCAGCAACCATATTACTTACGATAAAAATGGATATAAGTACAATTAATAATGGTTTCGGTGAATATTTAACTGTTAGTATCCGAAGCAGTGGGCCACAAACAGCAACACTAATAGCATAAACACTAAGCAGTAGTCCTGTTGTAGAAACGGCTACATCTAAATCAGCGGCAAATTGCGTTAGTAATCCAGTTACCGCATATTCCGTCATGCCAATTGCAAATGTACCAATCATAAATATCGATAAGATCACATTTCGTGAAAATTTCATTGTTATCGTTAACACTTCCCTTCCGTCTACCTAAAAAAGCAATAGCACTATCATATTGGAAGAGATGTTCCGTGTCTAGGTTTCTAAATAAAAAAGTAATATTCAGATTAATGGATGTGCAAACATTTATAAGACTCTGGAAAAATGAAGCGGATTGATAAAAAGTCCGCTAACAAAAAAAGACTTCTGCTAGTAAAACCTAGCTGGAAGTCTCCTTTAATTTTTGAACAGTATTTAAGCGTATTGCTCAAATAATTTAATTAATGCTTGCGTACCACTATCTTCTTCTCCTTTTTCGGCCAATTCCTTATATAAATTTAAGGACAATTCTAAACCAGGAGTAGACAATCCAAGCTCTTTTGCTGATTCCAAAGCAATTGTCATATCTTTTATAAAATGTTTTACATAAAATCCAGGTGCAAAATCTTCTTTTAACATTCTTGGTGCAAGTTTAGAAAGAGAGTAACTAGCTGCAGCCCCCGTAGAAATGCTATCAAGAACTTTTTCTGGATTTAATCCGGCTTTTCGAGCGAAAGCAATAGCTTCTGAAACACCTATCATATTAGAAGCGATAGCAATTTGATTGACAAGTTTTGTGTATTGTCCCGCACCCGCTTTTCCTTGTAATATGATATTTTCCCCCATTACTTGAAAAATTGGTAAAAGGGAGTCATAAGCTTCTTGTTCTCCGCCAATCATAATAGCAAGGGTACCATTTTTTGCACCAATATCTCCGCCGGAAACCGGAGCATCGAGAGCATGAATGTTTTTTTCTTTTGCCGCTTCGTATATTTTTACTGCTAAAGAAGGCTTAGAAGTGGTCATATCAATGACAAAAGATCCTTGTTTAGCATTTTCTAAAATTCCGTTAGAACCGAAATAGACTTCTTCTACATCGGAAGGATAACCGACCATCGTTATAATGACGTCTGAATCATTTGTTAATTCTTTAACTGTAGCCTTCCATGCCGCCCCGTCTTTTATTAGGTCATCTGCTTTAGCCTTTGTCCTTGTGTAAACATTGATGGAATATCCAGCTTTTTGCAAATTGGCAGCCATACTTTTCCCCATTACTCCAGTACCAACAAAGCCTATTACTGTATTAGTATTTACCATTTTCCTACTCTCCCTTCCTCTTTAGTTAATTTTATCGTGTTTGGTAATTTATAACAAACAATTAACTAAAAATTGTTTGTTTTCTAAAGGATGGGATTGGCGGTATTGACATGAATTGGGAGTGCCGATTTAGAATCAATCTATCTTAGTTACACATAGTATAGATAGGAATCATTTTAAGCCACACATACCAATTTCATGGAGGGCTGATTATAATGATCTCAAACGATCAACTAATGAAGTGTAAAAATATGTTAATTCAAAGACAAAATGAATTAATTCATCATATACAAGACCATTTTGGAAGAACTCTTGAAATGGCTAAGGAATCGGTTGGGGATTTATCTAATTATGATAACCATCCGGCTGATCAAGGAACTGAACTGTTCGAAAGAGGGAAGGATTTAGCTTTAAATGAACATACCGAAAAGGAATTACAAGATATTAATGAGGCACTACATGCCATAGAGGAAGGAACGTATGGTATTTGTGCTACATGTGGAGCGGATATCCCTTCTGAGCGATTATTAGCCATGCCGACAACCGATCGCTGTGTGAAGCATGCAAAAAGTCGAATTTTTGATCATCCTAGAACGATGGAGGAAGAAGTCTTTTCTCCTAATATAAATCCTAATGAAATTACGGATGAAGAACAAGTAGGGTATGATGCGGAAGATTCATGGCAAGATGTCAGTCGATACGGTACAAGTGAAACTTATTCAGACTTTTATACGGACATCGACAATTATGATGACATGTATCCAAACAGTGATGAAAATGTTGGCTTTGTAGAGGACTATGAAAATTTTGTAGCGGCAGACATAGATGGGAGTTTTACTGGGGTTACACCAAATCATAAGAAGTATGAAGATAATGAGGAAGCACAGGAGTTTTAGTGAGTTACCTTTATTAAGCATACCAAATTTAAATGGTATGCTGTTTTTTTATGGGGATTTTTTCTCAGTTTAGTGGGCTGCGTGTGCTCATGGGTTGGATGAGTTGCGGAATGAGGAAAGGAAAGCTGTGTTCCGCAACTCATAAGGTGAATGAGTGCCCGAATGAGAAGAAGAAAGTATAATTCGGTCACTCATAAGGTGAATGAGTGCCCGAATGAGAGGGAGAAAGTATAATTCGGTCACTCATAAGGTGAATGAGTGCCCGAATGGGAAGAAGAAAGCATTATTCGGTCACTCATAAGTTGAATGAGTGCCTGAATGAGAAGAGGGAAGCATTATTTGGACACTCATAAGTTGAATGAGTGCCTGAATGAGAAGAGGAAAGCATTATTCCGTCACTCATAAGCTGAATGAGTACCGGAATACAGAAAAGGAAACCCTGTTCAGTCACTCATAACCACGATAAGCCCTTGGACAACCATTCTCTCCAAGTATTTATCGTCTACATAAAAAAACGCTTGGATCCTCCAAGCGTTTTTTAATATTTGTAAAATAATACTTCACGGTATAAGGTTATTTTGCCATTTCTTCCAGTTTTAAGTCAGTTTTATGAAATTCACCGTCGCGAACATATTCCAGTTTAACTTTGTCCCCTACATTTTTGGAATACAGATATTTCCTTAGTTCCAATATAGATGTTACTTCATTACCATCAATTTTGGTTATGACATCAAATTGTTTTAAGCCTGCACGATCTGCTGGTGAATTAGCTTGAACGTTTGCGACAACCATTCCTCCCTCTACCTCATTTGGGAGTTTAATTTCATAACGATATTGTGGTGGAACTTGCATTAGAGAGACAGTAGAAATACCGATTTGTGGTCTTGTTATTTCTCCGTCCTTTTCCAATTGTTCCATGATTGGTAGGGCAGTACTTGTTGGAATGGCAAAACCGATTCCTTCCACAGAACTTTGGGCTATTTTCATTGAATTAATACCAATAACCTGACCATCTGCATTCACAAGTGCTCCTCCACTATTACCTGGGTTGATAGCAGCATCTGTTTGTATAACTTCAGTTACCCAGTCTGGTTGGCCGTCAGAGTTTGTGTCCACTGAAACAGATCGGTTCAAACCGCTAATAATTCCTTTTGTGACGGAGTTAGCAAATTCTAATCCTAATGGGTTTCCTATTGCTAATACAGTTTCACCAACAGTTAAATCGTCTGAAGATACCATATCAGCGACTGTGTTTATTTTTTTTCCATCGATTTCTAGAACAGCTAAGTCTGTTAAATCATCTTCACCAAGGACTTTTGCTGGAATTCGGTCATCTTCATTTAAAACTACTTCCACTTGTTCTGCACCATCAACAACATGTTGATTGGTTACGACATAAGCTTTTCCATCTTTCTTTTTATAAACGATTCCTGAACCTGTACCTGCTTCTTCACTACCAGTCCAAATGTTTTGTTGTTGTAGGTTTACCACCCCAACAACTGCTTCAGATACTTCTTGTATATTGGATGATACATTTGCATCTTCTGCAGAAAGTTTTTCAGTCGCTGGTTTTCCATGTACTTGGACAGCTTCTGAAGTTTGTTGTTCTGAATTAGCAGTATCTTCCGTATCAATGACACCACTAGTAAATAGGATGGTAACTAGAAGAGCAGATATAATACCACCGACAATTCCTCCGAAAATTGCAGTTAGCAAGGATTTCCCTTGCTTTTTCGTATTTCGTTTTTTACTTGGCTTGCTATTTTCTTTATTAGAATCATCAGAGGATGGTTGAGGGGGTGGGCTAACATGATTGCGTTCTTCTATTACCTCATTATTTTCTGGTGTATCCATAGAGTTTTCTTCATTTTCCTGATTGTTAAAGTCAGGATCTTGAGAATAACGATGGTCATTATCACTCATAAAAATCACTTCCCTTAACTTTTGTGTATTAGTGGTTGTTCAAAAAGTCCGGTGAAAATGACGCGGTGGGACGCGTAATCGGAGTCCCAGGACGTTGCTTATTTAGCTGACCACGGTCTTTTTCATCCTTCTTTTTGAACTCTTATATTTATTATACTACCCTTAGTATAGACACTTCCAGTGGAACGGATAAGGTATAAATGTGGCACAAATGTGTAAAACAATATGTATGTTATTGTCAACCTTCTTATAATTATGTAAGAATATAAGAAGATGAAGATATTTTTTCTTATCTGCATAAGTGAAATGAAGGCAGCGTAAGCAGGTGCCAATCTAAGAAAAGGTGAAAAAATGAATTATTTAATTGGATTAGTTGAAGATGATATGAACATTCAAAATATAGTCTCGGCTTATTTAAGAAAAGAAGGATATCAGGTGGAAATCTTAAATTCGGCAGAGGAAGCAATGGAAATATGGAAACAAAATCCACCCGATATGTGGATTTTAGATATTATGCTACCGGGTATGGATGGGTATGAATTGTGTAAAAAAATAAGAAGTGAAAGTGAAGTGCCTATCATTATCATTTCTGCTAAGGATGATGAAATTGATAAAATTTTAGGGTTAGAATTAGGTGGGGACGATTATTTAACAAAGCCGTTTAGCCCAAGGGAACTTGTTGCAAGGGTAAAACGTTTGTTTAAAAGAACGAGTCTGTCCCATCAACCAGCATGGATGGATGGGGATCGATTGAGCGTAGATGAACTTGTTATTTTCAAAAGCGATAGAAGAGTATTTTGGCAAGGGACAGAATATGAAGTAACGACCAAAGAATTTGATATGTTATATTTTCTAGCCGAAAATATAAATCGCGCATTTTCCAGGGAAGATTTATTAATGAAAATATGGGGTAATGATTATTTCGGAAGCGATCGTGCAGTAGATGATTTAATTAAACGCATTCGTAAAAAATTTACCGATATTCCTATTGAAACCGTGTGGGGATATGGATATAGAATGCGAAATGAAGAGGAATAGGCATGAAATTACAAACACAGCTTAGTATTGCCTTTACTTCTTTATTGTTAGTCATTATGGCAGTTGTTTGGTATGTCATATACTCCTTAATATTGAATGTTTTAATACAGGATGAACAACGCCAATTGGAACAAACAGGTGAATTGTTAGTCGAAATACTTAATGAACAATATCATACTCAGGATAGTATTCAGCAATTCTATAGTATTTTAGATGATCAAGAATTACAAATGATTTTATACGATAGAAGTCAAAACCGAATACTTTATTCAACCATGCCAAATAAAGTGGTTGAAGGCTTTCATCGTAAAAATAATATTTCGGATTATAGTGAAACGATATGGGACCTAGGAAATGAAAAATTTGTTACTTCTCGAATTTTGATTTTATCTAGAAACTCTGGACTCGAGATGATTCTCCTAACTCCTGTAAGTGATTTGCAAGAAGTTCAGCGAAGTTTTTTTGTTCGGTTATTTCTTGTTTTTCTTGTTGGGCTATTTATTGCGTCGGTTTTAGCACATTATTTCACGAAAAAATTAGTGACACCACTAACTCAATTGAAACGTCAACTAAAGAAAATAGAGAAAAGGCAATTTGATGATATTAAACATATAAAAGCGACAGGTGAAATAAAAGAAGTAGCGGAAAGCGTTTATGAAATGGCGAATGAATTAGAGCGGTATATTAATACACAACAGACATTCTTTCAAAACGCCAGCCATGAATTGAAAACACCTTTAATGACTATTCAAGGATATGCGGAAGGGATAAAAGATGGTATTTTTGACGAAGCGGAAGCAGACAAAGGGCTTGAGGTCATGGTTTCAGAGGTTCTCAGGTTGAAAGGTATTATTAACGAAATGATTCTTCTCGCCAAACTAGATACAGAAGTAAATTCCTACGATCCAACTAACATAAAGGTGGAAGAGATAGTTGGTCAGATTGTTGATCGTGCCTTACCAATAGTAAATGAAAAAGGAATAACTTTAAGCCATCGAGTAGAAAATAATATACAACTATATGCGGATGAGGAAAAATTGTTGAGAGCCTTATTAAATGTAGTTTTCAACGGTATTCGTCACGCAAAATCACAGGTTGTGATTAGTGCTGTTAAGAAAGATGGAGACATTGTCATTAAAATAGAAGATGATGGACCGGGAATTCCTGAAGAGTTTGCTTCGCATATTTTTCATCGATTTGTAAAAGGAAAAGATGGAGAAACGGGTCTCGGATTAGCGATAGCACATACGATCATTGAACATTCAAAAGGAAAGATTGTTGCAGGTAAATCCGATTTGGGTGGTGCGAAATTTACAATAACCTTTACAAAATAGATATTTTTTTTAAAAAGATAATCCATTAAAGCACATTATGTGATATAATTGTCTAGTTTTCATGAAACTTTCTCGTATGACTGGAAGTTCTAAACTACGGAGCAACCAGAAGATTATAGATAAGCACGAACGCTAGAGTGGAACCACTTTAGTGAAGGTTCACTTTCGCAGACAGGAAAGCACAAAAATCTATCCCTCCTGCTTAGGTGCAACTAAGGCATTTGCCTAAAAAGCTTGGCAAATACCAAGTTTTCTAAAAAGGGAGTGTACTTTATGCAATTAAGAGAAGATATACGTAATATCGCCATTATTGCCCACGTAGACCATGGAAAAACGACTCTAGTCGACCAATTATTGAAATACTCCGGAACATTCCGTGAAAATGAACAAGTCGATGAACGGATGATGGATTCTGGTGACATAGAACGTGAACGTGGAATTACCATTTTGGCAAAAAATACAGCAGTAAAATATCATGATACAACGATTAATATTTTAGATACACCGGGACACGCTGACTTCGGTGGAGAAGTAGAACGAATCATGAAAATGGTGGATGGTGTTGCTTTAGTTGTGGATGCCTATGAAGGTACGATGCCACAAACAAGATTTGTACTAAAGAAAGCTTTAGAACAAAAATTAACACCAATCGTTGTGTTAAATAAAATCGATCGTCCTAATGCAAGACCTGCGGAAGTTATTGATGAAGTTCTTGATTTATTCATCGAACTTGGAGCAGACGACGATCAATTAGAGTTCCCGGTTGTTTATGCATCTGCATTAAACGGAACATCTGGATTAGAACCTGATGACCAGAAAGAAACAATGGATCCTTTATTTACGACGATCTTAGATCATATTCCTGCTCCGGTTGATACAAGTGAAGAACCTTTACAGTTTCAAATTACACTACTCGACTACAATGACTATGTAGGTCGAATTGGGGTTGGACGAATTGTTCGAGGAAGCATTAAAGTTGGACAGCAAGTAGTTGTCATGAAACAGGATGGGACACAGAAAAATTTCCGTATCTCCAAATTATTCGGCTTCACTGGTTTGAAACGTATCGAAATTGAAGAAGCTAAATCAGGAGATATTGTAGCGATTTCTGGTTTAGAAGATATTAACGTTGGAGAGACTGTTTGCTCTCAGGAACATCCAGAAGCATTGCCATGGCTTCGAATTGATGAACCAACCTTACAAATGACGTTCTTAGTAAATAACAGCCCTTTTGCGGGTCGCGAAGGTAAATTTATTACATCTAGAAAAATTGAAGAACGTTTAATGAAGCAATTAGAAACAGACGTAAGTTTACGGGTAGATCCAACCGATTCTCCAGACGTATGGACTGTTTCTGGGCGTGGAGAGCTTCACTTATCTATTTTAATTGAAAATATGAGACGTGAAGGCTATGAATTACAACTTTCCAAACCAAAAGTTATCATTAAGGAAGTCGATGGTGTTCCTTGTGAACCAGTAGAACGTGTACAAGTAGATGTTCCAGAAGCATATACTGGTGCTGTAATGGAATCACTAGGTGCACGAAAAGGTGAAATGCTTGATATGGTGAATCATGGTAATGGACAAGTTCGTTTAGAATTTAAAGTTCCTTCTCGTGGACTTTTAGGATACTCTACAGAATTTATGTCCCAAACACATGGTTATGGAATTTTAAATCATACATTTGAAGCATATGAACCTGTTATTAAAGGACAAGTTGGTGGTCGCCGTGAAGGTGTACTAGTTGCCTTAGAAAATGGAAAAGCATCTACTTATGGAATTATGCAATTAGAAGATCGTGGTGTCATTTTCGTTAGCCCTGGTACAGAAGTTTATGCTGGAATGATTGTTGGTGAACATAATCGTGAAAATGATTTAACAGTCAACATTACGAAAGAAAAACACTTAACAAACGTTCGTTCCGCTACGAAAGACCAAACAGCAACGATTCGTAAAACACGCCAAATGTCTTTAGAAGAGGCTCTTCAATATTTAAATGACGATGAATATTGTGAAGTTACTCCTGAATCCATTCGTTTACGTAAAATGATTTTGAATAAAAATGAGCGTGAAAAAGCAGCGAAGCGTAGTAAATAATAAATAAAAATTATTATTAGAGATAGCTTTACCATATTAAATGGTAGGGCTATTTTTTGGTTTTGATAAGATATTAGTGTTTCTATCAAAAGGGCGTTATTAGCTATGTTAATTCCTGTAAAGCAAAAGAATTTCTGAATATTTATGTTAGAATAATAACGGGTTTGTGAAGAATTATTCTTAAGCTAATGGGCGGGTTAGTGCAATGAAACATTTTAATTAGAGATACGTAGAACTATAGTAGAGTAGGTTTCTTTAAAAAATATATTAAGGGGGGAGTAGCGTTGAATAATAAACTAAGAAAATCATCAACGGATAGGGGAGTGGTTGGAGTATGTGGGGGAATTGCCGATTATTTTGGTATTTCTTCATTGGGAGTAAGGCTAATTTTTATTTTTCTACCTGCTAATTTTGTTATTTATTTAATCCTTGCAACAATACTTCCTGATAGCCCTTTGTTATTGTAAAGAAAGAATTAATATGTAGCTAATTGGTGTATTTGTGAAAAGAGGTGGATGTCATAATGGTTTGGATTATTTTATTAGCCATTCTTATTGTGAGTTACTATTTTATAATAAAAAGTAACTCAAAGATTACAGAAAAGTATTTTTCTCTATTATCTCTTGTCTTTGCTGCTTTGACTATTCTTCCAATTTTGAGCGAATCATTTTCCTTTATTTTGAAGTTAAGTTTTTTCTTACCTTTTGTGTTTGGTGTGCTGGGAATAGTTCTTGGGTGGCTAGGAATTAAAGGTGATTTAAGAATAAGTTTAATTGGGTTAAACGTCTTAGCATTGGGTTTTTATTTCATTGTGTTTCTTATGGCGACGGTTGGCTTTCAAGAACCTTAGAGTTAAAAAAGGGCAACGAAGAAAGGTCTTTCAAATGGGAAATCCTAATGTTTTTAACAACTTATCAATTTTTATTTGGAATGTAAAAAAATAAGAGTTATTTTCATCGTCAAAGATAAGTAAGAAAGGTTTTTCCGTCTCAGGAATAATAATTATAACTTCATCAATTAAAGCGTTAATCCATTTATTTTCTAATTGATAAGATGGTTCCAAGGGAATTTTAATCATATAACCTTTGTCTGGAATTGGCTTGAATGCTTTAACGACACCATCGATTTCTTTAATGATTTTCTCAGTCTCTAATTGTATGCTAGAATCCGTTGGTGTTGTTTTTATTATCTCATTTTTTACAATATCCATAATCTCAATACTTTTATTATCCTGAGCATTTACCGTAGATAAATTGAAAAGGAAGAAAACAAGAATTATTGAAAGTAACGTTTTCTGAAGCACCGAATCACCCCAGTTTTAGAGTAACCTAAGATAGAATAATAATACCTAACGGGTGAGGTACTTCAACAAGGAGATTGTGCGTTTATTTTTGAAGTAAAGAACAGTAAAGTAAAAAACAAACTATAAGGGGTGGTTATAAAGATATGAGTAAATTAAGACCATTTTTGTATATAAGTGCTTTGTTATTGATTTTAATTCCAACATCAATTGTTTTAATTGCCGATGCTTCATTTAATTCCCTTTTTAGTTATATCGTGATAAGTATATCTTTAATATTAGTTATGATGGGTAAGACCATAACCGTTTTCGAAAAAAGGAAAGAAGGTAAAAAAACTTCAACTGATATGGGAGCTATCATAGGGCTAACCATTGTTTTACTAATAGTGATTTTTGATAACTAGTTATTTTAAATGATTTTTATTAACTGGTGCTTATCTTTAAGAGAAATAAGTCCCTTTTTCGCTAAAAAGATTGTAGGGAAGTAGCAGAATGGTGGTTCGAAACCTTTTTCAAAGATAAACGTAATATTATTAAATTTATCGTTATAATTTAGGTGGGTGAAAATGAAAAAAAGGAACATTGAATGGGCTTTGTTTACTGGCCTATTTGTTGGAATTGTAATTTTCCTTTCCGAGATTTTAATTCCTAATGCCAACTTTTTTATATCAATGGCTATTTCAGGGTTATCAGCTTTAATCGGTGGTTTGATTGGAAATAAAATAAGATTTTCCCAAAGGAAAGCGAAGAAAATTAATGCAAAATGATTTAATAGTGAGAATTCTCAGGGAAGAGTTATTGTATTAACGAGGGCAATAATGAAATAAAATTGTACTGGAATTAGGAGAATTTTATGAAATAATATTTCAAGTAATAAGTATAAGTAACGGGGGTTTGAAAAATGGGGATAAAAAGGAAGTTAGGAATATTAGTTTTAATGTGTGTTATTGCTGCTTTTACTTTTATCGGGTTTGCACAGAAAGAGCCATACAGTGTAGATGGGGTAGTTGATTCTGTATGGGATAAATATAAAGTGCAAAGTACCCAAATTGGTGGATTTGGGGAATCTAGTGAGGGAGAACCTGCGATTTCCGTAGATGTTTATGATAAAAATGATATACCAAAAGTTGAGAAATACCTAGAAAATAATTTATCTAAAGATGATTTAGCACAATATGAAATAAATGTGTTTTCTAATAAGGGAATACATTATTAAATCAGATTTAAACTATTTTGAGCGTTAATAAGCCCGAAATGGCTGAAGAGATTATCCCTTGCTCATTTTAGGCTTTTTGTTCCTATGTAACCTAGACAGGGCATCTTAAAACTTTGATCAATTTAGATGAATATTTTTTGATTTAAACAAAGTTAAATACTGTCAGACAAAACTTGCCGCTTAATGTCATCAATTATCTTCATTATTTTGAAACTTCTGCTCTAATATTTCTAAAATCAAGATTGTTAGGTAGAAAGAAAAGCCTGCTAGCATGTATGCAACTATGGCATCAGGGGTATATACAAAGTCTTGATTACTATTAACTGTATTGATAAAAATTACAATTCCTCCACCGATAATTCCTGCTAATATGTAATTTAACCATCTTACACCCTTATTAACACGTTCAATTATAAAGGAAGCTGGTACTGCAATGAAAAGAAAAGCTGGTAATGCAAAAATATAAACGAAAGAGAACCCTCCGAAAGAAAAGGTTAGTGGATCATTACTTAATATCATGCCTAGCAGATTATATAGAATAAAAAAGAAAGATAATACGAAAGGAGCTAAGAAAGCGGCTATAACCTTTAGCATGTAATTCCCCCTCTAACGATTCTTACCTGCATACAATAACATAATTTGTAAGGCGATGCACTATACCTAAAATTTAAAACAGATGATTTATTTAGTTTTATATAAAATAGCTTGACAAGTCATTTTATATACGTTAATTAGGTCATGGATATTTTTTAGAAAGGTGTGTTATAATGCCGTAATTCCTTAAACAAGCAATATTATGGGATTATTGAATTGGTCTATTTCATAATTTTGTTGATTATAGGTGCCTATTTTACAAAATATAATGCCAATATATGAAAAGTGATTGTTAAGCTAATTTGTTCATTACTTTAATAGTGAAACTTTAATTTTTCTAATTCGTACATAAGGTACGGAGATTAATATAAATGATGGAGGAGTCAAATATGTCTAAAGAAGTTACTTTCATCTTAGTAATAGTATCTATGGCTATATGGATTACGGTGACTCGAGAGGCTGAAAAACCTTCTAAAGAGATAAACTGGTGGAAAATGATAACCTTACTGTCTGCAGGATCTTTATCTGCATTAGTTACAACCATTACGCTAATTCAAAGCGTATTTTTGTAGGAAAGAGATGGAGGTGTTTGTGTTTGAATTATAGTGAAACATTTATGTTAATTGTTACGGTATTGGCCGTCTGTATGATGTTATACTTCATTATAAAAAAATATAAGTTTAGAAATCTTATCTATATTATGGTGCTACATTCATTGGTTTTATTTGTGACAAGAGTATTCGTTCAAGGTGAAGTTGTTCTTACAGCATTCTTGGATTCCTTTGGTCTTATTCAACTTATTCTTTTTGCTGTATTCTTATTTATGGATTACAAACAGGCGAATACGAGTAGTTAAATACGTTAATGTTTATGTTGTACAAAAAGAATCTTGTTCAAGTAACGGGCGCATTACTAAAGTAAGTGACGATGATTATTTTAGTAACTGGAAGGTCTGTTTGTTAATGAAACATTTTTGAAGGTTTAATTGTACTTAATATGAGGGATAAAAATAGCTTATAAAGATTGAGAGGATAAAGATGCGAAAACAACCAGATAGATTTAAATTTGTTCTATTATTTGGTCTTATCATATCTATTCCATTAGCAATTAACTATTATATATTTAAACTCTTGGTTACTTTTTTCATTAGTTCAATTAGTTGGGACTACTCACTGATGGAATTGCTATTTGTTTCAATTACATCTATTTTTGGGGGATTGTTCTTCGGAGCGTACGTTCAGAGTAAAAGAACAACCAATGTCAATGTATAAGATTTTAAAATTCAATTATATGGTGTTTTAATACAGCAAATAGAACGCAAAAAAAGCAACCTTATCCAATCAACTGGCAGTATTATCGTACAAGTGATGAATAGAGTAAGAAAGGGTGAGTAATGTGTTTCGTAAGTTTAAAAGTAACTTGCAAAGGAGGAAAAAATTTGAAGTAATTGGTATCGGTGACATTATACAATTCAATGGAGGAAAAACCTATACCGTAAAAAGGTACGACAAAGAAAAAGGCAATTATCAGAAGGTACAACTTGAACCTTATAGAGGATATCACCCTATTCCGTTTCCCGGGGATAGACCTTATGAGAATAAGGTATGGGAAAGCATTCGTATTCTGAATTACGAAATGGAACAAAAATCGGATTCTATTTATTCTGTGACTAAAACAAAACAATCCGAAGAACCAGACTTTTATCGATTGTCCATTGAGGATGCTCACGAGAAAGCTATAGAATACAACAAAAATAGGTATAAATGATGTTGATCTTTATATTATAGTGCTATTCCTTCGAGTTTTTTACATTATTTTAAATTTGGGGAGGCTAATAGCCAAAATGAAAACTTTCTTAGTTTTATTACTGGGCTTGGTGGGAATTATTATTGGAGCTACTTTATATGCTATTGAAAACGATGGCGCAGCATTTATAACTAAGTTCATTTTTAAATTATGCGGATTATTAATATTTGTTGGAACAACTTTTTTTGTTCAAAAGTATTGGAAATCAATTGAATTAATTTCATAATTGCTCTTTTTAAAAACACAAAGACCTGCAGAATTTTAAAAATGCATTTTTAAAAATTTCTATTTAAGCGGCTTGTTGTTGATTTAATAATACATTAATACGGTCTACAGCTAATTTTGAAGCATTATAAATAAGCGTCACGATGTCAAAGTGAACTTTTGCGCGTTTTCCGGTACGATAGCGGACATTGTTAAGTTGAAAGAATTCCTTGAGATAGGCATTAACTCGTTCTACAGCCGAACGGCGTTTAAACAGTTTTTTCCAAGCTTCAGAACCACGGGCTGGCGCTGTATATCTCCTAAGGTCTGTAGTGATTTTCACTTTATAAACCTTATGACAGATGCCTTCATTAGCTAAAGGACAGTCACTGTACTCTTTTGGTCTTGTATATTTCAATGTTTCGTATTTGGTGTCAAAGCTATCATATCGATAGGTATGCTCCCGAAAACAGGTTGGGGCAAAGTTTTTATCAAAGCCTATTGGCTCGCTTTCATTTTTCTTATTATAAGCAATGACGGACAGATTTCCCATACGATGGACTTGTTCATAAAATGGTTCATAGTCATAACCAGCATCCATTACCTCATAGCGCAAAAACGGAAGAGGAAGCTCATCCACACCCTTTAATAGTGGGATTGCAGCCTTCCCATCATTCAAACTTCCCGACGAAAAAAGAGACTGTAAAATGTATTGGCTAGATGTACCAACAGCTAAATGTCCTTTGTAGCCGTACCAGAATACATTTTTACCTTCGCTGTTCTTTTTCACACCCCATTTTGGGTCCCTGGGAACTTCAGCACGCAATTCAGCTAAAGGTACGTCCAATTGAGCTTCGATTTTCTTTTCGAAAATGGGAAGATTAGCTTCTTTTTCTGCCTGTTCTATCAGCCATTGTTCCCGCTCATCCTTGGATTTACGCCCACGTTTTTTTGGTTCGGATTTTGGTTTTTCTTCTTTTGGTGGCGCTTGACCACGTGCTTCAAAATGAGTTGCGTCAATAGCTACAGTGTCATCGGTGATAAAGCCTTCCGCTATTGCCTGAAGGACCACTTTTTCTTGTTCCTTTTCGAGGATCTTAGAGTCACTTAGCCTCGTTAAAACTCGAGAATAAGCCGCTTCTGAAGGGGTGTTATCAGAAACAAGAAATCCACAATTCAATTTAAATACAAAGTCGTCATTTAGTCGCTTGATTAAATCTTTTATCGTTGGGATGCGCTCCACAATTCGTACAAACATAGAAATAATCATGGCAGCGTAATTCAGTTCCACGGGTGCACCAAGACGTAACTGTTTGTTTATTTCAAGGTAGATAGAATCTAAATCTACCGCGAAAATAATCGATTCATAACGTTGGGTAGGTTCCATCTCGTATAATTCTTGGATGCCAAATAAGCTTTGTTGTCGTATAATGGTCATAGGAAGTATTCCTCCAGTCTTTTTTTGGTTGTTATAGTCGACTACCATTATACAGGATCTGGGGAGGTACTTCCTTTTTTGTGTTTCAAACCCCTTGGGGCTCAAGGGCTAAGAATTATGAAATTTACTCCTATAACCAAATAAAAAGAAGTACTAATATGAATGAGTATCTATATTTTCAATTTCCAATTCTTTGGCTACATCACTTATGATTTGTCCAAGTTTGTATATAAAAAATAGCAAGGTGATTTTAACTCCTTTGGTATTTTTTGACAGAACCAATATACCTTGTTATTATCAGTTTTGGATTTGTCAATATTTTCATATAAAGTGGGGGGAGAAAGAATGTTTAAGAAAATATTAGGATCCTTGACTTCATTGGTAATGCTATTATCGATTTTTTGAGTCTATGGTCAACAGGTTAGTGCTTCAACAGTAGAATTTACTGAAGAGGTATCTGAAGATTTAGTGCTTGATTATGCTAGTTTTGGCAAGGATTATGAGATTAATGGTGTTAAAGTTTTTGGTGATGACTTCATTGAAAATGAAAAAAACTACCTTAATAGTCGTAATGTATCTTTAGTTAGTACTAATCCAGGTGGGGTTCAAACCTACTCTGTTCCAAGTTACGCTGTAAAAAAATCTCTACAATGGGCTATTAAAAATACTACAACTATTACAAATTATGTTGGTAAAATCCTAGGAAAAGATGCAGCAGTTAAAGTTGGTCAAGTAATGAACTCTCACGTAAAACCAGCTTTGAGAAAGCTAGAAAAGGCGGAAAATTTAACCTATGGTAAAATGGAAACTGCGATTAAAGGAGCACTTGAGGGACCAATTGGTAAAACTCCGGCTAGAATTGCAGCTAGTGTAATTGTAGAAGCCATCAAAATTCTTGCTCCAGTTTAAAATATTAATTAGTGAGGGATAATATGTTCAATGTTTCAGAATTAGAGGCCAGAGTACAAAAAATAGAAGATAGTCTCCCACAAATTGATAGACTTGATCAAGAGGTCTACAGTTTGACTCAAAAACTTGAAAAGGCAACTAATCTACTAATCGATATTATTGAAGAAAAAAATAGGTTAGGTGTTCATGATTTAGAATATGTCTTCTTAAAATTAAATATTGATGGAACTAAGTATCACGAATTACCCTTATTAATTAGTAAAACTGAGAGGGAATTTAGAAAAACAGGTAAATTCCCTACCATCCAGGAATTCCATCAAAAGGTAATTGAATTATTTTCGCTTACTGAAGACGATCAAAAAATCTTCACATTAGAAGTAACTAAAAATGTGCTAGAAAAATTTATGAATGATGAAGATAATACATTTCCTGTTTGTAAAATGATTCTTTCGAGTCACTAGTATTTGAAGAGGCTGGGACATAACTAGCCAAAAATAGTAAAATAAAAGGTTCCAGGCAATAAAAAATTTGCTTGGAACCTTTTTTGTGGCTTTTTTCCATCTTCCGCCATTATTTTACCGTCCATGACGGCGTTTTTTCTCAAGTTCACCGCCATCAACGCAAATGCTAGTTCATTTTTCACCTTCTGTTTTCCCCTGACAGAAAAACGAGTGAAACCCAAATTAGCCTTCAGAAAACCGAACACTGGTTCTACGTCAATTTTACGTTTACCGTAAATTTCACCAGTTTTCTCGTCTGAAAGCTTCGTACGTACATATTCTTTTTGGGCCTCCCACTTTTCGTTCATGTAGACCGTTCGGTTGTTCCCTTCTTTTGCTTTCGTGCATAAATCGCGGAGTGGACAGCCCGAACAGTCCTCACATTCGTACACTTTAAATTCACGGGTGAATCCGTACCTGTCTGTTCGTTTGGAATGATGGCTAAACCGTACCTTCCGTCCATTTGGGCACAGAAAGGTATCTTCGTCCTCCTTATAATCCCAATTATCTACATGAAAAGCGTTGTTCTTATGCTTCTTTTTCTTCTCCTTTCGATATTGATTGTATGTAATAAGTGGTGTCCGATTTCGGTTGTTATTGTATCAGTAAAGTAGACAATTTTAGAAAGTGTCCTATTCATTTGATAATCTTATAGTAGAAAAAGATAGAAATTAGGGGATGAATATGGCAAGACAACTAAAAAGATACAGTTATGAATTAAAGAAAACAGTAGTTGAAAAATATTTCGAGGGGCACGCGATCCGTGATTTGATAAAAGAATATAACATTAGTGCACCTCGAGTAGCGAATCGTTGGGTTAATAAAGTACGTGAAGGAGGTTATGAAGCGTTAAAAGATACAAGAGGTATGAAAAGCATAGGTAAACAGAAACGAAAAGAAGAGGAAACCAAAGATGAAATTATCGAAAGACAAGCATTACAAATTGAATATTTAAAAAAGCTTTTGGAGCTGGAAAGGATGTGAGAAAGCAGAAAGAGGTACAATTTTCCTTTATAGAAGCGAATGAGAAAGATTATCCTGTTACGATGTTAGTTCAACTGACTGATGTATCACGATCTGGTTATTATAAATGGAAAAAACGTGGAGGGGGTAGTGTTCAGGCACAAAGGGATGAAGAATTATACAACTACATCATCAAATTACATCATAAACATCGTGGTACGTTGGGGAGAAAAAGAATGAAAATGGCATTAAAAGATGAATATGGCATTGAGGTTGGAGAGAGGCGTGTATCCAAGATCATGCGGAAATATGGTATTCGTTGTAAAATCCGTCAAAGGCGTTCTGTCAAGCGTAACGAAATAAATAAAAAAGTACCTAATCTATTAAACCGCAACTTTCAAGCGAAGAAACCTGGAATAAAGTTTGCGATTGATATTACCTATTTACCAGTGGAAAAGGGACCAAACAAATATATTTATCTGTGTGCGATTAAAGATTTATTTCATGACGAGATTGTGGCGTATGCAATTAGTCATCGTCAAGATATAGAACTTGTGTACGAAGCATTAAATCGTTTAAAAGAAAAAAAGTTTGTGAAAGGTGCCATTCTACATAGTGATCAAGGCACACAATTCACAAACGCTGGTTATCAAATGCGTGTCAAAGAGATGGGCCTCACCCCATCTATGTCTCGCAAAGGCAATTGCTGGGACAACGCATGCATTGAGAACTTCTTTAGTCATTACAAGTGTGAAATAGAATGCTTCTTTGAAAATGCAAAGAATGTATTTGAAGTTCAAAATGCGGCAAACCAATATATCCATTACTTTAATCATAATCGAATCAACACAAAATTACAAACAAGTCCCGTAAAATACATCAAGCGTTATGCCAGTTAAAAATGCATGCAGGGAGCCACAGCGGAGCTGCTTGCCCTTGCCAGGCATGCCTCTTCTTGGCGATTCGTTGTGTTGGGGATAGGGGCCCCGACCAACGAGAGCTTAGAAGAGATGGTTCGTGGTACGCTGTGTGTGCGAATAGGGAGCTTTAATAGCTTTATTTTTCCCGATTCGCCACTTTATTCACCACCACGAACCCAAATGCCTGGCAAGGGTGGTGGATATGATAAGAGCTCAAATATTTGGTAAGACAATGTATTGAGTAAAAATTTAGAGACACTTCAGTACTGTCTACTTGACAGAACCAGGTGCAAGCGCGCTCATGGACGTTTCAAGGTAAAAAGAGAAGCGCTTTGTCCGTGATGGGCTCGCTCATGGACGTTTCAAAGTAAAAAGAGGGGCATTTTGTCCGTGATCCATTGATATCATTTAGCTAACCCCTAACCAATGGAAGAGTACAACATCGGAATGAACCACCCGATTTAATGATTTCAGAAAACTCTACCTCTTTAACATCAAATCCTCGACGGCTTAATTCCTTGTTCAAACGTTTGTTTGAAGAAATACTAATTAGTTTTTTATTACCAATGGAAAGGACATTGGGGCCTAAAGAAAATTGTTCCTCTTCCGTTACGTCAATTAGATGATAATGTTGTTGTAAATCTTTAAGAGAAGATTCGTTGATCCCAGGTTTAAAAATAATTGCTGTGTCAGGACTGATGATATTAAACGAACAATCCAAATGAAGAATATCTTTTCGGATTGGGACAGGAATTACCTGAAAATCCGAAAGTATGGTCTGTAAGTGGTGGATAGCAGGAAGCGTGGTTCGATTGCTTACCCCGACCCATACTTTGTTGTTATCTACTATTACATCTCCGCCTTCTATGGACTTTGTTTGGATTTGATGAAATGGAATTTTCCTTTCATCTAGCCATTCTTTTAATACATTACTTTCAGGTTTCCTTAAGTCTTTGTTTAATGCAGCAAGAAAAAACTTATTCCCTAGGGTAAAACCAATATCTCGTGTGAACACCTGCTCATTTAATTCCTTTTTCGGCTCAAAAGAAATGACATGAATTCCTTCGTTCTTTAATGTTTCAATAAAATGAGTATGTTGCTTCATGGCGACAGCAGTATTAATATTTTCTTGAATGTAATGCCGTTGCGTTACATTAATCACATCTGTTATTTTCATGAAGTTAGGTGGAACAACAATAACATGCTTTAACGGATCGTATTCATTAAAGCAACTAATACGGAAATTCTGGTCCAATGTTGGATTTTCCATTTTGTTTCCTCCCAATGATTAGATTGAACGAGGGATTACTTGGACTCTGATTCTCTTTCCTTTTTATCATTAGGTATATATTTTGTGAAATATACAGCGAAAATAAGGGAAATAAAAGCTAGTCCCCAACCTACCATCCCACTCCAATACAGGTCTAAACCGATCCCGATGATAATAAACACGATGCTAAGCAAAATAAGAATGACAGTAAGATAGCGTTTCACTATTTTCCCTCCTTAAGACCTTCACTATATATTTTATATCCTTTTTGTTAAAAAATGTTAAGTAACCTTCATAGTATACCAAAACAATGGGTTAAACATGCCAATAGGGGGGTGCTAATCAGGGGAAAATGATTGTTATAAGAAGAACTGGGATTATCCCGCCTGCAAAGTGGACTTTTGTATGCAATAATCATTTAATCATGATATTACAATCATATACCTCGACTCAAGCGATGAATACAATTAGCATATTCAAAGAGAAAATAAAAGTCGCAACAACATGGATAAGATGTGTCCCAATGGTCAATAGAGTAGTATTTCCTAAAGTTAGAAATGCTCATCTGTTTGATGAGCATTACTTTGTTATTCTATATTTGTTGTTAATGATGACTTTAACGATGTACAGAGCTACGCCAATGATGATGATTGTTAGTGAATGAATATTTATTGTTCTACCAAAGTCAGGTGTTATAATAAAGATACAGACTGATAATCCTATATAGGCCGTACAAATCAGCCAAACTTGTAGGAATTCAACCCACTTTTTAGTTTTCTTTTCTTTAAACGAGGAGTTTTTTAACCATCTTATTATAATCATGATAGTTACTGCTAGTAATATCATATTTATAACTACAATAAGTAATCCGGAGCCGATTGGAATAGAAAAATAATTGTTACCTAGGCCAAAAAAGTAATAAAGGCCAAATCCAATCACACCTTGAAAGATAAGGATAATAGATGCCAAATCGAGAATCAGAAAGGCAATGAACGATACATTTTTGGAAGTTTTTTCTCCTGGTATTTCCGATATTAATTCATTACAATAAGCTTTTAAATCTTCTCCAAATACCTCTTTAGCTGTTTGCCCATTACGATCAGCTTCTAGTAAATGCTCCAATAATTCTAGAAGTACTTCTTCTGTTTGTTGTTCCGATTTATTTGTGGATAACCGAATGTAAGATAACATATCCTCATAATATTCCTTATTAACCTCACTTAGTAGTTCTCTTTTTTCGTTATTTAACTTAATAATATCTTTTGCATCCATATTATTCCCTTCCTTTGTTTAAGATGGATTCCACAGGTTCCTTAATGGACTCCCATTGTTCGATAAAATTATGTAGTGATTGTTTTCCTTCTTCTGTTAGTTGATAATATTTTCTCTTTGGTCCAGAGTCGGAGTCTTTCATTTCACCAACAATTAATTTTTCTTTTTGAAGTCGGAGTAAGATAGGGTAAATAGAACCCTCGCTTACATTAGATAGACCATATTCCTGTAACCTCATTGATAATTCGTAGCCATAAGTGGGAGTTGTTTTAATAATAGATAAGATACACCCTTCTAAAACGCCTTTTAGTAATTGACTACGCCTAGACATGAAAAACACCTACCTTGTATAGCCATATAGTTACCTAAAAATATTAGCTATCTTGTTTTGCAAAGTAGCTTTGTTTTATATTATAAAGTATTTCGTATTCTTTTTAAAGAATTTTTGATATGATATTTTCAGCTATTACTTTTTAATAAAAAGGAGCTTTATATTTTATGGAATGGAAAAATATTTACCGTGGTTTAATTATGGGGGCAAGTGATGTCATACCAGGAGTTAGTGGGGGGACCATTGCTGTATTACTTGGTATTTATGACAGATTAATTGCTGCAATAAACGGTTTTCTAGGAAAAGAGTGGAAGAAACATTTAGGATTTTTAATTCCTTTAGGTATAGGAATGGTTACCGCTATATTTCTATTGGCTAATGTGATTGAATGGTTATTTGAACATTATCCTGCTCCAACCAAATTTTTCTTTTTAGGTTTGATTCTTGGTGTATTGCCTTTCTTGTTTCATAAAGCAGATGCAAAGAATACCTTTAAAGCAAAGCATTTTATATTATTAGCAATTGGTATTATTATCGTTGGTTCCATGGCATTTTTCAGCCCGTCAGAGGGAGATGTTATTAAAAATATAACAGGAACGACTTATATTTTACTTTTTGTTTCTGGTTTTATTGCAAGTAGCGCGATGATTCTTCCAGGTATTAGTGGGTCTTTTATGTTATTACTTCTAGGTATGTATACGACAATCATCTCCGCAATAAGTAATTTACAATTCGATATTATTATTGTAACAGGTATAGGAATTGTGCTGGGAATTTTATTTATGAGTAAAGTAATTAATTACTTTTTAGAAAATCATTACACCGTAACCTTTGCCATTATTATTGGACTAGTAATCGGATCTGTTTTTGTAGTATTTCCTGGCTTTCCTTCAGAAACATCATTAATATTGTTGAGTATCCTAACATTTGCAGTCGGATTATTTGTTGCTTATATACTTGGTAGAGTAGAATATAAGTAAAATAACAAGGAGTGGACTTAGATGGAATATATTCAAACAAAAGAAAAGTTTAACGAAGTCATTCAAAGTTCAGAACCAGTCATTGTGAAATTCTTCGCTGATTGGTGTCCGGATTGTAAACGGATGGATATGTTTATTGGAGGAATTCTAGAGGAATTCAATAATTATAAATGGTATGAAGTAAATACGGATGAAATCGAAGGTATTGCACAAGAATATGAAGTAATGGGTATACCAAGCATTTTAATCTTCCAAAATGGTGAGAAATTAGCGCATCAACATAGTGCCTACACTAAAACACCAGAATCTGTTACAGAGTTTTTGCATCAACAACTAGGTTAAACTAAAAAGACGATCGTTCAAAAAGAATGGTCGTCTTTTTTTTACGCTTCCCATTTAATGACCCGACTACATCACACCGCCCTCATTGGAAGACGGTGTAAAAAGTAGTCATTTCTTCGCCTCTAAGTTTCTTTTCATATAGGAAGCAATCTTTTGTTCGTCTTCCCGTCCAGACTGTTCAAGCTCTTGAATGATTAATCTTTGTCGTTTTTGGGGATGGTTTTGACTTAATTTAGCCTTACCTTCCATTTTATCGATCTTTATCTTAAATCCTACAACCCCTTTAGTTTGAGCTTCCATATATTTGGACTCGACCTCATCTAATTGATAGGAACTATCGGAACCTTCATATTTTAATACAAGCTCCTTTAATGAGTCCTCTAATTCTTTTCCTTCAACAAGTTCAACATGCCCATAAACATGTACGGTAACATAATTCCATGTAGGTACTGCTCTATTTGTCTCGTACCAAGATGGTGAAATATAACAATGCGGGCCATTAAAAATAGCAAGAATCCTCTGTTGATTGATATCTTTCCATTGCGGGTTCGATCGTGCAAAATGGCCATATAGATATTTCCTGTCTTCATTCATCATTAAAGGTATTTGTGTAGCGGTGGGCTCTCCTTCATTCAGCGAAAATAAAGTGGCAAAACCATACTCTTCTATCATTTGATAAAGTTCTTCATCGTCCTGAATTAAGAAATGAGAAGGAATAAACATATCATCACTCTCCCGTAATTTTAGTGAGTCACTCAACCACTTTCATCATAATTAGGTCTGTTTGGGCTTCTTCCCCCATGTAGAAAGAATGAGTACCAGTCTGAACAAAACCCGCCTTATGATAAAAGTGGATGGCATTCACGTTATGTTCCCATACACCTAACCAAATTTTCCTCTTATTTTGATCCTTAGCGACTGTCAACCCCTTGTTTAAAAGATGCCTTCCGAGCCCCTTTTTCTGAAATTCCTTCTTGATATAGATCCTTTCAATTTCTAGCGCTTCTTTCCCCATTTCTTCTGTTTGGGCTTCATTGACATTTACTTTTAAATAACCTGCTAGTTCATCATGATCATATAGAAAGTAAAACGTTGAAGAAGGGTTTGATATTTCTTCCTCCAATTTCTTTATGTTGAAGGCACCTTCCATATAAGTTTTCATGTTTTCCTCCGAATTCATCGGGGAAAAGGTCTCATAAAACGTGTTATAACTGATTTTTTGAAGTTCTGTTACATCCTTCATTGTGCATTCATTAATAACTATAGACATCTGAATGATTCGCTCCTTTAATCATAATATTAATTCGGTAGAGATTTATCCCATTTCCTTATACAAGGTGCAATGCGACTTTAAATAAATATGAATTTCCCTTGTTATGTGACAAGTTTAAGTCCAATTGCTGAGCATAAAACCATTGTTATAAAAACAATCCTCTTCCAGTTCTTTGATTCACCATAAAATATCATCCCAATTAGTGCACCACCAACAACACCAATTCCTGTCCAAATTGCATAACCTGTTCCCATAGGGATAAATTGCAACGAATAACTTAGTAATGCAAGACTTGAACCAAACCCTAAAATTAGTAAAACGACTGTTTTCCAATTTCGATTGACAGAGAGTTGATTGATCATTGCAACACCAAATGTCTCCAATAATCCCGCCAAAATCAATGTAAACCAAGCCATCAGGATTCAGCTCCTTCTTCAGACTTATCAGGTGTGACTAATTTCAAACCAATCACTCCAGATAATAGTGTTATGATTAAAATAATTTTTCCCCATTTGAATGATTCTCCAAAGAAAAGAATCCCCGCAATGACAGTGCCTGCTGTTCCTAATCCTACAAAAACGGCATAGACCGTTCCAGCTGGAAGTACTTGCGCTGCTGTAATCATTAAATAATTACTAATTACAATAGCGATAACAGTTCCAGTCCATGTCCAAAAATCATATGCGTGTGTCAAACCAATCACCCAAAAAACTTCCAAAAAGGCTGCAACAAACACTTTAATCCAGTTTCGGTTCATGAAAAACACCTCCAACTATATTATTGTTTACTAGGAAATTATAAAATTTGCTGCATATGGATAATTATTCAGAAAAGGCCACGTCCGGCTCCAGCGCCCAGCGACTAGCGAGACTTCCTTCACCTCCGTACGATAATTCAACATCGACTCACTCCGTTCGTCGTGTTTCCTTTATCTCCTACGGCTCAGTCCAGTCCGTACGTCGCTAAACGGGCGCTTACTCCTTTGTTCTTACAAAGAAAAAAGCCCTGGGAGACAACTGTTAAAACAGTTTCTCCCGGGCTTTTATCCCTCCGTGACATAGTAGTTCACTATGAGTTTTCTCTCGGACCAGACCAACATGGTAGAGTTGCGGAACCCTAGAAAACATTTAATGGTTGCAATTTCTTCCCATTATACACAAATTTAAAGATGATTCAAGTTTATTTTATGTAGTCGGTTTATTTGTTGCTTATATAACTGGTAGAGTAGAATATAAGTAAAATAATAGATGGAATATATTCAATCTGTAAAAGCATAAAAATCTTTCCCGTCTGGGGCTCCGATTACTCCCTCGACCTTAAAGAATTGCATAAGTGCAAATGCCACGTTTTCTAATAATGTAAACGGCTGTATTACACACATTTAATCTTTTATGCATAATTTATTTATAGGTCAGGAAGAAAAAGAGGTGTCATTATGTATTATGGAACTAACTTTCATCCCCATTTTGACCGACCCTATTATCGCTCATCGACTCCAATGAATTATCCATTTCCGCAAGCCTTTCATCAACAGGAGCCGAATTATTCACAGGCGTCATCATGGAATCAACAACAAGGAATGAATCCTTCACAATCGTTTCTACCGGGTCATCCACAATCATTCCCGATGGAACAACAGCCGATGAGCGAACATGCTAATCAAACACCTTATGAGTATTTTCAAAAGCCAGAACAACCAATGAATTGGCCGAATAATGCCGCGTTTGAACCGAATCAAATTCAACAGCAACAACCTGGGATGCCTCCGAATGTAATCTCGCAATTTCAAAAAGAGAATGGCCAATTGGATCTTGATAAAGTTCTTGGTACGGTTGGTCAGTTGGCACAGACGTATCACCAAGTGGCCCCGATATTTCAACAATTTAGTTCCTTTATGAAAAACTTTAGAGCAGGAGGCTGATACAATTGAATACATGTCAGCCTCTTTTTTCACCGGGGTTTATCTCACCTCAAGCTTCTTGGAAAATAAAGAAGGCAGGTGGGAGATTAACTGCCCGTAGAGGTTAAGTGCAACTAATGGAAGTATTCCTTATAGAATTTAGAAAGGGGGTAATTATATAAAGAATAATTACCTTAGTCTCGGTTATTCTAACTTTACATTAGAATAAAAGTTAAATTGGGATAAGGAGGGTCTATATGATAGGTTGTTTAGTTATCCATGGTTTTACTGGTGGACCATATGAAGTAAATCCATTAGTTAACTTTTTAAAAGAAAATACCGATTGGCATATAGAAGTTCCTACACTTCCCGGTCATGGTAGAGAGCTGGATTTGAAGGACACAACATATAAAGAATGGATTGATGCAGCGGAAGAAGTTTTGCAGAGAATGACTGAAAGATTTAAAAGAATATACTTAATTGGTTTTTCTATGGGGGGGATGATTGCGGCTTACTTAGCAGCAAAATATACAATAGAAAAACTCGTACTACTTGCACCAGCGAGAAAATACTTATCATTTAAACAAATTGCTCATGATATCGGCGAAGTTGTAGAGGATAGTGTAAAGGGAACGTTAGATGAGAATAAACTATACACACATTATAAAAATAAATTGGGAACGGTACCGATGAAGGCAAATATTGAATTTATGAAATTAGTCAAGTTTACAAAGCCATATTTACATGAGGTGAAGGCACCAGTACTAATTGCACAAGGTAGGCAAGATGGAATGGTTCCGTTTAAAACGCTTTATGATCTGGATAAAGAATTAAGTTCAGAGGAGAAAGAGCTTGTGTTATTTGAAAGTTCCAAGCATTTGATTTGTTTAGGGGAAGATAAAGATACATTAAACCAAATGGTATATGACTTTCTGTTGAAATAAGAGAGAGATAGGTTGATGATCCAATCTCTCTTATTTAGTAAATTTTGTTCACAAGTAGGAAAGCATCATAATCTTTCCCATCTGGGGCTCCGATTACAAGCCCCACCGCAAAGAATTCTATAAGTGCAAGTATCCTAACTAATCTTTAAAAAAGGAAATGACGATTGCTCCTTCTCCTCCATATGTGGAGATTAAAGGTCCGGTTTCCATTAACAAGGCATCTTTGAATTTAAAGTTTTCTTGTATTTGGCTAAGAATGGTTTTGGCGCGTTCTTCATCGTCGCCATGTGACATAGAGATAATTTTATCTTCCATATTTTTTGCCTGTTCTCCAATTTGTTCTATCAATCGTCGGATGGATTTTTTATCGCCTCGCACTTTTTCACTTACTTCAATCGTTCCTTCTTCACTACCCCGCATTAATAGGCGGATATTAAGGGTTTTTGCGATGGTGCCTTTTACTTTATCTAATCGTCCACCGATAACAAGGTTTTCTAATGTTTTTAATACAAATAATGTTGCTGTTTGCTGAACCCTTCCATGTATATGTTCTACTAGTTCATCAAAGGTAAGACCTTCTTCTATTTTCCTTCCAGATTCATGCAATAGTAAAGCAATACCACAAGAAGCTGTTTTCGTGTTGATCACTTCTATTTGCCGATTAGGTTCTTCTTCAAGAATGTTTTTTCCTGCAACCGCATTTTCATATGAACTACTTAAGCCTCCTGAAATGCTTAGCATTAAGATTGGTTTGTTTGGATCCATTTCTTTATAGTATTGATAAAAATCATTTGGACTTGGTGTTGATGAGCGCGGTAGTTCTTTTAAATCTTTAATTTTTTTAAAGAGTTTTTGTGACTCAACTTGATCCGAATTATATTGTTCATCACTAAAATGTAAATACAGTGGGACAATTTTAATATGCAATGATTCTTTTAACCAATTCGGAATATCTGCCCCACCATCCGTCATTAATTGTATATTCATGTATACACCTACTTATATAAGTTAGAATTATTTATTACTCTTTTTAGATATCGTAACGCTGTTTTTTCTTGAGGTGCTTAATATAAATAAAAACAGACCAAAAATAACAATCGTACCGCCTAATAGTTGGGACCAAATCATGGTTTCCTTAAGCATAATGTATGCTAATAATGTTGCAGCAATTGGTTCGAAAACAATGGCCATGGATACAGTCGAGTTATTTAGCCATTTTATTGCCCAATTAAATAAAGAGTGCCCCAAAAATGTTGGAATGACGGCTAAAGCTAAAAAGATATACCAGTTTTTCATTGAATAATTTCCGAACGGATTTTGCATGATGATGTTATATAATAATAGTGTTATCATTCCAACACCGTACACGATATAGGTATAGGTGATTAAGGATAAACTTTTACGTGTTTTTTGTCCTGATAGGATATAAATAGCTAAGGAAATGGATGCTACAATAGCTAGTAAGTCCCCATAAATAAAGGCATTGCTCTCTTGATAATCTCCCCAGCCAATAATAGCGCTACCAAATAAAATAATAATTAAACTAATGGTGGAGCCGGATGAGAAACGTTCTTGTGATAAAAAATATGTTCCTAAAAAAACAAAAATTGGATGGATTGTAATAAAAATAATGGAGCTTGTTACGGTAGTATCATTAAGTGATTCAAACCATAATACAAAATACGCTGCTAAGAATATTCCAGAGATAACAGCTAATATCCAATCTCTATAATTTATATTTCGAAATTCTTTACGATACTTAGATAATATAATAGGTGTCATAATTAAAAAAGCAATTAGTAATCGATAATTAGCAATAATTGCCGATGGTACGCCGTTTGTTAATTTGACAAAAATCGGTGACGAAGATACAGCAATTACACCAATGATTACGGCAATATATGGATTAAATGGAGGGATGCGCATGATCAACTCCCTTTCAAATTATGTATGTAAATATAACAGTAGTATTATTATATTTTACCATGCAGTGTTCAAAAAATCACGAAACTGGTTAGGTAGTAGATATTATGAATGTATTTGTGGTATGATAAAGAATGCGTAGTTTGAGGCCTCTTACCAATTTTGGTGACGCCTTTTTTGGCAGAAGGGAAGTATGAAAATCATTCCCACTTGCATAAGTACAACTAAGGCATGCGCCTAAAAGCTTGGTGGATACCAAGTTTTCTAATACTTTACAATGATGAATGTCAATAAAATTGTGATTTTATATAAGTTTACCTTTAAATAAGATGGAAACACTATTTAAATAAAGTATGAGAAAATGTTTTAGATGGCCTCTTTTGCAGAAATTTTCACAAAAAAAGGAGTAGACTATTAGGTGACTACATTTAAAGATTTAGGTGTCTCAGCCCCTATTTTGAAAGCAATAAATAATATGGGATTTGAAGAAGCGACACCAATACAAGCACAAACAATACCACTCGGAGTTGAAGGTAACGATGTGATTGGACAAGCGCAAACGGGGACGGGGAAAACGGCGGCGTTTGGAATTCCAATGCTTGAAAAAGTAGATACGAAATTAAGAAAGATTCAAGGACTTGTTGTTGCTCCGACAAGAGAACTTGCAATACAAGTAGCTGAGGAATTAAATAGAATTGGTAGACATACTGGAGTCCGTGCATTAGCTATTTTTGGTGGACAACCGATGGATCGCCAAATTCGTGCATTGAAAGACGGCCCACAAATTGTTGTGGCTACACCAGGAAGATTGCTGGACCATATGAGAAGAAGAACAATCCATATAAGTATGGTTCAAATTGCAGTATTAGATGAAGCGGATGAAATGCTGAATATGGGCTTCATTGACGATATTCGTGAAATTTTAAAAGCTATTCCAGAAGGTCATCAAACATTACTATTCTCTGCAACAATGCCTAAAGAAATCCGCGAAATTGCGACTACCTTAATGAATAATCCGAAAGAGGTAAAAGTGAAAGCGAAGGAAATGACGGTAGAGAATATTGATCAATACTTTATTGAAATTCCTGAAAAACAAAAGTTCGAAACATTGAACAACCACTTAGATATTCATTCACCAGACTTAGCTATCGTTTTCGCAAGAACGAAAAAACGTGTGGATGAAATCACGGAAGGATTGCAGGCTAGGGGCTATCGTGCTGAGGGGATCCATGGCGATTTAACCCAAGGTAAACGTATGTCTGTATTAAATAAATTTAAGCATGGACGTCTTGATGTTTTAGTAGCGACAGATGTTGCTGCGAGAGGCTTAGATATTTCAGGAGTAACTCACGTATATAACTTTGATATTCCGCAAGACCCAGAAAGCTATGTACACCGTATTGGTCGTACAGGTCGGGCTGGAAGAACAGGGGAAGCTATTTCGTTTATCACTCCACGTGAGATGGCGCATTTAAACTTAATTGAGAAAGTAACAAAAAGTAAAATGAAGCGTCTAATGCCTCCATCTTATAAAGATGCTCAAAGAGGTAAACAACAATTAACGATAGATAAATTGTTGAGAACGATTGAAAGACATGATCTAAAAGATTACCATGAAGCAGCAAATGAATTATTAGAAAATCATGATTCTGTAACTGTTATAGCGGCTGCTCTTAAATTAATGACCAAAGAACGTAAAGATACCCCTGTAACGATTTCATCTGTTGCTCCAATTAGCGTCAAAAAGGCAAAAGGTGGCGACAGACGAAACAGATCAGGTTCAGGCAACAAACGTTACTATGGCGGACGCAACCAAGGTGGCAGAAACCAAGGTGGCAGGAACCAGGGCGGAAGAAACCGCAAAGGAAATTACCAAAAGAGCCGTAATAATAGTAAATAAAAAAATGAGGATGATCCTTGGTAGGGATTATCCTCATTTTTTGTTCTCATTTTTAGAAACCTTGTCGCTTTCCTACCCGATATCAGTATTCATTCCTATATATCAGTACTCACAGGCAACGGATATCAGCAGATTCAATCCTATATATCAGCACACGGCCCCCGGATATCAGCAGTCATTCTCAAATATCAGTACTCGACCTTCCGATATCAGCAGTCATTCCCGTATATCAGTACTCATTCTTAAATATCAGCACTCGGACTCCCTACTAAAAAAATCTACTCAAAAGTCCAATGGCAGCTAAAATTCCAATGATAATTAGTAACCAATTTTTTCTTATATTTTCTGGAAGCCATCTTTTCCTTCTCCATCGGTTTGGATTAAATTGAACTTCCTTAGCATCATAATGATAGTTGTGACGATTACTATTTCCCCATGGAGAATAAATTCTCGCATTTTTTAAAACGAGTGGTGCAAGAAGGAAACCACCAATAAAACCAAACAAATGCCCATATACATTTATCCCTGAACGGAAAAAGGTCATGATAAGACCGAAAATTAAAATCACGCGGATCATTTGTGCACTACTTTGATCTATCAAGTGTTTCCGATTCATTGCCATAAATACATAAATACCAAACAATCCAAAAATTGCTCCTGAGGCACCAAGATGCCAATAATTTTCCGGACCAAAAATGAAAGTTCCGATATTGCCTATGATTCCCGCTCCAAAATAGCCAAACAGGAATTTTGATTTACCAACCATTTGCTCTAATGCTGGACCAAATAAAACAAGGGAAAAGGAGTTAAATAAGGCGTGCATCAAATCTCCATGTAAAAAGATCGGAGTAATTAACCGCCAATATTGTCCCTCGGCAACTAATAAATTACTGCCAACACCCCAAGCTTCAATTAACGCACCAAATGGAAGCGAGAGGAAGTCTATAATAATCCATAAAACGAGATGGATAATAACTAAAGTAGAGACGATCGGATAATTCACAATAAATTCTTTAATACTTCGTTCATAACGAATAAACATTGTAAGGGTAATTCCTCCCAAAATTAAAATAATTTCTATATAGTTTAAATATGTGTACTATTAACTATTATAATACTTAAAATCATGAACAATGACTATTATGAAGGTATAAAGTTAGGAGTTTTCATATGATAAAAGGCATCGGTATTGATATTATTGAATTAGATCGAATTCAAAAAAGTATAAAGAATAAAAAGTTTATAGATAGAATTTTAACTAAAAAGGAAAAAGATTTATATTATACATTAGAAAATAACAACCGCAGAATTGAATTTGTAGCAGGAAGGTTTGCCGCAAAGGAAGCTGTTGCAAAAGCATTAGGTACCGGGATTGGTAAATTAAGCTTTCAACATATAGAAGTTTTACCAAATGAATTAGGTGCTCCTATCGTCCAAGTTCGTGGCTTAGAGAAAGAGAGAATCTTCCTATCGATTACTCATAGTAAATCTTATGCTGTTGCCCAGGTTGTTATGGAACAAGAATAACATTTGCATATTTGTATAGGTTGTCTCATATATTTTAATGCAGCAGGAGGGAACAAGTTGAATATTGTCACTGCAGAAGAAATGTACGATGTGGATCATTACACAATGAAGGAAATCGGGCTGGATGGAAAAGTATTAATGGAAAATGCGGGTAGAGCCGTTAGTGAAAAAGTAAAACAAGTAATTAGGAAAGAGGATAGGGTCACCATCGTTATTGGTCCAGGTAATAATGGCGGTGATGGGTTTGTTATCGCAAGGACATTGATGGAAGATGGTTACCGAGTACAAGCGGTACAATTGGTTCCGGATAAGAAGATTGGTGGGGATGCAAGCTATCATAAGCAAATATTTCTAAATTGCGGTGGAGATGTCTTTTTATTAAAGGAGAATGATGAGTTTGACATCATTCTCTCACAAACGGACGTCCTAGTTGATTGTATATTAGGAATAGGAGTTTATGGTCCGTTAAGAAGCCCAATTAAGGAATATGTAAGGAAAATCAATGAGGCTAATGTAATGATTATTTCTGTTGATATTCCTAGTGGACTTCCTTCAGATGAAGGCTTAACAGATTTTGAAAGTGTACAAGCCGACTATACATTTACGATTGGTGCTCCGAAGTTAAGTGCTTTTCTCCAAACGACTGCAATTTTTTATGGAAAGTGGGAAACCGTATCGATTGGATTTCCGAAAAAGGTGTTAAGCCAATTTTCCAAAAGGGAGCTATGGAGTGAACAACTTTTTAAGGAAACGATGCCAAAAAGAAACCCATTTTCATATAAAGGAAATCACGGTAGAGGATTAATTGTTGGAGGAAGTCTAGTGATGCCTGGTTCCATCACAATGACTGTACAAGCGGCTTTAAAAGCTGGAGCGGGTTTAATAACTGCAGCTACGGTTAAAGAGAATATCCCAATCATTACATCTAATTGTCCGGAAGCAATGAGCATACCTCTTTCTGACGTGAATGGATTTCTTGTAAATGATACTTCTATTTCCACTTCCAATTATGATGCGATAGCCATTGGTATTGGAATGGGGAGAAAAGAAGGAACGACGAATTTAGTGCGAACAATCATGCAAGCAAACTGTCCTCTTATCATTGATGCGGATGGATTATACCATCTGAAATCCAGTCTATCGATAGTGAAGAAGAGACAAGCGCCAACGATTATAACGCCACATGCAGGGGAAATGGCAATGTTATTAGATGTATCTATAAAGGAACTCTTATTATCGCCATTTCAATATTCTTTAGATTTTGCTAGAGAATATGGGGTTTACGTTGTATTAAAAGGGAAGTTTACGATCATTACTTCTCCAGACGGCAGACAAATAGTAAATACAACAGGAAACCAAGGACTTGCAAAAGGTGGTAGTGGTGACGTTTTAACAGGAATCATACTAGCAATGGTTTTACAACATGATGATCTACTGCAGTCATTGTGTAATGCATGCTATGTTCATGGTAAGGCGGCAGATTTACAAATAGAAGAAAAGAACACTTACTATGATTTAATGGCAACTGATGTTATTTCTGGTATTCCAAACGTATATCGTACCCTTTTCTAAACTGCGTGATATCAAGTTCCCTGATGTTTTGAGACAAGGGAGATATGTAAATGAAAAGACTAAATTTATCTTTAAAGCTGATGGTATTCGGTTTAATCGTGCTTGTTTTAGCAGCATGTGGGGAAAAGTCGCAAGAAGATGTTGTAGGAGAACTCCAGAAGAATGTTGAAGAAATGTCAGGGTATAAAGCAGCAGCCGAAATGTCGATGAACACGGGTCAAGAGGAACAAAAATTCAATATTGATATTTGGCATCAAAAAGAAGATTTTTACAGAATTGCTCTTACAAGTGAAGCGGACAAAAAAGGTAAGCAAATTATCTTGAAAAATAAGGAAGGTGTTTTTGTATTAACACCTGCACTAGAGAAAAGTTTTAAATTCCAGACAGAGTGGCCGAATAACGGAAGTCAGCCATATTTATACCAATCACTGATAGAAGATATTGCCGGGGATGAGGAAGCAACGTTTAAGTCAACGGAAAATAGTTATATTTTTAAAACGAAAACAAACTATCAAAGTAATAACAATTTACCATTCCAAGAAGTACATTTTGATAAGAAAACCTATACCCCTACTTTAGTAAAAGTGTTGGACAAAGACGAAAATGCTTTGGTAGAAGTGAAGTTTTCTAACTTTGAGTTGAATCCTACATTTAAAAAAGATGATTTCTCTATGGAGAAAAACATGCCATCCAATGATGGTGCTAGTAAGGAAACATCTACCGAGGTAGAAGAGGATACTACTGAAGATGTTTTGGAAGTAGTAATGCCTGAGTTTACAGCTGGAGCTGAAGTGAAAGAACAAAGAGAAGTTGATTTAGAAAATGGAAAACGAATTATTTCTACTTTTGCAGGAGAAAAACACTTTACATTGATTCAAGAACGTTTAGATGTAGTACCGACTTTAAGCTCTCCACAAGAAGTAGAAGGAGATATTGTTAATTTAGGAAATACAATCGCAGCCTTAGATGAAAATAAAATTGAATGGAATTACAATGGGGTTAATTATCAACTTTCTAGTGAGGAATTAACAAAGGAAGAGCTTATTCAAGTTGCGCAATCCGTTCAAGTAAAAGCAGTGAAATAACATGGAATATTATAGCAGGCTCACAGCTAAGAAAGGGGGGTCTGCTTTTGTTTGGAAAAATATAACAATGATGGATTTAATTAAAAATGATGTATGTTTTTTTTATAATTGCATATAGTTTACAGGAGTGCATTTTTATAAAGCGGTATATAGGATCATACGAAATTTGCTGAAAGGTGATTGGTTTTTGGAATGATATTACGATTAAATGTAGTTTTTTAGAGCAAAAGCACAAGCGTCCGGTTAGAGATATATGGAAGAGAGGGAAGTCCACTAGTCCCTGGGGGCTGGGGCTAGACAAGGCTATTCCTATAATAAAATGAAATACGTCAAAATTTTATTCTTTCTTTCTTATTTCTCTAAAAAAACTCACGTGACCCCTTTGCAAACTAAGGTATTCAATGCTATTATAGAGTAGACATTTTAAAAGAACGTTCAACAGTTGGCGGAGGTGCATTGGTTTGTCAGAGAGTTTACAAGAAGTACTGGTAAAATTACCAACAAACCTACTAAATGAGGTGGATGGATTAATGAAATATGAAAATAGTGACTTAAGTGATTTCATATGTCAGGCAACTAGAAATTATCTCCAACATAAAAAGAATGAACATATTCAGCAATTTCGTGAAACAATGCGACGTGGGTATGAAGAAATGGGCCGCATTAATCTAACCATTGCTTCGGAAGCTTTTCAAGCTGAAGAGGAGGCTGAAATCACCTTTAAGCGTACTGTGATCGGGGTGTAATTAATTTGATCGTTCAAAGAGGCGAGGTATATTTCGCTGATCTATCACCGGTTGTTGGATCAGAACAGGGTGGAGTTCGCCCAGTATTAATTTTACAGAACGACATCGGTAATCGATTTAGCCCTACTGTCATTGTTGCAGCAATCACCGCACAGATACAAAAAGCAAAACTACCAACCCATGTTGAAATTGATGCCAAAAAATATGGGTTTGATCGTAATTCGGTAATATTATTAGAACAAATTCGTACATTAGACAAGCAACGACTAACTGACAGGATAACAAAATTAGATGAAGAAATGATGAAAAAAATTAACCAAGCCTTAGAAATAAGTCTCGGGTTGAAAGAGATTTACAACGGTCATTAAAGAGTACCCTTCCTTAATTTAGGAGAGGGTATTTTTATTTTGGTAAAGATAGACGCTGTATCATTGTGGTAAAAATGCATATACGAAATTATTAGATAAAAAAAGTAGTTTTAATTTTTACATAACGGTTATATATCTAATAAGAAGTTAAGTTACACTTCTTACTTACCCTAATCACGAAAATCTACTAGTCACGATTCTAATCTAGGAGGTAGTTAAAATCGAACAGGTAAAATTAGTAGAAAATGACGTACAGGCAAAAGAGGCAATTGAGCAATTTTTAAATCAAGGGTTTACAAGAGATGAGGTCTACCTATTGGCTCATAGTAAAGATCGCTCTGAAAATCTAACAAATGCAATGAATACAAATGATATCGGAGTAGCGGAACAAGGTATCGTTAATTCAATAGCAAATGTATTTCGTTCTCGTGGAGATGAATTGCGCTCTAAAATGGAATCTTTAGGATTATCTAATTTAGAAGCTCAACGATTTGAAGAAGAATTGGATCGAGGACGCATAGTAGTAATTGCAAAAGCAGTTTAATGAGAAAGAGTAGACTTCATGAGTTTGCTCTTTCATGCATATAACCTAATTAACACTTGTATTTAATAGTGGAAACGTAAATGAAAAAAGCTTGAGGTGAAACTTATCCTTGAGCTTTTTCCTTATATATAATTTCCTGCTAATGAGATATTTTCTATTATAAGAACAGCTATCATAAGGTGAATGAGTAGCGGAATGCGAAGAAGAAAGCATTATTCCGTCGCCTTTTTCCTATTCCTATTTGGATTTCTACGTTACAACTTCAAAATTTCGCGAAAAACAAATGCCCACTTAGAAGTATGATAGTCACAAGGGAAAGTTTAAAAGTGGGGTATTATTTACATAAACGGAGGTAAAACAGCCCCACTAAAAAGTGAAGCTGTTATGCCAATCATTTCATTTTCTCTGGCAAGGCATGTATCGATTCGATCAATTGATTTAGTTTCCCTTCGACACGGTGTAATAGGTAAAACGTGACCGCAACAGGGAAACCTACATCTGTGATGAATACTATCCAAGCTTCCATTGAAAAACCTCCAATCTTTGTTTAGTAAAATAGACCAGCGATAAACATCCGCTGGTCTAAATTCTTAAGATTAAATTGCAATATCAATTTCTTCCACAGTGTTTTCAACAATTCGAGCACTATGCTTTTCTACTAAATCCCCACCAGTTGATGTAAAAGCATTTTCGTTGATGATCGTATCCATTGCAGCACTAACAGCTGAAGGATCTACTGGTTCGATAGGGTTCTCAAGTGAAAATGTAACTACTTTTCCATCTTCGTTTGTAAATTTAAGCTCTAATTTTCTCAACTCTCTCACTCCTTTCTATTATTTTTGTCGGGCTTTACTCAGCAGTAACATCAGCCGTGTCCTTGCGAATGATGTTGTACAATGGGCGATTTTGTAAACCAGCAAAAGCATTTGCTACAGCATATAACTGATCTGCCGTTGCAGAAGTTTTTACATTGTTGAAACTCTTATACTTGTATACTGGCATACCAGTTTTGAAATCATTCCCATCATTTAAAACGAGTTGTAAAGTAGACTTGGTTAATTCGAATGCTGCCATCTGTTTCTCACCTCCTTTCATAAATACAATCGAAAGGAATCGGGGTGAGGGGGGAGCTTTTGTAAATTTTTGCGTGGGCTTACTTACGGTCGCCCTCTAGCAAAAGGGGAAAAGAACGTGTTGTATTTCGACTCGATATTAATTCGGAAATGATAAGATTCATGGCAATTGAGAAAAAAGAAAGGCTCCCTAAACTAAAATATGGGGGATGAAGGAAAACTCCTACGATGGAAGTCTCCTTTATGCTAGAATCTAAATGGAACTCTGATTAAAAACTACTTTAAAAAGTGAGGCCATACAATGATTGCAAAGACTGAAGAGGATTTTAATGGATTAAAAGAAATTGGTAAAATTTGCGGAGCGATTCGAGATGAATTAGTCCATTGTACTAAACCTGGAATTACTACAAAAGAACTCGATGAAATTGCGGGAGAGATTTTTGAAAAGGCGGGGGCTCATTCTGCACCAAAAGGAGAATATGATTTCCCTGGATATACATGTATTAGCATAAATGAAGAAGTAGCGCACGGGATCCCGGGGGCACGGACCATTCAAGAAGGGGACCTTGTAAATATTGATGTTTCAGGTTCGAAAAACGGTTATTTTGCAGACACCGGAATTTCCTTTGTGGTTGGGAATGGAGAGATAATTTTACAGAAAATATGTGACGTTGCTAAGGAAGCATTTGACGCCGGACTTAAGAAGGCAAAACCAGGTTCGAAAAAAAGTGCGCTCGGAAAAGTTGTACACAATGTGGCAAAACGGCATGGTTTAACAGTCATAAAAAATCTTACCGGACACGGTGTCGGGAGCTCTATTCATGAAGCACCGGAACATATTTTTAATTACTACTCTCGTTGGGATGATGAGATTTTAAAAGAAGGTATGGTAATTGCCTTTGAACCTTTTATCTCTACATTGGAAGAGGAAGTTTTTCAATCCGAAGATGGATGGACCTTCTTAACCGATGAAAGCTTTGTAGCTCAATACGAACATACGATTATTCTTACAAAGGATGGCCCGATTATTACTACATTATAGGAGCGATTGTTAAGCGATACGAGTATAAATAATCAAATTTTTTATTGCTTGGAACGTTTTTATTTTACTATTTTTGGCTAGTTATGTCCCTGCCTCTTTTATGTTTATATCCTAATTACCCCTTGTATTTAACAGTGGAAATGTTAAATTAATTAACAAGTCGTATATGATGTAATGTTAATAAATAGGGGAAAGAGAGGGTTTTATGGAACAAATAAATAATACAAAACGAGAAAGAAATATGAAACAACGCTTATTTAGCATACTAAAGTTTATTGGATTTATGATATTATCACTTGCACCTTTGCAAATATTAGTTATTTTAATAGGATCCCAAAGTCAATTTTCAACCATGGTAAATAGTGTATTTGGAATTGTTTTTTTCGTACTAACTATTAGCATAATCATATTTTTGTGGAAAAGATATATCAGGTATTCGAATGAAAAAGCACAAAAAATAGGATTACGTGACCTTGGATTTGCCTTTCTTTTCTTTTTGATGGCACGAGTTATTGCTGTAGTTGGTACATTGTTAATTACTTGGATACATGGAGAAGACATGACAGCTAATGATGAAGCAATAATGTCCATAACGGATAATTCGGGGGATTTCTTAGCGTTTTACTTTTTCCTATTTGTACTATCACTAAGTATTCTTGTGCCAATAGCGGAAGAATTAACATACCGGGGGATAGGTGCTAATTTATTGTTTAGTAAGAAACGTTTTTGGTTGCCATTGATCATAACTTCATTAGTTTTTGGCCTCATGCATTCTCCGACAAATATTATTTCCTTTTTAATGTACGGATGTATGGGTGTCGTTTTTTTCTTGTCTTATCACAGAAGGAAAAATATTTTAGATTCTATATTAGTACATATATTTAATAATGGTTTACCGGCAATTGTTATAACGTTAGAATTTATGGGGGTGTTCTGATATGGTGAGTCGGATGAGTGCCTGAAAGTGGAAAAAGAAGCCTGGTTCCGGCACTAGAAGGAAAGAGGATCATATATTTCACTTATTAATGCAATGATTTATTATAATTTGATTTAATTCAGACATATACATTTAGAGAACCATAGGGACAGGTCTATGGCTACCTTCAAACTAAACGATATTCAGAGGAAAGGAATATTACATAGCATCTACATAAAGCAAGGTGGCGGCTAAACTTCCTTTAAAGAAAGGGGATGATGCCGATGATGACATATGAGGCATTCAGTTTGATTGCTCAATTTAGCTTAGTACTAACAGCGGTTGTACAAAGCCACAAATATTTCAATTGTTGGCCGATTAATGAATGGGGATTCTACATCGTATTATGAAGATGTTGAACAGTTCAATGTGTTTAACAAGTTTGAAGCGAGCTCATCACCAAAAAAGGTGGTGGGCTATTTTGAGCGCTTATTTTGGAACATAAAGTTAAAGGCGAAAACTCAAACAAACGTTTGATCATTTTCGGAAAAGGGATTTTTACAACTTAGACCTCTATACGGACTGCTTATAGGCCGAGGTATGGCCCGGTAAAAGAACTGCAAAACGAACCGAAGAGCGAGCACATTATATAAACAAAACGAAACAAAAAGAAAATATATCTACTTCTACTACGGT
Source organism: Oceanobacillus sp. FSL K6-0118 (assembly GCF_038006665.1). Taxonomy (NCBI): domain Bacteria; kingdom Bacillati; phylum Bacillota; class Bacilli; order Caryophanales; family Bacillaceae; genus Oceanobacillus; species Oceanobacillus sp. FSL K6-0118. Next base: position 659,214 of record NZ_JBBOVR010000001.1, read on the forward strand.
CGGCTTGGCATGGTGTTTTTTTAAGTGCCTTTTTCCATTCGACAAAAATAGACAAAGTGGAGTCCAAAAGATGCAAAAACTTGCTAACTTACAAAACCTCTTGCAGAAACGTCATTTTTGCAAGAAATCAGGGTAGAATCTAGTAGAAATATGTCAAAGTTTGTCGTTTTTGCGAAGTTAGCCTCCTTTACCGTTTTTATTGGTTTGATTATGATAAATGCGGCACAGGAAAAAGGGAGGTTTTTTAAATTGAAGGAAAACGATAAGTTTGAAGAGATTTTTAAACAAAATGAGAAACGTATTTATTATCACATGCACAAGCTTGGCATTCGAGATCCACTCGGTGACTTTTACGCAGAAGGGTTGTTTGCCATGTGGACCGCTCACCAAAAATATGAGCCAAATAAAGGCCCCTTCGCCACTTACTTCAACTACACCATTCGCAATCGCCTCATTGATCTCATCTGAAAGAAAACCAAGGACGAACAGAAGGAAGAAAACTAAAAACGGAAAGTAGATACAAATGAAGAATATGAAAGGGATGAAAAGGATGAATTACATAAAAGAAATGAATGCATTTTATGATTCTATTGAATATAACCCACTATCTAGTTCGGCAATTGCCCTATGGTATGCGCTGATGCATATCAATAATAAGACTAGGTGGAGGTGCGAATTTCGCGTGGCAGGGACGGTGTTAAGAGTTAAATCAGGTTTGACTGAATCTAGTTTTAAGCGGGCACGTACGGAGTTAAAAGAAAAAGGATACATTGTCTATGAACCTCAAGGTGGTAATCAAGCGCCGGTTTATCGGATGATTAGTTTGATGGAAAGAGGAGATGAGCAACAACAGAAGGATTCGAGTATGGATGGAGTAGATAAGATTTCAACTGAAAAGGAGTTAGCTGGGAAAGGGGTAACGAAACGAAAAAACGAGGAAAAGGAAGTATTTCATTTTTATCAAGAAAACTTTGGTGTAATGAGCCCTTTCGTCATGGAGTCATTGAGCTGCTGGGTGGATGACGTAGGAGAGCTGTTAGTGATGGAAGCGATGAAGCGAGCATTGGAGCGGAATAAAGCAAGTTTGGGGACAGTGAAGTGTATCTTGCTGGCATGGGAAAAGAAAGGGATTCGAAGTATGAATGAAGTGAGAGAAGATGACATAGAATTTCGAAATAAGAAACAGCGGCGAAACTATCATTATTTTACTAGTGGACGACGTGAAGTGGTTCCGGATTGGTTTAAAGAACAAAAGGGAAAGAATAGGCGAGTAGAAGATCGGAATAAAGGGATGGAGGTTGATCCGGAAGAAATAGAAGCCACCCGGTTGAAGATCAAGAAGTTGAAGGAAGAATTGGGGTATGTGTAGATGATGGAGTACGGGTCCATCGTCCTGTTTGCTAGGATATCAGCATATACCACTGAGATATCAGTACTCATAGGGAAGATATCGGCAACCACCGCTGGGATATCAGCACTGGTGAGCAAGATATCGGTAACCACCACGGATATCAGTACTCGTGGCCAAGATATCAGCAACCACCGCTGGGATATCAGCACTGGTGAGCAAGATATCAGGATACACTATGAGTATTCATTTTGTGCTATAATATATTATGTTTGTTTGCAGAAAATATTATATTATGAAACAATATTTATAACTTTTATATTCAAAACGGAGGATCATATATGGACTCTAAATTTAAAGGGATTGTTGTTGAAAATAGTGAAACGATTGTAGAAATGTGGCTTGAGGAAGTTGCGAGATTAAAAGAAGCTAATCGTACCGCTACGATATCAGATGATATGTACGATAATACGAACCGGGAATTTGTAGAGGTTATCTTTACGAGCATTAAAAATCAAGGGGCCATAAAGGCGGTTGAAACATTCTCGGAAAAGATTATCAGCCTCGGCTGGCCTTTAAGCTATATTACAGATGGTTTACAAGTCTTTAGAAGAGTAACGATTAATTTTATTTTGAGTCAATCGGATAGTATGGATACGGATTCCATATCCAATGTTTTATCTAGTGTGGATCGCTGGGTAGAACCGATAATTCGTGTATTAGTAAATGAATATACTGGAAATTGGGAGAATATCGTTTCCCTACAACGTGTTGCTTTGCAAGAATTGTCTGCCCCCCTTATTCCTGTGATTGAAGGCATTACCATCATGCCACTAATTGGAACCATTGATACAGATCGAGCAAAGCTAATTATGGAAAGCTTACTTCAAGGTGTCATTACTCATAATTCAGAAGTAGTTTTAATTGATATTACAGGGGTACCAGTAGTTGATACGATGGTTGCCCATCATTTGATTCAAGCTGCTGAGGCGGTACGGTTAATTGGAGCCAAGTGTATTTTAGTAGGTATTCGACCAGAAATTGCACAAACCATAGTAAATTTGGGTATTGATTTAACTAATTTCCCTACGAAAAGTTCGTTGAAAAAAGGATTCATGGCAGCTTTAGAAATGACAAATAGAAAAGTAACCGATGTAACGCCGTGTGAAGACAACATTGGAGACTTAATTGAATCGTTAAAAGGGGAGTAATTAGATGCGCATTCCTATTTTAAAATTACATAATTATCTATTAATCTCTATCCAAACGGAAATAGATGATAAAACTGCGATAGAATTTCAAGAAGACCTACTAGACAAAATCTATACAACTGGTGCAACGGGTGTTGTCATCGATTTAACATCGGTTGAAATTATTGATTCATTCATTGCCAAAGTTCTTGGGGATGTTGTAGCGATGTCAGATCTGATGGGGGCGAAAGTGGTTTTAACTGGCATACAACCAGCAGTTGCTATGACGTTAATTGAATTAGGAATTCACTTACAAAATATCCCAACTGCGTTAAATTTAGAGCAAGGCCTTATTAAATTACATCAGGAATTGGGGGAATAATTCATGAAACCTCAATCGTCCTGCGTAAGAATACAAAAAGAATGGGATATAGTCGGTGCGAGACATGTTGCAAGAGATATGGCAAAAGAATTAGGGTTTGGAATTGTGGACCAAGCGCGTATTGCAACAGCTGTATCGGAACTAGCCCGAAATATTTATTTGTATGCCAAAAGTGGTCAAATAATATTTGAAAAAATAGATACCATGGAAAGTAAAGGACTAAGCATAATAGCAATAGATTCAGGCCCGGGCATTGCAGATATTGGTCAAGTAATGCAGGATGGATATTCGACATCAGGAGGTTTAGGTGCTGGACTTCCTGGAGTAAAACGATTAATGGATGAATTTGTTATCCAATCTGAAATGGGAAAAGGAACGAAAATTACTACTAAGAAGTTAGTTCGTTAATGATACTAGATTGATAGGTGTATACATATTTAGACGTATGCACTTATCAATTTTTAGTAGAGTCGCAAATGGATTAGGAGGAAGTATATGGGGGAAGTAATCAATTCAAGCATAGAAGGTTACAAAGACTTATTAAAATCATTTATTGAAACTCAAGATGAGCGTTCCTTATATGGAGTAGAAATGATGAGTAAATCTTTCTTGAAGAATAATATATTGCCAGAAGAGATTGTCGATATGCACATTCAAGCATTAGAAGAGCTATACCCGGAGCTTTCTCAAGAAGTTAAGCATTCTATGAACTTTCTGTTGGAAGCGATGATTTCCTATGGGATCAAACAACAAGAAATACAATCTTTAAAGGAAAAACAATTTGCTATTCAGTCTGAGATTTCCGTAGCGGCAAAAATGCAAAATACACTTTTAAAAACAGAAATTCCTCAAGCGAAAGGGATAGACATTGGGGCAATTAGTGTACCTGCGCATCAATTAAATGGAGACTACTATCATTTTGTTAAAGGGAAAGATGACACAATTGGTCTCGCAATAGCCGATGTGATTGGAAAAGGGATTCCTGCAGCATTGTCCATGTCCATGATTAAATATGCAATAGATAGTTATCCAGAGGAATCTATGAAACCTAACGTTATTTTGGAAAATCTTAATCGTGTAGTGGAGAGAAACGTTGATCCAAATATGTTTATTACCATGATTTATGCACAGTATTCCCCTAGAGACAATAAACTTCGATTTTCCTCAGCGGGTCATGAACCTGGCTTTTATTACAATGCAAAAGAAAACAAGTTTACAGAATTAAAAACGAAGGGTCTAGCTTTAGGTGTGCTAGGGAATGTTCAGTATCAAGAATATATGTTAGAAATGAAACCAGGTGATATGGTCATATTCTTAACGGATGGGGTAACAGAAACAAAAGACCAAGGTCGATTTATTGAAACTCAGGAAGTGCTGGATCCTATTAAGAAATATAAAGATCTTTCTGCGCAAGAAATGGTCGAACATGTATTTAAATACTTCGAACAGCTTCAAGATTTTAAACGAAGAGATGACTTTACATTAATCATCTTAAAAAAAGAAGTTTGAAGTCTTTAGAAACTGGGTAAAGTCTACTAACGATAATTAACGTGATAAAAGGTTATATAGAGCTAAAGAACTAGGGGGGAAGAATAATGGAACTAAACATTGATATTGTGGAGGAAAGAAATAAAAGTGTAGTTCGTCTTTCGGGGGAAATTGATGTTTACACTGCACCACAACTAAAGGAAAAATTATTACCTCTGACAAAAATGACCGGAAATGAAGTCGAAGTTGATATGGAATTCGTTTCATATATGGATAGTACGGGTTTAGGGGTCTTTATAAGTGCGTTAAAGTCATCGAACGAGAATAGTAGTAAATTAAAGATGATTAATCTTAGTGATCGTGTTTACCGTGTTTTTAACATAACTGGATTACATGAAATTATGGATTTAGAACGCATCAACAAGGTGGAGAGATGATATGAGCAATGTTGACTTGATAGAAATGAAAATACCAGCAAAAGCGGAATATGTTGGTGTGATTCGTTTGACATTATCTGGAATAGCGAATCGAATAGGCTTTTCTTATGAGGAAATTGAAGATATTAAGGTTGCCATTTCGGAGGCGATTACGAATTCTATTACACATGGTGGTGTCAAAGAGGGAGAAGGAGAAATAACCATTAGTTTTGGTGTATATGAGGATCGTTTAGAAGTAATGGTGGCTGATGACGGAGAAAGTTTCCAATTAAACGAGGTGAAAAGTAAAATAGGACCCTACAAAAAGTCTGAATCAATGGAGGATCTCAGGGAAGGCGGATTTGGACTATTTTTAATTGAAGTTTTGATGGATAAGGTTCAAATCAATAATGGTCTGGATGGAGTTACTGTGTTAATGACGAAGTATTTAAATGGGGTAGGGGTGGACTTAGATGATGACCAAGTCTCAAGCCAATCATAAAGGAAGAGATGAGGTTTACCAGTGGATAGAACATCTCCAACAAAACCCTGAAGATAAGGCCACACAAGAGAAAATTATTCTTAGATACCAAAACCTTGTAGAATCCATCGCTATGAAGTATTCGAAAAACTCTACAGTACACGAAGACCTCGTACAAGTAGGAATGATTGGTTTATTAGCTGCAGTTAGAAGGTACGATGCATCATTTGGAAAATCATTTGAGTCTTTTGCAATTCCAACAATGATTGGTGAAATTAAACGTTATATTCGTGATAAAACGTGGAGTGTCCATGTTCCGCGTCGTATTAAAGAGTTGGGCCCTAAAATTAAAAAAGCGGTAGATGTTTTAATGGCTACGAATCAAAAATCTCCAACTATTAAAGAAATAGCAGATTACTTGGATGCTTCAGAAGAGGAAATTTTGGAAACCATGGAAATGGGCAAAAGTTACAATGCACTCTCTGTGGATAAAAAGGTTGAGGCGGATTCTGAAGGTGGAACGGTTGCATTAATTGATTTAATTGGATCTGAAGAAGGTGGTTATAACACCATCGACTACAAGATTATTTTGGAAAAAATCCTCCCAGTTTTATCAGAACGGGAACAACAAATTATAAGATTTACATATTTCGAGAATTTGAGCCAAAAGGAAACAGGAGAAAAACTAGGAATATCTCAAATGCATGTTTCTAGACTGCAAAGACGAGCTTTAAGAAGGTTGCGAGAAGCCATTCAATCTAATAGTACGGAGGTTTTCGATTGAGTTTTACAAATAACAAAATAGAAGTTTCTATCTTCCAAAAACCGAAAAATGGCAATTATTATTGCGGAGATAGTTACTTCTACAAAGAAACAGAGAAAGGGTTCATTTGTGCGCTAGCAGATGGTCTTGGTAGTGGAAAATATGCAAACGAATCATCTGAAATTGTCATAGATATTATAAAAAAGAACCCGGATGTTGAAGTAGAACAAATCCTATCCAAGGCCAATGAACAATTAATAGGGAAACGAGGAGTTGTATTAGGAATATTAAAAATGGATTTTAGTCAACGTTCTTATTCTTTTTCTTCTGTCGGAAACATCGGGATATTACAAGTTATTCGCGGAAAGAAAAAACGTAGTATTCCTAATACAGGTTATTTAGGTGGTTTTAAAAGGCCATGTAAAGTAATAAGGGGAAAACTTGAAGGAATTTCGAATTTTATTATGTTTTCTGATGGGGTACTGGATAGTGAATTAACCAAGTTATCCTTTGAGAATAAGAAAGATGTGGAGAGTATAACGAGGGCTTATAAATTCATAAGCAAAGAGGATCGTTCTGATGATACAACGTTAATAGCAATGAGTTATAGAGATGCGTAAGATGGCTGACATTAGAGTAGGGGTGTCGGTCTTTTTTCATGTTTGGCAGACAGGCAGTGTGAAAAACTTCCTGACTGGAGCCAGAATACTCGCCCCACCGTAAAGGTCCGCCTTGGAGCAGCTAAGCACCTCCCAAAAGGCTTGGGGATGCTTAGTTTTTTAAAAAGTTCACGTTAAAACACAATGTGGTAAGATATAGGGAGGTTGTACGTCTTTGCAGGAAGGAAAGTATAAAGATCTTTCCTGTTTGGGGCTCCGATTACTTGCCCCACCGTATAGATTTGCATAAGTGTAACTATGGCGTCTACCCAGCCTAATAGTGGGTGCCAAGTTTTCTAATGATTGCTTAAGGAGGCTTATCAATGGCAGTAGATATGGAACAAGATATTGTAGGACTAGTAGCTAAAGATACAGAAGTAAAAGTCAATATTGTGGAAAAGGTTATTGAATTATTAAGTGAAGGAAATACAGTCCCTTTTATTGCCAGGTATCGGAAAGAAGTTACTGGTGGACTTGATGAAGTTCAGATTAAAAATATTCAAGACAGGTATCAATATGCGGTCCATTTATCAGAAAGAAAACAAGAAGTTCTTCGGATTATAGAGGAACAAGGGAAATTAACTGATGACTTAGAAAAGGAAATAAAAGCCGCAACCCAACTGCAAAGAGTGGAAGATCTATATCGTCCGTATAAACAAAAGAGAAGAACAAAAGCAACGATTGCAAAAGAAAAGGGGCTAGAGCCTCTTGCTGAATTAATTTGGGACCAAGAGATTGCTCAAGTAGAAGAAGAAGCGCAAAAATACTTCTCTGAAGAACACGAATTACATACGGTGGAAGATGTATTGGCGGGAGTAAATGATATTATCGCCGAATGGATTTCAGATGATGCGGAGTTTCGTGATTATATTCGGGAAGAAACATTTAAGCGAGGAATGATTGAATCAGAAGTAAAAGATGAAGAAAAAGATGAAAAACGTGTTTATGGCATGTACTATGAATATCATGAAGCGGTTCGCTCGCTTGTTTCCCATCGAATCCTAGCATTAAATCGTGGGGAAAAGGAAGATATATTAAAGGTATCCATTGAACCACCTGTAGAACGAATTCATGAATTTTTACAGAATAAAGTCATTAAAAAACAAACAAACGAAGAAATCAAGGCAATATTGAAGGCGGCAATAGAAGATAGTTATAAGCGTTTAATACAACCATCCATTGAAAGAGAGATTAGAGCGAGCTTAACTGAAAAAGCAGAAGAACAAGCGATTGATGTCTTTGCAGTAAATTTAAAAAATCTATTATTACAGCCGCCATTAAAAGGAAAAACGATTCTTGGTGTCGATCCGGCCTATCGTACAGGTTGTAAATTAGCTGTGGTGGATGAAACTGGAAAGGTACTTGATGTTGGGGTCATGTATCCGACTGCACCAAAGAATGATGTAGTTGGATCTGAGAAAATAGTTATGGAAATCGTAAGGAAGTTTCATATTGAATTAGTAGCGATTGGAAATGGAACAGCATCAAGAGAAACCGAACAATTTATTTCAGATGTTATCTCTAACAATCAGCTAAGCATACCTTACATCATTGTTAATGAAGCTGGAGCAAGTGTGTATTCTGCTTCAGAACTTGCCCGTGAGGAATTTCCTGACCTACAAGTAGAACAGCGGAGTGCAGCCTCTATAGCGCGCCGTGTACAAGATCCATTGGCAGAACTTGTGAAAATCGATCCTAAATCAATTGGTGTCGGTCAGTATCAACATGATGTAAGCCAAAAAGCATTAAATGAGTCATTAACCTTTGTTGTAGAAACAGCCGTAAACCAAGTGGGTGTAAATGTGAATACAGCATCTTCTTCTTTATTACAATATGTTTCAGGCTTAAGCAAAACCGTTGCAAATAATATTGTGAAACGCAGAAATGAAGAGGGGAAATTTACGAAGCGTCAAGAATTGAAGAAAATACCAAGACTTGGTGCGAAGACTTATGAACAAGCTATTGGATTTTTACGCATTATTGATGGAGCGAATCCATTGGATAGAACTCCCATTCACCCAGAAAGCTATCCTAGTATAGAAAGACTTTTAGAAATGATGGACTGTACGATAAGTGATATTGGGACAGAAAAAATCCGAGATAAAATAAATGGATTGGATAAAAAAGAAGTAGCGGAACAATTAGAAATTGGAGAACCTACTTTAGTAGACATCTTAAATGCATTAAGTCGTCCAGAAAGAGACCCGCGTGATGACTTTCCACAACCATTATTGAAACAAAATGTCATGACATTAGAAGATCTGAAACCGGGTATGGAATTGCAAGGTACAGTTCGTAACGTGGTAGACTTTGGTGTGTTTGTCGATGTTGGTGTCAAACAGGATGGGCTTGTACACATATCAAAAATGGCGAATAAGTTTGTCAAACACCCAATGGATATTGCATCAGTCGGGGATGTTGTTACCGTATGGGTAGAAGATATTGATGTGGATAAAGGAAGAGTTGCTTTATCGATGGTACGGAATGAGAAGTAATGGAATTAGATAATGAAAAAAACCAAGGTGACATTTTAGTTCACCTTGGTTTTTTGTGGTTTATTTTTCTACACCAATTGCAGCTTCTACTTCACTTAGGGAAATTCCTAAAGCTTTTGCAACACCTTCACCATATTTAGGATCAGCTTTGTAACAGTTGGTAATATGTCGTAATTGGATGTCCTTTGTTGTTCCTTCCATTGCACGAGCAGTATTTCCGAATAATTGGTTTTGTTGCTCTTCAGACATTAGGTTAAATAACTTACCAGGTTGTTCGAAGTAAAGATCATCGTCTTCACGGAAATCATAGTATCCGATTCCGCCACCATCGTATAATGGATCTTGATGTTCTTTACTGTCTTGCCATTCTCCATAACTATTTGGAGAGTAGGAGATTCGACCACCAGAAGCAGGGATTACTCTTCCTTGACCATCTCTGTGGTAAGGATGGAAATTCTTTGCGTTCTTCGGATAGTTAACTGGGATTTGCCAGTGGTTTACACCTAAACGATAACGTTGTGCATCCCCGTATGAGAACAGGCGACCTTGTAACATTTTATCTGGTGAGAATCCAATACCAGGAACGATGTTGGTTGGTGCGAATGCAGCTTGCTCCACTTCTTCAAAATAGTTTTCAGGATTACGATTAAGTTCAACTTCCCCAACTTCAATTAAAGGGAAGTCTTTTTTATACCAAACTTTTGTTAAGTCAAATGGATTGTACGGCAATTCCTTTGCTTGTTCTTCTGTCATGACTTGAATGTACATGGTCCATTTTGGATAGTCCCCATTTTCAATAGCATGATATAAATCTTTTTGATGGCTATCTGGTTCTTTACCTCTTAAAACTTCAGCCTCTTGATCTGTTAGGTTTTTAATACCTTGTTGTGTTTTAAAGTGGAATTTCACCCATACACGCTCATTATTTGCATTAATTAAACTGTACGCATGGCTACTGAACATATTCATATTTCGGTAGCTTGCTGGAATTCCTCGGTCACTCATTACAATCGTTACTTGGTGAAGTGCTTCAGGAAGTGATGTCCAGAAATCCCAGTTTGCTTGTGAACTATGCATATTTGTTTTTGGATCGCGTTTCACAACATGGTTTAAATCTGGAAATCTCTTAGGATCTCTCATGAAGAAAACAGGAGTGTTGTTCCCAACTAAGTCCCAGTTACCTTCCTCTGTATAGAACTTCATTGCTGTACCGCGAATATCTCGATCAGCGTCTGGTGCACCACGTTCACCAGCTACAGTGGAGTAGCGAATGAACATATCCGTCTTCTTACCAACTTCGGAGAAAATATCCGCTTTTGTATATTTAGTAATATCATTCGTTACGGTAAATGTTCCATATGCACCGGAACCTTTTGCATGCATACGGCGTTCAGGAATTACTTCTCTATCGAAATGTGCAAGCTTTTCAATAAACCAGAAGTCCTCCATTAATAGTGGACCGCGTTTACCTGCCGTTTTAACATCATCATCATTAGGTACTGGAGCACCAAATGCGGTAGTTAGTTTTTTCTTTTCTTCACTCATTGTATTATCCCCTTCCGAATAATATTTGTTCTAGTAATCTAAGACTACTACTCTGGCAGATAGGAAAGTATTAAACTTTCTCTCTGCATAAATGTAACTCAGGCATCCGCCTAAAGGCCTGACGAATACCAAGTTCTCTAAATAGATTTAACCTTTATAACGTAGACTTCAGGTGGGATAAATCTATGTAGCGTGTATATATTTAAATCCATATGAATTGAAAAGGACGATTATCACTTAATGTGATAATCGGGAATGGATTAAAATCACTCCCAATTCATATTATAATACATTACAATTAAAAATCAATATTTAATTACAATAATTTTAAACAAGTAAATGTTATTGGTAAGAGTGAAGTTATTAAAAAGGAACTAACAGAATGATTATATAACTTATTTTTATGATATGATAAGATATAGAAGTATAATGAGGTGTTTTCAAATGGATCCATTAAATGAGAAATCATTAGTTAATTTGGTTAATGATATATCGTTGAAATTCTTCGGCAAACCTTTCACAGACAAGGTAGTTTTTAACCATCGTTTACGTACAACAGGAGGTAGGTATTTACCTTCTGAAAGATTAATTGAGTTAAATCCAAAATATGCTGTAGAGACGGAAACTGGTGAATTTATCGGAATCATTAAGCATGAATTATGTCATTATCATTTACATATAGACGGAAAAGGGTATAAACACGGAGATGCAGATTTTAAGAAATTATTAAAAAAGACCGGATCTCCAAGGCATTGCAAACCTTTGCCTTCACAAGCAAATATGTATAAGTACTTATATAGATGTAAAGACTGTCACTATGAATATAAGAGAAAGCGTAGAGTAGATACAAATAAATATAGGTGCGGTAAATGTAGAGGTAGGCTTATATTAATAGAAGAATAAAAACGTTTTTGAAATACTGGCGTTCGTTATTAGCTTCTGCGAAAGTTACACTTATGTAGAAAGTAAGTCTGTACATGTTGAAAATAAACTTTCTTAAAAATAACTTATACCTTATAAGGATGTGTGTTAGTGAATCCTTTATGAAAGATGGTAACTAGGAAAAGCGACTTACGTTGTTTTCCTACAACTTTTACAAAAATGTTGACGGATTTTTTTATCCATGATAAATTAATAAAGCTGTTTCGGATTTTTTATTTTTAAGTTTTGCGATGATAAAAAAATCTTAATAAACAGTTGACAATCCACTTTAAATCGTTTATTATATAAAACGTCGCTGCTAATAATAAATGTTAAAAATAAACATATGTTAATGCAGTAGAATATAGAAGAATTAATTTTATTCCACAGTAGCTCAGTGGTAGAGCAATCGGCTGTTAACCGATCGGTCGTAGGTTCGAATCCTACCTGTGGAGCCATATTGGAGAAGTACTCAAGAGGCTGAAGAGGCGCCCCTGCTAAGGGTGTAGGTCGCGATAGCGGCGCGAGGGTTCAAATCCCTCCTTCTCCGCCACTTTACATAGTGGCCCGTTGGTCAAGCGGTTAAGACACCGCCCTTTCACGGCGGTAACACGGGTTCGAATCCCGTACGGGTCATCTTTATAAATAGGTCCGGTAGTTCAGTTGGTTAGAATGCCTGCCTGTCACGCAGGAGGTCGCGGGTTCGAGTCCCGTCCGGACCGCCATTCAATTGGGCCATAGCCAAGCGGTAAGGCATCGGGTTTTGATCCCGTGTACCCTAGGTTCGAATCCTAGTGGCCCAGCCATTTTTTCTTTTTGTATTAATTCCTTATATTAATCTGCTTTACATGTATTGTTAGAGTTTAATGGCGGGTCTTAAATACTATTGATGCAATAGTATTTTTTTATGAAAAGAACTAAAACCTTTAAATATTACGAGCCATTAGCTCAGTCGGTAGAGCATCTGACTTTTAATCAGAGGGTCGAAGGTTCGAATCCTTCATGGCTCACTTTTAATATTTGCGGTCGTGGCGGAATGGCAGACGCGCTAGGTTGAGGGCCTAGTGGGAGTTAATCCCGTGGAGGTTCAAGTCCTCTCGACCGCATCATGAACTATAATTTATTTTATTACATTATTGCGCCCGTAGCTCAATTGGATAGAGCGTTTGACTACGGATCAAGAGGTTAGGGGTTCGACTCCTCTCGGGCGCGCCATTATTATCGGGAAGTAGCTCAGCTTGGTAGAGCACATGGTTTGGGACCATGGGGTCGCAGGTTCGAATCCTGTCTTCCCGACCATTATTACTTTTCTATCAATCTATTATATATGCGGGTGTAGTTAAATGGTATAACCTCAGCCACGAGCGACACTTCTACCGAATAATCTACGAGTTGCCTCGAAGTATTGACTTCCTTGAATAGGCTTGTAGATGGAGAGGCATGTTGGTCGAGATTGAATCTGAAGTACAAATTTATTATATTGCGCGGGTGTAGTTAAATGGTATAACCTCAGCCTTCCAAGCTGATGTCGTGGGTTCGATTCCCATCACCCGCTCCATTATTTTTATAATGGGCCTGTAGCTCAGCTGGTTAGAGCGCACGCCTGATAAGCGTGAGGTCGGTGGTTCAAGTCCACTCAGGCCCATCCAACAAGACATTCGGCTCGTCCTCTTGTATCTACTGTAATTTTAGGGGATCTAGGTTACCTCATAACTAGATTTGTTCCTATACTTACATCGACAAGATGACGGCTGTTTTTCTTTTCTTATAATAATTATCCCTCGAAGCTATATACTTTGTAGTACCTTTCATGTTTTCCTCTCAATTGATAATAAAGACGATACCTAGATTATTAGATATGTAGAAATATACCTTTATTTCGTCTTTAATATGATGAATGAATTTTTCGGTGAATGTTTTTCCGTTTAAATTAGTTTCCAACAACTTGAAATTAACTTTAAAAGTATTTTCTGTGTACCCCGAGTATTAAACTTTTTATTTGAAAGTTCTATGTTACCATATACACAACTTGTGAGGGTGGAGTCGTGGTTTGAAAAAAATTTCAAACTATGGCTCTATTTTTTTGTTTGTTCATAAACTGACGGAATACAATGCTCTCCTCCTAGAAAGGTTAAGTGCGATACTACCTTTATTCTAACCCTTATTGATAGGAATTTCTTTTTTATTTCTCCTAATTTGTTGTTTCTGTTGAATAATTCAAAGGCTTTTAATTGTTAGCCCAGAACCCCCCTAGGAAACAAAGGAGGTGGGTGGGAGATTAACTACCCGTAAAGATCCGATAAGTGTGACTAACCATCATTGGGGATGAAGGAATTCCCAATGATGAAAGTCTTCTTATTTTTATTGTAGATTAAAAACCACAGCCTTTGTTACTTAAATCTAGACGGCATTTGGAGTCATTATCATTACTTAGTTCAGGAGTGTGAATATCAATAATGTGTTCAAGAAAAAAGGGGAGGTTCATTTACATCAACCTAGAATGGGTGAATTAATAATAAAATTTCAAATTAATTATACCCAATTAATGGGAAAAAATGTTACGCTTTGCCTAAAGAAAAATAAATAAAGGGGGATAGAATGAAGAAAAAATATATTTACATATTTGTTGGTCTTGTTATTGCTTATTTTATGTCTAATCACTTTTTGTATTTCGTTTCTTCTTTTGGAACTTTCGAAGTGATTAATAAACAAAAAACTGGTGATAAATTTGAGTTGGTTGTTGAATTAGAAGATGAAGGTAAAAATCAAGCAATTGAAATAAATGATAAAGCCCAGATTATTTATAAAGAGAGGGATTACGCCTTCACAGAAGATATCTGGGAAAAAATAACGATTAATACAGAATATCAAATGAGCATACAAAAATATCGATTTCCTGTATCTGTTTTTAAAGGGGAATATAGTCTAAGCCTCCTTTATCTAGATTAAAGAAGTTATGGTTTATTATAGATAAAAAGTTATTAAAGATTAAAGGGACAGCGAAAAAGAATTCTCATATCTTAAACTTTCTAGATTTTGAATAATTGAAAATCCTAAAGTCGAATTTCTGGATAATAGGATACCCATGTCCAATTTAAGTGTTATTTTCAAAAAATGTTGCTCAACTTTTTGATCAAAAATGATGGTTTTATTTTTGTTCGCAAAACAAAAAAACACATCGCAAAAATTTCTTGAAAAAACTGTTGACAATTGATTGATAAGGATGCTATAGTATTCATTGTCGCTTCTGAAAGGCGCATCTAATTAACGACAACTAATTAAAAATAATTGTTGACATGAGATGCTAAAAGTGATATATTATAAAAGTCGCTGTTACGAAGCGATTAAATGAATTTGCTCTTTGAAAACTGAACAAAACAACCAGTATGTTAAGATAAAAGAAACTCTTTTTCTTTTAAAATAGAAGGTAACACTTCTAGAAGCTAAGAGATAGAATTAATTATGTTAATTCTAAACAAACTTTTTTGGAGAGTTTGATCTTGGCTCAGGACGAACGCTGGCGGCGTGCCTAATACATGCAAGTCGAGCGCTGGAAGCTAATTTCATCCCTTCGGGATGAAATTAGTGGAAAGAGCGGCGGACGGGTGAGTAACACGTGGGCAACCTACCTATAAGACTGGGATAACTCGCGGAAACGTGAGCTAATACCGGATAATACTTTTTATTGCATAATAAGAAGTTTGAAAGGCGGCGTAAGCTGTCACTTATAGATGGGCCCGCGGCGCATTAGCTAGTTGGTGAGGTAAAGGCTCACCAAGGCAACGATGCGTAGCCGACCTGAGAGGGTGATCGGCCACACTGGGACTGAGACACGGCCCAGACTCCTACGGGAGGCAGCAGTAGGGAATCTTCCGCAATGGACGAAAGTCTGACGGAGCAACGCCGCGTGAGTGAAGAAGGTTTTCGGATCGTAAAACTCTGTTGTTAGGGAAGAACAAGTCAGGTAGTAACTGACCTGACCTTGACGGTACCTAACCAGAAAGCCACGGCTAACTACGTGCCAGCAGCCGCGGTAATACGTAGGTGGCAAGCGTTGTCCGGATTTATTGGGCGTAAAGCGCTCGCAGGCGGTCTTTTAAGTCTGATGTGAAAGCCCACGGCTTAACCGTGGAGGGTCATTGGAAACTGGAGGACTTGAGTGCAGAAGAGGAGAGTGGAATTCCATGTGTAGCGGTGAAATGCGTAGAGATATGGAGGAACACCAGTGGCGAAGGCGACTCTCTGGTCTGTAACTGACGCTGAGGAGCGAAAGCGTGGGTAGCGAACAGGATTAGATACCCTGGTAGTCCACGCCGTAAACGATGAGTGCTAGGTGTTAGGGGGTTTCCGCCCCTTAGTGCTGAAGTTAACGCATTAAGCACTCCGCCTGGGGAGTACGGCCGCAAGGCTGAAACTCAAAAGAATTGACGGGGACCCGCACAAGCGGTGGAGCATGTGGTTTAATTCGAAGCAACGCGAAGAACCTTACCAGGTCTTGACATCCTTTCGACCTCCCTAGAGATAGGGATTTCCCTTCGGGGACGAAAGTGACAGGTGGTGCATGGTTGTCGTCAGCTCGTGTCGTGAGATGTTGGGTTAAGTCCCGCAACGAGCGCAACCCTTGATCTTAGTTGCCAGCATTAAGTTGGGCACTCTAAGGTGACTGCCGGTGACAAACCGGAGGAAGGTGGGGATGACGTCAAATCATCATGCCCCTTATGACCTGGGCTACACACGTGCTACAATGGATGGTACAAAGGGCAGCGAAACCGCAAGGTCAAGCAAATCCCATAAAACCATTCTCAGTTCGGATTGTAGGCTGCAACTCGCCTACATGAAGCCGGAATCGCTAGTAATCGCGGATCAGCATGCCGCGGTGAATACGTTCCCGGGTCTTGTACACACCGCCCGTCACACCACGAGAGTTGGTAACACCCGAAGTCGGTGAGGTAACCTTTTGGAGCCAGCCGCCGAAGGTGGGACCAATGATTGGGGTGAAGTCGTAACAAGGTAGCCGTATCGGAAGGTGCGGCTGGATCACCTCCTTTCTAAGGATATACGAAAAGCGGAAGCACCCGGTTAGCGACGTACAAACTAGACTGAGCCGAAGGAGATAAAGGAAACACGATGAACGTAAGTGAATCGATGTTGACTTACACCACAAGGGTATAAGTGCGACTAAGCCTCTGGTTTCACCAGTCGGCAAGTCTTCTTTATCGCGCGGAGGTAAAGGAAGTTTGCTAGTCGCTGGGTGCTGCAGCTGGACATTACGGAACATCCTAATTTGGATGAAGCATACTGTGTTGTTTGGTTCAGTTTTGAGAGAGCAAATCTCTTTGGAACTTTGTACCTTGAAAACTAAATAAGAGTAATCAAACGACATCAATTAAAAGGCTGAAGCGACTGTTCAACGACGTACGGACTGGACTGAGCCGAAGGAGATAAAGGAAACACGATGAACGAAAGTGAATCGATGTTGACTTATCGCACGAAGGTGAAGGAAGTACGCTAGTCGTTAGGAGCTGAAGCTAGATTTAAAGCAAGGCTATATAATAGCACGCTTATTCATTGTAAACTTAGTTAAGTGAATAAGGGCGCACGGTGGATGCCTTGGCACTAGGAGCCGATGAAGGACGGGACTAACACCGATATGCCTCGGGGAGTTGTAAGTAAACATAGATCCGAGGATTTCCGAATGGGGAAACCCACTGTTCGTAATGGAACAGGACTTATGTCTGAATACATAGGGCATAAGAGGCACACCCAGGGAACTGAAACATCTCAGTACCTGGAGGAAGAGAAAGCAAATGCGATTTCCCAAGTAGCGGCGAGCGAAACGGAAACAGCCCAAACCAGAGAGCTTGCTCTCTGGGGTTGTAGGACACTCCACAAGGAGTTACAAAGAAATTCTTTAGATGAATCAACCTGGAAAGGTTAGCCAAAGAGGGTAACAGCCCTGTAATCGAAAAAGAATTTCCTCCGGAGTGGATCCTGAGTACGGCGGAACACGTGGAATTCCGTCGGAATCCGGGAGGACCATCTCCCAAGGCTAAATACTCCCTAGTGACCGATAGTGAACCAGTACCGTGAGGGAAAGGTGAAAAGCACCCCGGGAGGGGAGTGAAAGAGTACCTGAAACCGTGTGCCTACAAGTAGTCGAAGCGCGTTCATGCGTAACGGCGTACCTTTTGTAGAATGGACCGGCGAGTTACGATTGTATGCAAGGTTAAGTGGAAGACACGGAGCCGTAGCGAAAGCGAGTCTGAATAGGGCGATTTAGTATGCGGTCGTAGACCCGAAACCGTGTGATCTACCCATGTCCAGGGTGAAGGTCAGGTAACACTGACTGGAGGCCCGAACCCACGTATGTTGAAAAATGCGGGGATGAGGTGTGGGTAGGGGTGAAATGCCAATCGAACACGGAGATAGCTGGTTCTCTCCGAAATAGCTTTAGGGCTAGCCTCAAGATGATGAGTACTGGAGGTAGAGCACTGATTGGACTAGGGGCCCTCATCGGGTTACCGAATTCAGTCAAACTCCGAATGCCAGATACTTAAACTTGGGAGTCAGACTATGGGTGATAAGGTTCATAGTCGAAAGGGAAACAGCCCAGACCACCAGCTAAGGTCCCAAAGTATACGTTAAGTGGAAAAGGATGTGGAGTTGCTTAGACAACCAGGATGTTGGCTTAGAAGCAGCCACCATTTAAAGAGTGCGTAATAGCTCACTGGTCGAGTGACTCTGCGCCGAAAATGTACCGGGGCTAAACGTATCACCGAAGCTGTGGATTGTTCTTACGAACAATGGTAGGAGAGCGTTCTAAGTGCTGTGAAGTCAGACCGTGAGGACTGGTGGAGCGCTTAGAAGTGAGAATGCCGGTATGAGTAGCGAAAAAAGAGTGAGAATCTCTTTCACCGAATGCCTAAGGTTTCCTGAGGAAGGCTCGTCCTCTCAGGGTTAGTCGGGACCTAAGCCGAGGCCGAAAGGCGTAGGCGATGGACAACAGGCAGATATTCCTGTACCACCTCATGACCGTTTGAGCGATGGGGGGACGCAGTAGGATAAGGAATGCGCACGGATGGATGTGTGCGCCCAAGCAGTGAGAAAGTCAGGTAGGCAAATCCGCCTGGCCATTTCAAGCTGTGATGGGGAGGCCTTCTGGCCGAAGTTCCTGATTTCACACTGCCGAGAAAAGCCTCTAGCAAGGTCACAGGTGCCCGTACCGCAAACCGACACAGGTAGGCGAGGAGAGAATCCTAAGGTGAGCGGGAGAACTCTCGTTAAGGAACTCGGCAAAATGACCCCGTAACTTAGGGAGAAGGGGTGCTCTACGGAGTAGAGCCGCAGTGAATAGGCCCAAGCGACTGTTTAGCAAAAACACAGGTCTCTGCGAAGCCGAAAGGCGAAGTATAGGGGCTGACACCTGCCCGGTGCTGGAAGGTTAAGGGGAAGAGTTAGGGCTTTTGCCCGAAGCTTAGAACCGAAGCCCCAGTAAACGGCGGCCGTAACTATAACGGTCCTAAGGTAGCGAAATTCCTTGTCGGGTAAGTTCCGACCCGCACGAAAGGTGCAACGACTTGGGCACTGTCTCAACGAGAGACCCGGTGAAATTATACGATGCGTGAAGATGCGCATTACCCGCGACAGGACGGAAAGACCCCGTGGAGCTTTACTGTAGCCTGATATTGAATGTCTGTGCAGCTTGTACAGGATAGGTGGGAGCCTTAGAAACGTGAGCGCCAGCTTACGTGGAGGCATCCGTGGGATACCACCCTGGCTGTATGGACCTTCTAACCCAGGACCGTGATCCGGTTCGGAGACAGTGTCAGGCGGGCAGTTTGACTGGGGCGGTCGCCTCCCAAAAGGTAACGGAGGCGCCCAAAGGTTCCCTCAGAATGGTTGGAAATCATTCGCAGAGTGTAAAGGCAGAAGGGAGCTTGACTGCGAGACCTACAAGTCGAGCAGGGACGAAAGTCGGGCTTAGTGATCCGGTGGTTCCGCATGGAAGGGCCATCGCTCAACGGATAAAAGCTACCCCGGGGATAACAGGCTTATCTCCCCCAAGAGTTCACATCGACGGGGAGGTTTGGCACCTCGATGTCGGCTCATCGCATCCTGGGGCTGTAGTCGGTCCCAAGGGTTGGGCTGTTCGCCCATTAAAGCGGTACGCGAGCTGGGTTCAGAACGTCGTGAGACAGTTCGGTCCCTATCCGTCGTGGGCGTTGGAAGTTTGAGAGGAGCTGTCCTTAGTACGAGAGGACCGGGATGGACATACCGCTGGTGTACCAGTTGTTCCGCCAGGAGCATAGCTGGGTAGCTACGTATGGAAAGGATAAGTGCTGAAAGCATCTAAGCATGAAGCCCCCCTCAAGATGAGACTTCCCATCATTTTAAATGAGTAAGATCCCTCAGAGACGATGAGGTTAATAGGTTTGAGGTGGAAGCGTGGCGACACGTGGAGCTGACAAATACTAATCGATCGAGGACTTAACTAATTTCTTTTCATGTCTTGATTTACTCTTATTTAGTTTTCAGGATACAAATCCTAATTGAATATCAATTGTCTGGTAGCGATGGCGGAGAGGTCACACCTGTTCCCATACCGAACACAGAAGTTAAGCTCTCCAGCGCCGATGGTAGTTGGGGGTTCCCCCTGCGAGAGTAGGACGCCGCCAGGCAATATGGAAAGACAGGATATGATAGAAAAATCATATCCTGTCTTTTTGTGCGCCCGGCATGGGTGCAATCTCTAGGGTGAAAGTCCCGAGCCGTGAAGACAGAAGTAGCGGTTAGCTCAACGCAAGGGTGTCCGTGGTGACGCGGAATCTGAAGGAAGCGGGCGGCAAACTTCCGGTCTGAGGAACACAAACTTCATATAAGGCTAGGTATCATTGGATGAGTTTGCAAAACAAAACAAAGTCCTTTCTGTCGAAGGTGATACAGAGTAAATGAAGCAGATAGGTGGAAGGAAAGATTGCATCCTTACCCGGGGAGGTCTGTTAGAAATGCGCAACACATTGCGTAACCGAACATGCGAATGTTCGCTGAACTATCAGAAATCAGCAGAAGCCATAGTACTAGATACTTCTAGAATATCTAGGAAGGGCTGAATCATTTAAGGAGAATTGCCACTTTACGTACGCAACACTTAATGAAGCAGAAACATTTATTCCTTCCTAATGGAGGAAACGGTGAATCCGTGGGGGACATTAGAAGGGCTGAAAGTAGTTGCCACACAAGAAGGACGGACAATTCACGTAGGAGTTAGATACCATGTTGGAGAGAATACTATCACGGGAAAACTTAATACAAGCGCTAACACGCGTAGAAGGAAATAAAGGAAGTCACGGTGTAGATGAAATGCCCGTACAAAACCTACGAGCGCATATCTTGGAACACTGGACTACCATTCGAGGACAACTCGAAAAGGGAACCTACTATCCTCAACCCGTTCGTCGTGTCGAAATCCCGAAACCAAACGGCGGGAAGAGGAAGTTGGGGATTCCTACTGTGATGGACCGATTCCTCCAACAAGCAATTGCACAAGTCCTAACAGATATTTATGACCCAACATTCTCTCAACATAGCTATGGATTTCGTCCTAAAAGGCGAGGTCATGACGCTGTAAGAGAAGCAAGAAACTATATTAAACAAGGATATCGTTGGGTCGTCGACATGGATTTAGAGAAATTCTTTGATAAAGTTAATCACGATAGATTAATGCGTACATTGAGCCAAAGGATTAATGATTCCAGAGTGCTTAAACTAATTCGCAGATATCTACAAGCAGGTGTAATGGAGGACGGGATAGTGCGTCCAAACACAGAAGGAGCGCCGCAAGGTGGCCCATTAAGTCCACTACTTTCAAATATTGTCCTAGATGAGTTAGACAAGGAACTGGAGAAAAGAGGACTTCATTTCGTCCGCTATGCGGACGATTGTAATATCTATGTACGCTCCAAAAGAGCCGGTTTGCGAGTGATGAAAAGTATTACTAAATTCATCGAAGGAAAACTTAAATTAAAAGTAAATGAACAGAAAAGTGCAGTAGACCGTCCATGGAAACGCAAATTCCTTGGCTTTTCTTTCACTGTCCATAAGGAAAAACCGAAGATTCGGGTTTCTAAAGAAAGTGTCCAACGTTTCAAACAACGTATTAGAGAACTAACTTCTAGAAGGAAGTCTATGAACATGAAGGATAGGATTGAGAAGTTAAATCGATACCTAGTGGGCTGGCTTGGTTATTATCAACTGGCAGATACACCTTCTATATTTAAAGGTCTAGATAGCTGGATTCGAAGAAGGCTGCGAATGATACGTTGGAAGGAGTGGAAGAAAGTCAAAACAAAGTATAAGAACTTAATGAAACAAGGAATCAATAAGGGAAAAGCGTGGGAATGGGCAAACACAAGGAAAGCCTATTGGCGAATAGCCAATAGCCCAATCTTGCATAAAGCCCTTGGTGACCGATACTGGTCAAACCAAGGGCTGAAGAGTCTATATTATCGATATCAAACATTACGTTGGACTTAAATGAAACCGCCGTATACGGAACCGTACGTACGGTGGTGTGAGAGGTCGGAGGTTAGTCGCCTCCTCCTACTCGATTGCAGATAGGAAAACCACCATAGCGTCCAAGGGTATGCCACTGCTATTTATCATGAAAATGGATTTATAGCCAAAAAAGAAGTATAAACCTCAATTGTTTCTAGTTATACCAACACTACAACCGGGTCAAAAATAATTTGGCGGATCTTTTAAAAGGGATACGCTATTAGGAAACGGTCGGAAAAAGTTGGTCCATAATTATACGGCTGAACAGAATCACATCCATAAGATACTTCAAGATGTGAATATCAACTTATTTCTGTTCTTTCTTATATTTTTGGTAAGATAGGACGTAAAATCTTGGAAGCTATAATAAATAAGAAAAGAATCTAGTATATCATCTTTAAATCAACAAACGGCTAAAATTACATGAAGTAATCATTTAAGCCCTTCAAAAAATAAAATGAAGGGCTTAGCTTAGCGTTGCCTTCGTAGATTAGTATTTTTTATCCTACCTAAACGGGCAGTAAGACTCCCACCTTAAGCTTCTGGGAAAACAAAAGGTGGGTGGGAGTCTTACTGCCCGTAAAGGTTCGGTAAGTGCGAATAACCATCAGTGGGGGATGAAGGAAAGCCCCACTAACGGAAGTTTTCTTTATACAAAGATATTCACTCTGTGATATTAATTTCATAATTAGGCAGAATTAGTACTTCTACACGTCTATTTTTCTCCCTGTTTTCTGCACTTGTATTGGGAACAACAGGCTTGTTTTCGCCATATCCTTTCGCACTAAACAGGGCAGGATCTAATTTCTCATTTTCTAGGATAATTTGCATAAAATTAAGTGCTCTCGTTACACTTAGGTCCCAATTTGATGCATAGCCAGAATTATGAATTGGCACATCATCACTATGTCCACTAATTACGATTTCATGCGGTGGATCGGCAACAAGTAAATTAGAAACTTCTCTTGCCACCTTTTCTTCATCTTTCTTCACTTCAGCACTACCAGAGTCAAAGAAGACATTATTTACAATCGTAATTAATAGTCCTTCTTCCGTTAATTTGGTTCCTATATCCCCTTCAAGATGTTGCTCCTGGATATAGGTATTAATACTACCCTGAATGCCTTGCAACTTTTCAAGCTCGAGTTCACTACTTGTTTTATTTTTTTCTTTATTTTCATCATTTTCATCGTCTTCCTTTTGTGCTGTAGGTATCTCATTAGGTTGCTTATTCTGGTCTAGAATTCCAATTCCACCAGAAGAAAACTCACTTTCAAACACTTGGGAGAGTCGTTCGTATTTCTCAGCATTAATATCACTCATGGCAAAAAGTACAATAAATAATGCAACTAATAATGTCAACAAATCAGAATACGGAAGGAGCCATGATTCGCTAATGTGATTACTTTTCTTTTTCTTTCTACGCATCATGATCCTCCCGTTGATTATTTTCTTTTTTTAGTTCAGCAAGTTCCTTTGTTGCGATAAAAGCTCCTAATTTATCTCTCACCATCATCGCAGAATTTCCATTAGCAACGGATAGAATCCCCTCTACAATCAGCTCTTTTTGCCGAATTTCTTGTTTTGACTTTTCCCGTAATTTATTAGCAAACGGATGCCATAAGACATATCCAGTAAAAATTCCTAATAATGTTGCGACAAAAGCAGCAGAGATTGCATGGCCCAGCTTCTCGATATCTGTCATATCCCCTAATGCAGCAATCAATCCAATTACGGCTCCTAATACTCCCAGTGTTGGTGCATAGGTTCCTGCTTGCGTAAAAATTGCCGCACCTTCTTCATGCCTTGCTTCCATTGCATCGATTTTTTCTATCAACACTTCTTTAATATAGTCGGGAGACTGCCCATCTACAACGAGTTCAATCCCAGACTTAATAAATGGATCATCCATGTTAGTTAATTGACTTTCCAAAGACAGTAGTCCTTCTTTACGAGTTTGATCTGCCATCTCTCCAAATGTTTGGATTAATTCTTTATTGTCCGTTTGCTTATTCTCCGTAAATAGTATTTTTAAGAGCGCTGGTACCTTTTTTAAAGTGTTCAGTGGAAAGGCAATAGTAACGGCTGCTATCGTTCCTAATAGGATAATTAAAATGGCAGCTGGATTGACTAAGGCACCTAAACCAACACCTTTAAGTACCATCCCAATACCTATTGCAATTATCCCTAAAATTAAACCAATGACCGATGTTATATCCATTAGTTGTTATACCTCCTTAAAGTTTAACAATAGGTTGATTTTAATTAGCAACCTATCCCATAACTTATATATCGGTAAAAATAACAGGATAGTTGATAATAGGATTATATATTTTTCGTAAAGTCTGTTGTTAATCGGATACCGTATTCCGTCTATAACTTCTTCTGCAAAGACATTTTCAGCAATGTCCGTTCTTCTATGCAAAAATCTGTTCTATACGTTCATTCCCTAGAACATATTCTTAGTCAATTTTTCATCCTTCATTTTGAATACGCACCTTTAGATAGAAGCTACTATTAACAAAAGTTAACATTGACTTTAAATCTAGTTAATAGTTATCTGTTACATTAATAATTGTATTCACAGAGGAGAAGCATTTCATTAATCGGTAACTAGAATTCCAATTTTAAAAACAATGGGGGAATGGGAATATGAAGAAGGTTTCGTATTTATTAATATTCATTGCGATGATGCTTTTACTAGTGGCTTGTGGAGATGGTGAGGCAGCTAATTCAGACCGTGATGGCCCAATTGAAATTACATATTGGTATGCATGGGGAGATAAGATTGGGGAAAACAATGAAAATCTAGTGAAACAATTTAATGAAATGCAGGATGAAATCCATGTTACTGCGGAATTCCAAGGTAACTATGATGAGTTACAATCAAAAACACAAGCAGCGTTTGCAGCTGGTAATGCTCCTGAAGTAACACAAAATGAAATTTCTTCAATTGAAACATTTGCAAAATCCGATATGATCCAAGATTTATCAAAATTTGTGGAAGAAGATGCGGAAGAAATTAACATGGAAGATTTTAATCCTGGTTTAATGGGGAACTCTTATGTAGATGACAAGCTCTATGGCCTTCCTTATTTAAGAAGTACTCCTATTGTCTATATTAATAAGACGATGTTTGAAGAAAAAGGGATTGACCCTGAGTCTATTCAAACTTGGGAGGATTTTCAATTAGTAGCAGAAAAATTAACAGATGATGAACATGTTGGGATTTCGATGCCGGTAGATATTTGGTTCTATGAGGCATTTGTTGCTCAAGCTGGTGGAGAAATGTTCGATAAGAATGGAAAGATTGCTTTTAACGGAGAAAGTGGAGTAGAGGCTCTAAATTTTTGGAAGGAAATGGTGATAGAGGGAAGGATGCGTGTTCCAGGTGGAGAACCACAACAAGCAGCTGACATGGCAAGACAGGATTTTGCTACTGGTCGTGCGGGAATGTATTTCTCTTCTACAGCTGACTTAACTTTAATGATGCAACTAGCGGAAGAAAATGGGTATAAATTAGAAACGATTATGTTCCCTGAAAATGAAAAACGTAGTGTCCCAACTGGTGGAGCGAATTTAGTTATGACTTCTGGATTGGATGAGAAAAAACAACAAGCTGCATGGGAGTTCATTAAATTTATGACTGCTCCAGAACAGACCGCTTATGCAAGTAGCTACACTGGATATTTGCCAAGCAGACTTTCTTCTGTGGAATCTGATACGATGCAAGAGCTCTATGAGGAAAAACCGCAATTTAAAGTTGCGGTAGACCAATTACAATATGGAAATGCCCGCCCAATGATTGAAGGATATCCTGAAGTACAAAAAATTCTTATAGAAGAAATTCAACGTTTAATGCTTGATACAAGCCTAGATGCACAGGATGTGTTAGATCAAGCCGCTGAGCGTTCAGCAAGTTTGATTAAATAAATGGTTTCACATAGGAACGGGCGTTTTGTGTCACGTTCCTATGTATCAATTTAACGTTAAGGGGTTATAACATGGCTAAAATCCAATTAAAAAATGTATCGAAAGTATATGGGAATAACAAAGTAATGGATGACATGAATTTGGAAATTCAAGATGGATCGTTTACTGTTTTGGTTGGTCCTTCAGGATGTGGGAAATCTACGACACTACGACTTATCGCTGGTTTGGAGGAAGTTACTTCTGGTGAAATTTGGATTGGCAATCATTTAGTGAATGAAGTGGCGCCTGGGAAAAGAGGAATTTCCATGGTTTTTCAAAACTATGCATTATACCCAACGATGACGGTGCAAGGGAACATCGAATTTGGCCTGGAAAATATGAAAATACCAAAAGCAGAGCGGAAAAAGATGGTAGATGAAATCGTGGAGATTGTGGACCTTACCGAGTATTTAGATAAAAAGCCACAAAACTTGTCTGGTGGACAGCGTCAACGTGTAGCATTAGCTCGAGCAATGGTAAAAAAGCCAAATGTCTTTATTTTTGATGAACCATTATCTAATTTAGATGCGAAATTACGGGGGCAAATGCGGACGGAGTTAATCCAATTACACAAACGCTTAGGAACTACTTTTATTTATGTGACTCATGATCAAGTGGAAGCAATGTCGATGGGAGATGAGATTGTTATTTTAAATAAAGGTCACATTATGCAGCAGGCAGCACCGATGGAAGTGTATCATAATCCGGCAAACCAATTTGTAGCGCAATTTATCGGTACACCAGCAATGAATGTTATATCAATCGCAATGTTAGAAGGAAAACTTGGAAAGATAATCGATGAGCGAATTTTTTACATTGGTTTTAGGCCGGAACATGTGGAAATACAAACAGCAGAGGAAACGACTTCCGGAATACATCTACCTTGTGAATTGTTGACAATAGAAACACTGGGATCTGAAACATTGTATTTGGTGAATAGCGATGCAGGGCAGTTTCAAGTAAAAAGCTTTAACAACCCATTAATGAATACAGAAAAAATTCATGTCACCATTCCATTTGATAAATTGTATTACTTTGACACACAGGGTAATCGGGTTTATGTGGATGAACTTCCTTTTGAAAGTATGGGTAAAGAGGTTAGGGGAGAGGTGCTCATATGAAAGTAGCGAAGTGGCGCCCATACCTTTTAATCACGCCCGCAATCATCGTTTTTTTAGTATTTTTCATTCAACCGATTTTTTACATGATTTATTTAAGCTTTCATGATTGGAATTTCATTAGTCCTGATAAAACATTTGTTGGCCTTGAAAATTTCAAAGCATTGCTATCGGATCCGATGTTTTTGCAAGTAATTCGCAATACGTTGATGTACACCTTTTTCACGGTGTTGTTTTCAATTAGTATTGCGCTCCTTATGTCTATTTGGTTAAACAGGCGAGGCTGGATGTACAGCTTTGTTCAAGGTGCGGTTTTCAGTCCACATATTATTTCCCTTGTATCGATTGCGATGCTGTGGATGTGGATTATGGATGCGGACTATGGTTTACTAAACTGGATTTTAAGTTTGGTTGGGATGGATAAAGTGCCATGGCTAACGGATCCAAATACAGCTTTAGCTTCACTTATTATTATCGCGGTGTGGAAAAATATTGGGTACTATACTTTAATTATTATTGCAGGATTACAAAGTATTCCAAAACATTTATATGAAGCGGCTGCCTTGGATCAAACTAGTAGCTTTCGACGATTTACGAAAATTACGTTTCCCATGTTATCGCCAAGCATATTTTTCCTAACAATTATTGGTATTTTGGACTCCATTAAGGTGTTTGAAACGATCAGCATTATTACAAAGGGTGGACCGCTTAACTCAACGAATACCCTTGTGTACTACATATATGAAAATGGTTTTATCTTCTTTAAAATTGGCTATGCTTCTGCAGCTGGTGTGATATTATTAGTCATTCTAAGCATTGTTACATTGATTTATTTTAAAGTTCTAGGTAAAAGAGTTCATTATCAATA
Source organism: Oceanobacillus sp. FSL K6-0118 (assembly GCF_038006665.1). Lineage (NCBI taxonomy): Bacteria > Bacillati > Bacillota > Bacilli > Caryophanales > Bacillaceae > Oceanobacillus > Oceanobacillus sp. FSL K6-0118. The sequence continues at coordinate 687,414 of NZ_JBBOVR010000001.1, forward strand.
GAAGGGAATGTATACGTTGAAAACATCCTTACCTATAAAAATATTGAATGTGATTGGTTTGATTGTGGTCGTTATTATCTTCGCTATGCCGTTTATCTGGATGATTTCCACAAGTTTAAAAACATTAGGAGAAACGATGATTTTTCCACCAAAATGGCTTCCAGATGAACTTATATGGGAAAACTTCATGGAAGCATGGAATTCCGGGCCATTTCTGCAATATTTTATAAATAGTGTCATTGTTTCGGTTGGTATTTTAATGTTGCAATTTATTACGGTAATTCCTGCTGCATATGCATTTGCAAGGTATGAATTTCGCTGCAAAAATATCTTGTTTGGGTTAGTTATGGTGACTATGATGATTCCTGCTCAACTTATTTTCTTGCCTGTGTTTTTAAATTTAAGTGAATGGCGGCTTCTTGATACCTTATGGGGATTAATCTTGCCATTTGCGACAAGTGCATTCGGGATTTTCATGTTGCGCCAAACGTTTAAGCAAGTTCCGGAAGAATTATTAGAAGCGGCACGTTTGGACAATTCATCGGAGTTTAAAATAATGATGAAAATGATGGTGCCAATGGCCAAACCAACATTAATTACATTGGGGCTATTCAATTTTATTACACACTGGAACGATTATTTCTGGCCACTTGTTATGACAACAACGGAAAGGGCACGTACCCTTCCTGTTGGAATTGCGCAGCTGCGCCAAGTGGATGGTGGTGTCGCGTGGAATATTTTAATGGCCGGTAACGTTATTCTAGTTATCCCGATTTTGATTACTTTTTTCTTTGCACAACGTCAAATTATTCGGGCATTTACGTATACAGGGGTTAAGTGAATAAGGGAAGTGGGCTTTGAGAAGAGGCTCACTTTTTTCTAAATAACTTTGTAGTCGCTAAGATCTAATCTTTTCTAAAAAACCAAGGCACCGAGTAGGGGCCTTGGTTTATCTTAGACATATAAAGTTTTCCTAATTATTTTTTCCCGGTTTGGTGTGGTGCCAATACCTAGAGGATTCAATTGAAAATGATTCATGTTTGAACCGATTATTTCCGCAAGTCCCCTTAGTTCTGAGTTCCCTATATGAATAGATTGAATGGATATTTCTTTATCATCTATTTCCAATAAGCGGATACTTTGATCATCTAGTACAGCACTTGTTTGAACAAAGGTCCAGTTATCTATCGTTTCAATCGAATCTTTGTGATTATGGCCATTTATATAAATTCCGTTCCCTTTCTTTTTACGTAAAATATTAATAATGGGTACTTCAGGTACGATTGATAGGTATGGATAATTCGAATTTGCTGTTGTGTCGTAAACCGGATGGTGGGCCAAGATAACTACAAGTTTTTCCTCACTTTGTACAAGTTCATCTTCCAACCATTCTAACTGCTCGTCGCTTAAGTAACCGCTATGGTCTTCATGATTGTGATCACGGGCCGTTTCTAAGGAGATAAGGTTTACTTGATCGGTCTCAATCGAAATATTTTGTTTCATATTGGAAATGTTTAATGCCTCTACTCTTGGAATACCGTATAAATCATGATTGCCAAAAGTGTGAATAAATGGTTTATCGTATTTTCGAATGATTTCATAGACTTCATGCCATTCGTCATCTTTTCCAAAGTTGGTTAAATCACCGAGGGAAACATAGTAATCTGCTTTAATTTCAAAAAAGGATTGAAGAAATTTAGCATAAAATTCATCTCTAGCTTCTTTTACCTCCTTATCTTTATGAATCATAGATGGGTAATGTAAATCTCCAAAAATAGCAATTCTCAAAATTATCCTCTCCTTATTTTTTGTTATCTTCATTATAGCGGTGGAATATTAACGGAAAGTGGATAATGTGTTAAGATTGGTTAAAGTTAATAGAAATTGGTATCATCAGTTTGATTCTAAAAACTTTATTGACAGAACAGTAAGCAATATGGTATATTATATTGGTCCTATTTGATTAGGGTTGTGTATGAGTAACCTCATAAGCACATGGTATCTTTTAGGGCATGCATACCATAAAATTTTCTCATATCGCGGGGTGGAGCAGTCTGGTAGCTCGTCGGGCTCATAACCCGAAGGTCATAGGTTCAAATCCTATCCCCGCAACCAAAATATTCCAATTAACTTCGTAAGCTAATTAGGAATCAGTAAATAAAGTATGATTAAACGACTCATCTTTATGAATATTCTCTTGTAGCGGAAATTTACTATAAAGGAAATGACCGCCATTTTTAAATAAGATTACTTTTAAATACACATGATTTAATCATAAAATCATGTGTTTTTTAGTATTCAAAATAAATAATTAAGCTATTTTTATATACACTGAAAAACATAATAAATCGGTATTAAAATTCCTTACTTTGTCACATTAATTTTTTCTTTTCTTATTCTTTTTGCTATCATTAGGGTAGTTTGAATAAAATAATTTATGCTCTTGAGATAGGCTAAAGTTATAAAAAGTAGGTGAATAAGTGAGTAAACACCAAATGGTTTCGAATAGTGCGGAAGAAACTAAATTAATAGGAGAAAGATTGGCTTCTTTACTTGAAGCAGGCGATGTTTTAACACTTGAAGGTGACCTAGGGGCTGGAAAGACAACATTCACCAAAGGAATTGCAAAAGGCTTAGGGGTAAAACGCACAGTCAATAGCCCAACTTTTACCATTGTGAAGGAATATGAGGGTAGGCTACCATTGTATCACATGGATGTGTATCGATTAGAAGATTCCGATGAGGATATTGGATTTGACGAATATTTCAATGGTAATGGCGTGTCTGTTGTTGAATGGGCTCAATTTATCGAGGAATATTTACCGACAAATCGACTTGATATAAGAATAAAATATAATGGGGATTCGAGGATTTTAGAGTTTTTGTCGAATAGTTCCCATTTTGAATCTATCATTAATGAATTGATGAGTTAGGAGTTACAATATATGAACGTTCTTGCAATTGATACGTCTAATCAAGCAATGGGTGTTGCTCTATTAAAAGATGATGAGATAATTGGAGAAATGGTTACGAATATAGCAAAGAATCACTCCGTTCGCCTAATGCCTGCAATTGAGAAATTGATGAAGGAAGTTTCACTAACACCAGATCAATTAGATAAAATTGTCGTAGCAAAAGGTCCAGGTTCTTATACTGGAGTTCGTATCGGGCTTTCCATAGCTAAATCAATGGCTTGGGCTTTGGGAATTCCTGTAGTAGGTGTCTCAAGTTTGGAAGTACTTGCATATCAAGGACGATTTTTTGATGGATATGTATTCCCATTTTTTGATGCTAGGCGGGGGTTGGTTTATACGGGTATTTATCAATCCCAAGGTTCTAGGTTGAAAATAGTATATGAAGAAAAGAATTTACCAATGGAAGATGCTTTATTGAAATTAAAAGATGATCATAAAAAGGTATTATGTTTGAGTCCTGATATAATCAAACATAAGGATAGTATTCATCGTGTTTTAGGAGATTTAGCGATTATTCCGGAAGGGCCTTTTCATATAGCGAATCCAGGATTCTTAGGTTTAGCTGGGTTATATAAAGAAGCGGATCAGACACATACATTAACACCAAACTATTTAAGATTGGCAGAAGCTGAGGCCAAATGGCTACAAGCGCAAAAGGAAAATAAGTAAAAATGGCAGAATTGGTTATTCGAGAAATGATATTTGCTGATGTGGAGCAGGTAATGGAAGTGGAAAAAGCATCCTTTACGACACCATGGACAACAGATATCTTTTATAAGGAATTAATAGATAATGAACATGCGTATTACTATGTTATGGAGATAGATAAGAAAATTGTCGGGTTTGTAGGAATGTGGATTGTGATAGACGATGCACAAATTACAAATCTTGCTATTCTACCGGAGTATAGAGGTAAAAAACTAGGTGAAAAACTATTCAAATTTGTCATGCAATGGCTTCAAAGTGTCCAGGTGAAGAGACTTTCTCTTGAAGTACGTGTGTCCAATATAGCTGCACAAAAGTTATACCGTAAGTTTGGCTTAGTACCCGGTGGGATTCGGAAAAATTATTATACGGATAGCGGAGAAGATGCTATTGTCATGTGGGTGAATATAGTATGAGTAAAGACACAATTATATTAGGAATTGAGACAAGTTGTGATGAAACAGCCGTTGCCATTGTGAAAAATGGGACGGAGATTATTTCTAACGTTGTTTCTTCTCAAATTGAAAGTCATAAGAGATTTGGAGGAGTTGTACCTGAAATTGCCTCCAGGCACCATGTAGAACAAATGACACTAGTGTTAGAACAAGCATTTGATGAAGGACAGATTACTTGGAATGAAATTGATGCAATTGCTGTTACAGAAGGTCCAGGGCTAGTAGGGGCTTTGTTAGTAGGGGTAAATTCAGCTAAGGCTTTGGCTTTTGCAAAACAAAAACCTTTAGTTGGTGTGCATCACATAGCTGGTCATATATACGCAAATCGTTTGGAACAGGAGTTTGATTTCCCTCTATTAGCATTAATTGTTTCTGGTGGACATACAGAGCTTGTCATTATGAAAGAGCATGGACAATATGAAGTTATTGGAGAAACTCGTGACGATGCTGCTGGTGAAGCTTATGATAAAGTAGCGCGTATGCTAGGACTTCCCTATCCAGGTGGTCCACACATTGATCGATTAGCACATGAAGGAAAAGAGACAATTGATTTTCCACGTGCTTGGTTGGAAGATGGAAGTTATGATTTTAGTTTTAGTGGATTGAAATCAGCAGTTATTAACAAAATCCACAATGCCAAACAACGTGGTGAAATGTTAAAAGACGAAGATATCGCTGCTAGTTTTCAGGCAAGTGTAGTAGAAGTACTTACCAAGAAGACGTTAAGAGCAGCAAAGGAATACAAGGTAAAACAGGTAATTGTTGCAGGAGGCGTTGCAGCAAATAAAGGGTTAAGAACAGCTTTGGCGAATGCTTTTTCCGAAACGGATATCCCTTTATATGTTCCTCCATTATCGTTATGTACGGATAATGCAGCAATGATTGCAGCAGCTGGAACGATTAATTACTGGAATGGAAAACGCGCAGGTCTCGATTTAAACGCTAATGCTTCCTTGTTATTAAAATAAAACGAGTTATCAACAATATTGTGGAAAAGTTGTGTAAAACTTAGTATAAAAGCACTTTGTGTGTGAATAACCTTTGTGGGTAACATCGGTTGATTTTGTGGATAATGTGTATAAACATGTTCACAATTAGATATTACAGGGAATTTTGAGATTTCCTCTTGTGGATAAGTGAATTGTCATCCTTTGAAAGGTAGTTATCCACAAACGTAATGGGAGTGAAATCTTTTTACTGTCATTTTCGTCTAGTAACTTGTACTATAATTCGATTTAGATTAGAAATTTGGTGATTGTTAAATGAATAAGAAACAATCTTATTATATGCAGACAGATTTAATTATGTTATTTATCCTATTTGTCTGTGTTAGTTTATTAGCAATTTATAATGCACAACAACTTGAACAGTATGGTGGAGAAAATTTTGTTCTTAAACAAGTTGTTTGGTTTACAATCGGTGCATTAATAGTAGCAGCAGTACAGTATTTTGATTTAGAACAGATTTATAAAGCAAGTCTATATATTTATATTGGTGGAGTTGCTATTCTGGCTTTATTATTAATAAGTCCAGATTCCATAGCTAAGCCTGTAAATGGAGCAAAAGCTTGGTTCACGCTACCAGGGCTATCTTTACAACCCGGAGAATTCGTGAAAATCACGACGATTTTATATCTTGCACGAGTCACTAGTCATCATAAAGAAAAATATGAAGCTAGTAATTTAAAAACGGATTTTATGTTACTGTTAAAGTTAATTGTCGTTACCGCTATTCCTGTTTTTTTGATTATGGAGCAACCAGACTTCGGGACAGCAATGGTGTACTTGTTCATATTAGGTATGATGATTATCCTTTCCGGTATTAGTTGGAAAATTATTTTGAGTTTAATTGGCGCAGGAGCTGCAGCCGGCGGGTCATTGCTCTGGTTTATTATAAAATTCCCGGATATTGCACAAGAAGTGATAGGAATTCAACAATATCAAGTAAACCGTATTCTTACCTGGTTTGATCCTACGCAAACGAGTAGTGATGCAAATTGGCATTTTGATCGTGCTCATATGGCCTTGGGTTCAGGACAGTTAATGGGTAAAGGACTGAATGGTATAGAAGTTTATTATTCCGAAGCGCAGACGGACTTTATTTTTTCTGTGATAGGGGAAAGCTTTGGATTTATTGGTAGTGCACTTGTTATTTTCCTATACTTTATTCTTTTGTATAAGTTGGTTACGTTAGGTTTAAATATAAACAAGCATTCTTCATTTGGTTCTTATTACAGCTTTGGAATCCTTAGTTTAATTCTCATTCATGTCTTTCAAAATATTGGAATGACATTAGGGATTATGCCGATTACCGGTATTCCATTGTTGTTAATAAGTTATGGAGGAAGTTCGGTTTTATCCACAATGATAGGACTGTCTGTGATCTATCGAATATCTGTGGAACAAACGATTCAAAATGATTATTTGTTCAAATAAGCAAAGGCGGAAGCGCCCGTTTCTTAAGACAAGATCTAAATAAGCTAAATTTATATATTTTCTTACTTAATAAAAATAGTGTTGGAGCTAAATAAAAAGACGGTGGTATCTTTATTACATACCACCGTCTTTTTATATTTCTTCTTGTAATGTCGTCCATTCTTCCATATATTCTTCAACGTTATTTTTTAATGCTATCATTTTTTCGTTTAATTCAAAGGATTTTTCGTGGTCTTGGAAGATTTCTGGTTCCGCCATTTTTTCCTCTATTTCGGATATTTTTAGTTCTAATGAGTCGATGAGTTCCTCTAATTCTGTAATTCTTCTTTGTTTTTTTCGCAATAAACTTTGCTGCTGCTTATCTAATTTAAAATTCCGCTTTTTATCTTCTGTGTTCTGAATCGGTTGTTTTTCCTGTTCTAATCGCTTGTGTTCAGCTTCTTCAGCTTTCTTTTCTAAATAGTAGTCGTAATCACCAAGATAGACAGAAATCCCGTCACGGTTCATTTCAGCAACTTGATCCGTTATTTTATTAATAAAATAGCGGTCATGCGAAACAAAAATAATGGTTCCCGGAAAATCAGTTAACGCAGCTTCTAGAACTTCTTTGCTGTCGATATCTAAGTGGTTAGTTGGTTCATCAAGAATAAGGAGATTAGCTTTTTGCATCATAAGCTTAGCAAGGGCGAGGCGTGCTTTTTCTCCTCCACTTAATGCTTGTACTGGTTTTAACACATCGTCCCCACTAAATAAGAAGTTTCCTAGAACCGTTCGGATGTCTTTTTCATTAATCGTTGGGTATTCATCCCACAGCTCATTTAAAACGGTTTTGGTTGAGGACAATTCCGCTTGTTCCTGATCATAGTACCCAATTTGTACGCCTGTTCCGATTTGGATATCACCAGAGGATTTTTTTAATTTGCCTAAAATGATTTTGAGCAAAGTTGTTTTACCAACCCCATTTGGACCAACAACTGCAATTCTCTCCCCGCGATTGACATCCAAATTAATATTGGAAAATAAATTCTCATTTTCTCCGTCATAACGAAAAGCGAGATTTTTAATTTTAAGTACATCATTCCCACTTCTTTTTGTGATTTGGAAGGAAAAAGAAGCTGATGATTCATCACCAAGAGGTCTGTCTATTCGTTCCATCTTTTCAAGTTGTTTTCTTCTACTTTGGGCCCGTTTCGTTGTGGATGCTCGTACAATATTTCGCTGGATAAAATCCTCCATTTTTTTGATTTCAGTTTGTTGCTTTTCAAATGCTTTTAAAGCTTGCTCATATTCCTGGCTTTTTTGATCCAGATATTTACTATAGGAACCATAATATTTCTTCGTTTTATGTCGAGAAATTTCATAAACAATGGAGACGGTTTTATCCAAGAAATAGCGGTCATGGGATACAATGACTACGGCTCCGGGATAACTATTTAAATAAACTTCTAGCCATGAAAGAGTGTCAATATCTAAATGGTTGGTTGGCTCATCTAGTATAAGTAATTGTGGTTTTAAGAGTAGTAATTTACCTAATGCTAGCCTTGTCTTTTGACCACCACTTAGATCGGTGATTAGTGTATCATAGTCATAATCTTGGAAGTTTAATCCGTTTAATACGGCTTTAATGTCAGATTCATATGTGTATCCACCGTTTGTTTGAAAATCAACTTGTAACCGATCATATTCTTTCAATAAATTGTTATAAGCTTCACTAGTAAAATCTGTTACTTGTTCCATCTTCTTTTCTACTAATCTTAACTGTTTTTCCTGTTCTAATAATGGGTTAAAAACTTCAAGCATTTCATCCCATATGGTTTTTCCAGATTCTAAAGCCATATGCTGGGAAAGATAGCCAATCGTTACATCTTTAGGTTTAATTAACTCACCTTCATCATAGGAAAGTTCGCCAGCCATTATTTTCAATAGCGTCGACTTTCCAGCACCATTTCTTCCGACAATGGCGATACGTTCCTTATCTTTAATTTCTATTTTAATATTGGACAGAATTTCTTCTGCACCAAAGGATTTCGATAGTCCATTCAGTTGCATCAGTATCATTGTGATTTCACCTCAATATCTTTCATTCTACCTTACCTACAAATATAGAAGCAACATAATTAATTTGTGAAAAACATCACGACTTTTTGTTGTAATTCTGCTAAAATGAAAGAGACTATAGAATAGATGATTATGAATTGAAGAGAGGAAAAGCAATGGATCAAAACAAAATACCACAAGCTACTGCAAAACGCCTGCCATTGTATTATCGTTTTCTAAATAATTTGAATCAGCAGGGAAAAAGACGCGTCTCCTCAAAAGAACTGAGTGAAGCGGTAAAGGTTGATTCTGCAACAATCCGTAGAGACTTTTCTTACTTTGGAGCTCTAGGTAAAAAAGGTTATGGATATAACGTAGAATACTTGTTGGGCTTTTTTCGAAGTACATTAGATCAACATGAAGTAACAGAAGTAGCATTGATAGGTGCGGGTAACTTAGGTACAGCGTTTTTAAAATATAGTTTCTTGAAAAATAATAATATACGTATTACAAAGGCATTTGATGCAGATTCATCGAAGGTTGGAAAAGATATTGACGGTGTACCTATCTTTCATGTAAGCGATTTAGAGGAAGAGTTAGAAAATATTCGTGTTGTAATTTTGACAGTACCCGCTTCAGAAGCCGAGGAAATTGCGGAGAAATTAGTTAATCTAGGTGTGAATGGAATTTTAAATTTCACTCCTGCAAGAATCACGGTTCCAAGTCATGTTCGTGTTCATCATATTGATTTAGCGGTTGAATTACAATCACTTGTATATTTCTTAAAACATTATCCATTAGAGAAAGAGTAGAAGGAGTAGCGGATTCGCTACTCCTTCTTTATTATCCTAGAAAAATCATTTGCAATTGGTCAAGCTGCCGTTGAATTTCCTCGGGTGTTAAGGAATATTGGGCAATGACGGTCGTTGTATTTAAAGCAGCATGAACAATGATTGGTGTTAAAATTCGCTTTGTTTTTACATATAAATAGGCAAACACAAACCCCATGGATGAATAGATAAGTATATGTTGAAACTCTCCATGAATTACTCCGAAAATAAAAGCAGAAAGAAGCGCTGAGATAAAAAAGTTCAGCCTTTTGTATAAACTTCCAAAAATAATTTTTCTAAAAATAACTTCTTCTAGAATTGGAGCAATAATGGCAGGTATAATCATAAACAAGGGAATGGTTCTAGAAATATCCATAATATTCTGTGTATTGCTAGACCCTGTTGAAATACCTAAAACTTTCATTTCAATTAACGATGCAAGCACTTGTACAAAATATGCCAAGAAATAACCGATGACCGACCACAAAATGATATTACTAGTTGTGGAAGCTTCCCGGTGAAGTGGCATTTTCATATCTGTTTTAAGAAGCAAGAGTGTAATAAGTAATGCTAAACAGAAACTGATAATACTCCAATAAATCACTATTTCCGTATAGGAATTCGGAAAGTAATTTAGGGCAATTAGTGCAGCGGGGAAGCTTGATAATTGTGTAATAATATACGTCAAAATGATATACCAATATCTTTTAGGCAATATAAAACGACTCCTTTTAATTAAGTATAGCGATGGTGTTAGTATAAGTATATGAACGACCTTTAATAGGTATAATGAGAAAGTTCATTTTTATAGAGAAAAATTTACATGTTTCTTCACATAGTTGTTATTTTAACATAGGTATTTTGTTTACTATAGTAAGAGGTGCTTCTGTTTATAAAAATATATAATTTTTTAATGAACAATGCTTGCATTTTTTTTAGGAATTCATTATTATATTAATTGTGATTAGCACTCGTTAATGGTGAGTGCTAATAAATAAATGTAAAATAAAAAATGGAATAGTCAAGGAGGCTAATGTACATGATTAAACCACTAGGAGATCGTGTTATTATCGAGCTTGTTGAACAAGAAGAAAAAACTGCAAGCGGTATCGTACTTCCAGACTCAGCGAAAGAAAAACCGCAAGAAGGTAAAGTTGTAGCGGTTGGTACTGGTCGTGTTTTAGATAACGGTGAAAGAGTAGCTCTTGAAGTAGCTGAAGGTAACCAAATTATCTTCTCTAAATTTGCTGGTACAGAAGTGAAATACGAAGGTGCTGAATACTTAATTTTACGCGAAAGTGATATCTTAGCTATCGTCGAATAAGTTAAGATTTTATAAAAAATACTTAGATCAATTTAAGGAGGATGTTTCATGGCTAAAGAAATTAAGTTTAATGAAGACGGACGTCGCGCAATGCTACGTGGTGTAGACACATTAGCTAATGCTGTAAAAGTAACTTTAGGGCCAAAAGGTCGTAACGTTGTTCTTGATAAAAAATTCGGTTCACCTCTAATTACAAATGATGGTGTTACAATTGCTAAAGAAATCGAATTAGAAGATGCATTCGAAAACATGGGTGCTCAGCTAGTATCTGAAGTAGCATCTAAAACAAATGATGTTGCTGGTGACGGTACAACAACTGCAACCGTTCTAGCACAAGCAATGATTCGTGAAGGTCTTAAAAACGTAACTTCTGGTGCAAACCCAGTAGGAATTCGTCGTGGTATTGAAAAAGCAGTAGCAACTGCTGTAGAAGAATTACACAATATTTCTTCTTCTGTTAATAGCAAAGAAGAGATTGCACAAGTTGCGGCTATTTCTTCAGCTGATGATGAAGTAGGTCAATTAATTGCAGAAGCGATGGAACGTGTTGGTAACGATGGAGTTATCACCATCGAAGAATCTAAAGGTTTCTCTACTGAATTAGATGTTGTAGAAGGTATGCAATTTGACCGTGGATATGCTTCTCCATACATGGTTACAGACCAAGATAAAATGGAAGCTGTTCTAGAAGATCCATACATCTTAATTACAGATAAGAAAATCTCTAACATTCAAGAAGTTTTACCAGTGTTAGAACAAGTAGTTCAACAAGGTAAACCATTACTTATGATTGCTGAAGATGTTGAAGGGGAAGCTCTTGCTACATTAGTAGTAAACAAACTTCGCGGAACATTTAATGCTGTAGCTGTTAAAGCTCCAGGATTTGGTGACCGTCGTAAAGCAATGCTAGAAGACATCGCTATCTTAACTGGTGGGGAAGTAATTACAGAAGATCTTGGTTTAGATCTTAAGAGCGCTGGCATTGAACAATTAGGACGTGCTGCTAAAGTTGTTGTTTCTAAAGAAAATACAACAATCGTAGAAGGTTCTGGTAACCCAGAAGCTATCTCTGGCCGTGTTGCTCAAATCCGTGCGCAAGCAGAAGAAACTACTTCTGAATTTGATAAAGAAAAATTACAAGAGCGTCTTGCTAAACTTTCTGGCGGTGTAGCAGTAGTTAAAGTTGGTGCTGCAACGGAAACAGAATTGAAAGAACGTAAACTACGTATTGAAGATGCATTAAACTCTACTCGTGCTGCAGTAGAAGAAGGTATTGTAGCTGGTGGTGGTACTGCATTCCTTAACATCTACAATAAAGTTGCTGAATTAAACCTTGAAGGTGACGAAGCTACTGGTGTAAGCATTGTACTTCGTGCGATTGAAGAACCTGTACGTCAAATCGCTGAAAACGCTGGTTTAGAAGGATCTGTTGTTGTAGAACGTCTAAAAGGCGAAAAACTTGGTATTGGATTCAATGCTGCAACAAACGAATGGGTTAACATGGTTGAAGCTGGTATCGTAGACCCTGCTAAAGTTACTCGTTCAGCACTACAAAACGCTGCATCTGTAGCTGCAATGTTCTTAACTACTGAAGCGGTAGTAGCGGACATTCCAGAAGAAAACGCTGGCGGCGGAATGCCTGATATGGGCGGAATGGGTGGAATGGGCGGCATGATGTAATAACCGCCCGAATCCCTTGATATTAAAGGGTTTGAGGGTTGGTTAGTGGCGAAATGCTAACTTTTTGCTAACTTCCGTAATTTTGATACGCCATGCAATAAAATTTTTAGAGAAGACCTTTCGTTAGTTCACTGAACTTTTGAGAGGTCTTTTCTTCTATATTTTTGGTCATATGTGCGTAGATATTCATCGTTGTATTAATATCTGAATGTCCTAACCGTTCTTGGATTTCTTTTATACCTGCACCAGCTTCAATAAGTAGAGAAGTGTGCGTGTGTCTAAATCCATGAGGGGTAATGTGTTTATCTGTATTCATAAGCTTCATAAGACGTTGTAACCGGATTGCAACCATCTTCATTACTCTTGGATAACCTGTATTCTCTGCAAAGATGAAATTCTGATCTTTATATACCATTCTATTTTTCATTTTTAGTTCCATTTGTTCTTTGCGGTGTATTCTAAATAGGTTTACTAAGTCTTTATCAATCATAATTGTACGAATGGACTTGTCTGTCTTAGGAGTTAGCAATTGAAATCCATCTTTTTTATTATTCGGGTTGTAATAAGTTTTGGAAATACGAATTGTATATTCATTAAAATTCAAATCTGACCACTTCAAGGCTAATAATTCACCTAATCGCAAACCCGTATATGCTAATGTTGTAAACATTAAATAATCCATACTTAGCCCGTGCTTTTTTGCTAAAGTAAGAAATTCCTTTAGTTCATGTAACTCAAGAAATTTTTCCTGTATATTTTCTTGTTCAATTTCTTCTACTGTAACTTGCTTTTTGGGCATGATAAAAGCAGAAGAAGGGCTACTATGGAGCAAATCTTTTCGAATCGCATATTTAAAAATCATATTTGCTGTACTATGGATACTTTCAATATAATTTCTGCTGAATTTCCTGCTAAGCTTATCAAGTTCCGTTTGATACATATGTTTTGTAATTCTCTTGATAGCCGTAGCTCCCCAAATATCCAACAGATGTTTAATTGCGTATTTTCTAGCTCTGACACTGCTAATCTTAACCTGTGATGCATAATGTTCAAACCATTCATCAGTCAGCTCTCTAAACGTGATATTCGATTCGAATAAACGTGTACCATTAGCAATTTCATTTTCCACTTTATTCGCAGCAAGTTGAGCTTCTTTTTTAGTTTTAAACCCTGATTTGGTAATCTGTCTACGTTTTCCATTGGAATCTCTTGCAATATTAACAATATAAGCCCATTTGGAGCCACGTTTATGAATGTAAGCCATCCCTTTTCACCTCCTTTCATTAAGACATATTAGTCAAAAATGACATCCAACATGGTTTTTATTTTTTCTATATCCTCTTCTGTTAGAACTCTATCTTTATAAAGTACCTTGTGCTCATTCTGATTTATTAGGTGATCTAAGTCAAAAAGTTTTCTTTTTAATTCTTCATCAGAATATTCCACGTAATACTCATGCCCAGATTTGTTTATTTTCTTTTCCACTTTCTTTACATTTAGGGAGATTTCTGTATATATGCTCTCTTTTCTTTTCGTCCCGTAATTGTTATAACTTAACTCTTTTTGTCTTCTGATGAAATTGTACCAATCCAAGAAGTTAGATACATTTAGTATTTTTCCAATATCTTCACTATTTTTTACTAAATAAGGTGAATCTTCTCTTAACGTTGCTTCTAAAGAAATGTAAGTTTCTTCTTTAATTTGTAATAAATTAGCCATCTCCTTTTGGTTAATGGCATTAAAAATTCGAAGATACTTTAAATAATGACCTGCATGTGCATTGGATTCTAGAAAAGATCTAAAGTGATTGTCTAATTCTTCTAGAGTCAGACCATGATAATTAATTTGTCGTCTTTCATAAAGGAATTTATCGAATTTGGAATGCACCGTAGAATTGACTTTCTTTTCATACTCATTCTCAATTTTCTTGTCGTGTTCGATCATGTCATTTATCTTTTCTTCATTCGGAACTTTCTTTATTAGTTGTTCTAGGGTAATAAAGTTATCCTTATCGGGGTTCAAATATCCAGCTATTCTCATCATGTGATAATAGTCAGTTGATAAACCATGAGCTAATTTTTTAATTAATTCTGGTGTAGGAGTGTCCCTTTTTCCATTTTCAATCTGTGAGATATAAGAAGATGAAACAGAAGATTTTTCACTTAATTCATTAATAGTCATTTTTTTCGACTTTCTTATACGTTTAAGTTCTTCTCCAAAAAATTTATTTTTAATTTTTTGTTCCATGTTTTTTTTTAGTTTTAGTTCATGTTCTAGAAAATCATTTTTAGTCATTTGTTTTACCTCTTTTATGAATTTATAAATTAATAATAACATAGCTTACAAAAAGTTTGCAAATGTGAATTTTTATGTAAATTTAATTTGCATTGAATTTGATATTGTTGTAAAATACAGTTGTTTACAATTATATTCACAAATGTGAAAAAATATAAAAAGGAGTAGATACAAATGATACATCTAGAAATCGATGAAGAACAATTGAAGGATCTTTATCTTGAAAAAGTGGAAGAAAAGCTGGAAGAGTTAGAAGCTGACGTATTCTTTATGAATTCAAAACAACTATCCGCTTATTTAAACATGTCCTGGAATACGATTGTCGAACATTTATTGTACGATGAAGAGTTTCCAAGTATTCGTTTAGGGTCAAAATGGTTATTTAATCGTAAAGAAGTAGAAAAGTATATGGATAAATATTACGTGGCAGTTAGAAATAATGGTGGAGACATTATACGTTACAAAAGAAAGGGTTGATCCTATGAAAATATTAATCAGATTAATTCCATCAAAATGTAAGCACTTGCAGAAGGGATTATAGAAGGAGATTAGTAGATTGGCGAAATATGAGAAAAATAGAAGGTTTTACTGGCTGCAATTAAAAGAGGACTTTTTTGAAGAAGATGCGATTGATTGGTTAGAGGAGCAACCAAATGGCAAAGAGTATTCCTTATTCTATTTAAAATTATGTTTAAAATCTCTTCGAACTAATGGAATACTAATTAGGAAAGTTGGTCAAATGCTCATTCCTTATGATCATAATAAATTAGCTGAACTTACAAAAACTAATCCAGACACAGTTCTTGTTGCTATGAAATTATTAACTAAGATTGGCTTAGTGGAAATATTAGAAAACGGTGAAATATACATGAAGCAGGTAGAAGAAATGATAGGTTCACAAAGTATTGGTGCATTTAAGAAACAGCAACAAAGAATGGCACAAAAACAACGGCAACAAGAACATAAACTATTGGGTGGACAAAGGGAGGACATTTGTCCACCAGATATAGAGAAAGATATAGAGATAGAAAAAAAGATAGATATAAATATAGAACAAGAACATATTAATCATTTAATTCAATTTTGTAATGAAAATGGATTTGGAGTAGAAAATAACCGATTAAAAAAACAATTGTTATTGTGGTTAGATATTTTTCCATTTAAGGAATCGGATAAGATCATTCTAAAAGCATTAAATATAGCATGTGAAAGAGATATTCGAAAACTAAAGTATGTAGAAGGAATTCTACGTAATTGGGAAAAAGAGTCGCTTTTAACACTTAAAGAAATAGAAATTAATGAAAATAAGTCTTTCAAGTCAAAGGAACATGAAGAAATAGTTGCTGATGATGGTTATAATTACGGTTATTAGGAGGTATTAAGGAATGGAGTTTGCTAAAAAGTATATAGCAAGTCCCGAACAAAAAACAATTAAAATATTCACTTGTGAAGGTTGTAAGCAATCAGTAGAACAGAAGGAACTTACTATCCCTATTGGACCTATGAAAGGGGAAAGGGTTATTGCTAATTATGGTTGCAAGTGTGAAGATTTGGAACTAGCAGAACAAGCTTTACAAGCTTCTTTTCTACAAAAACAAAGGAAATTAAAATTAAACCTTAATTATTCATAAAAAATCCTTGAGCGCCTAAAAATGCATATCTACCAAGGAATCCAGCTAATTTAGTCATGCATCAAATAAATGAAAAAAGAATCCATTTCTGTTAAAGTTAAATCACCACAAAATAACCACAGAAAGGATTCTTATAATGGCTACTTTACCGCAATTAACACTAGATTTCAATCGTCAAATTAAATTGTCAAATGATGGAGGTTCCCTTTCCTCCGATACGGGTGAATTCATCTTTAAAGAATTTGATAGGAAAATTGGATTCTTAAAGACTATTGCTGAATACCTTCACTTAAATGACGAAAGAAAATACCATTACCATTCGAATGAAGAACTACTCCGCCAAAAGATTTACCAAATCATTGCTGGATATGCGGAAGATGACGATGCGGATCAATTGACTCAAGACCCTGTGTTCACAAAAGTTATTGAAACGGATGCTTTAGCTTCTCAACCAAGTTTATCACGGTTTTATACACGGTTTGATAAAGAATCCATTGAACAATTAAATCAAGCCAATCAAGCACTCTTGGATAAGGTTCATGAATTCAGAAAGTCAAAGGCACTCATTATTGACCTAGATTCCACTCATGCTGATACCTATGGCAAACAAGAGTCTGCGGCTTACAATACCCATTATGGTACAGTTGGATTTCATCCATTAGTTGCATTTGACGGGATAACCCGTGACTTTTTAAAGGCACAGTTGCGCCCTGGAAATGTCTATACTTCCAATGGTGTTGTGGACTTTGTAGAACCCCTTATCACACATTACAATGAAGAATTTCCAGAAACAATACCGTTCTTACGTGCAGATAGTGGTTTTGCCGTCCCAGCCTTGTATGACTTATGTGAACGTGAATCTGTTTATTATGTCATTCGTTTAAAGTCTAACGCTGTTTTACAGCGAATGGCAGATGAATTACACCCTGCAACAGCGCCATCAGATGCAACAAAGTCAGAGCACTATTATGAGGAAATTGACTATCAAGCAAAATCATGGTTTAAATCAAGAAGAATAATCATTCAATCCGTTCGACCAGCAGGAGAACTATTTTTCACTCATTCATTCTTCGTCACAAATCTGGTCGATGCATTTACACCAAAGGATATCGTTCATACCTACCAAAAAAGAGGTACGATGGAAACCTTTATTGATGAAGCAAAAAATGGCTTTTATTTGGATAAAATGAACAGCCACTCCTTCCAAGTAAATGAAGCAAAGATGATGTTAAGTTTGTTAGCGTATAACCTAACAAACTGGCTTCGAACACTTTGCTTTCCAGAAGGACAAAAGACAATGCAAATCGATACCATTCGCACAAGAATTATTAAAGTCGCTAGTAAGTTGGTAAAATCTGGGCGTTCCCTTTACTTTAAATTGTCCTCTAGTTTTGTGTACCAAAAGTTCTTTTGGAAGGTTCTTCAACGAATTCAAGCACTAAAACTGGAATAAAACATACAAATACCTATTTTTTTAAAAGTATGGTAAGCCCAAGGGGGTAGTCTGCCCAAAAATGGCCATTTTTTGGTATTTAAAGTTGCGTTCCTCAAATTTATGGTTATTTTGGGCTTAACTATATTTATAATTTGAAAAAATATAGAATTTGAACCTTGTTTACTTAGGCACATGGAAGTATGAATAATTAAGGTTAAACTTTGACTATTATTCTTTAATAAACGAATCACTAAAACGAGCAACACTTGAAAACTTCGAATCTATTAATGCTGGGTTACATGAGGCTAAACAAAAGGTTTTATCCTATATTGATTCTTTTGATAAAAAACAAAATCTCTTATTTACTGGAAGTTATGGAACTGGAAAAAGCCATCTCTCTGTCTCTATTACTAAAAAATTGATGGAACAAGGATACGAATGCTTATTCTTATCACTACCTAAATTGTTGACTAAAATTAAACAGACATACAATAAAGAAGGTATAACTGAGGCGGAGTTATTACAGGTTATACAACGAGTGGATTTGCTAGTACTCGATGACATAGGAGCTGAGCAACGAACCGCATGGTCTAATTCAAAATTGTTTGAGATACTTGATGATCGTGCTGGAAAATCAACCATTTACACAACGAATCTTAACAGTAGAGAGCTAAAGAATCATGTGAGTGAACGAAATTTTTCTAGAATGATGGAAAGAACGAATGTAATTGTAATGAATGGTTCTGATTACAGAAGGAGGGAATTTAAATCTGATAAATAAGCCGCTAATGGTATTTTACACAGTTAATATTCGGTTAAGGAGAGTAGAAGCCAATGCATATTCAAAAAAGTCCGTTGGTGACAGTTTTGTCCCAACGGAAGCGACAATAAGACAGTCTCTCTTTAATTGGAAAATAGAAAGAAACGATACGTCCAATATCATCATTCATTTTCAGTCAAGAGACTTATGTATTATACCATATTAGGAGTTCGGGAAGATGTGGAAATGTGATATAGTGTACTATGTGTAGATAGTGATTTTGAGAGATTTCATAAAGTGTCGGTGCCGTAAAATATACTGGTATGTGGGCTAAGCTAAGAGGTAGTGTTATTTATAGGAGGAAAAGATGAGCATGTTAGGACAGATACAAAAGATACAAAAGATACGTGATATGTCAATAAGGTCAATTTTCTGGTGATTATACAGAGAATTGACCTTTTTATTTTGTTAGTGATACTAGTGATACTAAAAAGGGGTTGATGTAGAATGTGGGATTCTCTTGTCGAAAGAGTACAAGAATTTTTCTTCAATATGCTTGTCAGTGCAATTAATTCATTGTTAGGAACGACAGCTAATATT
This sequence comes from Oceanobacillus sp. FSL K6-0118, assembly GCF_038006665.1. NCBI lineage: Bacteria > Bacillati > Bacillota > Bacilli > Caryophanales > Bacillaceae > Oceanobacillus > Oceanobacillus sp. FSL K6-0118. Next base: position 706,576 of record NZ_JBBOVR010000001.1, read on the forward strand.
TTTGAAAAAAGCATTGATAATGTGCAGTCAGGAATTGTTGAAACTCCTGAACAGTTTTCGCCTACGCTTGTCGAAGCCCTACGCCTCATATCAGAAACGGCTGTAATGCCCGTTGCAGGCTTAATACTAACTTATGTTTTCTGTTACGAGATATATATTCTCTTAACAGAAAGGAACAGAGGGAATGAATTTGATACAGGGCAAGTGTTCTTCCTTATTTTCAAAGCAGCAGTGATTATTTTATTAATCTCAAACAGTTTTGATTTAACTCTAGCATTTTTCGATTTAAGTCAATGGATGATTAATCAAATATCAGTAGGAAGTCTTTCTGTAACAGATATATTTCAAACAGGTATTACAGATGGTTTGGAAGAAGGTGAAATAGGTACAGCACTTACTTTGCTGATTGTGGCATTAATAGCAATGGTATTTGCCTTTTTTATAGCAGGTATTATCTACCTTGTTGCCTGGAGTCGAATGATTACGATCATGCTTTATATTTCAATTTCGCCACTGCCTTTTGCAACACTAATGAATCGTGATTGGGTTGGATCAATCGGACAAAATTATCTAAAACAATTAGTTGCTCTAATGCTTCAAGGTTTCTTTATGATTATCTGCTTAGTGGTATATGCAGGATTAATTGAAAAGGTAAGTGTTTTAATTATTGATGAAGGAGCTACGGTTTACGGCATATTACTAATGTTGGTTTCAATGGGAGTTCTCGCATTGATGTTAACTCGTACACATACTTTAGCTAAATCAGTTCTAGGAGTGATTTAAATGATTACCTGGTTAGAGAATAATAAGCGTTTTATCATAGGGTTTCTTGCGACAGTTACCACGACAATTCTCTTTTATATTTTTTATCTAGTAATTGTTAATCAAAATGTTGGTTCTATTGAAAGCTTCGTAGAAAATCAAGTAATAGATAACCAGTTACTATTCATGGTGACATTAGATATTTTAGCAAAAATAATGATTGGTATAAGTGCTGTTTATTTTATCTTAGTAGTTTTAAAATTTTTATTTGATAATTTAAGAAAACAAGTAAAGGGGAGGGAAAAAGCATGAGAAAAATACTTTTAGTTATTTTTTCACTTTTGATTTTAGTTGCATGTGGAAATGGTGTTTCTGGTGAAAGTTTATCCGAAGATTTACAGTCAAAAAAATGGAACGTTGTTGCTACGAATGGAGAAAGTTATACAGCTGAATTTGCCCAGGATACCGTATCATTTCAAATGGGGTTTTTTACTCTGGGAATGCATTACGAGCTAGATGGAAATACAATAATCTTGACTGAAGAAGATAAAACATACAGCTATGAAATTAAGAAAGAAAACGAGGAATATAAGTTTACTGCAAGTACAGCAGAAACAAGGGATAAATTTGGTGATTTAACTTTATCACCAGCGAAAGAATAAAACAACAGGATAAACAGCAGGAGGAAGAAAATTGAGTCGAGAAGAGCCAATTAAGAAAAGAACAAAGTTGATGATGGATCCGACAGATTTAATGATGTTTTTTGAATATATAACGCAACAATCGGAAAATAAAGAAGAGCTTTATAAAGATTTTTTTAACTTTTTAAGTGAGTATACTCAACCAGTTGTAGTTGAAGTAAAAGATAAAAATAAAGAGTAGTTTCTAACTGCTCTTTTTTGTCGAAAAATGCTGATTATAACTTTAAAATGAGGGTGTATTGTGACATCGTTCTAGTCAAAATAAATATTGTAAATGCGACAGGCAGGCAGGCAGGCAGGCAGGCAGGCAAGCTACGGGAGTGTGGTCACACTCCCCGAAAACAAGTTTTCGACTTGTTAGGATTAAATCCTAAAACCTTCAGTGTCGCTACGCTCGAAAATGTCGCTTATCGCTCGAAATAAAATATAAATAATGGGGTGTTTTTTATTGGCTAGGATTAAAACATCTTTAAAGATTTCCTTAACAGAAGAAGAGAAGGAATTTATCATCAATAAAGCAGAAGAATATGGTTATAATACCGTTTCAGCTTTCCTGATTGATAGTGCAGAAAATCATTTCAAGCTTGAATTAGATTTAAGTCATTATCGGGAGTTGGCAAAAGAAATAAATTACATTGGAAAAAATATAAACAACTTAGTTAGACATATATTTACTGTCGGTGTTTATTCAGCAAATGATTTAGATAATATAAAACGAAATCAAGAAATTATTATTGAAAAGTTGAATAAGAAATATGACCATTTATTGAGTTTGAGGAAAAAATATTCAAGTAGCAATATGACATTAAAAGATAAAGAGAAATTGATAATTGAACTATCAAAACATGAAATTGAAATACCTAAAAAATTAGTATTAGAGGAAATTTATGAACGGATTAGAGAGGACATCATTTATATATGTGAATCAATAGAAAACTCCCCTGAACAAGAGGAAGGGATCTCCGATTATGTTTATGAATATATGTATGGTTATACGCTTTATTTTTTGGAAGAAAAACAACTAAAAGAATTAGCGGATAAAATATTTTTCTTTGCGGAAAAGTTAAAGATGAAATTATTGAAAGCAGACAATTTTTTTGATGATGATGACTGGTTTGAGTTGAAGGATATTTTAGATGAATATGAAATTATGGGTTAGATAACTAAAGTTCGATTAAAAATCTCGCAAACTCGTATATTATTGTAAACATAAGAATCCATTTTGAAAAAAGATTGATCAAAATGGATTCTGCATTTTGGGCATAACGAGGTTTTTTATAACAAAGTTTCTATTTCTAAGATTTTCTAATTCAATTAAATGCTGTATATGGCATTTAATAAATGTAGGTTTCGGCAGTATAATTATTAGAGTTAATGTATAATCAGAGCATGGATTTATTGTATATTGAGGTATTTTTATACATTAATTTTTTCAAAGTTTATTCAACTAACGGGGCAGGTTAGTGCAACAGTGACGTTTAATTTATGTTGACAATCGGAGCAGTTAGCGAAACTTTTTAGTAGTAAATTCGTATGAATATTTAACAGGGAAATTGGAGGTTTTACAATGAATTTAAGTGATTTTAGTGATGATTTTATAGTTTTATTACGTGAAAAAGTGAAAACTATTGGCGAAGTAAAAACTGTAAAGTATTTGAGAAAAGAAAAAGGTATGACAATGATAGCCGCCAAACAACTTGTGGATTCTGTAAAGGAATAGTCCGAGAAAAGAGTAGATATATTTTGTGAACGGGTGCTTTTCTATAACAAAGGTTCATTCGTTGTATTTTTGCTGATTTAGATTAAGGAGAGTTCTATTTATGTGTCTGAAGATAATAAAGGTTCATTTCGTGATATGGATATGAAACAAAAGGTAGGAAAGATTTTGGGAATAACTCTTTTCGTAATTTTGATACTAAGTTTTGTTATAGGGATTTACTTGTTCGGTATGGCAGGTATTTTTGAATTAATTGGTGCTGAATATACATCTTTTTGGTCGTTGGTTATTTTTGTTGTCAGTTTCTTTATTTTGACTTCAATTATTGAATTATTTTCTAAACCAATATCTGAGATTCTAACAGGAAAAACAACAGATAAATTTGTGGCTTTATTTGTCCAATTTATTATACAAGTTTTAACAAATTGGTTATGCCTTTTTATAGTTGATGTGTTTATGGATAGTATTACATTATCCTTGCAAGCTGGTCTTATCGTTGCAATCTTACTTACTATATTCGAAACGGCCTTTGAAGATAGAGAAAAAAAGAATGAATCTTAAACAAACGGGTGCGATCCTTTAATAAGGGTCGTACTTTTTTTGATTAAAATATATTGCAATGAATGACATACTTATTCCTGTACTCAATCATCGTTTTTTTATAAAAGTTAAACATATTTTTTAATAAAAGTTTAATAATATTAAAAAATAACTTTACTTTATCAATGTTTATGTTAAACTAAACTTGAATATAAAGGAGTGAGAGCATAAATGGATATTAAAAACGTACCAGCTTGGATTTTATCCTTGGACGAGGAAGATGTGGAATTTATTAAAAAATTCGTAATGAATTCAGGGTCTTTGAAAGAAATTGCAAAAATTTATGAGGTTTCTTATCCGACGGTGAGAATCAAGCTGGATAGGTTAATTGAAAAAATAAAATTGAATGACGCTGCGGATAATGAGGAATTTATAAAATTCATTAAACAGCTTTCAATTGATGATCGTATTAATTTAGAGGAAGCAAAACTAATTATAGAAAAATATAAAAAAGAAAGAGGTGAAGATTAATGTTTGGATTCGGATTTTACGATGTTTTTATTATTGCTGGAATACTTGGTGTGCAACACTTCTTATCAACCAGAGATAGCGTTTACTGGGGTGCACTTATTCCATTAGTCTTCGTTATTTGGCGTACTTGGATATTATTTAATGAAAACGAAAATTTACTCGCTTATGTGTTGATACTTTTAGTCGGGCTTGCCTTTCTCTTCGGAGGATGGTACGAGGGACGGAAAGCTCTTCAGAAAAAGAGGAAACAGGAATTAGATAAAATGAAGTCTCATGATATCAAATAATTAACCAAAACAGAACGGTTAAACTTATGCAGTGGTTTATTTAAATCTATGGCGGAAACTCATTTCTGTTTAAAGTGATTATAAACTATAAAAGATTCTTAGAAAAAATGTACTCTAATGAGGTAATGAAATGGGCAACAGGCACATGAAATTAGAAAAGAAACACTATGGAGGACAACTTTACTCTGATATTTTAGAATATTACAAACATCAAGTGTACCAAATTTGCTTTTATATGATTGGAAAGCAAAATAAAGCTGAGGAAATAGCTCAGACTGCATTTATAGAGGTTTATATGAAAGTAAGAGATTACAACTTTGAGAAAGTCTCATTGAAGCTGTTTCGTATTACCGTAGCCTTAGTTTTGGACTGGTTACGAGAGAGAACGATAAATGGTTATTCGGAGATAGAGATGACTGAATCTACAAAGTCAATTCAGAAAGAAATTTTACAGTTAGCAGTAAATGATCGTTTAGCTATTGTTTTAAAACATATAGTTGGTTTTTCAGTGGAGGAAATCAGTGATATAACGCAACTTCCTGTTTCTAGTGTAAGAAGAAAAATTCATTGTAGCCGTGAAGCATTATGCAAACGAGTGAATTAAAAACTTCTAAAAATTATTATTTTATCTTTACGATTTCATTAACGGGTGCTTTTCTGAAAGAAGAAGATTGCACCCTATTTTTAGCGAAGAATAGTAGCGGTAGCGAAACTTTTTTATTAGCAAATCCGTATGAATAATAAATAGGAAATGGGGGTTTTTTACAATGGATTTAAGTGATTTTAGTGATGATTTTATTGCTTTAGTACGTGAAAAGGTGAAAACTATCGGTGAAGTTAAAACTGTAAAGTATTTAAGAAAAGAAAAAGATATGACAATGATACAAGCCAAACAATTTGTGGATGCTGTAAAAAAATAGCACGAGAAAAGAATAGCTTTATTTTTTTAATGGATGCAATTGTTCAATAAAGTTAAGGTGTTTCATGTCAAACAGGAGGGATAATATTGAGTAATTCATCTAAAAAATTAAGTACAGGATTATTTATTTTGATGGGCCTGTTGTTTATATTTTCAATGCTTTCAATTGCCTTTTCTTTTAGCAGTTTAGTTAAAGATATCGTTTATACTACGGGTTTTTTAATTGCAATCATCTTTATTTTATTTTATAGGAAACGAGTGAAAAAAGAAGAACAACATTATAAATAGACTAAAATATATTGTGAATATAGGTACTTAAAGTAATGGGTGCGATAGTTTAACAGGGTGATCCTAATAGGGTCGCCTTTTTTGTGATTTTAAGAAATTGAGTTTTATTATTGGAATATTATGTTAGTCTTGAGGTAGAGGATATTGTGTTAACGGGGCAGTATAGTGCAAGAAGCAATATGAGAAAAAAGTTAAAAAAGACAAATGGAGTGTAAAAGGTACTTGACACTCCATTTGTCTTTTTATATCATAAGGGTGTAAAAGGTTTTTTACACATTGTAAATGTGGAGGCATTTTGATGGAAAATAGAATTAAGGAGTATAGAGAAAAGAAAACTCTGTCTCAAGGAAAATTAGCGGAATTATGTAATGTGAGTAGGCAAACAATTAATGCTATTGAGAACAACAAATATGATCCTACTCTACAATTAGCTTTTGATTTGGCAAAAAATTTAGGTGTTACAGTGGATGAACTATTTTTCGGTGGGAAGGGGGTTAAAGAATGAAATTTTTAATTTCGTTTGTAATAGTCCTTGTATTTATAATTATCATTGGGTTTTTTACTGGGAGTAAGGAATTCATAGTGGGACCGAATGATGACGAACGGAAGAAATTAATAAAACAAAAATCCATCGTTCAAAGTTGGGCTACCATATTTCTATTCTTACTAACAAATTTCCTTTTTGATTTATTTAATTTGTATGATGAAGGTTTGTCTGATACTACCTTTGTATTTCCAGAACTTTTCTATTTAATTATTTTGGTAGTGAGCTACTTTATTTTCTTAGTAATAAATAATAAAAAGATGAGTGCTTAGTAGTTTTCCTTTTTCCACTAACGGGTGCTTTAATTGAATAAGCTCCATGATCAACGGACCTTAAATATGCACCTTTTTATACATAGGCAGTATATTTAATGTCCTTTAATATACAGAAAATATACTGCCATTTCATACATGAATTAAATGCCAAATACAAATTAAATGCACCCGTTTAGTGAAATAATTTCGAGCTTCTATTGACTGATAGTTTTAAACACGCATCCGTATTCAAACTTGTTTCCATTTTATACTTGAAATAATGGTAACTATAAACATTGTTAAAGATATGAAAGATACCCAAATCGAGGTTGTTAACTGGCTATCTACAAAATAATTAGTCCCATACCATTGAGTTAAGAATAATGTTATAAGAGGTATTACTTCAGGAAGGGTAATCTCGCTAATCCTAATATAAAACGTTAAGGTAGCGATAATCAGCGTGAAAATCCAAAATGCTGAATAACACAGCATTATTTTCCGATTCATTGCTTTAAAACAAATTCCCAATATTAATATCCAAACAGTGAAGAACACAATCGTAACGATTAGATTCTTAATTGATGCAGGACTTCCCATCAATAACTCTGGGAAATTTAAAACTATACCGAGAATAATTATGGATATTGGTAAAATAATGAGTATTATTGTATTCTTATTCACACTAATCCCCCCTTAGATACAAGTCTATTCATTGTCTTCAAATCTCTGCCTCTTTTAGAATTCAACAAAAAAGGTGGTTAATCCTTCTTTGATTAACGCACCCGTTGCAGAAGAAGCATCTTTTGTGAAACTCTAATTGAACAATATGGACGCAACTATTTATGTAGGTGGTTTTCTATCCACGTCCTCAGCTTTTCAGCATAAATTACTCGTTTATCAGGATTTGTTTGAAATCCTTTTGTCAGATAGAATAAATCTTTCTTGTATCTAGGGTAAACGTGGAGATGATAATGCCAGACATCCTGGCTACCGGCTGGTTCATTATGCTGACGAGTAGTAATACCATCACAACTATATGTGTCTTTCATCGCGAAAGCTGTAAGTTGTGCTGCTCGATGAATTTCAGCTGCATATTCTGGCGGGAGTTCATAAATGTTTTCGAAGTGCTGATTAGGAACAACGAGAACGTGTCCTTTATTGTTTGGCCACCATTTACTAGCTATAAAAGCTGTTACATAATCATTTTTGAATATCACATCATCTTGTTTTGTTCCTTTATCGGGTACATCCAAACCTGAAATGACTTGGCAGAATGGGCATACGTATCCTTTCGGCATATGTGACATTATTTTTATCATCTTTCTACATCTCCTACATATCTCCTAAAAATTAAAAGTCCCATTATTTATAGAATAACTCTTAAGCTATAGTACCGATAGTTCAAGTGTAATATTTGACATTCCCTTGTTTAGCAACAATTATTTCAAATAAATTTGCATAGAAACATTATTATTCGCATAAGACCAGACAGTGTTTTCTATTTTTAAGTTACTACTAAATTTTTCAATCCAAACCTGTTTTGAATTTAATAATGCCGTTAATTGTGCTGAATTAAGTGTCACTTCTTCAACTTGTTCATCTCTTTGAAAAACAAACACTACATTTATTGAATCTCCTTGATTTGTAACAACACTCATTTAGTTTCACTTCCTTTTATTTGTTATAGTTAAATACGATTAACTTCGAAAAATGTTTCAATCTTTCACTATCCTGTCCCGTTCGTAAAAAAGACCGCCGTATGGATGATCTTCTTATTGTGTTAAAGCACCCGTTACCTCAATAAGCAACTTCTTTTAGTTCCTTGGAAGAAGCCCATTCGTAATCTTTTGCAATACTTTGTTTAAAATGCCTACACATAAATATAACGCTATAAGAACGATTACAATAAAAACTACATATTTAAGGATTATATTTGAAATTTGACCCGCCACCCAATTTCCGCCATAGTATATTAAAATAAAGGCTAAAAATATTGCAATAAGATAGGAACTTCCTACAACAATAATCTGAAGTTTTGTGAACTGCTTTAAAATTTCTCTGTTTTTACGAATATTATAAATTACTATTACGATAAACAACGTTGTCATTAGTATACTTTTCAAATATAATCCCCCCTTACCATCAGACCGTAACATATATGTTAATTTCTTCTTTCAAAAACGCACCCATTAGTAAAATAGCTATTCCAATGATTAATTCCATATAAAATCCCTCGAATCACTTCAAAATTACCACTTTATAACAATAAGCGACTGTCGAACTACAACAATCACACCTGTTATTTTTAGTACAAAACAGTGTGCTGATAAATTAAATAAGCAAACTAATGAACAATAATTATTTAATTATCTTTTCAAAAATAAGCTGTAATTTTAATGCTTGACCACCAGCACCAAAGGGTAATGGTTGAAATGTATGTAATCGCCACCCCTCTTGTGCATGTTTTTTTATGACTTCTTCATAATCTTCTTTTGGGTTACCACTAAATCCACTTACTTGAATATCAACAAATTTATAATCATACATTTTTCCTACCTCCAATTATAGATGTAATATTACTTACTCCATTATCCTGCCCCGTTAGCTTAATAACTTCTAATTAAATACTAACATAATATTCAAACATTTAAATCGAAAATTTAATCATAAAAAAGGCGACCTCATTCAGATCACCTTGTTAAACAATTGCACCAATTACTTTAATAAAGTAGCCTCGCAATCCGATAGTAAAGGAACTAACCTATTTGTCTTTTACCCAAACATAATAAATTATTCCAAAAACAATTGGTATCAAATACACATAGAAACTTTGGTTTTCTGGTAGATAAAATATTAAAAATAGCCCGATGAGCATAGATGGAACCATAAAAAAATAATATTTCTTCTTACTCATTTTTAACCTCACCCCAAAACAACTTTACCATAATAATACCCTTGTTAAAGCACCCGTTAGTTGAATATGTTTAAGAATTTTGTTTTTCATATTATCATTTGTTTTTATTCCAATTATATGGTCTTTTTGACCATTCCCATAAAATATAAATAAAAAATACCACAATAAAAATTGTAATGTTAAATGCCCATTCGATTTTTTTATCGAAAATTAGATTCTTAGCAGTAAATACGATAAAAAATATCAAAGCAGGTATTAAACTTTTTTTAACCATATCGCTCTCCCCCTTAGTTAAACTATCCTGCCCCGTTACTTTAAGTAGGTTTCTTCACAATCTACGTTTATTTTAACATATGGTTAACTCAAAATCTGGAATTACTTACCTAAATTTGTTCAATTAGAGTAAACTCTGTCCTAACAAATAGAAATGTAGTATTATAGGTATATAGAGATGTTCAAACAGACTTGTTCATTACATAGAGGTGAGAAATTTGATTTTTGGCTATGCAAGGGTTAGCTCCAAAAAACAAAATTTGTCAAGACAGCTAAAAGAATTAGAAGAGTATGGCTGTGATCGGATATATGAAGAGAAGCAATCTGGTAAAAATTTTGAAAGGCCAGTATATAAAGAAATGCGTTCGAAAATGCGATTTGGTGATGTATTAGTCGTTCATGATTTAAGTAGATTTGGGAGAAATAAGCAGGAGATAAAGGATGAGTGGGAAGCTCTTGTTAGAGAGGAAATTGATATTGTAGTATTAAATATGCCAATTTTGGACACACGAAAGTATAAAGAAATCGAAGGTGTTGGACAGTTAGTATCGGATCTAGTGCTTTCATTATTATCGTGGATGGTGGAAGAAGAAAGATCTCGAATTAAAACTGCTCAAAAAGAAGGAATAGAAATTGCAAAAAAACAGGGTAAGTTTCGAGGTGGAAAAAAAAGATACCATAAAGGGGCGACAGGAAAGGATAAAGTTTTATATGATGAAGTAGTTAGATGTTTAAACGAAAAGGTAAGTGTGATGGATATTCATCGTAAAACAGGTTTATCTAGAAACACTATTTATTCTATTAAAAGAGAAATTGAAATGGATAAAGGATAATTAATCACGATATAGCCGGAGGTAACAACTATGATTAAAGATGCATTGGATAATAATGGGAATGTAAAGTTGAATGATAACAAAATCGCAATTTTAAAGGAGCACTTCCCAAATTGCTTTTCAGGGGAAACTCTAGATATTGAAAAGTTCAAAAAGGAGATTAACCAAGATATAGATTTTACTTCTGAAGGATATGAAATGAACTTCTTAGGGAAAAATTACGCCAAATATATTGCTGATTCAATAGATACCGAAACAGTCTTGGTGCCAAATGTTGAGCACAATTCAAAAAACATAAATAATACTTCGGAGAATATCTACATTACAGGAGATAATTTAGATGTCTTAAAGCATTTGCGGAAATCCTATACAAATCGAGTAGCATGTTGTTATATTGACCCTCCTTATAATACGGGCGGTGATGACTTTGCTTATAGTGATAGCTTCAAGTTCACAAAAGACGAGCTTCAGGATGCTTTAGGTATTGAAGAACAAGAAGCTGATCGTATTTTAAATATGACTTCTTCAAAATCATCTTCTCACAGTGCTTGGCTTACGTTTATGTACCCACGTCTATATTTGGCAAGGGAAGTATTAAAAGAAGATGGAGTAATCTTTATTTCCATTGATGAAAACGAACATTCACAATTGAAATTTCTCTGTGATGACATTTTTGGAGAAGAAAATTTTGCAGGTGAAATAATTTGGAAAAATAGTAGTAAAAATGATCAAGATTACATATCAATGCAGCACGAATATATCTTGTTTTATGTTAAAGATAAGAAAAAGAACTCTGGTAATTGGACTGAAAAAAAAGAGGGTATAGAAGAAATCTATAAAGCATTCGAGAGCTTTAAGGAAAAACATGGTGATGACTGGGATGCAATCCATACCGAGGCACTGGAATGGTATAAACAGTTTCCAGAATCAAACCCAATATATTCAAGTAAACATTATTCTTGGATGGATGAAAGAGGGGTTTACTTTCCATCTGATATTTCTGGACCAAATTACGGTCAGTATAGATATGATGTAGTACACCCAATAACAGGTAAAGTTTGTAAAGAACCAGCTAGTGGTTGGAGATACCCTGAAGGCACAATGAAGCAAAGGATAAAGGATAATTTAGTGCATTTTGGTAAAACACATGAGACTATTCCTAATAATAAAACCTATCTAAAGGATACGGAATATCAAAGTTTGACCAGCATTAAATACAGAGATGGAAGGGTTGCATCAAAACAATTAACAACATTGTTAGGAGCAAAGGATATCTTTACCAACCCTAAAGATGTTGATTTAACAGCATTGTTAATAAAAGCTACAACTCAAAGTAGTGAAGAAAATATTGTATTGGATTTCTTCTCTGGATCGGGTACAACAGCTCATTCAGTTATGCAATTAAATGCAAACAATGAGGGTAACTACAAATATATCCTAGTACAAATAGATGAGCCGGTTAAAAAAGGATCGGTAGCAGAGAAGCACGGTTATAAAACAATTGATGAAATTGGACGGGAAAGGATTAGTCGTGCCGCACAAGCAATAAAACAAAGTACAAATGTAGCCATTGACTATGGTTTTAAACATTACTATGCGAAAATGTTGGAAGAAAGCACTATTGATCAAATTAAAGATTTTAATCCCAACTTATTAGCATCTGAATTTGAAGTTGAATTCGATAAAGGAACAATATTGACAACTTGGATGAATCAAGATGGTCATGGACTAACTCCTACAGTAGAGGAAGTCAATTTAGGGGGATATACTGGTTATTATGTGCATGATTACCTTTATCTGGTAGATAAAGGCCTATCGCAAAAACATATTGATAGCTTATTATCTAAAATAGTCGAAGAGAAGAACTTCAATCCTACTAGTGTAGTTATTTATGGTTATAACTTCACAGATTTTAGTATACTGACACAATTAGAGACGAATTTAAAACAGTTGAGATATGAAGAGAAAAGTATTGAAGTATCTTTAATTAAGCGATATTGAGGTGGACAAAGTTGGAACTAATCCTAAAAAGAAATTTAGAACATCAAACAATTCCGATTGAGAGGCTTTGTTCAATATTCTCAAATGTCGGTATACAAAAACCAATGAATAGCATTGAAAACCCTATTATTGACATCGAGAGTCCTTATTTATATCAAAATATAAAGCGGGTACAGTCAGATTTACCTTCTAATATGCAGAGTGTTAATCAAAATGAAGCGGGTTATTTGAATATTGATATAAAAATGGAAACTGGTACAGGTAAAACATATGTATATACAAAAGCTATTTATGAACTAAATAAGTTGTATGGTTTTAAAAAGTTCATTATTGCTGTACCATCATTAGCTATTAAGGCTGGAACTGCAAATTTCATGCAGCTTCAAAGTAATATTAATCATTTCAAAAATGAGTGTGATTATAAGACAGAAATAAAGCTAAGAACTGTTGAAAGTATCAAGGCAAAGAAAGGTACAAAGAAATATGTACCAAACAGTATTCGTGACTTTGTAACATCATCAAATCTTCAAAGAAATACAATAGAAGTGTTGTTAGTTAATATGCAACACTTGAAGGAAAGTAAAAATGGAGTTTTGGTACGGGATGATTACGATTCACATATTGAAGGATACTATAGGCCGATAGATGCAATTTCCGCTACTAGACCCATTATGATCATAGATGAACCCCATCGTTTTAGTCGTAACAACGCAACGTTTAAATTTATAGAAGAACAGGTAAAACCTCAGATGATTATACGTTTTGGGGCTACCTTTCCAAGTAAATTTATTGGTAGGGGGAAAAATAGAGTTGAATTAAAAGATTATGAGAACCTAATATATGACTTAAATATTCATAAAGCATTTGAAAATAATTTAATTAAAGGTGTAGCAAAAGAGCATGTCGAGAGTCCAGACAATGAGGAAGAGGTATTTAAAATCCTAACAATGAAAAAGGGCGAGTTTGTTCGTTTTCAAAAAACAGAATTAAATGAGCAAGGTCAAACAATTAAAACTACAAAAGAGTTAAAAACACATGATTCGTTAAGTCTACTCTCTCCAAAACTTTCGGGAATTTCAATAGACGGGATTTTAGCTACTAAGGTTAATTTAAGTAATGGAGAAGAAAAGTTCACAGGTGACGTATTTTTTGCGGATGTATTTGCAACTTCTTATGTAAGGGAATCCATACGATTAGCCTTAAAAAGGCATTTTGAAACAGAGCGTGAGAATTTCAAACGGAAATTTAAAATTAAAACTCTAGCTTTATTCTTTATTGATGATATTCATTCTTATCGAGATAATGACAAGAAAGAACCTTATCTAAAGAATATTTTTGAAGAAGAATTAAGCAAAAAATTAGAAGAAGAAATTGATAAATGTAATATTTTTGAATCGGAATATCAAAAATATCTGGAGGAATCCCTTGCGAATATAAATGAAACACATGCAGGATATTTCTCACAGGATAACTTTTCTTCTGAAGAGGAAATTGAGAGAGAAGTAAATACAATTCTTTTCGATAAAGAAAAGCTCTTGAGTTTAGTACATAAGGATGGCAAAGCAAATACAACACGCTTCATCTTTTCTAAATGGACGTTAAAAGAAGGTTGGGATAACCCAAATATCTTTACAATTGCGAAGTTACGATCTAGTGGAAGTGATAACAGTAAATTGCAGGAAATTGGACGTGGATTACGTCTACCTGTAGATGAGACAGGAAATCGTATTGAAAATGAAACCTTTATGCTAAATTATATCGTAGACTTTACTGAAAAAGACTTTGTCAAAAAACTGGAAGAAGAAATTTATGGTGAAACATCATTTGAGCAAAAGGAAATCACATCAGAACAAATTGAAAAAATTGCAACAAACAAAGGATTAAGTAATGAAGAAGTTATTATAGATTTAATGAGTAAAGGGTATATTTCATTTGATAGAGAAATAAAAACAGAAAAGTTACAAAATTTCATGACGGAGTATCCTGAAATATTTAATAAACTCGATAAAAGTAGAATTCGTGATCGAAATATTGATAAAAATAAAGAGGTTGCCATTCGCAAGGATAACTATTGGAAGTTAAAAGAACTCTGGGAACAGTTAAATGAAAAATACTATTTACATTTTGACACAATCAATAATGATGTACTTATAAGCATTGTTTCCGATGTAATCACGGAGGATTTGATAAATAAAACGGTTAGACGAACTAAGAGAGAAACATCAGAAATGGTGCAAGGTGAGTTAATATTTAATGTAACCCTAGACTCAATTGATAGTTCATATGGTGAAACCTTGAATTATGGTACGTTTTTAAAAGCTATAGCTGAAAGTACAAATTTATCTATTCCTTTAATACATGCAGGGATAGTAAGAGCATCAAAATTGAAAAAGATAGAAAAGGCCTTCTTTACAAAGGATACAGTTAGAAGTTTCTCTATATATTTTAAGCAGCGAATCTATGATGAACTTTTGAAAATATATTCGTACAGAAAATTACCAAACACAACTGTTCACCCTACAGAACTCACAGAAGAAAATGGGCACCCTAGGGATTTCGTAAAAACATCTGCTTATTTAGGTGTGAAAGAAAGAAAAGGAACTCCCTTGGAAACTTATTTGTATGACACAATTTTATTTGACTCTGAAATTGAAGAAAATAACATAATTGAGAATATCAGTAGCGTTGAGGTATATGGAAAAATACCAAAACGCACCATGCAAATACCTTTCATAGATGGAAGTACATATAGCCCAGACTTTATGTATGTAATCAAGGATAAAGAAGGCAAACCTACAATTAACCTTGTTGTTGAGAGTAAAGGTGTTAAGAAAAAACAAGATCTTAGAGGTACAGAGGATCATAAAATAGAAGCTGCAAATAAACTCTTTGGCATGGTTAAAGAATCAGGAATTAACGATGAATATGAAGGACAAGCGGGGTTAGGAGAGCTAGGTGATAAGCTCAATAGAAATGGAATCAGTGTTACCTATACAAGGCAAACAAACAATGAGAAGATACTTGATATTGTTAATCAACTCATTGAAAAAAAGCAGTAGCCAAGAGGACTACTCTCAGCAAAAGACAACGTAAGTATAAACATCAGAAGGCAGTTCCTATCAATAATGGGACTGTCTTTTTAGTGATAATATACGGAACGTATGTTTGCAACAATAAGATTTTACGTGTAGAATATTAAGTATAATATAATGAAATTAAATTTTGGGAGGTCGGACATTTTGTCGCTCATTGAAACGTATAGAAGAACAATCAAGAGAAAAAAGGATGAGTTAAACAGATTAAGGAACTCTAAAGCCACCGAATTAGGAAAAATACCGTCACATAAGAAAAAAATTACATCAGCTAAAGCAACTATAGGAAGAACAAAGTCAACTGCCACCATAAATTCCAAATATAGAGAAATTGGACGTGAAGAAAAGAAACTAGCAGATATAGATAAAAAGGTTGCGGATATTGATAAAAAAATAGCAAGAATTGAGGGAGATGTAGTAGCTGCAGAAAAGAAGCTGGGTCGTGAAGTTGAACGTGAGCAAAAGAAAAGAGATGATGCCGAAAAAAGAAGACTAGCAGATAGCGAAAAACGTATGAAGGAGTTTAGTGGAATGCTGAATAGACATGGTGAAATGCACGAAGAGACAAATAGGGTATTAGGAGAATTGAAAAATTTACCAGAGGAAATTACTGTCCTATTTATGGCATCAAATCCATTAGATGCACCACAGTTAAGATTGGATGAAGAGGCTAGAGCCATTCAAGAGATGATAAGAAAATCAGAACATAGGGATTCTGTATCATTCGATACTCGGTGGGCTACTAGAGCTTTGGACGTAATACAAGCAATTAATGAGGAAAATCCTGCAATTATTCACTTTAGTGGACATGGATCTGAGGACGATGAACTCGTCTTCCAAGACAATCAAGGTAATGCAAAACTTGTTTCTAAAGAGGCTATAGTTCAAACAATGATGAGTACATCAGATGAAATTAAATTAGTGTTTTTTAATACCTGTTTTTCTTATGGACAAGCACAAGAAGTAGTACAACATGTGGATGCAGCCATTGGAATGACGACTACCATTGGGGATGAAGCAGCCAGGGTCTTTGCTGCTCAGTTTTATTCTGCTATTGGATTTGGACTCTCGGTGAAAAGAGCATTCGAACAAGGGAAAGCTGCTTTAATGCTTGAAGGTATTCCAGAAGAGGATACGCCAGAATTGTATGTGAGAGACGGACTTGATCCAAACGAATTAATTATAGTAAAACCTTAATTTTATTTTTGAATTGTATTTGTCGTTCAACTATAGATAGAACATATAATACTAACTTTTTGCTAACATCCATAATTTTGAAACGCCATACAATAAAATTTTTAGAGAAGACCTTTCGTTAGTTCACTGAACTTTTGAGAGGTCTTTTCTTCTATATTTTTGGTCATATGTGCGTAGATGTTCATTGCTACAACTAATAGAAAGGGAGCTATGATATAGAAAGCTCCCTCTATCCATCCTCCTAGAAAAATTTTAAACCCTCTTGAAATGTTTTTGTTGATTTATTATTCTCACTTCATAGTACATATAAATTTTCGTATCAATCGATCATCATTATTCCATTTTAGACTTACATTCGATGCCAACAACGCTAAGATAAACAAGGTTTTTTAACCTATGAATTTAAGTTATTTTATTAAGAAAAGCTGTGAAGGGAGAGAAAATCATCTCACTCTTTATTTACCATTTCTAGATGAACTAGATTTTTTCATAGAAAATAAACCAATAACCCCACCAATAACAATCAATAAAATATCTATCGCAATTTCCCAACCTTGAAACACATCAATATAATTCACTAAAAACCAACTTTTTCCACCATTTGTCAAATGATTGATTAAACCTCCTACTCCTTGGATTACGAAAAGTAAACCAATTCCACTAATAACTTCTTTCATATTAAACACCTCGTTCATTTTTTTAATTTAAGATACCTCTAATACCAATATTAAAAAATACTGCACCTACTACACCTATTGCTACTAATAGTGAAGAAATTGGTGCTTCATTTAATTTTGTTTTTATATTCTTTAGAAAGTTCTGCAGTTTATCTTTAAACACAATACTAATTCCTAACAATAATAGAGAAGGAAGCACCATTACAAGATTGTACCCAATTATTACAAATATAGAAGAAAAGGAATTAATTGACAGATGATTTAATAAAAAAATCGAATAAAAATAAGGCAATGCCGTTACAAATTCAATAAGAAACACAATAATACCCAAAATAATTATTCCCTTTATTGTTGTCTGTCTTGGAATCCATGACGTAAGACGTTCTATTGTGCCCTCTTTTGGTTTTATGAAGCTAACCAAAACAAGAAGTGTTCCCGTGACAGTATAAAACCAATTGATAAAATCAAATTCTGATAAATTTTCAATCAACCCCAATAGTGTGTCCCCACCAAAGTACAGTAATATACCAATCATGAAATAACCTAACTGAATAACAAATAAAAATACAAATAGACGAGAAGAAAGCTGATTAGGTTGTGTAAGTAATAAATAGCCCGTAATAGCTAGCACACCAGGACTTAATATATCAACTAATGCACAAATAGAGATAATTAGTAGGGCTACGGATATATCTATTGATGAGGAAGGCATCATTGTTTCAATGATTTCAATCAAATAATTAGTCCCCCTTTATAAAGTGTGATATCATCAAAATAACACACTGTGCTAAAAAGATAATAACACATTGTATTAAAAAAAGGAAGTGATATTTATTCATGCCAAAATTTGTTAATCATGACAAGAAACGAAAGTTAATTGCTGAAGCTGCATGGAAGATTATTGAGAAAGAGGGTATTGAGAAAGCATCAATACGAAGAGTCGCTGCTGAAGCAGGAATGTCTCCTGGTGCGTTAAGACATTATTTTTCAACTAAAGATGAAATGCTGCTGTTTATTATAGAATACTACATAGAAGAAGGAAAAAAGCGTTCTGATCATAAAGAATGGTCAAAAAATCCATTACAGGCAGTTGAGGAAGTGTTACTGGAGCTTGTACCAATCGACGAAGAAAAGAAAATTGAAACGAGTGTTTGGTGGATTTTTGCACTCCGTTCCCTAACAAGTGATGCATTAAAAGAGAAGAAAGACGAAATGACGGATGGTACATATGATTTAGCAAATTCAATGATCAAGATATTAACTCTAAAAGGAATATTATCGGAATCAGTTAATGCAGATTTAGAAAGCAGTCGGTTATCTGCATTGATTGAAGGGCTGTCATTCCATACCTTGTTAAGACCAGATGTGTATACTCCAGAAAAGGTGAAGGAAGTAATCAGTTATCATTTAAAAACACTCTGTAATAAATAAACAATACTCGGAAGTAGATAATTCATTCTTATTAGATTATCTACTTCCACCCTAATTGTTATTCAAATTGATTTTCTATTGGATTAGAGATTTGTGGATTTTGGCCAAACATATTTTTAGCAGTCATACAATCAAACTTATTTACCCTTACTCCTAAAATTTATAAATCTTTCAAAAAACTAACCAAAATTTCCGTAAATTCTTTTGGCTTATCGTAGTGAATATCATGTCCCAGTGTATCGACATCTACTCTTTTACCATTATGCAATAATTCAACAACACAATCTGCATCTTCATCTGACAATGCTGCTACTAATAAACCTTCATCTAAAGTTGTTTTCGCTTTTATGAATATAGTAGGACTTTTGATTTTTGATAATACTTCCGATTGATTATAATCGTCAAACCATGAATTATCGTAAAAGGTTTCTCCAAATTTGCGACCAAATGGATATGTTTCAGTTTCAAAGATCCTATTAATTTGTGGCGGCAAATAAACTAAATGTACTGGCTTGTTTGGTTGTTTTTTACGATAGTTGATAGCATCCTTCGAGAATTTTTTCCAAAGGATGTTTCCAAATAACTTTTTCCAGTAACTATTCCGTAAAGAGTAAGTGAAATAATCTTTCACTTCTTGCTGATTTTTAAAGTCTTCATACATTTGAAATCCATATACCCACACATATGTTTTCTCTCGTCTATCTCGTTCTGTTGCGAATAAAGGGGAATCTTCAATTACAGTCCCTAGCACTAGCTCTGGAAAATATGCCGCCATCCATGCTGCAATCATTCCGCCTGAAGAATGACCAGATATAACCGTTTTCTCTCCTATTTCTTCTTCGATAAATTCAGCAAAATCTATTGCATTGCCTTAGCTGAATATTTTTCAGGATTCCAATCGGACTCTCCATGACCATGACAATCAACCGCATAAACATGATAGTACTCTGAGATTTCGGGTAATACCTTTGCATAATCTTCCCATGTCATAGCTTGTCCATGAATTAATAGCAGTGGTGTTTTGCCGTTACTCGGTCCTTCACCATAATTTAATACAGTACCATCTTTTAATTTTATTTGCTTTTCAGTAAATCCTTTATTGTACATTTTTGTTAATTGAGCATTAATTGAACACAATAAAGACTGGACACTTTATTGAACCAGCCTGATTGATATTAATTTTGATTGGGTAAAAATCCTATTGGATGAGTTTTGAATTTTTATTGAAATTATATTGAGTAAATCCAGTAATATCAGGGCTTACACAAAAAAAGAAAGGGGAGAAATCGAACTCTTTTCTCTCCTCTCTTTCATCTGTTATCCGAGTAATTGGAAAATCACTTCAGATAAAAATTTAAAGAGGTAAAATGGTACAACTTTTTTATAAACGATTAAACTAAATTTTAAAACTACAGTACTATTATAAAAATAATCTAGTCTAAAATAGAATATTTTTGTATTTTCTCGTTGCTAACTTTTTGCTAACTTATTTTTATTTTTCATTGAATGTCATGGAATCTAAGTATAGGAAAAAGCTTGCAATATCGCACTTTTGCTGTTGTATGTTGCTATAAAATATCCCCTCAAAGATGGGCGGCATGATGTAGGTTTAAGCCTTACATCTTTAGGAATAGTTTAGTCTATTTCTACCCTGTTTTACAACCGTTTTTGTGAAGCTGTTTCATGTATAAATAGTTAATATTGAGAAGGCTACTTCCTATTAAGGGGGTAGCCTTTTTTGTGCTTTTAAAATTTGCTTTCCAGGACTTTCTTAATGACCGTAGATTTAGGAATACAACCAAAATTAAGAAATAATTATTGAAAAGTTAAATAAAGAATACGAGTTTAAGAAAAAAATATTCTAGTAGTAATATGATATTAAAAGATAAAAAGAAATTAATAAATGAGTTAACTAAAAATGAAATTGAAATACCAAAGAAATTTATCTTGGAGGAACTGTATGAACGGATAAGAGAAGATATAATTTATATATGTGATGCGATAGAGAATTCACCTGAACAAGAAGAAGGTATTTCTAATTATGTTTAAGAGTATATGTACGGTTATACTTTGTTTTCTTTAAGTGAAGAAAAGCTTACAGACTTTGCTGATAAAACATTTTTATTAGCAAAGAAATTAAGAATGAAATTATTGATATTTTATAAAAAAAATTGAACAAAGCCTTATGATAACGTACTAAAGTAATTCACTTTTTTATAATAATGATCAAACTTTATTTCAAATCAACATCAATAATTAGAAGCGTAATTTTCATGATAATTAATAATGTAACATGTTTTCTTTTTTATCAAAAAAGGGTATACTGGTAATAGAAAATGAATACATTAAAAAAAGACCAAAGGTGCGCTAACACCTTCAGTCTATACAATAGCTAGGTTCCCCCCCAAGGGGATCGACACGTATACGAGAATAAAACCTACCCTCTAACGAGCCGGAAACTCAAGGGTAGGTTTTATTTTTTACTGTTTTTTTCTGACATAATTGCAACTATTAACGCTCCGAAACTAATCATTAGCATTAATCCTTCTGCAACTGTCATTAGCATCACCCCCTTTCGGGAGTGTGCCAACCATCCTTGAGTTAACCTATTCAGCTATTGTCCTATAATTATAACATTTCCAATGCTTCTAAAT
Source organism: Oceanobacillus sp. FSL K6-0118 (assembly GCF_038006665.1). NCBI lineage: Bacteria > Bacillati > Bacillota > Bacilli > Caryophanales > Bacillaceae > Oceanobacillus > Oceanobacillus sp. FSL K6-0118. The sequence goes on from NZ_JBBOVR010000001.1 coordinate 728,191, forward strand.
CGACCTAGAATGAAACTACTTTTTAATAGCTTCGCCATTCTATTTCATGAATAGCGGTAAATTCCCATTGAAGATATACAACCAATAATATCCCAAACGTTGATTTACCACACTTTTTGCACCTCTTTTTAACGATATTACATACTCTCATTTCATAGGCGGCATGATGTGGATGCCCCTCAAACCCTCGTATAGAAGAATTTTATGTAAGAAGTTAATATTTTTTAGTACCCTTTTGATGTCATTCGGGCAGAGGGTCACTTGAAAACGTTCATTTCTTTATCAAGAATGCTTTTTAGTTTTTCTCCACATTCATGACTGCAGATAACAAATAGCCCGTCTTGTCCATTTTTCTTAGCTTCGGAATCGGCTGTGGTAACAATCATCGGGACGCTTCTATCAATTTCTCTTAAGTAAACAGGAATGATTTCCCCTTCTTTATTGGAAAAATCTTCATCCCCTCATTAAATTTTACTTCCAAGGCACTTAATGGATCGTTATCGCCAATTTTCTTATTACACCAGGCACAGTTGAACATGTCGTATCTCTCCTCTCCAAAATAGTTATTTTCACCATGGACACTTTTAATTTTATTTTAAAACTTATGACTATTATTACCAAGTTTTAAAGGCATAAGACCGTTCACTTGGTAGATACGGATAGAAATAATGTTATTAAAAAAGAACACTCCTGTAAACGATGACTGGTTGGTCTTTCTTAAAAAATTGACGCATAAAGTTTGTCAATAAGTATTGTATTTCATGTACATTACTGATAAAATAGTCCTAGGTAATAATGAATATTCAGAAAGGTTGCAAGTCATTGTTCACTTCGTCTATTATATTAGAAGACAAACAAACTTATACGGATCATGACCGTTTATTTAAAGAGCTCATTCAAACATTCTTTAAAGAGTTCATCGACGCATTTTTCCCCGATTTATTCCCGAAAATTGATTTTACCACTGTAAAGTTCCTAGAACAGGAGGTTTATACAGATATTTTAAAAGGTGAAAAAAGAAGAATAGATATACTTGCTGAGGTTAAATTACAAGAGGAAGAACAGCTAATCCTCATTCATATTGAGCCACAGGCAAGTTATCAAAAGGAATTCAATGAACGAATGTTTATCTACAGTTCCCGCCTCTATGAAAAATTCCGCAAAACAATCCTTCCAATTGCCGTTTTCAGTTATGATGACAAGAGAGATGTACCAGACATTTTTACTACGGAAATCTTCCATTTCCAAGTTTTCCAATTTAATTATCTTCAAATTCATTTAATTAAAATGGATTGGCGAAAGTTTATTAAGATGAACAATCCTATAGCTGCGGCTTTATTAAGTAAAATGGGGTATACTAAAGATGAACGCATTCAAGTCAAATTAGAATTCTTAAGAATGATTAGTAGAATGGAATTGAATCCGGCAAGAATGGATCTCTTATATGGTTTTTTCAATACTTACTTACATTTAAACAGTGAGGAGGAAGAGCAAATGAGCGAAGAAATTGCAAAACTTCCTAGAGAAGAAGCTAATCGGGTACTACGACTTCCGAACTCGTATTATGAGAAAGGAAAGAAAGAAGGAATTGAGGAAGGTATAGAAAAAGGTATAGAAAAAGGTATAGAAAAAGGTATAGAAAAAGTAATCTATAAGATGCTTCAAAAAGGATTACCAGAAGAATTAATTGCTGATGTGTCGAATGTACGAGTCGAAGAAATCTCAAAGATGAAAGAAAGATGGGACTTTGATTAGATTAAAGGAAGTTGGCAGACATCATAGCCAATAGATAGAGAAGGAAATTTAAAACGTCATTGCTATGGTGTCAGTCACTTAAACCGCAACCATGTAAGTGTAGTGGAGGAGAGGCATCAAAAATTTCCTTTAGCTCTTACCCACTTATAACCTAGCAAACCTGAAAACCTCATGTCCTCTGTTTTTGAACTACTTCATTCAACCTTGATTTATCACCGAGAACCCCCTTTTTTATCCATTCTGTTTCAAACAAAAACCTTTCCATAAAATAAACTTGAAAGGGGTGATATGTAAAAAATCATTTGTTACGACGCTCTAGGCTATGTATATTGTTTCTAGTTTATTAGATTTAAAATTAAAAAGGAGGACTTTTCATGGGTCATGATATTTTAGGATACAATAAAGCTGGAGAGGCAATTGCTTATGCACGTTTTAGCATGGGAAATTCTAATGCTACAATACTGTACGATTTACTTGATTCCATTGATTACCATGCAGGAGTTAGTGGGACAGGCGCCGTTACTACTTTTTCAAAGCAACAAATCGAAAAAGCTTTGCATGCTTATAAACAACAATACGGTAATGATGTTCCCAGTTCGCCGAAGGGTGATTCCTTGGATCTAAAGCAAATCCAGGATTTTCTATCAAACTGTTTAGAGGAAGCACAAAAGGAAAAGAGTGTAACCGTCTTTTTTGGTTGATGTTTTTCAAGGTTGCTTATTAAACTCCTCCATGTTCACCCTTATAACTGCTACGAATTTAAGTTCCCCAGAATAAATGGAAATAAAATACTACTCCTATCAAAAAAGTGGATGGGATGGCCTTTCTAAAATAACTCCTTTATCCATACAAAAAATATGGAAGTTTCCTCTAGTATGGACAGGGAACACACACATAATTATTACATGAATTTAAAAAACTTTATTATAGAAGGATGTTTCCGTACAACTATTTATCTTGTCGGAAGCATCCTTTTTTAACTTACCAAAAAGTAAAAGCAGCTTCATTCGATTGAAATGAAGCTGCTTTAATAAGGAAATTCTTGTTTAGTTAGTGGGCAGCTACGTGTCCATGATGTTTGTCGCTCAGGCATTTATCCAATAATCTTTGGCTATACCCTAACGATACTTGAATAATTGGACCAAGTGCAAAAGCCATAATAACGGTACCGATTCCGAAAGGTCCACCTAATAAAAATCCAACTATCGCGACGATTACTTCCATGACAGTACGTGCAACCATAATACTACAACCAAATTTCCCCACTATTAATAACATTAAGCTATCCCGAGGGCCTGCACCTAGATTAGCAGAAATATAAATGCCTGCACCAATAGCTAACAACACAATTCCAAGAATAAAATCAACAAACTGCATGGAAAAGGTATGTGGGTTTGGTATGACCCAGTTGAAAAAGTCGATAAATAAACCAACAAAGATCATGTTCATAAAGGTTCCGATTTTCGGGAACTCGTGTAAACCAATGGAAGAAATAGTAATAATGATAACTCCCATAATAATAGACCAAAGTCCAATGGATAGTCCGAAGTTTTTGAACAAACCAATGTGCAACACATCCCATGAACCTACACCAAAACGTTGCCCTTTGACCGCCAATGCAACTCCAATTCCCATAACCATAAGACCTACAAAAAAGAAAAGCCACTGAATGCTAGTTCCCTTTTTCATCAAAATCCCTCTTTCTTTTGGTAAAACAGAAAAGCCATTTTATGTATAAACATAAATGGCCTCTTAATCAACTAATCTATTATAACAGTTTTTTACTAATTTGCTAAGAAAAATAATTAGTTCAAGCAGGGAAGGCTTATAAAATATTTTCTTCCTTGAAAATGCTATAAAAGATATTTTATTAGAGTCAATTTTTGTGATTGTACAATTGAGAAGTCAAGACACTAATGAATTGGAGGACAGATGTTCATGAAACGAGTCTTGAGTTCGTTAACATTTTCCAGACTGATAGTTATAATTGTACTATGTGTAAAATAGTTCTCGGGGATTTGAAACAAAATTCTAGAAAAAAAAGAAAAGGCGCTCTATCATAAATGTATGCTGACCGGCAAATACATTTGAAAGAGGCCTTTTCATGAATACAATTATATCAAAAATTAGCGAATTATTAAAGGGTGCAAATGACTTAATGAGTTTGAAGAACAAGTTTAAATTAGTATATATGATCTCCTTACTACAATTTGAGCTTGAAATATTGGAAATAAACTGGTATCCTTTCCTTTGTATGAAAAGCAGGGGAAATCATGCGAATTTATTTATTTTGAATTTTCTGTAATATCATTCTCTTTCTATAATATAATACTCTTAGAGTAAGTTAATATTGTGGTAGACTTTTAGGGACTTCTAGTGAATATGCATAACTATTATAGTATAGCTAGTAATCTTAATTTAAATTAAAATAGTATTTTTGTAGATTATATTGGAGGATTTAATTTTTATGGCAAAAGGGAAAAAAGGAATATTTGTACGATCTTTAGACAGAATTGAATTAGTTGGAAATAAATTGCCACATCCGGCAACATTGTTTGCAATTTTGGCACTTTTCGTTATTCTACTATCAGCAGCTTTACAACCATTGGGAATTAGTGTTGAACATCCTGGTGAAGAAGGAACAATAGTTGAAATCAAAAATCTATTGAGCGCGGAAGGAATTGAATATATATTTTCAAGTATGACGGATAACTTTATCGGATTTGCTCCTTTGGGCGTTGTACTGTTAACGATGTTGGGGATAGGAGTGGCCGAGCGTACTGGACTCATTAGTGCACTATTGCGAGGCTTTGTGTTGTCTGTACCTAATAGATTCATTACGTTAGGATTAGTTTTTGCTGGTATTATGTCTAGTGTGGCATCTGATGCAGGGTATGTCGTATTACCGCCACTGGGTGCGCTTATTTTTGCGGCACTTGGCAGGCACCCACTCGCAGGACTAGCAGCGGCGTTTGCTGGGGTGTCTGGAGGATTTAGTGCTAACTTATTATTATCTGGTACGGATGCTATGCTAGGAGAAATGACTATTGCGGCTGCTGCAATCATTGATCCTGGATATGCAGAAACAATGAACATAGCGATGAACTGGCTGTTTATTGCCGTTTCGGTATTTGTATTAACATTTCTTGGTGCTTGGGTAACAGAACGGATTGTAGAACCTCGTCTTGGTACGTATAAAGGCGATCAAAAAGAAGAATTGGAAGCCCTTCAACCAATTGAGAAGAAAGGTCTTGTCTGGGCTAGTATAGCGGTAGTTATCGGCATTGTGCTTGCATCATTGCTTGTAATACCATCCAACGCACCGATGCGCGGTACAGAAGGCAATGCAATGGATCAAATTATTCAATCGCCATTTATGAGTTCATTAGTTCCGATTATCGCTATTTTATTCTTTATCCCTGGTCTTACATATGGAATTGTTACGAAATCTATTCGCAGTGATAAAGATGTTGCAAGCCAAATGTCAGACACGATGGCATCTATGGGAACGTTTATTGTTTTGGCATTTACTGCTGGACAGTTTGTAGCATTTTTTAACGAAACGAATATGGGATTAGTATTGGGAGTATATGGTGCTGAACTACTAGGTAGTGTTAATTTAACTGGAATTCCGTTAATATTACTGTTTATCCTAATTACAGCAGTTATTAACTTGTTTATTGGAAGTGCTTCTGCAAAATGGGCTATGATGGCACCGGTCTTTGTACCAATTATGATGCAGCTTGGATATTCTCCAGAATTGACACAAATGGCGTATCGCATTGCAGACTCTTCTACAAATATTATTTCACCATTAATGACTTACTTTGCGATTATTATCGCTTTCGCACAGAAATATGATAAGAAGATGGGTATTGGTACCTTAATTTCTACGATGATTCCATATTCTATGATTTTCCTAATAGGCTGGACAATTTTGCTAATTATTTGGATGCTATTAGGTATCCCACTTGGACCAGGTGGACCATTGTATTATCATCCATAAATTTTAAAAAGCATTGCTTCATATGAGGCAATGCTTTTTGTATAAGGAGAGCATAAGATATTGGCTAAGTGGTCTTTCAAAAGAACTTAATGCCTAGAGATCCTTTTTAAAATTTAAAGGTTATACTCCTTAAGCATTTCGTTAATCGCAAATGCAAACCCATTATCATTATTTGTTTTGGTTGTATATGTACATAGTTCCTTGATTTCCTCAGCTGCATTTCCCATTGCTACACCACGTCCAGCTTGGAGAAGCATACTTTTATCATTCAGATTATCTCCCAAAGCCATAACGTCCTTCATTTGTATACCCAACTTATTTGCTAGATCCTTCAGAGCTGTACCTTTTTGCGCTTTTGGATGATTGAATTCAAGATTCAATGGGCCTGAAGAAGTAATAACCGTTCCTGGTTCATCTTTTAGTTTCTCATAAGCTTCATTTAATTCTCCTTGTTGATTAGCAAAGCTTAGAATTTTGTACACCTTTATATCCTGGCTGGAAAGTAACTCCTCAAAATGATTAATAAATTGAACATTTTCATCTTGAAAACGTTGTTCAATGAGTTGTTGAATATCCTCTTTTTTGGAATCAGCATGAGCTGTTTGTAGAACATGGGTGATGACTTCCATGAAATTCTCACGACTAAGCGAATAGATACCATAATTTGTAAATACTTCAATATACATATCAGCCTTTTGGCAAACGGATATGATTTTCTGACAAACAGGAAATTCCATGGTTACTTCATGTATTAACTGCCCATTAACATCAAAAGTATTAGCTCCATTTAAACAAATAAATGGGCATGATAGTCCTGTAGATTGAAATGGTTTGTTAGCCGCATCATAGGATCTTCCCGTTGCTACAACAAACTGAATCCCCTTTCCCTCAATCTTTTTAATTGCTTGTAAATTATCTTCACTAATTTCCCCTTTTTCGTTTAAAAGTGTTCCATCTAAATCTGACGCAATTAGTTTCATTGTTGTGACCTCATTTATTTAGTATTGTACATTCACTATAACTTAAATTATAAGGTGTTTGCCAACTGAGCGAACTGGAAAGTGAAAAGTTATTGGTCTAAGGAATTTGATATTGAATGGCTAAAAGAGGAAATGAAAAATTAATTGTAAATATTTCATAAGTTAAATCAATTTATGGAAAACTTTTTACTTTTAGCTAGCCCCAAGCTTTAATGATATTTTGGGATTGAAACTACTAAAATACCTCGTATTTAATAGATTCCCCGCTTCATCAACTAATGCGGGGAATCTTGTTTGGATTCATGATCGTTCCTTCTGTACATAGTTATCGGCATTCACTTATGAGATATCAGCAGCTCGCATACGGTATATCAGTAATCATCTCAAGATATCAGCACCCGCTTACGAGATATCAGTAATCATCTCAAGATATCAGCACCCGCTTACGAGGTATCAGTAATCATCTCAAGATATCAGCACCCGCTTACGAGATATCAGTAATCATCTCAAGATATCAGCAGCCCGCTTACGAGATATCAGTAATCATCTCAAGATATCAGCACACACTTACGGGATATCAGTAATCATCTCAAGATATCAGCACACACTTACGAGATATCAGCAATCATCTCAAGATATCAGCACTCACTTAAGGAATATCAGCATTCATACAGACAACTTATCACCAACCATTAAATCCACTTCCACTATTAAACAAGGTCACCTAAGTTTAGTCCCTCTCATCACTTTTATCTGATTCAATAACCGTAAATGGACGCATCATCTCATAATCTTCGTGCTCTAAAATGTGACAATGCCATACATAATCCCCTGTATATGGAGCGAATCTTATAATAACACGGGTTATTTCTGCTGAATGTGCTGCTACGGTATCTTTCCAACCTCGTTCATTTGGCTCTGGTGGTTTTGCTTCCCCTGTATAAACAATTTGCCCATTCGACTGATAAAGATTGAGATCGAAAGGACGGCGGTCTAAAATTTGAAATTGAATTAAATGGATATGAATGGGATGGGTGAAATTAGTAATGTTCATAAGAGACCAAATTTCTGTCGTTCCTAATAGTGGCAATTCTGTCACAGGGTCTATCCACCTTTTATTGTTAAGGAGAAGTAATGGTCTTCCCCATTCATCTGTTGTTCCGTTTAATTTTAATGTTCTAATTGCCGTAATTTTATTGCCTTTTAAGGAGGGGATAGATGCTAGATGCTTTGGAATACGATGTCGATCATCTTCTGAAAGAGGCAAACGTACCCTAAATTGCATGATGTCATCTGTTTCGTCTTCCGGATCAGCATTTGGACCTAAATCATTCTTTAAAGTGATTGTTTCTCCCCTATATTTTGAAAAGTCAATAATAACATCAATACGTTCTGCAGGCTCTATGGATATCTTTTCAATTTCTATCGTTTTTGAGAGTAATCCTCCATCTGTACCGATTTGATAAAAAGGCTGTTCAGAGTCGAGGTACAATTGATAGGCACGGGTATTTGAAGCATTTAAGATACGTAGCCGATATTTTCTTGGCTCAACCTCCAAATATGGCCATACTTTTCCATTTACAACAATTTTATCACCAAGAAAGAATGGTGTAATCGAGGGGGATGGTAAATTTTCTGGTGGGTTATTGGGTTGAATAGGGTAAAAGAGTGAACCATCATTCTGAAAAGAACGATCTTGAATGATGAGTGGGATTTCGTATTTTCCTGCGGGTAATGAGAAGGATTGCTCTTTCCTGTCTCGAATAATATACATACCCGCTAGTCCTGCATAAACATTTAGTCTTGTAATACCCATCGCATGGTCGTGATACCATAATGCAGCTGCCCGTTGGTGATTTGGGTATTCATAGACTTTCCTTTTAAAAAAAGGCCCCACCTCTTCAAATCCATTTGTGAACCACGCTTCCGGGTAACCATCACTATCAGAAGTGGTTTCACTACCATGCAAATGAGTTACGGTTCGGACTTCCGGTAAATTGCCTCCAAGTTCATGAAAGATAGATTGATCAATGGGAAGTAGATGTTTTTGTGGGAGATTGTTGATCCATTTGACTTGAATAGGATCATTTCGCTGAACCTCGAATGTAGGTCCTGGAAACTGGCCATTATACCCCCACAAACGAGTCGGTGGTAAGTCTCGATGTAGTTTTTGACTGAACTCTTCCATGGTTACTTCATAATAAGCACCGCTTTTATCCTTGTTAACAGGCTGTAATGTTTCAGGGATAGGAAGTGAATCAACAAATTTGGTAAGCTTAGGACTCATTTTACTATCTCCTTTCTAGTCTCCTATATCAGATTATGATAAGTGCCCCGAAATGGAATAGGCATATATAATCGGTTAACAAAGATACAGGGAATTAGATTCGACTTAAGGAAACTGGGAAAGAGGTATAAATCAAAACGCTAACTCAAATCGCATTTCGAGGTTGCCTGTCCACAGGAAAATATAAAATTTTTCTCTAACAATTTATTTAAAAAAACAACAAGATTCATCGTATCAGCCGACACGATGAATCTTGTTGTTTATACGTTATGAGTCCAATTGTTTTAGGATACTTTATTTTTCACCGCTTAATTCTACTAGAATTTTAGCTTGTGATTTATCATTTGTTAATGCTTCAAATCCCTTTTCAACAATGTCATCTAATTGAATTTGATCTGTAATAATTCCTTGTGGTTTCAATTGTCCAGTTCCCATTAAATCTACTGTTTGTTGGAAACTTGTTGGTGTGTAAGCGATAGATGATGTTACTTTCACACCTGTATTGGTTAAATGCATTGGATTCCAATCAATAGAACGGGCAAAAATGGATACGATGACCATGGTACCACGTGCTTTGGTTGCATCAATAGCTTGTTTGAAAGTTGGTGCGACCCCAGCAGCCTCAAAGCTAACATCAACGCCATCAGGCACTATTGCTTTAATGGCTTGTACAGGATCTGTTTCTCCAGAATTGATAATGTGAGTTGCCCCTAATTCTTTTGCTTTTTGCAAACGAGTTTCTGATAAGTCTAAAGCAATAATCTTACTTGCACCAGCTGCTTTTGCGGCAATAATGGTTAGCAACCCGATTGGACCAGCACCAAAAACGGCTACCGTGTCACCAAACCGCATGTCTCCTTCTTTAATCGCTTGCACTGCAACAGCTGTCGGTTCAACAAGTGCTCCATCTTGCAATGTTAGGGTTTTAGGTAGGGTATAGACAGCACTTTCTGGAACATTTACATAGGAAGCAAATCCCCCATCACCATGCAATCCAATAAAGCTAAATCCATCATACGGGTCTAAATCTTCCGGTTTGTTGCCAAAGGTTAAGGTAGGATTGATCACTACACGGTCCCCTTTTTTATAATTGGTAACATCTGATCCTACAGCTTCCACAACACCAGCAAATTCATGTCCCATTGTTAATGGCGCTTTTTCACCAGTCAAAGGATCATTTTCTTCAGTTGGGATGAATACAGGTCCTTCTTCATATTCATGTAAATCGCTACCGCAAATACCTGCCCATGCAACTCTAACCTGAATTTCATCTGATTGGAGTGCTTTCGGTTCCACATTTTCTACACGAATATCTTTTTTTCCATACCAAACTGCTGCTTTCATTTTAAAACCCCCTAAATAATCTAAGTGCATGTTAAAAAGGATTACTATCTTTCTACAACTCTATTATACCAATTTACTCACTATTTCACAAGTGAAAAACCATTTTTTGGAAAGTGTGAGAATAAAATATTCCCAATTATGGGGATCTGGTTAATCGCACGCTGTAAAGATTTGTATAAGTGCCACTAACCATCGACTTCTATAAACGGGGACTTTCCTCAGCCCCGGAACTATTTTTTGATTCGTAAAGTAATGGAACCGGAATGACTAATAAAAAAGCGGTCCGTGTCATGAAAAAAATTTCAAAATGGATGAATGAAAAAAATTACAGCAAGGATGATTATCAAGATTATTTTGAAGAAGTAATAGATTTATCAAAAGTTGGAAAGCATGCTCAGCTAATCCATCAACAAATTTTTCAGATTTACAATACGAAGATATCATCAATAGTTCCTTTTTAGTAAATGAGATAGAGAGAGGGAAGTTATGGCTAGAAGATGATTTTGATGGTACTGAGGTGATAGGTCCAGTCCTAGTTACAAAGGGAATTTCTGATTTATGTCAGGAAGGTTGAAGAATAAATATGGAAATCGGTAAAACGTCTAAAGGCTGGTATATTTTAAGGTGTGGAAATGTGTATCGTTATTAAAAGGTGGTATAGCGTCATCCTAATACCACCTCATCAAAATTATATATATGTGGTAACTTTGTTCTTAAACAATTGAAAGTCCGTGATAGATTTCTTTGCAAGCTGCATCATGATCATATCATCCATCGGGGGATTATGTAGACCGGCTCGAACATCGCGATAATAACGTTGTAGAGGGCTTTTCTTAGATAAACCTCGTGCACCAACTACCCTCATGGCTAAATCAACTATTTTTATTGCCTTATCCACAACAGATACTTTGGCTGCGTTAATATCTATTGCCATCTTTTGGCGAACTGCTTGACCACTTTCGTCCCATTTTCTTGATATACTGTATAGAAAATTCTCTGCTTCTAACAGATAAAGCTCTATTTCGCCTAATTTTTGCTTCACGTTCGGTAATTCTGAAATAGTTCCTTTAATACTGTTCGGAGAGTAGGTAGTGGCGAATTTCACCGCTTCTTCCTGTGCTGCTTTAGCAATCCCCAAATAACATGCCGGTATATGTAATATCCACGATGCAGGTTGATTATTGGAGTCTTCACGGTATTCTACTAAGTCATCATCATTCACTTGAACATTTTCTAAAATAAGATCATGACTACCAGTTCCACGCATGGCGATGGAATCCCATGTTTCGTCGATGGTTACTCCTGTAATGTCACGTTTGATGAGAAAATGGCCAATTTTATCTGAACCTTCAATGGAAGCAGCAACTACAAAATAATGTAGTGCAGGTGCTAAGGTTGTAAATGTCTTTCTGCCATTAATCTTCCATCCAGAAGCATTTTTTACGGCAATTGTTTCTGGTTTGCCTCCACGTTGAGGACTTCCAGTTGCAGGTTCCGTAATCGCATGGTTAATTAGTGCGCCATTAGTAATAACATCCTCCGCAAAATCTGTATATTTTTCTTTCTCCCAGCTATTATTTTCCCCATTATGTTTCGTAAGTCCCATATGCCAGCCAATAGCCAGTGCTGTTGAACCATCAGCTTTAGCGATTGTTTCTTGGTATTTTAACATTTCCGTTAAAGTGATTCCGGGTCCCTCGTATTCTTTTGGAATCGTAAGTGTGTGATAAGCAATTTTCTTTAAATCCTCTATATTTTCGAATGGAAAACTTGCTTCATTGTCATGTTTGCTTGCACGTTCTTTAAAAGGCTCCACTGTTTGTTGCAGAAGATTCTTTCTCTTTTCAAATGAATAAAGTTCTGTAAGTTTCAATTATATTCCCTCCGATATATTGTATCCTGAAATCTTGCACGCGGGCGCTGATACTGCGTGAAGTATCCTGATATTTTGCTCACGAGTGCTGACATCTCCATGGTGTTTACTGATATCTTACACACGAGTACTGATATCTCCGTGGTGTTTACCGATATCCTAAACACGAGTACTGATATCCCGTGTTTAAGATTCATAATGAAATGGTTTACTGCTGAATAGGAAAAGCCCTCGTCTCAAGAAGATGAGAGGAGGGCAGAAATGGACATCATTCCGGGCGACCTATATTTACTCATCTCTAGAATACTAAGTATTCTTCTGAAATTAGCACCATACAAAAATTTGCTGGTTGCTGAGACTTCATAGGGTCAGTCCCTCCGCCTCTCTTGATAAGAATCCTGATATGTTTACTTGGTATAATTGTAAGTATATATAGTAGATAAGTCAATGTTTTTTTTAAAAGTGCACCTAATCCAATACTTATTTGTGGTTAGTTTGGGATATTTATAAGTTGCGACTAACTGTGGGGCCTGAAGGAAAACCCCACTGATGGAGGTCTTCTATATAGGTGTTATTGGTGCTTGTTTATTTGTTTCAATCGTTTCGATAAATGTTTTGATTGTTGAAGTTAAGAAGGTATCAGCCCTTCTTATAAAGACTGTTTTAATCTTACTATATTGATCTGGGAGGGTATGACATCGGATGAGCCCATTTTTTTCATAATGGGTGGTTGCTGACCTTGGAACAAATGTAACGCCAAGTCCTACGACAACGCTACGAAGGATGGTTTCTAATGTACCGAATTCCATTACCTTTTTTGGAGTAATGTTTTGGTCTCTATACCAGGCTTCTAAGCGTGCTCGGTATCCACAGCCTTCACTAAAGCATAAGAACGGTTCTGCTTTTAAATCTTCTAACGTAGATGTACGATTATCTGAAATTAAAACAAGCTCCTCTTGAAATACTTCATGTGATATAAGATCGGGGTGAAATTCGGATTCTGTCACGAAAGCTCCGTCCAATTTATGATTTAACACTTTTTCTTCTAATGTTTCTGTAACTCCGGTAACTACCGATAAATCAACATTTTTATATTTCTTTATATAGTTTGATAAAATTTGTGGTAAATGAATGACGGTTTCGACGGTACCGATTTCTAATTTTCCAGACGGCTCCTTTTTACTTTGAACGGCTTTCTTCATTTCATTCGTTAACAATAAAATTTGGTTACAATAATTCAATAACTTTTTTCCTTCTGGTGTTAGACTCATCCCACGCCGATGTCGGTTAAATAAAGGGGTATTCAATTCCGTTTCAAGTTTATGAATCCTCGACGTAATATTCGATTGCACATAGCTGAACTCTTTGGCTGCCGCTGTAATCGTTCCTTTTTCGGCTACTTTCTGAAAAATCTCTAAGTCCTTAAACTCCACTATTTTGCCCCTTTCCTATTTTCGTATTTTAATTGTATGATATCACGATTAATGATGGAAATCATTATTATTATTCATTTTACAAGATAACAAAAATCATAGAATATGAGAGTAGATCATTTAGTTGAAGGGAGCAAAGGGGAATTGAAAAATAGTGTGTTGTTAGGGGCTTTTTTGTGTTTTATTTCTGCAGTTTCATGGGGTGCAATGTTTCCTGTAGCACATGGAGCTTTCCAATATATGGATCCTTTCTATTTTACAATCATTCGTTATGTATCTGTTACGATTATTTTGGTACCAATACTATGGTGGAAAGAAGGAAAAAAGGCTTTTCGATTGGAAGGAAAAGGTCTTCCATTATGGTTTTTTGGCACAATGGCGTTTACGGTTTATAATCTTTTTATCTTTTGGGGGGAGGATTTATTAGGTGAATCAGGTATAATGGTAGCATCCATTATGGAATCATTGATGCCGATGATATCCATTGTGATTGTTTGGATGCTCTCTAGAAAGAGTCCCCATCGATTCACTTTATTATGTGTGCTACTGTCATTTATTGGTGCAGTATTAGTAATTACGAAAGGGGATATTCGATCCTTTCTTGGTGTAACAAGTGATTTTGTCCCATCCATAATTATTTTCATTGCAGTAATTGGTTGGGTCGTTTACACGATGGGTGGAAAGGAATTTAGCGGTTGGTCTGCTTTACGATACTCCACGTTAAGCTGTTTACTTGGAACGGTCACAGCGACTCTTATTGTCGTAATGGCGACGTTATCTGGGTATATATCCTTTCCATCGGGGGAAGCTGTGATATCAGCAAGCCCACATTTATTGTTTATGATTATATACCCTGGTGTCATTGCGCTAGTTGGCTGGAACATTGGTGTGAGTATACTATCACCATTAAATTCGTTGTTGTTCATTAACTTTGTTCCCGTTACAACACTCATCATTTCGGCATTTCAAGGTAATCAAATAACGATGTTCGATATTCTTGGTACGGTCTTTATCATCGTTTCCCTCGTGTCCAATAATATATTTATAAGGATGTTACAAAAGAAAAAATCAAATCGGCACGTTCAAACTAATTTGCGGGAAAGTTTATCTAACTAATGAACAAATTCCTTTTTCAAAAAAGCGTTTTGGAACAAAGTATGTACTTTGCTCTGAAGCGTTTTTTGTTATTTCCACCCCAAGTCTTCTGAGAAACACAGTTTTCTCATTTGAAACTTTTCTTCCAATCTCCCGTATAAATAGGTACTATTAAATCAGTGAAAGGTGGAAACAATCATGAGCATCTTAAAACGAATACGTACGATTTTAGCAAGTCATATAAATGTAAAAATGGAAAATCTCAAAGATCCGGAAAAGGAAATAAATGCATATATAAGAGAAATGGAACGTGATGAAAGAGAAATCAAAGGACAGACTGATGCTGCAGTTGTTTTGATGAATCGGGCAAAAAGGAATCTTCACGAATGTCAAACGGAAATGAACAAAATGGAACGTTTTGCAGCTAAATCATTAAAAGCCGGGGATGAAGACAAAGCACGTCAATTTTTAGAAGAAAAGCTGAGCTTAAAGCCAAAATACCATGAATATGAAAAGCAATATGAACTAGCTTCCATTAAAGTAGAACAAATGAAGCTGGCGCAGGATAAACTTTCCGAGGATGTAGCGGAACTTTCCAATCAACGTGATGCGATTGTTGGGAAGCTAGCAATGGCAAAGAGTAAAAAACAAAGGAATGAGACTGGTCTATCTCCATCAAACGTTCGTTTAACTACGTTTGATCAACTGGAGGAAAAGGCGAATAGGGCTTTAGCCGAGGCGGAAGCACTAGAAGAGTTAAGAAATGGACTAGATGCTGACATGGATAGGCTTGTGTCACAATATGATAAAGGTATGGATATAGATAAAGAAATGGAAGAGTTAAAAAAGAAAGTAAAGTAATTTAAAGGGGGGGAGAGTCGTGTTAATTCATTATAAATGTCCCGATTGTGGCGATGATATGGCTTTTGATAGTGAGTCTGGAAAACTAACTTGTGGGAGTTGTGGACGAACGGATTTGATAGAGGATTTTTCCGAAGAATTTATTACAACAAGATTTTCTGATGAGGAAGCGAAAGAGTATGTCTGTAATAACTGCGGAGCGGCCGTCATTACCGATGCCGATACTTCCGCAACAACATGTAGTTTTTGTGGGGCTGGGGTTGTTTTAGCAGATCGTGTTTCTGGAAATCTTGCACCGGATAAAGTGATCCCATTCCAAATTAGTAAGGAAGAAGCGAGGAATGCATTTAAGAAATGGTGTAAGAATGGTAGACTGACTCCTAAAGGCTTTATGAGCGCTGACCGAATTAAAGGAATAACAGGAATTTATGTCCCATTTTGGCTTTATGATTTACATAGTATTGCCGATGTGAAAGCAAAGGCAACGAAGGTAAGAACCTATACACGAGGTGACTATATTTATACCGAAACAAAGTACTATGATGTTAGGCGCAAGATTGATTTAACTTTTAATAAGGTACCAGTTGATGCGTCAGAGAAAATGAATGACGACTTAATGGATAAGTTAGAACCGTATGATTATGGAAGTTTAAAGGACTTTAAAACACCCTATTTAGCAGGATATTTAGCTGAAAAGTATAATTATGATAATAAAGATTTATTTCCAAGGGTGAAGTCAAAGGTAAGTGAATATATTGATAAACATATCGGTTCTACGATAAGTGGCTACTCTTCCGTACAGTATAGGGAAAAGCATGTGGACACTCGAGAGAGAAAGGCATCTTATGTCCTTCTTCCTGTATGGATGGTTTATTATGATTATGATAAACAGGAACACACTTTTGCCATGAATGGTGTGAATGGAAAGGTTGTTGGAAAACCTCCATTAAGTATGGGGAAGGTAGCAGCATGGTTTGGTAGTATTGCAGGTGCTACTTTTATGATGGCCAAGATCATCACCTTTATTATTGGGGGTGAGATTTGGTGAATAAGCGGATCTTATTACTAACTAGTATTCTTTCTCTTTTTCTTATTTTTAGTTTTATTTCCCCTGTATTCGCCGATGAATCCAAACAGAGAGTCTATGACTATGCTGATCTACTAACGGATGATGAAATAGATAGGTTAGAGAATTTAGCCAATCAACATGGGAAAAAACATGAAATAGATTTTATCATTGTAACAACTAAAGATGCGGATAATAAGGATATTTTTTCATTTGTAGAAGATTTTTATGACGAAATGGCTTTTGGTTTTGACAAGCCAAATGGTAATGCAGCAATTTTGGCTTTAGATATGAGTAAAAGAGATGTTTATATAGCCGGGTTTTATAAAGGTGAAAAATATTTAGATAATAAACGAGTGGACTTAATTAGAGAAAAAATGACGCCTGACTTGTCTAGTGGAAATTACGAAGAAGCATTTACCACATTCATTGAGACGGGTTCTCGCTATATGCAATACATTCCTGGTGTTAATCCAGAGAGTTTCCTACTCCAAACCTGGTTTCACATGATAGTCGCATTAGGATTAGCAGCGTTAATTGTAGGAACGATGGCGTATAATTCTGGTGGAAAAGTAACTGTCAATGAGCGGACATATACAGGAGATTTTAAAGTACTACAACGTAAAGATATTTATTTAACCCAAAACGTCACCAAACGCAGAAAGCCTAAGAATAATAATAGTAATAGAGGCAGTGGCGGAGGTGGTGTCACTAGAGGTGGGCACTCGCATAGTGGTAGTAGAGGGAAGTTCTAGTGAGGGAAGTTCAAAAAGTCCGGTGAAAATGACACTTCGCATTTCTTCGTTGGCAAGACTCACCGCTACTCACGTATTAATTGCATACGTTCCGTTCCTCAAAGCTACGCCGCCTCGAACTGCGAAGCACAGGACGTGCTAGTGTCGGCGTTGCAACAAATCTTTACGGTGGGACGAGTAATCGGAGTCCCAGGACGTTGCGACTTTAGCCGACCTCGGTCCTTTTCATCCTCCTTTTTGAACGTGCACTAGTAAAAAATAATAGAATGAGAGGAAGTTTGCCATGTCTTTTTTTAGAAATCAATTTGCTGATGTTATCGAATGGGATGAGTTCCGCGACGATATGATTTTTTGGAAGTGGAGTAATAAAGAAATTAAAAAAGGAAGTAGACTAATAATCCGACCAGGTCAAGATGCTATTTTTCTATATAACGGAAAGGTTGAGGGCGTCTTTAAGGATGAAGGAGATTATCATATTGAATCGGAAATTATTCCTTTTCTCTCCACGTTAAAGGGATTTAAATTTGGTTTTAATAGTGGACTAAGGGTAGAGGTGATTTTTGTTAACACAAAGATTTTTAATGTGAAATGGGGTACGAGAAATTCGATTAATATCCCAACACCTTCCCTTCCAGGCGGGCTACCAATTAGAGCAAATGGAACGTTTGAATTTAAAGTAGATGACTATATGGCACTAGTTGATAATATCGCTGGTGTGAAAGAACGGTATCTTGTCGATGATGTGAAGATTCGTATCACATCGATATTAGATCAATTGCTGATGAAATGGATTACCCAAGAAGGGAAGAATATCTTTAATCTACAAATGAATAGTATCGAAATTTCTAGAGGAATTAAAGAAGATTTGGATATGGAAATTCATGATATGGGAATGACAATCACCAACTTTAGTGTAAGGAGCTTTAATTACCCAAAACAAGTTCAGGATATGATCGACAAAAATGCTTCCCACGGAATGGTGGGAGATGTCTCGAAATATCAGCAAATTTCCGTTACAGATGCACATGCTTCTGGAAAACTTCAAGGATCCGGTACTGCAAGTGATATGGCTGGTATGATGATGGGGATGAACATGGCTAACGAAATGATGAAAAATATGAATCAAACCCCTTCTCAAAATCAGCAGCCAAATCAAGAACAAACACCACAATCACCTTCTAGTGGAACGGGGAAAGCTCCGAACTTCTGTCCAAACTGTGGAGAGAAGACAAATGGAGCTAACTTCTGTTCGAATTGTGGACAGAAGCTGGTATAAATTCTCTAAGAAGGGTCATTTTTTTAAAAAAAAATTGTTGTCATGAAATTCATGGTGTGTTATTCTAAAAATGAATAGGCCTATTATCAAAATTAAATATTATGAAAATTTTTTAGGAGGAGTCTGTCACCAAGGGGTAATTATGCCCTTTGGTAGATAGGCTCCTTTTGTGTTTTTCCGATGAAGGAGGAATGGTATTCTACAAGGGTTATTTTAACAATAGTAGAATGATACGTGGGAATATAATGCACTAATAATTAAGAAATTTTTAATTATTATTCGCAGGTAGGAAAGCGCCTTCCTACCTGCCAAAAAGAGAGGGGAGAAATATTTATGATTATTGGATTAACGATCATTTTGGTGTTAGTTCTATTACTTCCTTTTACGAAGTTGGTAGAACGTAACCTGGAAGTATTCTTGTTTATTATGGGGGTATTATCTGTACTAGTCAGCCAAGTAATGGATTGGGCTCTGATTAAAGAGGCATTGGTCCATCCAATAAATATCACGCTAGCGGTACTAGTCGCGGGGCTCCTATTCCGTTGGTTTAAAACCCCAATCGAAAAGGGAATTGTAGGTATTAGTAATGCTATGCCATATCGTTTATTTATTGCACTCCTTGTCATTGTTCTTGGATTACTTTCAAGTCTGATTACAGCAATTGTTGCCGCGGTTATTCTCGTATCGGTCATTAGTATTCTAAAACTAGATCGCAAATCTGAAATTCGGCTTGTTATATTAGCATGTTATGCGATTGGAATGGGGGCTGCATTAACTCCAATTGGTGAACCATTGTCAACAATTGTCGTGGCGAGTTTAAATGAAGGCTTTCTCTATTTATTGAATTTACTTGGTATTTATGTAATTCCAGGTGTTATTGTTTTCGGAATACTTGCCGCGCTCATAATCAAGCCAGCTAAAAATAATACTGAAATACAAACGGATACTGAAGATGATGCTCTAAGTGAAAAAGAGTCCTATGCGGAAATTATTATTCGTAGTTTAAAAATTTACATTTTCGTAATGGCCTTGACGTTTTTAGGCGCGGGATTCCAGCCTTTCATTGAAAGGTTCCTGCTTGATCTGAATCCGCTTGTACTTTATTGGATTAACATGATTTCTGCAGTACTTGACAATGCTACTCTAGCTGCGGCTGAAGTAAGTCCAGCAATGAGTGATCCAACAATTAAGGCATTATTACTTGGACTTCTTGTTAGTGGTGGGATGCTCATTCCAGGAAACATACCAAATATCATCGCTGCAGGAAAACTAAAAATTACTAGTTTACAATATGCGCGATTTGCGTTTCCTGTTGGTTTGATTGCTATGGTAGCTTATTTCGTCTTAATCCTTCTAACATTTTAATTAACATTCCGAATCACTACTAGAGGTAATTTCACTAATCCCTGGAATGTCAATTGGTTTCAGGGATTATCTGTAGCAAAATATTCTCGAAAGTAATGAAAAATAGGAGATGAATTTAGATGAAGAAGTTATTTTCTATTGCTTGTATGGTATTCGTTCTTGCATTAGTTGGCTGTAATGATAGTGCAGAAGAAGAAATGGATTCACAGGAAACAAAGGAATTGGTTCATGAGTATAGTACGGGAGATTTTGAAGATGTATCGGCCTCGATTACATCACATGAATTAATTGTAACGGACAATCAAGAAAAAGAAACTTCCTACCCACTTCCTAAGGATGAATTCTTTGTTTCGATTGCACCATTTGTTGAGACAACACATCCATGTGAAATCCACAGTTTAACGGGATGTCAGGGAGAGTTAGTGAACAAGGAATTTGATGTATATATTGAAGATGAAGAGGGTAAAGTCGTAGTGGATAAAACGATGACATCCCTAGATAATGGGTTTATTGATATTTGGTTACCAAGAGATGAAACATTTCAAGTAAAAATAGAACACGAAGGAAAAACATCTGAATCGGAAATTTCTACTTTCGAGGGCGATAATACTTGTATTACAACAATGCAATTAATTTAAATAGAACTTTGTAAGAGAGTCCTAATGTGTGATTAATCCTCTCACAAAGTTTTGAAGCAAAAAAATGAAATTCTCTCTAATCTAAACGGGAGGTTACCACAAACTGTTTGCTCTCAGGTTGCAGACAATCCAGGGAAAGTCAGGAACCTAGAGAGCGGTTTTTGGTATATATTTTAATTAAAATCCATCTAATGATTGCCCCAATCCCTAAACCAATTGGTAGGAATAAAAACCCCGACCACATCGGCCCAATCAGGTGACCGAAAATGGTAATCCGAGTAGAAAAGATGACGCCTACTGTAACAAAATAAGCTGAAAACACTAATGGAAGATAAGCAAAAGGCTTCCCTTCTTCACCACTAGCATCTTTATATGCATCCCATATTCCAAAAAAATACAAACAAGGATAAAATAAGAGCCATTGATAGTTTGTTGCTTGAATTGCTTCTTCAATTCGGAAATTAAAACTAAGAATGATAATCCGATTAAAGTTTCCCATTACATTGATTAAAAACTCTAAAAGAACTAACAAAAATCCTTTTAAAAATTGCTTACGTAATAGTTGGTAAAACCCCGGAAGTGCAATGCTCCACAGAACAGCCTCTAATTTTTTACTTTTCTTTTGTAAATTAACATCCATAATCAAACCTTATTTCGCTATGTTTTCATAGTTAGGTGCTATTGGCGGCTGCTCCATCCATCCGTTTTCAACTAACAGTTTTGCACTATCTTTTGCAAAGTTGGCTATTTCCGTGGCTAATTGAATATAACGAGGACGTAGAGTTTTTATTTTTTTACCATGTTGTAACATATACGTTAAACCACAAGTTTCATTGCATATGGAAGCTATTTCTGGTTCAGTAAGTTCCATGTTTCCATTCATTTATTTTCCGCCTTTCGTTTTAATAAGTTCCGCTCTATCCACCATTCTTGGTGGCTCTTCCAACCATTCATGTTTAATCAGCAAATTTGCCCCGTCTTCCAAGTATAAACCGATTTCTCCACTTAAACGGACATAATGACTAGCGATATCCCTTCTCGTACTGGTAGAAATACTTAACCCATAAAACCCTATACCTAATGCAATCATTCCAGTAGTATGAAGCAGCATCAATTTATCCGACAATACTCCGGTTTCAGCTAAATCGGTTACAAGGGCATCTGATCCCATCGGTACAGGTATATCATTGCTCTCGAGTACCTCTGAAAATATTTCTACATGTTTTTTGGCAATTTCAACGCCTCTAAGGAAATAATCCCTTACTTCTTTCCTCTCAGCAACTTGACTGAAACCCAATAAAGTGGCAGCACCTAAGGAGTTCCTTTGTATGTTTCCGAATAAATGAGAAATCTCTATAGAAAGCAATGGCCTTTTTTCACCCAACCAACCGGTTAAGAAATTTTGTTTTTTTACAAAGTCAATTTCTTTCGGTGCAGGAATGGTTGGGGGCTCTAATAATACACCTTTAGCTTTGGTTACGACTAATGCTTTATGATGAAGCTGATTATAATCATGAAAAACTTTAGAGAAATAGTTGTAAAGGTCTTCCCTTGTTGTCATGGAAAGGGCAATTGTTGCAGCGTGCATACCTAGCCTTCTAAGTTGTAAACAATATTGCAGCATATAATTGTCTGTATATAATCTTCCTTTGGTTATATCAACATCTTCCTTCGTTATTCCGATTGGGAGTGGTCGTTTTTCTTCATGAAAAAATGTCTTAACGGAATCAAAGTGCTTCTTAGTTAGTTGCAATCCATCCGAAATAACCTCCTTTATTTCAGGATCTTCCGCTTTTTGATTAAAATAACTTAGAACTGCCAAAGATAAACTATCGTTTTGATATTTTCCCCATATCCCTCCAAGTTCTGATGCTGTTAAAGGTTTCTTTTGTTCCATAATGATTGTTTCCTCCACTTGATTCAAATTAGTAACCATAGTTTGCCTTTATCTGAAAAGGATATACTTTTTCTGTAAAATCCGCTCGACACTAAAATACGGAGCTTCCAAAGTGAGAATCCTTTAAAAGAGGCGGAAGTTTGTCTCACGAAAGTACCTTGTGATGAGAGGTTCAGATCTAGATAAAGCTGGTCTTTTCAGAAAAAAAATAATTCATTGTATAAGTTAAAAGAATAAAAAAATCAAAGGTAATTATCGATGGATTGGTTGCTTTCCTATTGATTTCTAAACTATGATAGAGTGGATGTGAAATTCTACCAAATGGGGTGTACATATGAATATTGAAACGTTTTTATCACTTGATGCAACAGAAATGGCAACCCTTATTCAAAAAAAGGAAGTATCAGCCAAGGAATTAATGGAAATGGCCTTTGAGCGGTTGGAAGAAGTGCAACCAATATTAAATGTTGCGACACATACTAGAAAAGAAAAGGCATTAAAAGAAGCGGAGAGCCTATCTATTGAAAATGCACCATTTAATGGCGTGCCAATTTTAATGAAAAATATTAGTCAGTCGATAGAAGGGGAGCCTTTGACAGCCGGATCGGAGCTTTTGCAAGGAATTATATCTACAAATGAGTCCTATTTTGTGAAGAAATTTCGTGATGCAGGTTTTCGTTTTATGGGACATACGAATACTCCAGAATTTGCTTTGAAAAACATAACAGAGCCGAGAGTTTATGGGCCAACACGAAATCCGTGGAATAAGGAGTTTTCACCAGGTGGATCAAGTGGCGGTGCGGCTGCTGCCATTGCTTCTGGAATCGTTCCACTTGCGGGCGCGAGCGATGGCGGTGGTTCGATTCGAATTCCCGCATCGTTTACCAGTCTTTTTGGATTAAAACCAACTAGAGGTCGTACTCCTGTTGGGCCAGGGGTTGGAAGACAATGGCAAGGGGCATCCATTGATTTTGTTTTAAGTAGAAGCGTAAGAGATAGTGCTGCAATGCTTGACATATTGCAAGTAGTTCAGCCAGAAGCAGCTTACCAAACACCATTATTTTCGGGAAGTTATAGGGAAACAATGGTTCAAGACTTTAACAAGCCATTGCGTATCGCGTTTTCAACGAAGTCACCAGTTGGAACACCAGTCTCAGAGGACGCGAAATTAGCAGTCGAGAAATTAGTGAAGAGCTTAGAATCAGAGGGGCATCATGTAGAAGAAGTCGATGGACCTGTTGATGGTGTGCAGCTAATGAAGGACTATTACTTGATGAATAGTGGGGAAATGAATGCAACAATCATTGAGTTGGAACATGCACTTGGTAGGGAATTGACTGCAGAAGACATGGAAATGGAATCTTGGGTGTTACATGATGCTGGTAAATCGGTATCAGCGGCAATGTACACGGAAAGCTTATCGTCTTGGGATAAAGCAGCAGGACAAATGGCGAACTTCCATCGAGTATATGATCTCTATATTACTCCAGCAACAGCTTTTACCGCTCCAAGAATCGGAGAGCTTACACCAAGTAAAGAAAAACACGAGAGATTTGTAGAAGAAATAGCATTAGCGAAAAATGTAGAAGAACAACAACAAATCGTCTATGATATGTTTTTACCAAGCCTAACATATACACCATTTACACAATTAGCAAACCTTACTGGACAACCTGCCATGTCTGTACCAATTTATTTATCAGAGGATGGGCTGCCTCTTGGAGTACAGGTTATGGCACAAAAAGGAGAAGAACATCGTCTATTACAATTAGCCTATCAATTGGAACAGTCTGATTTATGGGTAGGAATGAAGGGAAATCCGTATTTTGGCAGATAGTAAGTTCTAATATTTGGTTTCGTCATAATAATTGGCGAAACTTTTTTGTTATATTTAGGTTGTACAATAAATGACGTTGGTGGGAAAAACTCACCTACGTCATTTTTGTGTTTATAAATAGAAAACAAGTGAGATTCCCTGTAGAATTAAAGTCGCTGAAAACCATTCCTAGGAGGGAACTCACTTGTCTATATCAAATGATATTAGAAATATGTTAGATATTCAAGATAAAAATATTTATATGAGCGAAAATGCAGTAACGTATGGCAAACATAAAGGGAAGTCTTGTAAATTTATTAAGGCGAAATTAACATATGATGCAGATCAATGCCCAAATTGCCAGGTGGAGAAAGTAGGCTCTTCTATTTATAAAAACGGAACACAATTATCTCGTATTACCATTCCGACCATGGGAGTTTATCCAACATATTTATTATTAAGTAAGCAGCGTTTTATGTGTAAACATTGTGGTGTTAGTTTTACTGCACAAACAAATATCGTAAAGCGTCATTGTTTTATATCCTCAAATACAGAAGCCCAAATCATGATTAAATCAGCTGGAGCGCAGTCCGTTAAAGATATTTCCCAGGATTGTGGTGTATCTGAGGCAACTGTTCAGAGAATCATTAATAAAGAAGCAAATAAATATAAACCGCATTATAAAGCCCTACCTAAGCATCTATCGTTTGATGAATTTAAGTATGCCAAGGGCAAGATGGCTTTTGAATATATCGATGTTGAAACGGGTGACATCTTAGACATTTTAAATAGTCGTGATAACCGGTCTATTACAGATCACTTCATCACAAATTATAGCTTATCAGCTAGACAACGAGTAGAAACCGTGACAATCGATATGAACGCAGGTTATGTAAGTTTGATAAAAGAGATGTTTCCAAATGCAGATATTATTATTGATCGTTTTCACTTAGTTCAACTCATATCAAGAGCGATGAACAAAACGCGTGTTAAAATCATGAACCAACTCAGAACATCTAATGGGGAAGATCAGAAAAAGTATCGCCGCCTTAAACGTTATTGGAAGCTTTTACTGAAAAAAAGATCGAGTTTATCTTATACAGAATATAAATATTACGGCTTATTTGGCCAACGTCTTGAAAGTTCAATAGTGCAAGAAATGTTGGATTATAGTGAGGAACTTAAAGTCAATTATGGTATATATCAGGACCTGTTGGAGGCAATTGACGAAAAGGACTATCATGCATTAGAGAACACATTAAACAAAAAGTGTCCAACCCAGTCATCAACCTATTTAAGAACAAGCATTAAAACATTAAGAAAGCACTTGCCCTATACGAAAAACAGTTTTCAATATACGTATAACAATGGGCGAATTGAAGGTATTAACAATAAAATCAAGGTACTCAATCGGATTGCATATGGCTATCGGAATTTTAAGCATTACAAAAACCGAATAAGATTACATTTTAAACTGAAACCCGTAGTAAACAAATCACACTCTAGAGTAGCATAGCTTCCCTAGAGTGTGATAATCAAATACATATTAAAAGTCGACTAAAATACAGTACCAACGTCACTTGACGTAGAGCCTATATTTAACTTGATGAAGGACAAAGCAAGGCGGGGGAGAGTGGAAACGTCCGTGAGAAAGGAGATCACGGCCAAAGCTTCTATTAAACCCCGAAGAAACGTCCGTGAGAGAGGCTATCACGGACAAAGTTTTAATCGAAACCCGAGGAAACGTCCATGAGAGAGTGTTATTGTATCAGTAAAGTAGACAATTTTAGAAAGTGTCCTATTCATTTGATAATCTTATAGTAGAAAAAGATAGAAATTAGGGGATGAATATGGCAAGACAACTAAAAAGATACAGTTATGAATTAAAGAAAACAGTAGTTGAAAAATATTTCGAGGGGCACGCGATCCGTGATTTGATAAAAGAATATAACATTAGTGCACCTCGAGTAGCGAATCGTTGGGTTAATAAAGTACGTGAAGGAGGTTATGAAGCGTTAAAAGATACAAGAGGTATGAAAAGCATAGGTAAACAGAAACGAAAAGAAGAGGAAACCAAAGATGAAATTATCGAAAGACAAGCATTACAAATTGAATATTTAAAAAAGCTTTTGGAGCTGGAAAGGATGTGAGAAAGCAGAAAGAGGTACAATTTTCCTTTATAGAAGCGAATGAGAAAGATTATCCTGTTACGATGTTAGTTCAACTGACTGATGTATCACGATCTGGTTATTATAAATGGAAAAAACGTGGAGGGGGTAGTGTTCAGGCACAAAGGGATGAAGAATTATACAACTACATCATCAAATTACATCATAAACATCGTGGTACGTTGGGGAGAAAAAGAATGAAAATGGCATTAAAAGATGAATATGGCATTGAGGTTGGAGAGAGGCGTGTATCCAAGATCATGCGGAAATATGGTATTCGTTGTAAAATCCGTCAAAGGCGTTCTGTCAAGCGTAACGAAATAAATAAAAAAGTACCTAATCTATTAAACCGCAACTTTCAAGCGAAGAAACCTGGAATAAAGTTTGCGATTGATATTACCTATTTACCAGTGGAAAAGGGACCAAACAAATATATTTATCTGTGTGCGATTAAAGATTTATTTCATGACGAGATTGTGGCGTATGCAATTAGTCATCGTCAAGATATAGAACTTGTGTACGAAGCATTAAATCGTTTAAAAGAAAAAAAGTTTGTGAAAGGTGCCATTCTACATAGTGATCAAGGCACACAATTCACAAACGCTGGTTATCAAATGCGTGTCAAAGAGATGGGCCTCACCCCATCTATGTCTCGCAAAGGCAATTGCTGGGACAACGCATGCATTGAGAACTTCTTTAGTCATTACAAGTGTGAAATAGAATGCTTCTTTGAAAATGCAAAGAATGTATTTGAAGTTCAAAATGCGGCAAACCAATATATCCATTACTTTAATCATAATCGAATCAACACAAAATTACAAACAAGTCCCGTAAAATACATCAAGCGTTATGCCAGTTAAAAATGCATGCAGGGAGCCACAGCGGAGCTGCTTGCCCTTGCCAGGCATGCCTCTTCTTGGCGATTCGTTGTGTTGGGGATAGGGGCCCCGACCAACGAGAGCTTAGAAGAGATGGTTCGTGGTACGCTGTGTGTGCGAATAGGGAGCTTTAATAGCTTTATTTTTCCCGATTCGCCACTTTATTCACCACCACGAACCCAAATGCTTGGCAAGGGTGGCGGATATGATAAGAGCTCAAATATTTGGTAAGACAATGTATTAGGTGAAAATTTAGAGACACTTCAGTACTGTCTACTTGACAGAACCAGGTGCAGAGGCTATCACGGACAAACCTCCTATCAAACCCCGAAGAAACGTCCGTGGGAAAGAAGATCACGGCCAAAGCTCCAATCAAAACCCCAAGAAACGTCCATGAGAAGAAAATCACGGACAAACCTCCAATTAAATCACTAGGAAGCGTCCGTGAAATCTTTTGAAAAAAAATTATTCTACAATTTTTTTGGCAGGCGAATTCTTTTCTAATTCAAAATCAAATGTATTTGCATTTTTATATTTTGGATCTAAATAACTAGATTCCGCATCACTTTTTGAAACCATTTTAAACTCCGGAAAATTAGTATATTCTTCCGCTTTCCATACCCATATACCAGCTTTTCCCTTTTCTTTATGAAAGATATTCTTTTGTAGTTTATTTCCTTGATTGGTTATAAAATCGTTGGCGATAAATATGCGTGAAGGCCCAGCAGTCAATATGTTTTTTTCAATCACATTGTTTTTGGTATCATGCTGTAATAAAAGCTGTCCCCCATCTAGTCCTTTCGTGTCATTTCGAAAAATGATATTTTGAGAGATTGTAGAGTTAATCGTGCCTCCCCGATTTTCGTCATACCCACCAATCGATATCCCAGTATAAAAGTTGTTATAAATAATATTATTTAAAATGTTTATATGATTGGCATATTTGTCAGCGTGTTCAGAGGTAGCCTCAATTCCAATATCACATTGATAAATGGTATTCTTTTCGATGGTTATATTTTTTCCACCATCAATGTAAATACCTCCAGCATTATAATCATCTCCATAAGCAGGATTGCCGTACGAAGAATTTTCATAAACGGTATTATTTTTTACTACTCCATTTCGCACGTAGTCAGCTTTTTTATTATGATAGGTGCCTTCATAACCAATTAAATCAATACCTATATTATTGTTTCGGCGAACGAGATTATTTTCCACCTTAAAATCGTTAATATTTCCATTAAGTACAATAGATTCACTTGAACCAAGTTTTAAGTTTTCCACAGTGTTATTTGCAATATGTATGTCTTTCATTGGGCGAGTTCCGTATATTGCAATCCCATGACCATTCCCGTCATCTGCATGGGTTTCAATGCGCTGCACGTGGTTATTTTCTAGTGTAATATGACTGCTAGATCCTGTTACATGAATACCCATTACTGTTTCATTTGCTAAATCGGTTGTTAAATCCTGTATTGTTAATCCACTAATGGTAATATAGTTTTTATTGTTTATCATAACCAAGGATGTATCCCCTTCAACATCCTTCATACCCTCTCCGCTAAGGATAACCTTTTCGTTTTTATAGGGTTTGAAAGTAATTGGCTTCGATTTTGTCCCACTATGTTTAACGACGAGATTTTCGTTATAAGTACCTTTTCGAATGAATACGGTGGATCCCGCTTTTGCTTCTGAAGCAGCTTTTTTCAGTGTGCGAAATGGTTTTGATTTCGTACCGTTATTTTGATCATTACCATTTAAAGCTACGTATATAAAATTAGCGTTTTCCTGTTTTGCATTCGTATGATTTAAAACAAAAAATATGGTGATAACAGCTATTGCCAAGAGGATAAGGATCGTTTTTTTCATATAATCATTCCCTGTATAAAATAAATAAATTTCTTTCTTCGTTCTGGAAAATTCCTATGTCGAATGCTACAGGATTGATTATATCATTATTTCGTTCAGGAGCAGTCAATTGAACAGCTACTAGATTTTATTCTATATCAATTAGTTTTGGTATCAATACCATATTTTTTGAGTCTTCTCATAAAAGTAGATTGGGGAATCCCCAAAAATTGCGCTGTTTTCCTTGTGGACTTGTGCTGTTTATATGCTTCCTTGATAATATCTCTTTCTACATTATCCAAAATTTCAGGTAAGGTATCGCCTTGCAACTGTAAATGTAGATCTTTATTTTCCGTTTCTGCTTTGTGGAATCGTTCCGGAAGATCAGATAAAGAAATTTCATCTTGTTTGACCATAACGACAAGTTGCTCCACAAAGTTTTCCAA
Organism: Oceanobacillus sp. FSL K6-0118; assembly: GCF_038006665.1. Classification (NCBI taxonomy): domain Bacteria; kingdom Bacillati; phylum Bacillota; class Bacilli; order Caryophanales; family Bacillaceae; genus Oceanobacillus; species Oceanobacillus sp. FSL K6-0118. The sequence continues at coordinate 757,978 of NZ_JBBOVR010000001.1, forward strand.
TTCCCTAATATTTCCTGGCCATGTATAATTTTGAAGTATTTCAATTGCTTCCATCGTGAAAAAACGATTTTTTTTATGTCGTGTATTAAACGTATTTAAATAAAACTGCAGAAGCGGAAAAATATCTTCTTTACGTTCACGCAGAGGTAATATCGTAATTGGTAAAACATTAAGACGATAAAATAGATCCCTACGAAACGTACCTTCGTCTATCATCATTTCTAAATCACGATTTGTCGCTGCGATAATCCGAATGTTTGCATTTTTTGTTTGTAAAGCGCCGATTGGCTTATATGTTTTATTTTGTAGTAATTGAAGAAGTTTAGATTGCAATTGAAGCGGAAGTTCACCGATTTCATCAAGAAACAGAGTGCCGGATTCTGCCAATTGTATCAAACCAACCTTTCCTCCGGTATTTGCCCCTGTAAAAGCCCCTTTACTATAGCCAAAAAGCTCAGATTCGATAAGGGTTTTAGGTATGGATGCACAATTAACATGGATAAAAGGTTTATCATGCCTTTCGCTTAAGTTATGAATTTGTTGGGCGACAATATTTTTTCCAACACCAGTTTCTCCAGTTATTAAAACAGTTGTATCTACACTTGCGACGGTCTCAATTATTTCGGCAAGTCTTACAAATGACTGGCTTTGTCCAACAAATGTAGTTCCATTTTTATTAAGCAGGTTATGCTTGTTTAAATTCCTGAATTCTTGAATATAGCGTTGGAGAAGAGCGTTAATTTCACCGAGTTCAAGCTGGGGAGCACTGGAGGCAATTTTATTCATATTCCTGCCATGCGCGACCACATATTCGATATCTCCATCGTCACTCAAAATAAGATGGCCCGTGGTCATATATTTTTCTCCGTTTACCAGTGTTTGTACTTTTGTAATGGTTTTTCCTGTTTCAATCACCTTTTTTATAATAGAAGGATTAAATACTCCCTCATTTTCTAGTTCTGCTACACTTTTTCCGATCATTCTTGATTTATGACTTTCGAATATTTTTTTATTTATTTCGTTCATCCACAAGGTTTTCCCTGTCTTGTCAGTTATATAAATGGCATCATCAAGCGAATTAAGAATTTTAAGGAAATAAATTTGCTCAATTTCAATATTTTTTTCTATCATCATAGCCCACCTTAAAACGTTTTATGTGTATTAATGAATCATTTTTGGATCGTTATTATATTTTAGCACAAAGTACCCATAAAAAATGAACCAAATATAAATCAGTGTTGAGGGAAATGAGCTGATTTTGGTTCACCTTTTACTTTTATCCCGCAAAAATAAGTTGTATTCTATTTGAATTTATCCATTATTTTGGTAATTAGGACATTTAATATTGGCATGAAAATTGCATATATAGTTGTAGATGCCGAGCAATGATAAATGGATGCATCATCAAAAATTAAGATATCGGAAAGGAGAAATGGTAATGAGAGCAATACTAGATGATATAGCAGGCTTTGTCGAACAAAATAAGGAAGAAATGGTGAAATGGAGACGTCATTTACATCAGAATCCCGAATTGTCTTTCCATGAAGAGGAGACTTCCCAGTTTGTTTATGAAACGCTGTAATCGTTTGGGAACCTTGAGGTTACACGCCCAACAACAACAAGTGTAATGGCCCGCTTAGTTGGCGAACATCCCGGGGAAACGATCGCATTCCGTGCCGATATGGATGCTTTACCAATCCAGGAGGAAAATACATTTGAATTCGTTTCTAAAAATCCGGGTGTCATGCACGCTTGTGGACATGACGGGCATACGGCCATGTTGTTATGTACGGCTAAAATTTTATCCGGTCTAAAGGATCAAATAAATGGGGAGATTCGATTCTTATTCCAACATGCAGAAGAGCTACCTCCTGGAGGGGCAATACAAATGGTTGAGGCTGGCGTGATGGATGGTGTTGATAAAGTTATTGGTTTACACCTTTTGCCTACAATGGAGACTGGCACATTGGCCGTAGATTCGGGACCCATGCAATCCGCAGTTGATAATTTCGATATTAAAATTATCGGAAAAGGCGGACATGGTGCTTCCCCCCACGAAACCATTGACAGCTTGGCCATCGCTTCCCAAGTCGTTTCTAATCTGCAGCACATTGTATCAAGAAATACCGATCCTTTTGATGTACTGGCGCTATCAGTGACCAAGATTAATAGCGGTGCATTTGATAGTACTGCGGCTTATAATGTCATTCCTGAGACAATTGAATTGGGCGGAACGGTTCGAAGTTTTAATACGGAGCTTCTAGGCACTATTCCAAATGTAATGGAACGAATCATCAAAGGAATTACAGACGCGCACGGAGCGACTTACGAATTCCAATACAAAAAAGGGTACCTTCCAGTAATAAATGATGAACAAGTATCGGGTCAAGTCCGTGAATCACTCATTGAAGTATTTGGTGAGGAAAATGTACAAAAAGCAAAAGCGATTATGCCAGGTGAAGATTTTTCTGTATTTTTACAGAAAGCTCCAGGGACCTACTTTTATGTAGGTGATGGTAACAAGGAAAAAGGCATGGTGTATCCGATTCACCACCCGCGTTATACCATCGATGAAGATGCATTGGAAATAGGTGTAAAGGCATTTATCAATATAGCATTCAAATTACTGAAATAAACTTATCACATCTTAACTGGCTGTAAGACCATACTTCACGAAGTCGATTTAAACAAGAGATCTAAGTGGGAGCGGGCAGCCAGTAGCGCCTTGATAAGTTCAACTAACAGTTAGTGGGGGATGAAAGAAAACTCCCACTGACTGCCTTTAAACATATCCAGTTCAAACAACACGCATCATCTCCGATTGGGGTGTGTGAGTCAGGTTTTGCTGCAAAACACTGATAGTTATACAAAGAAGTATTCCTTTAAGACCAAAGTTAAGGGAATACGGAATTTAAACGCTATATTTTTTTTGCTTATATCAAGATGAAGTTAAGTGAAAGGATGCAGATAGAAACAACATGTTTAAATCGTGAAGCATATCATTTAAAACCTATTAAAAGGAGAAATAAACGATGCTAATTAATGAATCAGCAAAACCAATATTAATAATACTATTAACTGTATACGCTTTCAGTATTATTGGGTACTCATACTATTTTTATAGAAAAGCAAGAACGTATGAATCTTATAATATGGGTGGGCGTGCGATGCCGCTTACACCGATGATTCTAACAATAGTCGGTGGAGCTGTAGGAGGATCTACTTTACTTGGGTTTATGACGGATGCCTACCTACTTGGTATGGGACGAATATGGCTAGTTATTTCCCTTGCGTTTTCACTAGCAATCTTCACATTGTTTTTTGTGAAGCGCGTTCGAAAAGTTGGAGATGAACAACAATTATTTTCTGTTGGAGACTATGCTGCCTATCGATATGGAAATGCAGCGCGATACCCTGCATTTATTGGGAATATTGCTGCTTTAGGTGCCCTTACTGGTATGCAATTTGTAGCAATGGCAAACCGTATTTAATCTTGTTTTTGGTTTGGATATGACGATTGGTATTTTAATATCTTGTGTATTTATCACGTTGAAAACCTATTTAGGGGGACTTACAGCTGTTATTTGGACGGACGCCATTCAGGGAACCGTTCAAACCATTGGAATCATTGCCCTGGGTGTCTGTGTTTATTTTTTAACTGGTGGATGGGAAAATGTCTCCGTGAATGTTAATTCTCTGGGAATGACTGATTTTTTAAGTCCAACTAATGCTGGGGTGGCAGAGATTCTTATACCATTTTTGACCATTGGAGCAGCTACATTAGTAAGGCAAGATACATGGCAAAGAGTATGGGCAGCGAAAAATATTAAAGTATCTGTCATGTCCAACTGGTTAGCTTGTTTCTTTGTACTTCTTACTGGAGTGGTTATCATCTTTATAGGAGTCTTTGCTAAAGCTGGTCTGAACATTGTAACGGACAAGCCAGAACTTATTTATTATGATGTCATATTCGGTTCTATTCCATTTTGGTTTGGAGCTATCATGTTTATCGTATTAATTGCTACGATTCTTTCTTGCGCAGATTCATTCTTTATTGCTGGTTCTACAACTATTGTTAGTGATGTTATTAAGCCACTAATGAAGCGGTGGAACATTTGGCTACAATCCAACTAGCTGGAAGGCAGTCATTTGGAGTACGATTAAAGGAACAAATTCCGCGTATGAACCATGGAGATATGGTGTTTGTGATGACGACCTATATGGATGATATATTCAAACAAACGATGGAACAATTGAGTAAGCGAATGAAACATGCTGTGGTCATTTTTATACAATCATCCACGTTCATTTCTGAGGCTGATCGATTAACGTTACAACGATTTAAGACGGAAGGAATAGGAATCCAAATCATTACAGAAGAAAAATTAGTAAAAAGGCCAATTGAGGTGGATATAAGATGAAAGCTTTATTAAAAAGTAAATCAACTATTATCTATACCTCGTTTTTATATTTATGTGGCTGTTTTTTATTTTTGGAGTGGTTATATCCTTTACATGATATGACAGATAAGGAAAGTATACGCGTGTTTATCTTCTATGCTTTCTTCTGTTTTCTTATCACGTTCCTACAAATAAAGTGGTGGTTGTCATTTCCGGTTAAAGGAATAGTCCTTCTTTTTCTGATACATTGGATATATTTTGATCAATCATCCCTTTTCAGTCTCACTTGGATAGCGCAATTGATTCAAGAGTTTTCGTTTAATGTGGATGCCCTTATTTCTCAAAATTACGATACATTGACTCCGACTTTTCGTAGTTTCTTATTTTTCATTTTAATCGCTTTAATGAGTTATTTACTTCATTATTGGTTTGTCCAAACGAAGCGAATCTTTCTGTTTGTTTTATTAACATTTATTTATATTACTGTACTTGATACCTTTACCATGTATGATGCAACGACATCCATTATACGAGCATTTATTATTTCTTTAATTGCCTTAGCGATTTGTAATTTGTTGAAGGAATTTGCCCATGTTTCGATTGGGTTCGGGTGGATGAAGAAGGTAAAATCTTGGGTCCTTCCACTTTTGGCCATCATCGGCTTTGCTACTTTAGTTGGATTTGTTGCGCCGAAAATCGATCCACAATGGCCGGATCCAGTTCCTTTTATTTCTAGTGCAGCTGAAGAGGCAGGGGAAAGTTTTGGTAACACGGTTCAAAAAGTAGGTTATGGAGAGGATGACTCTAGACTAGGAGGGTCATTTGTCCAAGATAAAACCCCCGTTTTTACAGCTTATGTCGATGACCAACATTACTGGCGAATCGAAACTAAAGATTTATATACAGGAAAAGGCTGGGAGTTATCGGAGAATCCAACGTTTGTGGAACAAGTAAATGGTCAGATAGATTTAGAAACATTTACAGATCAAGTCCAAACGGAAAAATTAACTGGAACCATGGAAATTCATAACCAATCGATTGGAAAATTAATGTATCCATATGGAATCGAACAAGTAGAAGATGTAAAAGACGAACAAACTGTGTTTTCATTAGATTCTAATTCTGGTGCCATTCAAACCACAAATGACACGAATTCCGACTTGATTTATCAAATTCAATATGACAAACCAGCTTTTGCAATTAATCAATTGAAAAGTAGTTCAGAAGAAGACCCTAAAGATATCTTGGATAAATATACACAATTGCCATCTACCTTACCAAATAGAGTAGCGGATTTAGCGGAAGAAATAACGGCAAATGAAGCGAATCGTTATGACAAAGCCAGGGCGATTGAACAATATTTTAACCAAAATGGATATGAATACAAGACGGAGGATATTCCAGTACCTCAGAGAAATGAAGATTATGTGGATCAATTTTTATTTGATTCAAAAATAGGGTACTGTGATAATTTTTCAACATCGATGGTCGTGATGCTTAGAACCCTTGATATACCTGCAAGATGGGTAAAAGGTTTTACAAGTGGTGATTTAGTAGAAAGCAACTCTGGCAATGAACCGGATCAGTACCAAATTACGAATGCCAATGCACACTCTTGGGTAGAGGTATATTTTCCTGAATATGGTTGGGTGCCATTTGAACCAACTCAGGGATTTTCTAATTCAGCAGATTTTTACTTAGGAGAGTCTCAAGTAGTCACGGAAGCGGGCGAAGATGAATTAGACGCGTCGGCAGATTCCGTAGAAGAAGAGGAGCAAGTAACGGAAGAGCAGGAAGAGGAAGAAGCGGAAACAGCTCTTAACCTTTTACCGGAAAGTCATGATACGAACGGCTTAGGTAATTGGGGTTGGCTTATTCTAATTATTGTTGTTATAGCAGTAGTGTTTCTTTATTTATTTAGAAATCAGTTGCGAACGAAGCGGGTTACGTATAAAATGGATAAAACCCCAGACCTAGAGACATTCCAAGAAGCGTACCACCATGTCATGAAGCTTTTACAACGTAAAGGTCATATAAAGGCGCCAGATCAGACGTTAAGAGAATTTGCAAGAATGGTAGATGACCATTACGGAACAAGTGAAATGGGTAAACTAACGAATTACTATGAACAGCTTCTTTATAGAAATGAGTTTCCTGAGAAACATTCTATGGAACTAACGAAATTATGGAAAGATTTAATCAATCACATAATGGGTTGACCTAGTCAACGTTGATTAGTAGAATAAAAGAAATTGTATTTGGCCTTTCGTATATCCTCGATAATATGGTTCGAAAGTTTCTACCGGAGTACCGTAAATACTCTGACTATGAAGGCAGAAAATCTAAATGGTTTGGTGAAAACTTGGATTTCTGCCTTTTTCTAGTTTTTTACTATGAAAAGGGGAAATTCAAGTTTTTTTTACTTAATTTTTATTTTCGTGGAATAATAATTGTAGAATTGGTGCTTAAGATTACTTTTTTAAATAGATAGGAGCAAATTTTATGGGAAATGAAGAAATGATTTTGGTGCTTGATTTTGGTAGTCAGTACAATCAATTAATTACTCGTCGAATTAGGGAGTTTGGGGTATACAGTGAACTACACTCTCATAAAATGACAGCAGAAGAAATTAAAAAATTAAATCCTAAGGGAATTATTCTTTCTGGTGGACCGCATAGTGTATATGGGGAAAATAGTTTCCGTCCAGATGAAGGAATTTTTGATTTAGATATTCCTATTTTAGGCATCTGCTACGGAATGCAATTGATGGCACTTCATTATGGTGGAAAGGTAGAAAGATCGAAGAACCGTGAATATGGAAAAGCACTTATTGATTTAGAAAGACAACCTGTTCTTTTCAAAGACACTCCAGCTAGTCAAACGGTTTGGATGAGTCACGGGGATAAAGTAACTGCTGTTCCTGAGGGATTCCAAGTGGATGCAACAAGCTCCTCCACCCCGATTGCCTCAATGAGTAATACGAATAAAAAATTATACGGAGTGCAGTTCCATCCAGAAGTAAGACATTCGGAATACGGAAATGATGTTTTAAGAAACTTTGTATTTCATGTATGTGAGAGTGCTGGGGACTGGACGATTGAAAACTTTATCGAACAAGAAATGGCGAACATTAGGAGCAAAGTTGGCGATAAAAAAGTGTTATGTGCGCTAAGTGGTGGGGTTGACTCCTCTGTTGTTGCTGCGCTTATTCACAAAGCGATTGGGGATCAACTAACTTGTATTTTCGTTGACCATGGTTTGCTTCGTAAAAATGAAGCGGATGATGTAATGAAAGTATTTGCAGATGATTTCCATATGAATATCATTAAAATCGATGCAAAAGATCGCTTCCTATCTAAACTTAAAGGTGTAGACGATCCTGAGAAGAAACGTAAGATTATCGGTAACGAATTTATTTATGTATTTGATGATGAAGCAGCTAAGCTAAAAGATATGGACTTTTTAGCACAAGGTACGCTTTATACAGACATTATTGAAAGTGGTACAGAAACAGCTCAAACGATTAAATCACACCATAATGTTGGTGGACTTCCAGAAGATATGCAATTTGAATTGATTGAACCATTGAATACTTTATTCAAAGATGAAGTTCGTGAACTTGGAACTCAATTAGGAATTCCGGATCATATCGTATGGCGTCAGCCTTTCCCAGGTCCAGGACTTGCCATTCGTGTTCTAGGAGAAGTAACGGAAGAAAAATTAGAAATGGTTCGTGAATCAGATGCTATTTTACGTGAAGAAATTGCTTTAGCAGGACTAGATCGTGATATCTGGCAATACTTCACCGTTCTTCCTAATATTAGAAGTGTTGGCGTAATGGGAGACGCAAGAACATATGATTACACCATTGGTATCCGTGCCGTTACATCGATTGATGGAATGACTTCAGACTGGGCACGTATCCCTTGGGACGTTTTGGAAAAAATCTCTACACGTATTGTGAATGAAGTGGATCATATTAATCGTGTAGTTTATGATGTGACGAGTAAGCCGCCTGCTACGATTGAGTGGGAGTAAAAAGCTAACTTGATTTGAAGAGAGAACGCCTATTTAACAGTGTTTATCTTAATCTTAAATTGACAAATTGGTATAAAATAATATAGTTCCCTGCCAAAATCCCTGCCAAAAATAATTTGGTAGGGATATTTTTTTAGATAAGATGAAGAACATTTCGTTAAAAATTTTTAAAATAGTTAATGGTAATATTAATTTGTGAAACATTGTACTTAAACTAAATGGCAGTTTAGTTGTGTGAAATGTTTCTAGCTTAAATGGAGGGTGGCTACATCTCTCTGGTAAAGGCTAGAAAGTTCCTAAAAAATGGGAGTTTTTATGTCGCATTTGACACAAACTGTATAAAAAGAGACGTGGGAAGTAACCCACGTCATAACGATGCTCTATCAAATTTAATAATTATGGTGATGGTAATAGGGATTAAATTCTTGTATTGTATACCCATGGTTGTCGTAATGCACCTAAAAAGATGCTAAGCGTAAAGAAAAATAGCTTATCCTAGGTAAAATAATAATTCTCTAATTCTTTTTTCTTAATTTTTCAAGTTCAGTCTTTAAATAGTTAATCTGTTTCTGCATCTTGTTTATTTCATTTCTTTTTTGAGACTCTTCAAGAGAATGCAATAATACATCCGCGGAAATAGAAATCATATTCTTACCAATTTCAATAAGCTCATCTAATTGAGCATCGGTTTCGTGATTTGAATCATTATGTTCCAAATTTTTATCATTTAATTTCAAAATTCTAGCCTCCTATGCAAAATAATGTTCATATTATTTTATGCATTATTTATTTTTAAATGACGTGTTGAATTACCTGACGACAAATAAATATAAAAAGTCTAAACGTTACACACTCTTCCTTATCCAGATTTAAAGCATAAGCTGGAGATGTATAGGAATACGAGTAATTTCAAAAATAAATTTGCCAAGTTCGCTTAAATCGGGATTGAATTCTGAATAAATATCTTGGAGCCCCCCCTTGTAATTTGGGCTACTTCACTATTTATGTTGCACTATATCGACTATGAAATATCAATAATCACTAATATGTTTAAGTAACAAGCGAAATATTATGAAAACAATATCGATAACCCTAAAAAGTTTTATGAGAAATTGAAAATACATTCTTCTTAAATTAACTGTTGCTACAAAGAGATCGACACCTAAATCGGTCTTTTTTTATTTCATTTAATTCAGAAGTTTACAACTGTATTTGGAAAATGGAAAAGGGAATTATATTTATATTTATACATATCATTTATAGAACAAAGGGTCAGTTAAGATTGCTTCGAAGGTCCATATATTAATGTTGCATTTGTTAATGAATATCTGCTTCTTTAATTACTTGATAAGTGAGTGATAAAAATCTTGCTTTTTGGTCGCCACTTTATTAATCTATGTGATCTAAAGTGCTTAGTTCTTAATCGGCAAATTAAGAAAATGGGGGAATCTGAATGAATATTAATGATGGTATTTCACATAATTCGCACAACTTTTCCAAACCCTGTACCAACCCACACTGTAATAATCCAAATTGTAAATGTGGAGATCAGTGTAAATGCACTTCTGAAAACAAATGTGACAGTACGGAAGCAAATTCACATAATATGCATAACGGTTCCAAACCCTGTACCAACCCATACTGTAATAATCCAAATTGTAAATGTGGGGATCAATGTAAATGCACACCTAACAACCAATGTGGCTGTAATGAAACAAATCCCCAAAAAATCAACCTCACTAAATTTGTAGATGAACTTCCCATTCCACCTGTTTTAAAACCTCTATGGAAAGATCAGTTTTATACTTATTATGAAGTAAATATGACTGAATTCAAGCAATCACTCCATAGTGAGTTAAATGATACAACGGTTTGGGGGTACGAAGGAAGCTATCCGGGACCTACCATTGAAGTAGAAAGCGGAGAAATCGTGTTTATTAAATGGATCAACAATCTTCCGGATAAGCATCTTTTTCCAATCGATTATACGGTTCATGGCGCCTATCGGGACGTTCCTGATGTAAGAACAGTGGTACATGTCCACGGTGCGTGTGTTGAATCAGAAAGCGATGGTTACCCAGAGGCTTGGTTTACAAACGGATTTAAACAAGTCGGCAGTTATTTTAGAAAGCAAGTATATCGATATGATAATTGCAATCATGCTTGCACCCTCTGGTATCATGACCATGCGCTTGGTATCACTAGGCTTAATATTTATGCTGGATTGGCAGGTTTCTATCTAATCAGAGATCAACAGGAGCGATACCTGAATTTACCAAGTGGGAAATATGATATCCCTCTTATGCTACAAGACAAGACTTTTAATAAGGATGGTTCTCTCTATTACCCGAAGCAGCCAGATCAACCAATCCCGGAATTAGAAACGTCGATCATTCCCGAATTTGTCGGGGATACCATTTTGGTGAATGGCAAAGTACACCCCTATTTAAAAGTGGAACCACGCAAATATCGATTTAGGCTGCTAAACGCATCCAACACGCGTTTCTTTAGGATGAAGCTTGATTCAGGTCAACTTATGTATCAAATTGCGACGGATGGAGGATTAATGCAGTACCCGATAGGTGTAAAAGAAATCATGTTATCTCCAGCAGAACGAGCAGATGTAATTATTGATTTTACCAATCTTGAGGGTAAATCTATTATTATGACAAACGATGCGCCCGCTCCCTTTCCAACCGGAGATCCAGTAGATGAAAATACAGGTACAGTGATGCAGTTTAGTGTAACTCTTCCCTTGTCTAGTGTGGATACGAGTGTTATCCCGGCTAATATGATGTCCTTACCCCAACTAAATGAACAGTCGGCTTCAAGGGTAAGATACCTAACTTTAAATGACAATATGGATAAATACGGTCGTGAATTCATGCTATTGGATAATAAACAGTGGGATGCCCCCATAACAGAAAATCCAAAATTGGGATCAACCGAAATATGGTGTCTTATTAACTTAACGGACGATTCACATCCTATTCACATTCACTTAATTGATTTTCAAATATTAGATCGGAGAGATTTTGATGTAGATAAGTACAATAAGGAGGGAATTATCCATTATACGAGCCCGGCGACGCCTCCCGAACCTCAAGAACGAGGAGGAAAGGATACAGTAAGAGCTAACCCAAAACAGGTAACCCGAATTATCATGAAATTTGGTCCTTTTACAGGGTTGTATGTATGGCACTGTCATATATTGGAACATGAGGATTATGAAATGATGCGACCGTTTATGGTTATTCGATAAAAGACTGTGCTCTGTCAATAAGGGGGTTAGTGGATGTTATTAATTTTAAGTATATTAATAGTATTAGGTTATACTACTTGTTTAATTTACAAAATACCTTCCAATTCAGATAAATTAACTGACATGACAGGCATGACAATTGTAATGTCATTAGGAATGATGTCAAGTCTGGTTATTGGATTAATCGCAGGAATTGTTTATAAAAATGATTTAACTTCTTCAACGATTCTTGCAATGATTTTAAGTTTGATTGTAGGGTTTTTTTTAGGTAAACGGTTGGGCTTGCTTGTAACAATTGAAGGAATGGCAGCTGCACTAATGGGTAGCATGATGGGGGCAATGCTGGGAGAAATGTTACCTTCAGGGAACTTTAAAATAATGTTAGCATTTATGGATGTCCTATATATCATTGTTGTGTCTTTGATCTTTCTTCTAATTAGTAATATTTTAAGGGAAAGTAGTGATAAAGCTCCCACTTTTATTAATAAATACATGTCAATTTTCATAATGGTTATTTTAACAGTTAGTGTATTGATCACAACTTTTTATGATGGTAACTCTGTTAGAAAGCAGAATAATGATCATCCTGTTGAAAATCAAATGGATGAGCATAATCACCATTAAAATTGAATAATACAAATGTTTGTTTTAATTGTTTAAGTGAATTGTTTTAGCATATATCAACAGCCAAAAAGACGTAAGAAGTAGGTTCTTATATCGATAGGCACAGTAACATAGCCCAAGTCATACACCACGAACAAGGATTTTTCTATTCCTGTATAATCTCATAAAAGAGGTGGTTTTTTATGGAGAAGCGCACTATTAATCAAGTGGAGGGAAAGGTGCCGCAACCTATCCGAAGTGATGGAGCTGGAGCGATTGACTCCGGCCCGCGTAATATAATGCGGGATCTTCAAAATCCGAATATGCTCGTCCCACCTATTACAGATGCAGGCTTGCTTCCTAACTTGAAATTCTCATTCTCGGACACCTCTATGACATTAAATAACGGGGGATGGTCCCGGGAGGTCACCGCCAGGGAACTTCCGATAGCGACCACTATCGCGGGAGTAAATATGAGCTTAACGGCCGGCGGAGTACGTGAACTCCATTGGCATCAAGAAGCAGAATGGGCTTATATGCTGCTAGGACGGGCACGCATAACCTCGGTTGACCAAGAAGGACGAAATTTCATTGCCGACGTCGGCCCAGGCGATCTTTGGTACTTCCCCCCTGGAATACCACATTCGATTCAAGGGTTGGAACATTGCGAATTTCTACTTGTTTTCGATAACGGAAACTTTTCCGATCTTAACACCTTATCCATCTCTGATTGGTTTGCACATACGCCAAAATATGTCCTGTCAGCCAATTTCGGTGTACCAGAGAGTGCCTTTAATTCCATTCCATCAGATCAGGTTTATATCTACCAGGGAAAGGTACCCGGTTCTCTGGAAAGTCAAGAAGTCCAGTCACCTTATGGAGAAGTTCCTTTAACATTCAAGCACGAGCTGTTGAAACAAATACCAATCAAAACGCCTGGTGGAAGCGTACGAATTGTGGACTCTTCTAACTTCCCTATTTCAAAAACAATCGCAGCAGCACTCGTTGAGATTGAGCCGGGTGGAATGAGAGAACTTCATTGGCATCCTAATAACGACGAGTGGCAGTATTACCTTACCAAGTCTTGTTGCTTATTGGACAAAAGAGGAATTCGAAAAAGTTATTTCGGTAATTTATACGCATAATTTTTATGAGCATATGTGTTTTGTCGCTATTTGGCTATATTATATGACAGGAGTTCGTGTAAGTGAAGGGCTAGCTCTCTATTGGAATGATGTTGATTTCAAAAAAAAGAAGTTACGAGTTCATCATACTTTACAAATGAAATCACAAAAAGACTATAAGAGAAAGCCATATACTAAAACAGAAGATGGAATGCGAACAATAACTTTAGATGATGATAGTTTGAGTATATTAAAAAAATGGAAACGGGTTCAATCTGATCATGGAATAGAAGATTTTATATTAAGTTATACAGGTTTACCCGTTTACAGGTCAACGATTCCAAGAATTATAGCAAGATATGCTAAAGTTGCAAAGGTTCCAAAGATACAAGCCAAGGGTTTAAGACATTCTCACGTTAGTTACTTAATTAATGAGTTTAATGCCGATATTCTTGTTGTTTCAAAAAGGTTAGGACATAGTTCACCTGAAATAACATTGAAACATTATGCACATTTGTGGAGTAGGAACGATGAACCGATTGCTAAACAAATGACAGGGAATGTTAAATTTGTCCCTGCCAAAAAAACTATGATTAATTTTAATGGTAATCAAAATGTTAAAGGGGATTTGATTCCCTACCAAAACCCTGCCAAAAGTGAAAATAACCTAAATGAAAGCTGTAATAGCAATGATTCTTAATGACTTGCTACGATTGAGTGGGAATAAGAGGCTAACTTGATTTGAAGAGAGAACGCTGATTTAACAGCATTTATCCTACTCAAAAATGAAGAAAATGTATAAAAAATGATATAGTTCCCTACCAAAAACCCTACCAAGAAAAAATTTTGGTAGGGAATTTTTTTTATCGTTGAATTTTGGTAGGGAATAAACTAGCTAACTTGATTTGAAGAGAGAACGCCTTATTTGCCAGTGTTTATCTTAGCCTTAAACGTACAAAAAAATGGATAATGATATGGTTCCCTATCAAAAATTCTACCATCTTATTTTGGGTAGGGATTATTTTTTTGTATCTGGATTATCGTGAGGAATTAGAATTAATTTTAATGTATGTTAAAATAAGAGATTAAAAGCCCAATTCAAAAGGTTTTTTGTCCAAAAAATACTCTATGGATTGATGTTACTTCTTAAAGGTAGTTGGATAACAAAATTTCTGGGATAAAGCGTTCTAAAAAGGTAATTTAAAATATTTTACAAAAAAGGATTACAAGTTTAACAAAGGGTGAATATTATGAAGCTTTCTGGTGAAAAATTATTGCTAACAATGGCATCAGCCAATGATTTAGATTTTATTTGTAGGATAGAGACTGATGAAAATTTATGGTACTTTGAGGAGTATGTAGAATCGGATAAAGACGTTGTACGTGAAGAATATATTCAAAAAATTGAAGAAAAGGAAAATCGGATAAGTTATGATTTTATCGTTACGATTGCAACAGATAAAAATAAAAAACCTATTGGTCTAGCGCAATTATGGAACGATAGTGAACATAGAAAAAGCTGGGAAATTGGCTTTGCAATACTTCCTGAAAATGGAGGTAAAGGTTACGGGAGCGAAGCGGCGAAAGTGTTATTGAAATTTGCTTTTGAAAAACTATGCGCCCATAAAGTATTTGGAATGTGCAATGCAAATAATACACGCTCTGCGGTTTTGATGGAAAATATCGGTATGAGAAAAGAGGCCATTTTTAAGGAAGAGCTTTTTTGGCAAAATAAATGGGTTGATCAATACTATTTTTCTATTTTGGAGAGAGAGTATTTTGCAGGAGCTAAACCTTAATGTGAATAGAGTATGTTAGTTGCAATGATATAGTTCCCTACCAAGAAAAAAATTTGGCAGGGAATTTTGTTTTTTATTTGAATTTTGGCAGGGAAATTTTTGAACTAAATTAGGTAAGAGTTAGACATGATTAATTAATTATCTAATTGACTTCGGTTTTTATTTGTAGTTGCATCGATGCTTATAATTTTACTTGACTCTAACGTAGCGTAATACCTTAGTCTTGAAATATGGAGGTGAATTACACTGTTTACAACGGTGGACGTTTGCAAAAGAACTGGACTTACTGAACGCTCTATACCTACTATTCTAATTTGGATTTATTAAAACCAAGGAAGAATGCCAACGGCCAGTTAGTTTTATCCAAATTAGACTTAGAAAAAATTACACAAATACTTGCCGCGAAGATTACAGGTTATAAACTTAAAGATTTAAAAGACCGACAACCTTCATTAGGATTAATTAAAAATGACTTAACACAAATAATTGCTGAGATAGAAAATATATTATTTCATTTAGACCTAATATAAAGTTGTTTCAAGATTATAATGTTAAATATTTGCTAAAAAGGTGATTAAAATGGGTATGACTTATAAGGTAATCGATACAGTGGAACAATACGAAGAATTACTTGCGATTACGGATTTGGAAGAAAGAAAAAATTACTTTCGTTATACAATGATGGAGCCATTTAAGGAAATGTGGAATTTAATCAATGTTCCTATAAAAGCAAAACAAGAAAATGGCTATGATGTTATAATGGCTACAAAAATGCTTGGTTATGCAGATATTTCCAACGGTAAACAAATCCAACAGGGGTTATCAATCCTAAAAGAAAATAACGCTTATACAGTAGCGGATAATACCATTAAAAACTGTATAGAAAACGCTAATAAGTCGGGTTTGAAAGTAAACGCTGATGAAATAAAGTTTGGATTGTATGTTGCAAATCCTGATAAACTAAAGCTACAGAAAGGATATACGGGGTTCGGAGGTGTTCCCGGGTTTATTACTGTGAATATCTATCCAAATGAATATAACTTACCGAAACTTCCCGCAGTTATTGCTCATGAATTTCATCACAATATTCGCTTTTCTTATTTTGATTGGGATCATGGTAACGTAACAGTAGGAGATTATCTTGTTATAGAAGGTTTAGCCGAGTCATTTGCAAAAGAATTATACGGAACAGAACAATTAGGACCTTGGGTTACTAGCATGGAAAAAGAAGAATTAGAGTATTCAACCGATGTTATTAGGGAAGCTCTTGACGTAAAAGGGTTTGCCGAAGTGAGCAGTTATATGTTTGGCGATGAAATTGCGGCACAAGAAGGGTATCAACCTGTTGGGCTTCCTTTTTGTGCCGGTTATGCAGTAGGATATAAGGTTGTTCAGTCCTATATGAAAAAGTATAATAAGACAATTTATGAAGCAACTTTGGCTTCCACTGATGAAATAATTCATGGATGTGACTTGTTTTCTGAGTAACCCTCATAGTTCTGCAAAAGGGCGCGATTGGGGACAAAAAGGATACACATGCTAGTTATGTGCTATCCTCTTTTATTTGTTTTTTTAGTTTAGGGATTGAACTTTTTTTCACACTATTTTCCGATACCTCTTTTTTAAAAAAAGTATCCAAAATTGGAATTATGCATTAAAATTTTGCGGAAAAGTTGTTTTTTTTAATATTGAAATTTCCTTATCGTTGTAAATCCACATTTTCCTGATGGGACCCCAATACTAAAAGCAAAAAAATCAGTTGCATAATACATCATTAATTGATCAGAAAATGTATATGCTGTACTTTTTGTTATATCCGCATCCCATGTCAAAGGTACAGGCAAATCACTTTCCTTTAATTTTTCGCTAAATAATGCAATATACTTTTTGCCAACTTCTATACATCTTAGAAGGAATGATGTGACATCCTTTGATTGGGCAACTTGGCTAAATCCAATCAAAATAGCTGTTCCAAAAGCTTTTATTTGGATGTTACCATGAAGGATAGCCACTTCCGATCCTATTAAAGGTCTTTTTCCACCTAAATATCCCATAAAAAAATCTTGCTTTTTTACAAAGTCAACTTCATCGAGATTGGGCAGGTATGGTGCTCTGACATACAACCCCTTTGATAACCTGATGGAAGCTTCTTTATACAAAGTTAAACGATTCCTGCTACTATATGAATAGAGCAATCAAATAGATGTAGCTTGTGGATATTTATTTCACCTAAAATATAGTGCACGAATACTGATATCCAAATGGAGATTGCTGATATATAAATTTAATAGTTTAATTTTATAAGACTTAAACTTTAGAAACCGTAACTTAGGAAGAGCCCATAATCTTGATGATTATGGGCTTTAGCAATTCATTTACTCTCGCAATCCATCCAATACACGTTCGCCGAGGTCACGGGAAGCAAAAGTAAGATACTCGATCACCTTGACCTGTAGTTCCCGTCTTATTCCCGTCATTGCGGTGACAAGATTCGAGACAAGGTTAGATTTCCCTGTTTGCGATAATGACCGATAGAAATCTCCTGCTTGTGAAAAATCATCTTGTTTTGCAATATCCGAACGCACGAGTTTCCCTTCTACATATCTGCCTTCTCCACTTGTCTGCAAATCGCCTGGTCGCCAATGCTTTTGCGCATTCACTGGAACCTTGCGAAATTGTGGACCGATACGATAACGTTGAGAATCCCAATATACATTCGCCCGTCCTTGTATAATCTTATCATCGGACAATTCCGCTCCATCTAATAAGTTTGAAGGTGAGAATGCAATCTTCTCCACTTGTTCCATATAGTTTTCGGGATTGCGATTGAGCACCATCTTCCCAACAGGATGGAAAGGGTACATCTTTGCATCCCACACTTTTGTGTCATCAAGGGGATCGAATGGAAGCTGTTCTTCATCCCTTGGATCCATCATTTGTACGTACAGCCCGTATTCTACCGTTCTCCCATTCGCGATTGTTTGGAAAAGATCTTCGCCGGCGTAATCGGGGTTGATCGCCGCCAGCCTTTCTGCCTCCTTGCTTGTAATATATTCCACACCATCAAATGGAAACCAAAGATATTTAATGTAATGGCGTTTTCCTTCCGAATTTCGCCACACGTACGTACTGACGCTGTGGCCGGGGATTCGCCGAAAGCTTTTGATTGTGCCGTGGTCAGAAAAGAGGCGAACGATAAAATGAGTGGTTTCTGGAGTGTTGGCGACAAATCTCCAAAGCCGTTCTGGGTCCATTAAGTTGTTTCGTGGTGATGGTGATAGTGCTTTGATACTCTCTGGAAAACGCATAGGATCGCGCAACAAAAAGACCGGGATATGGTTGCAAATAAGGTCGAAAATTCCGGCATCTGTATAGAACTTCGTTGAAAATCCACGTAAGTTTCGCGAAGTATCAGGAGTGCCTTTATTGCCCGTCCCAAGCGAAAAGCGAACCGCGACAGGAACTGTTTGCCCAGCCTGCTGAAGAAAGGGAAGTTTTGTGTATTCACTCATGCTATTCAACGTTTCGAAATGGCCGAAAGCACCATATCCTTTCACATGTACAGGTCGTTCCACAATTTTCTCGTGAATAAATGTTTCAAGTGTTTCATGCAAAATATTATCTTGCTCCAGTGTGGGACCGTTCTTACCAACCGTTTGTGAATGGGATGGTTCAGGATTATCCGATTGTTTATGTTGATGAACAGGAATACGCTTTTCTTGCTGAGGATTTTGTTTGTTATCGGTCATTATTTCCTCCTTGTGAAAAATTGACATTATTATATGTTATGAATGGTGCTTGTTTCAATATGCGTTATTAGCCAAAAGTAATAGGGTGATTGAAAAAGAGAATGGTGCGCCATCTGTAATAATATGTATTTTGTATTTTTGGAGCATAAAAGTTGGAACAAACGATGATAAACCATGAATATGATGGCATTACTGGCGATATTATAAAAAAATCAATCATTACGCTATAATATGAAGTGTAATCAATTATAAAAGAAAAGGGGAATTGTCGTATTAAGGTACAACCCAACAAATGCAAGAAAAAACCTTTACCAATTGATTAAGCAAGTGAATGATGATAATACACCGATTGAAATAACTAGCACAAAAAATGATGATGGTGCTGTTCTTGTCAGTAAAAGAGATTGGGACGCTATACAGGAAACACTTTATTTGCAAAGCACTGGGGTTCTTGATCGAATGAAACACTTTGAATATGAAGAGACAGAGGACTTGGGTGAGATTGATTGGGATACGCTATAAAGATAAAAAAGGATGAAAAAAAGATTTACCCAAACTGAAAGGGGCAAATCTTCATGAAAAATTTGATAAGCTAATTGAAGTTATTAAAGAAAGTCCTTTTCAAAATCCTCCGCCATATGAAAAATTTGTCGGTGTGGTCACATTTACGAGAGAGAATTATAATAAAGAAGGGCTAAAAAGAGCAGAAGGGAATTTGGGAAAAAATGACTTCCTTCAATGAAAAGCCAGCTTGTTCCCAGGTCCTTATGGAAACCTTACTCAAGATTATTTATAAGAACATTAATTTTTGTACGAACATCCTCTAAAATTTCAGGTTTAACTTGACCAAACTTTTTTACAACTATATTCTTTGCGAGTGTGTACACTTTATCTGCCCTGATGCTTGAGGTTATTTTAAGAATTCCTTCTGTTAAGTCCGCTGAATCTATTATTACTGAATAATCAAGGTCTTTTAACTTTGAAGTAATAGCAACTACAATAATATCTTCTGTAAAATTATTGTAGCTATCGTTTGAAATAATTAAGACTGGACGTTGTTTTCTACTCGTTAAATCAGTAAATGGAACCGGTATTAATACAATGTCACCTTGCTTATACATTATTCCAAACCTCATCATCTATATCGTTATCCCAGAAGTCCAAACTACTCTCGCTGGCTTTTGATAAATCCTTAAATAAGCTTATTTCATTCTTATTTTTTATTTGCTCTGCAAAGTCTAATATTTTTCTAACTTCATTTTCAGGTGCTTCATCAATAATTTTCAGTAAACGTTCTTTAGCTGTATTCATGTTGTATGTTCACCTCCATGAATATTTTATTCTATTATATCACTTTGATTTCCTTTTGATAATTGAGTTTGTTTAAAAAATTGTACAATAATACATTCGCATTGGTTTGCGGACTGGATTAAGCAGCAAATCTTAAAATTATTACAGAGTGTTCTTCTTTTCCAATCAAAAGATATGTATCGATTCATTTGAAAATTATAAACTTAAGTCTACATTTTATTTGGAGGTGCTATGATGCGGACAAACAAACAGACAGTGGGGTATATAACCGTTACTGCACAACAATGGGGCAACAGCATTAGTATTCGTATACCTTTTAGATTGGCGGATAAATACGGAATTGTAAAAGGTACAGAGTTGGAAATTCGTGATACGAAAAATGGATTTGAGTTAAAACCAAAGGGAAAGCCAACATTGGATGATTTGTTGGCTCCATGTGATGGTGAAAACCCTTATGAGGAGTTTTTTTGCAAACTGGATTGAAACCATTATTAGTATCCATGTGAAGTTGGGGATTGGATCATTTGGAACATTTAGAGGATATACATGGGGAAAATAATGAAAAGTTGATGGGGAATTTATACCACCAAAGAAGACACCAAAAAGGGATATTGCCCAAAAGCAATATCCCTTTTTTGATGTGTCCGTGTGCCTTTTTGTACAAAACTAAACAATTCCTGCTAGTATAGAGTATAAAGCAACCAACAGACGGATATTTATTTTCGCCTAAGAATACTTTATAAAAATGGTACTACCCTAAACAGGAGGAAACTAATGAGAAGTATTCGAAGCTGGATTGCAGAACGTTTACTCAAACGATTCAGTAATAAAGATAGCTTTACCAATGAAAAATCATACGCTAAATTTCTTAAAGAAAAACAAATTGAAAATGAGAAACCCTATGTATTACCAAAATATATTCAGAGAAAGTTCGGCATGGTAAAACAGCATTTTGATGGAATGGAGTGTTACATCTTTAATGAAGAAAAAAAGACTTCGGGAAAATCCATCCTCTATTTGCATGGCGGAGGGTATATTAAACAACCATCGCTATATCATTGGAATTTTCTTTGGAAGTTAGCAAAGGGAACCGACGTTACGATATACGTTCCCATTTATCCGAAAGCACCCAACCATCAGTATAAAGAGTCTTTTGATAAAGTTCTTCCAGTATACGAATCGATTTTAGAAACCTCGGATAAGGAAAATGTTATCTTGATGGGTGACTCTGCTGGCGGAGGATTTGCGTTGGCCTTAGCACAATTGCTTTTGGATAAAGGGCTACCACAACCTAAAAAAATCATTTTATTTTCACCTTGGCTTGATATTACGATGAAAAATCCAGATGCTTATCGATTGGAGCATAAAGACCCAATGTTAGGAATCTATGGTTTGATTCAAATGGGGAAGGCGTATGCAGGGAACACTGACCCAAATAATTATTTACTCAGTCCAATAAACGGAAAGCTAAATGGATTGGGGGAAATTACTTTATTCGTTGGGACGCATGAAGTTTTTTTACCCGATTCTAGGAAGTTTAGAGATATTGCAATTTCACAAGGAGTTAGAGTGAATTATTTTGAATATCCGAAAATGAATCATATCTTTGTGCTTTACCCAATTCCAGAGGCAAAAAAAGCGACTAAGAAAATCGTGAATATCATAAATCAAATGTAAATGGATAACATTTCTTGTACGTTTAAAATATTGTCGTACTATTGGTTAATGTAAAATGGACGACTTCACTATGAATCGAGAGCAAATATGATGTAAAATAGGGTACAAGAAAAACAGTAGGTATTGAGGTGTTCAACAATGGATGAATGGTACAAACTTGATAATGCAGGGAAATTGTTTCATGCTGTATCGGAGCAAACCAATTCTTCGGTCTTCCGGGTTGCTGCCATTATGAAGAAAACAGTACACCCAGCTAAACTTCAACTTGCGCTGGATGATGTTCTCAAACGCCTCCCTTTGTTTGCCGTAAAGCTTCGTAAAGGTGTTTTCTGGGATTTTCTTGTGGAAAATAATGAAAAGCTTTATGTTCAGCTTGAAAGCCAATATCCATGTGCACCAATTGATC
The DNA here is from genome assembly GCF_038006665.1 of Oceanobacillus sp. FSL K6-0118. Lineage (NCBI taxonomy): Bacteria > Bacillati > Bacillota > Bacilli > Caryophanales > Bacillaceae > Oceanobacillus > Oceanobacillus sp. FSL K6-0118. Next base: position 780,347 of record NZ_JBBOVR010000001.1, read on the forward strand.
CGTTAGAAACAAATGGGTTCTTATTACGTGTTACCTATTATAAAAAGCGTATTGCTGTGGAATTTTTCCATTCTGTAACAGATGGGACAGGTGCTTTGGAATTTATTAAAGCGCTTATTTATTATTATCTATCTTATCTCGGAGAAGACGTGGCTTATGAAAGTACACTAATCGATATTCATAATCCGCCAAGTTATTATGAAAGAGACGATAGCTATCAAAACTATGGTACAGATGAAAAAGCGGAGAAATTCAAAGAAACGTCTTCTTATCAGATTCGCGGCACTTCCATCGATCAAACTATTACTGTCCATGGAAAAATGAGCGCTAGCAAAGTGCACCAGCTTGCAAAAAAATACGGAACAACCATCACCGGTTTTGTCACGGCCATTTTAATTGCAGCTATTTATAAAGAAAGATTACGGTATCGGGCATATAAAGAGGAGATAAAGATTGCCGTCCCAGTTAACTTACGGAGTTTTTTCCCATCCAATACCTTGCGCAATTTCTTTGGTGTTGTCAATATAGGGATGTCTGTGACGGAGAAGATGACATTGGAAGAAATTATTGAAGAAACATCGAAGCAATTACGTGAGAAGGTACAAAAGGAAAGCTTGCAGAAAAGTATTAACGATCGGGTAAAATGGCAAACCAAACTGACCGCGAGATTTGTTCCGCTCCCAATTAAATACCATGCCATTCGTTATGGTTACAGGAGTTTTAGTGAGCGCACTAAAGCGATGACCTTGACCAATATGGGGAAAGTACGACTTCCAGACTCCATGGAATCACATATATCTCATATGGAAATGGTTCTCTACCCGACAAAGAAAAGCCCGATTAACGCAGGGATGATCGCGGTGGGGGATGAACTTGTCATCACATTTGCAAGAATGATACAAGAAGTGGATATTATCCGTACATTCTTTAGAGAGCTTTCCAAGACATTTAATTTGGAGATAGAAGTATACTCCAATGACAGCAGGTGAAATCAATGCAACATTATTGCTCAAATTGCGATATCTATACACAACAACCATATTGTCCGTTATGTAAACACAAACTTTCTGAGGGATTGGAACATAACGCGTATTATCCTGCCTATGAAACCAAAGTTCAACGGCGTCGCTTTGTTCAGCGGCTCGTCTTGTTTATTGCTATTTTCGCTATTAGTACAAGCCTATTAATCAATTTATTAACTAAACCGAATCAATTATGGTTCTTGTATGTGCTAGGTCCCGTACTATATGGGTTATTATTGATTAATCATACCATACTCTCTAAAGCCCACACTGGTTCTAAAGTCATTTTTCAAGTTATCGCACTTTCTATTATGCTTTTTATCTTGGATGCGGCATCTGGAAGTTCAAAATGGTCGATCCATTACGTTATTCCTTTTCTCGTTTCGCTTGCTACATTATTTGTAACCATTATTGTACTAAGAAAACCAATGAAATGGCGAGAGTACATCGGGTATATGACAACAATGGTTATTTTAGGCTTTCTTCCTGTCATTCTTTTTCTAAGCTCCTGGTCAACGGTGTTATGGCCAAGTGCTGCAACTGCCTTATATGCTCTGCTAACGCTAATTGGGATGATCTTATTTTCGGAAAAAACGATGAAGAATGAAATTGTGCGGAGGTTTCATTTTTGATGAAGAAATGTAAGTATTAATATGAATAAAGGCTATAAACCCTATTGATAAGGTTTACAGCCTTTTATTTTTTAGATGACTCCTGTTGGTATCTCTATCGGTTAAGAAAAAGCAACATTCGTTTTTTTGTCACTAGCGTTGCATAAAAAATAATTATAGAAGTCAACCATTTAATTTGTGTCTTTGATTTGAATGTTGAAATTTTCTGATATATATTATATTTAATTTATGAAAAAAAGATAACAGGGATCTAAAGGTAGTCCTTCATCCATTTTTTGAATATTATATAATATTTTTAAATAATCGGGTCATAGGTTAAATCGTCTAAGAGCAAAACATCTCCTAATTCGTATTGTGCAACAGTTACTTGAAAGACCTTTTCGTGATCAAGCCTTCGTCGGCCACGGGATGATCGCTCAGGTTCCTTGAATACTTTAGAGATAAGGGTTGTGATGGAGTGAGAACAGAAATCCCGTATCCAACGCAACATTTCCAGCAAGGTCCCTTTATAGCCAATTTTGTTTTTCATTAAAAGGGTTAAACAGAAAGAAATCATTGCCAAATAGATTTGATTATATACCGCATTTTCGCTTTTTCCATATAGTTTTTTAATAACCATATGCTGCTTGACCCATTTGAAAAATAATTCTATCTGCCAGCGGTTGCGGTAGAGATCACTCATTTCCTGTGCACTGACTTTAGCATCATTACACACAATTCGAATCTGATTTCCTTTACTGTCTACAGTTTCAACGAGTTGCAGCGGGTTCTTCATCTTTCCGATCTTTACTACCGCATGACGGGTGATCGGTGAAGAGGAATCAATCGGTAATTCCTCGATGACATGTACGACCGTGTTCGTTTTAATTCGTGTGACAAATCGAATACCTTCTGCACAGTAGGTATCAAACTTTTTAAAATTGAAATAGCCTCGGTCAAATACATGAAGAACGTTTTTATCTAATACGATTAATGAATCTAGCTGTGTTTCATCTGCAGGTCTTGCAGGTGTGAGAATGACTTCATTTGGGTAAGAAATGCCCTCGCAAAAAGTAATGGAAGTATGCATTTTCACACCCGATTTTGTATCTCGAAAATCTGCCCATTCATATTGACTAAGGCACATCGAAATCGTTGATGAATCAATCAGATGAAGCTTTCCAAGTGCTTTGCCTGCCGTTTTTGGTCCAAGTATATGGTGAAGTTTTTGAATTAAATGATGTAGGATAACCTGGAAAATCTCGGATGGTATATCCCCATTTTTTCGGGAAAGCTGTGATTTACTAATGCTTTCTATGCCAACTAATCTTTGGACAGTTTTCTTGCGTTTTATCGTGTCACTTATCCGCTGAAGGTTATCTAGTTGCTTCAACTGCGCATAAATAAATGTATTCATAAATGTAAGTACATCAAGCTTTTTGACATATTTATCAATTTGAGCGTGATCAAGCATTTTTTGTATTACTTTCGAATCTAATGGATGAATGTATTCCTTGAATACAGTTTTTATGGTATGATTGTCCATGTGAGCTCCTTATAGTTAGGGATTTGGACAGGACTACTATACCCTAATTATAAGGTTTTTTTATGGATTTTTATAGTGAAAATTCCTATTATTAATAATATTGACACAAAAGGTTTCGCTTGACTTTTTCCTGAAAACTTTATGCAACACTAGTGTTTTTTTGTTAGTTAAACTGGTTTCTACGTAAGGTTCTAATGGAAACTTCATGTTCTCCTAAAAGTTTATTTAGATCTTTATCTCCTTCATTGGAAAAGCAGTATTCCAATCGAAGAAACAATAGAAGCAATGGAAAAAGCTAAAATGCAGGGGAAAATCAAAGCTTGGGGAGTTTCAAATTTTGATGTGAATGATATGAAGAAATTACTAAAACAACCCAATGGTCCTCACTGTGCCACGAATCAAGTCCGTTATAATTTAGGAGATCGTGGAATTGATTTTGATTTAGTTCCTATGATGAAGGAAAATAATATACCGTTAATGGCATATGCCCCTGTAGCAAGAGGAGATCGTTTAGGTGCCGATCTAACGAAACAAAAAGTGTTACTAGATATTGCGAAAAAGTATAACGCAGATGTTTTTCAACTCCTATTAGCATGGTGTATTCGTAATGGGCAGACCATCGCCATTCCACAATCTAGTAATACGGAACATGTTATCAATAACGTAAAAGCTGCAGATATTCAGCTTACGGAAGAGGATCTTGCAAAAATAGATTCCGTTTATCCAGAACCAAGAGTTAGTGAGCCACTTGCATTGTGCTAAGTAGGCCTAAATGATGAATGGAATGTTAAGAGTAGAATTTTCTACTCTATTTTTTTACGAGCTTGGCAGAACGCCCCTTATTTTAATGAGGGGATGAATGCCAAGTTTATTTTTTGAACAACTTTATTATGCAAGCCTTTTTAGGTTGATAATCGAACGTATGTTTGGTAAAATATTCCATATGGAGGTGAAAAAATGGCTACGAAAACTATCTTAGTTAAACTCAAAAAGCCAACAAAGAAAAAGCATAAACAATTTATATATGAGCAAACGGAGTTTTCTGATTGCGTAAATCATTGTGTAGAACGCCTACAAAATGGAGAAAAAATTTCTTCAAAAAACGTACCATTCAACCTTAAATCCGCTATAAGAAATGAGGCTATTCGTCGAGCGAAAAAGGCAATTTCTGATTATAAAAAGGGGCGAGCAACTACTATTCCAGTTTTCAAAAAATCACTTGGTGTGAAAATAAATAATCAAAACTGGAATTCCATAGAGAAAAAAGGAAGATGGTATATTGCATTTACCTCTAATATGGGGAAAAAGGTACTACCAGTAGTAGAAACAAAAGATGTACAAACGTTTTTTCCGTTTTTAACGCAAAAAATGAAAGGGTTTCGTGGAACCATGGAATTGTTACGTAAAGGGAAATATTGGTATGTGGCGATTCCAATACAAATAAGTTCAGAACTAGACTTTGAAAAGAAACATAAACGCATCTTTGAAAACATGAAACGACAAAGGTCTACATCTATTGGTGTGGACTTAGGGTTGCGACATATTGCGGTCGTTTCTGAACCCCTTAGTGGTAAAAGACAATTTTTCTCTGGTAAAGAAGTCGGTTATATGCGACGTCATTTTCGTTCCATACGACGTTCGTTAGGTAAAGCAAAGGCGCTGCGCGTCATAAAACGTATAGGTAGAAAGGAAAGACAATGGATGAAAGATTATAACCGAAAATTAGCCAAAGGTATAGTGGATTTCGCCCTGCAATTTGATAACCCAATTATAAAAACAGAAGCATTAGATGACATTCGAAAAACATGCCGTAGCATAAAAAGAGCAGATAAAACCATTCATTCGTGGTCTTTCTATCAATTAAAACAGTTCATCAAAGAAAAGGCTGCGAAATACAATATTCCAGTTGTGGATATTAACCCTTATCAAACAAGCCAATTTTGCGGATGTTGCGGTCATGCAGAAAGGAAAAATCGCAATGGTATTAAATTCCACTGCGTAAAATGTAATTATACGTGTCATGCTGATTTGAATGCTGCAAATAATATTGCACGTAGCACAAGCTTGGCGGGGTAACACGGAACAGTCGTGAGACAAGCTCCCACCCTAGTGAACCGCTTCCGCCTCCTTTTAAGAGGTTTCCACTTTGGAAGCTCGGTATTTTAATGCCGAGAGGATGTCACTAAATTTAAGGGGGCAGTTTAGTGGTCAGGCGCAACCGATTATTAATGATGTTTTTAGCACTAATGATTCTATTTTTAGCTGCATGTGGTAACAGTGAAGATGAAAAACAAGGGGAAACGGAAAATCAAAACAATGCGAGTACACAAGAAGAGTCAGGATCAAAAACTGAAGAAGATTCAACAGCTAGTGCGGAGGAAGTTTCCTTTGAAGTGAATCAAGCTCCAAAAGACCAGGGTGATTTGGAAGTAGCGCTTGAAGGGGATATCCATGTTGCAAATAAGGGTGTTTCCGTCAAAGGAACGACAAATCTATTACCTGAATCAAGACTTATCCTTATCATTAACTCAGAGGATGGAGTATTAATTGGAACAAGTGATCAAACACTGGTTAAAGAAAACGGGGAATTTGAATTGGAATCGAGTCTTCCAGAAAAAGTGGAAGGAGTAGTACATATTGAGGTGAAATTTGAGCCTGCAAATCAGAGTGAGGAAATAAAAAATCATTATTTAAACGAGCTTAGTGGAAGCTTTGTACGAAATTATACGGATTCAGGCGAAACCTATCAAAAAGCATCTTTCCAGAAAACAGTCACACTAGATGAAGGTGAACAGACATTTGCAATTACGGAACCGAGCTGGGATATACCGGATAATTATGGGGAAGCAGCAGTATGGATGGAGCCAGAAATAGAGAAGCAAGAAGATTATGTGGTAGTAAAACTAAATAGTAATATTATAGATGGAACGTTTATCCAAGCAAGGGCCCACATTCCCAATTACATTACATCGGGAATACAGGGCTATAGCTATATAAATCCGGATGGCTCCGCAGTCCTATATATTGAGGATCCAGAAAAAGACAGTCGAATTAAAAATCTAACTGAATACGAAATTATTATTACCATGGATCCATCCCATAGTAATAATGGTTCGCTTGTCACAGAAGCATATGGAGAAAGTGGACAGAATTTGGCAGGCGATTATGTTGATACTGAAAATGATTCGAAAGTGATTAGGCAAACCCTAACAGTTACGGTGGATGAGTGATATAGGAAAGACAATGAACACTATCTTATAGGGAGTTTAGACTTTTCCCTGGGATAGTGTTTTCTTCTGGAATAAAATTAAAGAGTAATTATAAAAGTATGATTTGTGTAGGGCTTCACTTAAATTAACGGGCAGTATAGTGCAATAACGTTATATTAATTACAGATGAAACATTTACTATTTTATTGTTTTATTATTGCGTTAACTGGTTCTTAGTTAAAGGAAACATTTCGAGTCTAATTGTATAATTATAAAAAAGGGTGATTTGGATATGAGAAGCATTCCGAAAAAAAGGAAATATTACTCGATGAAAAAATTGATGAACAGGAGTTTATTAGGATAATCAACAACTTATACGAGCAAGATTGTTATATCTATGCGATTATTCCTGAATATGAACAAGAACTATTAAATGAACTTTCGATTGACTTTATTGAAGTTAATAAATTTCCGTTACCACGAGTTTTTCCAAGGGAAATGGGTTATCTGGGTTATGTAAAAGACAGTCAAAAACGATATATTTTCGAATTTTATTTACGATCCACTACAATGGATTATCTGATTTTTTCCGAGACTGATTTATCAGAACAATTAAGTAAATTAACCAAGAAGAATTTGGACATTTATAAAATGTTCGAATTAAATAAGGTTCCTCATGTAACCATTGGTCCAGATGGTCAATGGTTAACTATAGTTGAATATGAGTAGTTTTTTCTTTAATGAAAGGGTATAAAAAAGGTTAGAGTGATGTAAATATGAACACTCTAACATTAAAAGACCTTGAATCAAGAGTTCTTCGGAATTCCAATCAATATAAAAAAACTGTTAATCGGATAACCACTCAAATAAAACGGCAAAATTTGAATCGAGGACGTATTCGACCAAAAAATCCAACCGAAGCTAAAATCCTTGCAAAGTTTAAACAGAAATAGGTGTTTTATGAATATTTATCAAGCCAAACAGAAATTAGAACAAAATATAAACGAAAATGCGAAGCTATGATTAAAACAGCTACTATCATAACAGGTCTAGCACCACTAAAAAACCCCCTAAGTTAGACTTTTTATTGTCCAACTTAAGGGGTTTAAATCAAACAGCGTTCATTTTTACTTTCCAACGTTTACGTAAGATATAATCACGACCGTAAAGGTGCTTGCTGCTGCTTCTCTTTCGATACTTTAGATGGTTGCTTAAAGGAGAATAATCCTATAATTGTAGCTACACATACTGATAATAATGAGACCCAAATAATCGAATGGATATCAGCTAAATTAACTACTACACCTCCTAGGCCTGACCCTAGTGCAAACCCAATTTGTACAAAAGAACTATTCAAGATCAGCATAATTGACGCTGCTTGTGGAGCAATATTCATTGGGCTGAGTATACAGAGGAGCATAAAAAGAAAGATGATGAAACGATTGAGTTTATTCTAAAAGAAGATGGTAAACAAGATGAAAGCAATATGTAATAAACCACTGTATTGATTATGGTAACCCAGTATTTTTCATTTTTTCCTCAATTAAAAAGTTATTTATGTAACCGTATGTACATTTTAATAACTCCACAACTAGTACCTCCTAAAATGGTATCGTACTGCTTTTTTTGATAGAACAGCAACCTTTTTACGCCCCTATTTTGTGATTTAATTTGCTTTAAAGTGCACTCTAAGTTTCGTCACGATCACATTCCTACTTAACAACGTAAGAAACTTTCGCCAGTTGTATCTGGGATTATTGAGGAATCGATGAACTGCATCTTTTTTAGGAGCATCCTGCACGCGGCCTGAATCAAGAATCCGATAAAGATTTTTCCCGTGTAAGACAAGAGAAGAAAATAACACTAACTGGTGTAATATTTAATCCTAAGTTAGAACATTAATCGTTAATAACTAATTATAAGATAAGATGAAACCTTTTAGTCAACTAATGATAATGAAACGGCTTTGGTTTATAATTATGAATAAAAGTTAGGAGGTAGTTGAATGAATACAAAAGAAGAAGTTATAAAAATTATTAAAGACCTACCTAATGATGTAACTTTAGAGGATATTATTAAGGAACTTTCTGTTAAAGAGAAGATTGAAAAAGGGTTGAACCAACTTAACGATGGAGAATATTATTCTCATGATGAAGTGAAGGAAAAGTTTGCTAAATGGCTGAAATAAGATGGTCAAAATTAGCCGTTAGTGATTTTTGAGGATATCATTTCTTATATCTCCATGGACTCCGAAGAGAATGCCAGATTATTTGTATCTAGAATTATTGATTCTGTTGAAACAATGGCCTTATTCCCATACTCAGGTAGAATTGTACCCGAATTAAATAATGAATTAATTAAAGAGAAGGTATTCAATAATTATCGGATAATTTATAGAATAAAGGATAATGTGATGGAAGTTGCCCGTGTTCTTCATAGCGCTAGAGAGTTACCAGAATTGGGATAGAATGAATAACATCGTGACCATGGATTATGGTTATGATGTGAAATAATCTTTAACGTGGATAGCACCTCAAATGTTAGAATTTGAATCTAATGTTCGGGGTGCTTTTTTGACAGACAGCACCCATTTTGTATTTGATTTGCTCTAAAGTGCACTCTAAGCTATATAGTATAGTTAGCAAATTTTCAAGAGGGGAATAATTACATGAAACGCTTGAGAAATATACTTCTTTCATGGATAATGGTCACCCCGGTTCTAATTACCCTAATGATTGCCTATAACAACAAAATGGATGAAAGATATATTGATTTGGGAGATGATGCGCCGATTCCAAGCGAACTGCATCCAGTAGTTGAAAAAAACAAAAATATACTGCTGGAACAGGCGGATGCTATAAATATAGATGTAGTTATTACAGTTGGAACCCGCTCCATTGATGAGCAAAATGAATTATATGCACAGGGGCGGACGACAAGCGGTAATATTGTAACAAATGCAAGGGGTGGTGAATCTTATCACAACTATGGCCTTGCGATTGATTATGCCATAAGACAAGAAAATGGCGTGATCACCTGGGATACACAATATGACGGCAATAACAATAGAAAATCAGATTGGCTGGAAGTAGCTGACCTTGCAAAGGATCTTGGATTTGAATGGGGCGGTGACTGGGGGAATTTTCCCGACTACGCTCACCTGCAAATGGATTTTGGTCTTAGCATTAACCAGCTTCAAAATGGGAAAAGACCAGCTTATGATAAAAATACGGAGGAGGGCGCTTGAATAGAAAAATTATTCACGCGCTTTTTCTTGTTTGATGTTTTAAAGTACAATCCAGAATTGAGTTGTACCCCAAACTTTAGAGCTCTTTCTATTATTTGAGGTAATTTTTTAATAAATGTTTCCATGATGATTATTTCGTATTGAACTTGTCTTAGAGCGTAATCTAGGTAGTATAGTGACAAGACGATACCATATCACATGGTAAGGTATCATACTTATCCAGGTATTATTGAAAATCAGGGAGTAGTGACAATGGAAATAAGGGTACTAAGATACTTTTGGACAATTGCTGAAGAAGGAAGCATTTCCAGAGCTGCGGAACTTTTGCACATCACCCAACCTACCTTAAGTCGACAATTAAGAGAGTTGGAAGAGGAGCTGGGGACGGAGCTATTTTATAGAGAAAATAAACAAATGACTTTGACGGAAGCTGGTGTTTTTTTAAAAGATCGAGCACAAGAGATTCTCTCGCTTACCGATCAAACAGAACAAGCATTTATGGATCAGAAAAAACAATTATTTAGTGGACATATTTCGATTGGTTGTGTAGAGGCAGATAACTCGGATACGTTAGCGATGATGTTAGGAGAAATGGTTCGTGATTATCCACAAGTAACCTTTCATATCTTTAGTGGGACGAGCGATGACATCACAGAGAAGTTAGATAAAGGATTGATTGACCTTGCCGTTCTACTTGAACCGATACCGACAGACAAGTATGAACGAATTATCTTACCCAGAACGGAAAAATGGGGTCTTTTGGTTTCTAATGAATCTTTTTTAGCGCAGAAAAAGAAAATGGTACCGGAAGATTTGATTGGAGTTCCTTTGCTTTGTTCCGCAAGAAAAGAAGTACAGAAGATGATTGCGGATTGGATGAATGTCTCTATTGAACAGATGAACATTGTAGGAACCTATAATTTGATATTTAATGTTTTTTCTTTAGTGGAAAACAGAGTGGGATCGGCATTAACGATTGAAGGGTCAGTAATGAGTCGACATGTTAAGAATCTTACCTTTGTTCCGCTCTATCCAACAATTGAAACAGAGTGCGTGGTTGCATGGAAGAAGAATCGTTCCTTTTCCCCGGTAGTCAATGAATTTATACGGAGAATGAAGAATGCCTTTGAAGCATGAACCTGTTTTCCGATAAGCATTAGCCGGGCGACACATCGCGATGTATCATATATTTATAGAAAAAATTATTACATGTTTAAGAAGCAGGTGATTCATTGCCAATTGTCCTATATTTTTCTCGTAAGCATGAAAATATGATGAATGGTGAAATCCGTAGTGTGGATATGGGAAATACCGCCATGATTGCAAATAAAATTGCAGCACAATTAAATATGGATGCAATTGAAATTACACCTATAAACGAATACCCCGAGAACTATCAGGAAACGGTAGATTGTGCGAAAACGGAAAAGGCAAAACAAGCAAGACCTAAATACAAATTAGGGACCTTTGATTTATCGAAATTTAAGGAAATCATTATTGGGTACCCTAATTGGTGCGGAACATATCCAATGGTTATTGCCAGCTTTCTAGAAGATTATGATCTGTCTGGAAAGATACTATATCCTTTTTGCACGCATGAAGGTAGTGCATTAGGCACTAGCATGGATGATTTGCGGGAAAGCTGCCCTAACTCCACTATCAAACAAGGATTAGCTATTCATGGATCGAAGGTTGCCAAGGCAGATAGGGCCGTGATGCATTGGATATCACATATTGGTTAAAAAAAGATATTTTTCATAAAAGAAGGAGGAAAAAGTATGGCAAAACAAACAGCCGGTCGTAATCAATTAGGTGAATTCGCACCCAAATTTGCAGAACTGAACGATGATGTATTATTTGGAGAGGTATGGTCAAGAGAAAAAGAATTATCCCCTCGTGACCGTAGTATGATTACCTGCTCCAGTTTATTAACGCAAGGCGCATTCCCGCAATTGGAAGCACATATGAAGATTGCCAAACAAAATGGCGTAACAAAAGAAGAAATCTCAGAAATAATTACGCATTTAGCCTTTTATACGGGATGGCCAAAAGCATGGTCCGCTTTTAATATTGCGAAAGAAATTTATGGGGAATAATTAAAAGATAAAATAATTGGAATAAAGAGGAGAGGTAGAATGAATAGACCTTACATCTTTTGTCATATGGAAGTATCCGTTGATGGGAAAATAATCAGGAAATTTATGGGAACCCCAGAAGGCAAAAAAAGTGGGAAATTGTTTTATGATCTTGCTTTTGGAGAAAATCCGCATTATCGTCATCAAGGTTGGTTGTCTGGACGTACCACAACGGATGATAATTTTACCAAGTATCAAAAGCCTGATTTAGACAAGGATGCACCAACTGTTCCTGAAGGCGATTTTGTCGTAGATACTGACTTAGATAAATACTATGTATCTGTGGATCCTTCTGGCAAACTTGGCTGGACAAGCAATGTATTAAAATATCAAGATACAAAAGCACATGTCTTGGAAGTATTGACAAAAAAGGCGAGCAATGAATATAAAGCAATGCTCCGAAAGTTAAATATATCTTCCTTAATTATTCATAAAAAATCCTTGAGCGCCTAAAAATGCATATCTACCAAGGAATCCAGCTAATTTAGTCATGCATCAAATAAATGAAAAAAGAATCCATTTCTGTTAAAGTTAAATCACCACAAAATAACCACAGAAAGGATTCTTATAATGGCTACTTTACCGCAATTAACACTAGATTTCAATCGTCAAATTAAATTGTCAAATGATGGAGGTTCCCTTTCCTCCGATACGGGTGAATTCATCTTTAAAGAATTTGATAGGAAAATTGGATTCTTAAAGACTATTGCTGAATACCTTCACTTAAATGACGAAAGAAAATACCATTACCATTCGAATGAAGAACTACTCCGCCAAAAGATTTACCAAATCATTGCTGGATATGCGGAAGATGACGATGCGGATCAATTGACTCAAGACCCTGTGTTCACAAAAGTTATTGAAACGGATGCTTTAGCTTCTCAACCAAGTTTATCACGGTTTTATACACGGTTTGATAAAGAATCCATTGAACAATTAAATCAAGCCAATCAAGCACTCTTGGATAAGGTTCATGAATTCAGAAAGTCAAAGGCACTCATTATTGACCTAGATTCCACTCATGCTGATACCTATGGCAAACAAGAGTCTGCGGCTTACAATACCCATTATGGTACAGTTGGATTTCATCCATTAGTTGCATTTGACGGGATAACCCGTGACTTTTTAAAGGCACAGTTGCGCCCTGGAAATGTCTATACTTCCAATGGTGTTGTGGACTTTGTAGAACCCCTTATCACACATTACAATGAAGAATTTCCAGAAACAATACCGTTCTTACGTGCAGATAGTGGTTTTGCCGTCCCAGCCTTGTATGACTTATGTGAACGTGAATCTGTTTATTATGTCATTCGTTTAAAGTCTAACGCTGTTTTACAGCGAATGGCAGATGAATTACACCCTGCAACAGCGCCATCAGATGCAACAAAGTCAGAGCACTATTATGAGGAAATTGACTATCAAGCAAAATCATGGTTTAAATCAAGAAGAATAATCATTCAATCCGTTCGACCAGCAGGAGAACTATTTTTCACTCATTCATTCTTCGTCACAAATCTGGTCGATGCATTTACACCAAAGGATATCGTTCATACCTACCAAAAAAGAGGTACGATGGAAACCTTTATTGATGAAGCAAAAAATGGCTTTTATTTGGATAAAATGAACAGCCACTCCTTCCAAGTAAATGAAGCAAAGATGATGTTAAGTTTGTTAGCGTATAACCTAACAAACTGGCTTCGAACACTTTGCTTTCCAGAAGGACAAAAGACAATGCAAATCGATACCATTCGCACAAGAATTATTAAAGTCGCTAGTAAGTTGGTAAAATCTGGGCGTTCCCTTTACTTTAAATTGTCCTCTAGTTTTGTGTACCAAAAGTTCTTTTGGAAGGTTCTTCAACGAATTCAAGCACTAAAACTGGAATAAAACATACAAATACCTATTTTTTTAAAAGTATGGTAAGCCCAAGGGGGTAGTCTGCCCAAAAATGGCCATTTTTTGGTATTTAAAGTTGCGTTCCTCAAATTTATGGTTATTTTGGGCTTAACTATATTTATAATTTGAAAAAATATAGAATTTGAACCTTGTTTACTTAGGCACATGGAAGTATGAATAATTAAGGATCTTATATTATCGCTGGGAAAGATAAGCTTGACTATAATGTCGTAGTGCAAAAACTAAAAGAGTTATTTCATATTGATAACTTGATGTTAGGAGGCGGCGGTGTCCTTAACTGGTCATTTATCCAAGCGGGGCTTTGTGATGAAGTGAGCATCGTAATCAGCCCTTCAGCAGATGGATCAGCCGATGCTCCATCACTTTTTGAAACAAAAGAAGGCTTATCCGATGATACGCCGGTAAGTTTTTCATTAAAAGATGTAGAAGCAAAAGAGGATGGCTGCGTTTGGTTAAGATACCTAGTTAATTATAAATAAAAGACTTATCAATCTTAAATGAAAGAATGGAGAGATAATATGAGTAATGAAAATCACGATACAATATTTCCAATCGGAGAAAAGAATGAACAGTTTGCACAGTATTTTATCGGACAAAGTTACTTAAATATGCTTTCAACTTCCGGGGTGACTGTTGGAAATGTAACGTTTGAACCTGCTTGCCGAAATAATTGGCATATTCACCACAAAGGTGGGCAAATCCTACTTGTCACAGCTGGAGAAGGTTACTATCAAGAGTGGGGAAAACCTGCACAAAAATTGAAAGCAGGCGATGTTGTACACATCGCACCGGAAGTAAAACATTGGCATGGAGCAACAAAAGACAGCTGGTTTACACATCTTGCCATTGAAGTCCCAGCGGAAGGTGCTTCTAACGAATGGTTAGAAGCAGTGTCGGATGAGGAGTATAATAAACTTTAATTTGATTGTTAAAATGATAGATAAACATAGGAAAACCAGTGAAAAGCATATCTTCGCTGGCTTTTTTAAATTCGAACAATATACTAATATTTAAAAACAACGTTCGACTTCTATTGACATAAGTCCACGTTATTAGTAATATAATACTGTAAATTAAATAAAAACGCGTATAATCTCGGGGATATGGCCCAAGAGTTTCTACTAAACTACCGTAAATAGTTTGACTACGCAGAGATATTGGGATGAAAGGATCTTTCATTGCCTTTTTTCTGCCGTAGCACTCTTGTTGGTAACATGGGTGTTTTTTATTTTTGAAAAAGCGATGAGGAGGAAAAGGAATGAAAGAGTACTTTCAATTTGAAAAACTTGGCACTAGTTATAGAACAGAGTTTACAGCCGGTTTAACGACATTTCTAGCGATGGCGTATATATTATTTGTTAACCCGTCGGTGCTATCTGATGCGGGCATGGATCAGGGGGCTGTTTTTGTTGCTACTGCTGTGGCTGCTGCAGTCGGTACTTTACTTATGGGGATTATTGCAAAGTATCCAGTAGTTCTCGCACCAGGGATGGGATTAAATGCATTTTTTGCTTATACGGTTGTTTTAGGTTATGGAATTCCTTGGGAAACTGCATTGTCAGGAGTATTAGCTTCAGGACTTATATTTATTGTTTTAACGTTGACAGGACTTCGTGAAATCATCATTAACGCGATTCCTCATAACTTGAAGATGGCTGTTGGGGCCGGTATTGGTTTGTTCATTGCTTTTATTGGTCTAACAAAATCAGAGATTGTAGTAGCTGATGAAGCAACGTTTCTAGCTATTGGAGACATCACATCACCAACCGTATTATTAACTATTTTTGGGCTCGTTGTTTCTGTTATTCTTTTAACGAAAGGGATTCGCGCTGGAATATTTTATGGAATGATTATTACAGCTATTGTAGGAATGATCTTTGGTTTAGTTCCAATTCCAAGAG
The DNA here is from genome assembly GCF_038006665.1 of Oceanobacillus sp. FSL K6-0118. NCBI lineage: Bacteria > Bacillati > Bacillota > Bacilli > Caryophanales > Bacillaceae > Oceanobacillus > Oceanobacillus sp. FSL K6-0118. Next base: position 795,935 of record NZ_JBBOVR010000001.1, read on the forward strand.
GGATCGGTGATATTGTAGGTGCCGTTCCAAGTATAGCCCCTACATTTGGTCAAGCATTCACTCATTTTGGTGATATCTTTACAATTGAAATGCTTGTTGTTATTTTAACTTTCTTATTCGTTGATTTCTTTGATACAGCGGGAACGTTAATGGCTGTTGCTACTCAAGCAGGATTAGTAAAGGATAATAAACTTCCTCGTGCAGGCAAAGCGTTATTTGCTGATTCAACTGCGACTGTTGTAGGATCTGTCGTTGGTACTTCAACAACAACCTCCTTTGTTGAATCTACAGCAGGAGTTGGAGTTGGTGGTAGAACAGGATTCACCGCAGTCGTAGCGGCAGGATTCTTTATATTAGCATTATTCTTTTCCCCATTACTTGGGATTATCACTACGGAGGTAACGGCGCCAGCATTAATTATTGTCGGTGTGATGATGGCAAATCAATTGAAACAAATTGAATGGGATAAATTCGAGATTGCTGTACCTGCATTCTTTGTTGTTCTCATGATGCCATTAACATATAGTATCGCAACAGGAATTGCGGTTGGATTTATTTTCTATCCAATTACCATGATTGTAAAAGGACGCGCGAAGGAAATCCACCCAATCATGTACTTTCTTTTCGTTGTGTTTGTCTTGTACTTTATCTTCTTGAGTTAAATGAAGAAAAGTGCTGGAGTTAGAAAATTTCAAAAAGAGTTGGGACTTTTTGTTTAAGTCCTAGCTCTTTTTTATTATTCTTTTTGTGACTAAAGTCACGGTGCTTTTTGTCATATTATGGTATTATATGTTGGGGGTGGTAAGCTATGAAAAGGAAATCGCTAACATGGAACTTAGGAATTATTATACTAGGTGTCATTATAGCTACTGTTATTATTAATGGTTTTACTACATATAGAACTGCTTATAACAGTCTCTACAAAGCAGCTGGAATTGAAGCTTATGGCTGTGCGAACATCACAACTGGACTTTTGACGACAGATGATATTGAAGATTTGAAAAATGAAAATCGAAACAACGAAATTGGTGAAACGCTAAATTGGACAGTGGATCATAAGGATATTTTTGAAAGTCATTATATTCTTAGTTTAGATGGTAAAATACTAGCATTAGATGACAATTTAAAAGCAGATGGCTTTCAAATTGGGGATAGCTTTCCAATGGATGAAGAAGCTATAAAAACATTAAAGGAAACGAAGCATTCTACATATTCAGAGATTTACGAATATGGTGGGATTGAAAGAATTTCTGGATATGCTCCTATTTTTGAAGATCATGATTCTACGAAAGAGTTGGTCGCTATTAGCGTCATAGATTTTGATGCGAATATTGTTACAGATCGTACTTGGGATGTGGTGAAAGAAGGCATTCTAGTTGGAATGATTCCTCTATTGCTAGCAGCTGCTATTACGATTTATTTAATTAGAAAGAAAACGAAACCTATTTCAAGTCTAATTGAACAAACCAACAAAATCGCAAATGGTGATATTACGAAGAAAGAAGTAAATGTAAATAGTAAGGATGAAGTTGGCGACCTAGCTCGTAATTTAGATTATATGTCTGATAATTTAAGAGAAATCATCGTTACGATAAAAGAGGCATCACATAATTTATCTAGTAATGCAAATGACACTTCTATATCCATGCAAGAGATAAAGATGGCGCTTAGCCATGTTTCACAGAACATGGAGGAAATTGCTGCTGGTACTTCAGAAGGGGCAGACATGACAACAGATGTTTCAAATTCATTAATGGATTTGGCCGAGTTAATTCAATCATCAAGAGAAAAAGCAGACGTAAGTGTGAAAAGTGCAGAATCCACAATGGAAACAGCGAAAACAGGAATTCAGAAGGTAAATGAAATTGTAGAACAAATGAACACGATTAAACGTTCTTCTTCTGATACAAAACAAGCAATAGAAGAATTAAACGCCTATACAAATGAGATTCAACAAATTACTGAAACGATTACAAGAATTGCCGAACAGACGAATCTTTTGGCGTTAAATGCTGCCATTGAAGCTGCTCGAGCAGGTGAACAAGGCAGGGGATTCGCTGTTGTTGCTAATGAAATTAGAAAGTTAGCGGAACAGTCAAACAAGGAAGCTTCCGGAGTTGAAAAGGTCATTTCCAAGATTACCTCTAATATTGTCGGTACAGTTGAAACGATTGAGGATAATCATAAAAATGTAGAAGCTGGTGAAAAGTCAGTTATAGAAACAGGAGAAGCTCTTGAAAATATTCAAACTGCAGTTCTGAATATTGCTGAGGAAATTAGCGGATTGTCCGAACTAACACATGAAGAAGCGACAACATCTGAAACTATGATTCAACAAGTTAAACGACTAGAACAGACGAATGAATCTATGGCATCAAATGCACAAGGTGTTTCTGCAGCCTCAGAAGAAACTACGGCATCCATCGAGGAAACAGCCGATCGATCTACACATCTTGTTGATTTATCCAATGAATTGAATAAGATTGTGAGTAAATTTAAATTATAGTGTTGCTGATTAAGCCGGAAATTCCATCGTGGAGTTTCCGGTTTTTAAAAAGCAAACACATTTCATAAATAGTTGTATAAAATACACCAAAGGATCAATGCTTTAATGTAAGTATCATGATGGAATCAGCGATAGGAAGGAGGAATTCCATTTGAAGCCATTCATTGGTGTGACATGTTCGATGGAAGTGGACCGTTCTTATTATATGACGAAAAACGATAACATAAAGGCAATAATAAACGCTGGTGGTATTCCAGTGATTCTTCCGTTTTTATCACAAAATACAGATATAGAACAAATTGCTAAACGAATCGATGGATTATATGCAACCGGCGGATATGATATTGATCCAACTTTATTTGGGGAAGAACCACATCAAAAACTTGGAACCATTATCCCCGAACGTGATTTTTTTGAAATAGAATTAACGAAGAAAATGCTATCCATGGATAAACCGATTCTTGGCATATGTAGAGGAAGCCAAATAATAAATCTTGCAGCAGGTGGAGATATGTACCAAGATATTTACGCACAAATAAATGATCATGTCCTGCAGCATACCCAAAACTCCCCACGTGATCACGGGTCACATTTTGTCAACGTGCGAAAAACCTCTCTGCTTCATCAAATAACGAATAAAGAAAAAATAAAAGTAAATAGTTTTCATCATCAAGCTAATCGCTCTGTCCCACAGGAATTTCAAATAAGTGGAGTAGCGAATGATGGGGTAATTGAAGCGATAGAAAGTAAACACCACTCCTTTGTACTAGGGGTCCAATGGCATCCGGAATCCATGAAGGATGAAGTGTCCATGAATATATATAAAAACTTTATTTCGGCATGTAATTGCTTGTAAGAAAAAGGATTTTTCCTTATGAATAGAGAATATATTAAATAACTTATATTCTTAAAATGAGGTGTAACGATGCTGCGAAATAAAGTGGCCGAACTATTTGATATTACCTATCCGATTATTCAAGCACCGATGGCCGGTGGAATTACTACTTCTGAATTAGTATCTGCGGTTTCGAATCATGGGGCTTTAGGAATGATTGGTGCTGGATATATGAGTCCGGGAAACTTAAGAACATGTATTCATGAAATTAAACAGAAAACTGAAAACAACTTTGGTGTAAACGTCTTTGTACCTAATGACTTTCATGTCACCGAGGAAACGATTGAAGGGTCAAAAAAATCATTAGAATCAATCTATAATACGTTATCGATTGATGAAAACATGCTTTTAGAAATCCCTACACCTAAATGTATCCAGCAAAAATATGAAAAACAACTGGAAGTAATCATAGAGGAAAATGTCCCGATTTGTTCTTTCACTTTTGGGGTGCCATCTAAAGAAACGATTCAACAGTTAAAAAATAAAGATATAATTTTAGTGGGGACCGCTACTACAGTAAAAGAAGCAATTCTAATAGAAGAGTTGGGAATGGATGTCGTCGTTGCGCAAGGCTATGAGGCTGGGGGGCATCGAGGCTCATTTTTAAATGAGTCAGAGGATGGTGCCGTTGGAACGATGTCACTTGTTCCTCAGGTAGCGGATGCAGTAGATATTCCCGTAGTTGCTGCTGGTGGAATAATGGATAGTCGGGGGTTAAGGGCTGCGATGTTTCTAGGAGCAAAAGCCGTTCAAATGGGAACTGCATTTTTAACGTGTAAGGAAAGCGGCGCGAATGAGCTCCATAAGGAAGCGATTTTAAATGCGTCAGAAGATGAAACAACCTTAACCCGTTCCTTTTCTGGAAAAGCGGCAAGAGGATTAAAGAATCAATTTATCCAAGAGATGAAAGAGAAGGAAAAGGATCTTCCTGAATATCCGGTTCAAAATTACTTAACAAACCCGATTCGGAAAGTAGCAAAAGAGCAACAAAACAAGGAATATATGTCACTTTGGTCTGGTCAAAGTCCACGTCTTGCTAAAAGCCAGACAGTAGGGGAATTAATTCATCGAATGATGGAAGGTGTTTTTTAAATAGAATCTAATAGCTGAACAGTTTCTTCAAATCGATGATAGAAATTTTGACTCCAAGGTGACAATAAAGTTATTTAATTTTATAGCTTCAAACACGTATAACCTCGTTCAAAATCCAGGGCGAGGTTATGGGCGCTTATCTGAATAAATACTATTCCTAAATTGGGCCAGATTATGGGGGTGCTTTTTTGGAAGAGGAAGTTAAAAGGCATATAACTAAAATTATATCTGTGACTATTGTAGGCTCACTTCTGATGATAGCAATACCTTTTCTCTTTAAGATTTTTGGTTAAACGTTGTTCGAGAAAAGGGCGTATATCTACAATAAGAAGATTACTGAATGGGGATTTGTCCATTTTAAACAAGGTAATGTAAAGAAAGGAATTTTCCTAATGGTCTATAACGGTTTAATGAATAAGCTTTATTCTTGCTGGGGTTAGTATGATCATTGAATTAGTATTTCTTGATTCAGGTCGAGGATTTTTCATTGGAATGTTGTTTTTTGTTATAGCTGTCATCTTATTGGGTGTTGGAAATAAAAAATATCTCAAAAACAAAGAAATCTTGTGAACAAAAGCCTTAGTGTAATAGGTTTATTCAAGTATTAAGCAATAAAAGGGATAACACAAATTAGTCATGATAATATGTGTCATCCCTTATTTTCTAATTCTATTTATATCTGTAACGCAAGTCTAATTCCAAACCTTCTCAATAAACTCATCTCTACCCGACTTAGCGCGATCTTCTTTATATTCCTTTTCATTTTTCTTGTAAAAGTCCTGATGGTATTCTTCTGCTGGATAGAATGCTACAGCTGGAAGAATTTGTGTAACGATAGGTTTTGAAAACTTTCCGCTTAGATCAAGTGATTGTTTGGAATTTTGAGCTAATAATTTTTGTTCGTCATCATGGTAAAAAATGGCTGTACGATATTGATCACCACGATCCTGAAATTGCCCACCCGCATCTGTTGGATCAATTTGCTTCCAATATAGGTCAAGTATTGTTTCATAACTCATGATAGAAGGATCATAGGTGATCTCAACAGCTTCATAATGACCGGTATCTCCTTTTTTAACTTGTTCATAAGTTGGGTTCTCCACGTGACCACCAGTATAACCGGAGATGATCTGATGAACTCCATCCCACCTGTCAAAGGGTTTAACCATACACCAGAAGCAGCCGCCTGCGAATGTTGCCTTTTTAAATTTTTCCACTTTCATTTTCCCCCCTGCTTCATATCTATCTAGCTTTCTAAGTAGCTATTCGTATACCAAAGGCTTGGCTAAGATAGATTTTTCTAATAGAATAACTATATCATACCTAAAAAAGAAGGTGAAATCATGGAAGAACCTTATGTTTATAAAATCTTTTCCAATGAAAGGAAAGAAAAAAGAAAAAGATTTAGATTACTAGAAACGGGTTTCTCTAAGAATAAAATAAAAGATGAAGCAATCTTCGCTTACCCCATTAAGTATTATTCGGAATTGGATGAAGAGGAGAGATCTGATAGCATTGGTTCGATGGATGAGAACTTCGCGGTACTGGAGATGGATGAATTTACGGTTTCAATTGGGGATACGTATCGAATGGATGAGGCGGTCATTCAAGTATCAAAGCCTGGGAAAATACGGAAGACAGAGCAGAAGGAGAATTTTCAAACGGGCTGGTATTTTCGTGTGTTAGAAGAAGGTAAAATCAAGTCACGAACAGATTTAGAATTGCTGGACCGGCCGTATCCGGAATGGACAATTGCTGCTTGTAATGAAATTATGTTCGTCAATAAACATGATTTGCGAATGGCTGATGAACTTTGTGACTGTGAGTTATTAAGTGAGCAGTGGCGCCGTATCCTTCGAAAAAGAGTCAGAGGATTTTAAACTTGAATTAATATCGTGTGAAATGGCAAGAACCGTGGTAGTATATAGTCCGCGGTTCTTAAGCATTTTTTAAAAGGTAGTTCAAAAAGTCCGGTGAAAATGACATGCCCCTGCAAAAGGGGTATGCCGACGTTGGGCGCAAAGCCCGTTTTTAGTCGGCCTTCCTTTAAAAAGGTGCGTTGGCTTGCTTTTCCGTTCCTCGCGTATTAATTGCATACGTTCCGGTACTCAAAACTACGCCGCCTCGAACTGCGACGCACAGGACGTGCTAGTGTCGGCGTTGCAACAAATCTTTACGGTGGGACGAGTAATCGGAGTCCCAGGACGTTGCGCTTTTAGCCGACCTCGATCCTTTTCATCCTCCTTTTTGAACACGTATTTGAAGTGCAAAACCTTATGCATCTTCTAATGGTTGGATTTCCACCTTATTTCGTCTGCTCGATTCATCTATAAAACGATGAAGTTGAATAAAGACAAGACCATTTTTATACGTTGCACTAATTTTATCGGCTCGAACTGGGAAAGGAAGGGTTATTTTACGATCAAAAACACCTTGTAAAATTTCTTCCTTTACAACTGTTCCATGTGCATTTTCTAAGTCAATGCTGCCTTTGAGTTCTAAAGTAGCATAATTCACATAGATATCCATTTGGTTCAAATCTTTTAATCCAGGTACGTTAACAATGCATAGAATTTCATTTTCCGTTTGATACATATTGATTTGGGGAATATTAGGTTTGATCATTCCTTCAAAATCTTTCCAGAAGTTTTCACCAAAGAAATGATCCATGTTCTTTTTCCAGTCAGACATTTGTTTAAACGGATCCATCATTACACCACCTAATGTATATTATATTTAATAACGTATGCACACGGTATAGGTAAGGTGCCTAGAAAGGTAGGCTTAATATAGAATTAACGATATAAAATGAATGGTTAGGGGGATGTGAATTGCTTACTAATGCTTTGATAATGGTGGCAATCATTTTCGCGGTTAATGTTGTTTATGTTTCTCTTATGACGATACGTATGATATTAACACTCAAAGGTCGTACATACATTGCCGCTTTTGTTAGTATGTTTGAAGTGGTCATGTACATTGTTGGGTTAGGTCTTGTTTTAGATAATTTAAATCAAATACAGAATATCATTGCTTATGCAATTGGATATGGTACTGGTTTAATTATTGGATCCATCATAGAGGAAAAACTGGCATTAGGCTACATTACAGTAAATGTAATTTCATCTAATCCGGACTTAAAGTTTACGAAACGAATTCGTGACAAAGGCTTTGGTGTAACTAGCTGGTCTTCTTACGGAATGGATGGAGATAGATTAACGATGCAAATATTAACCCCAAGAAAATATGAATTAAGACTTTATGAAGTAATTAAAGAAATTGATCCTAAAGCTTTTATTATATCTTATGAACCGAAGCGAATTCATGGTGGATTTTGGGTGAAGCAAGTTCGCAAAGGTAGGTTATTTAATCCGAAAAAAAGGAAGCAACACAGCAAAAGCAAACAACAACCACTAATACAGATGTGCAGGTTAAGCCTGAAAAAGAACAGTAGAATAAAGTGAAACACACTAAACGCTTGGAAAGATTAATTTCTGTTCAAGCGTTTATTTTATTATCTTTGATGGGGAAAAAACATGAGTGGCAACTTATCCCTGCAATGAGTGCCCGTTCCCTATCAAATTTAGCCAAAAGATAACTCATCGCCGTAATGAGAGCCCGATCGCCACCAAATGTAACCGAAAAGGTAACTCATCTTCATGAACAAATTAAAAGGAAACTACTATTCCTTTGTTCATGAAGTTCCTTTCATCCAAAGCAAGAACTTAATGAAAACCGCCAAATGATATTAGAAAAAGACAAAAAAATCGCGACTAACCACTAAAATCCGAACATTAGGGAAAAATATAACTTAATTGTCCGATATTTCATTGACATTCACCATATGAATTGGTATGCTTAAGTCATCAAAAATACGATCATATTACCTCATATATTTCTGGAATAAGGCCGGAAGTTTCTACCCAGCACCGAGAATGCTGGACTATGAGGGAAGGTGAAAATGTGTCTCGGACTTTTCTACTACACACTACAAGTCTATTCATCTTTCCTCATATGGGAGATAAATAGACTTTTTGTGTATGGTAAAGCATTATGTGGATTGAATTTTCTAAATAATTGATTAAAAGAAAAAGTCGAATATAAACCTAAATTTAAAATAATGTAGAGAGAGGGATTTCATGGCTCAAGTTGGTATCATAATGGGAAGTATTTCAGATTGGGAAACGATGCAACACACTTGTAATGTACTCGAGCAGTTAGAAATTCCGTACGAAAAAGATGTGATATCTGCTCATCGTACTCCAGATAAAATGTTTGATTATGCCAAATCAGCACGGGACCGTGGACTTAAAGTAATCATTGCTGGTGCTGGTGGGGCAGCTCACTTGCCTGGTATGGTGGCTTCTCAAACTACTTTACCGGTTATTGGTGTACCCGTTCAGACGAAAACATTGAATGGACTGGATTCCTTGTTATCCATTGTTCAAATGCCTGGCGGGGTTCCAACTGCAACGGTTGCAATTGGAAAAGCCGGTGCTACAAATGCGGGGATTCTAGCTGCTCAAATCCTAGGAACATTTGATGAAAAGATTGCAGCAAATCTTCAACGGAATCGTGAAGAAATGCAAGATAAAGTGGCAGAAATGAGGGAAGAACTTGCAGACAAATAAAACGATCATTCCGGCGCAAACAATAGGTATTATCGGCGGTGGCCAATTAGGAAGGATGATGGCGATGGAGGCACGTTATATGGGGTATAAAATTGCTGTGTTAGATCCAACCCCTAATTGCCCCACTGCTCAAGTGGCTGATGTTCAAATTACTGCGCCTTACAATGATATGGATGGAATCAAGCAATTGACGGATATCAGTGATGTGATTACATATGAATTTGAAAATGTGGACCTTGAAGCGGCAACTTACATCGAGAGCAAGGGGAAGCTTCCACAAGGTGCTTACGCTCTAGAAGTGACACAAAATCGGGAAAAAGAAAAGACGTTGATGAGAAACCTAAATTTGCCTACTCCAAAATTTGCTATTGTGACAAATGCCGAAGTCTGTAAGAAAGCTTTAGAAGATTTTACTTATCCCACAGTGATTAAAACATGTCGTGGTGGTTATGACGGAAAAGGACAGTTGAAATTAAATTCTGAAGCAGATTTAGAAGAAGCTTTAGCTTTTGTTGAAAAAAATGGGCATTGCATGATAGAAGAATGGATTCCATTTGATAAGGAAATCTCTGTTATTTTTACAAGATCCGCATCAGGCGATATGACGTATTTCCCTATTTCCGAAAATGAACATCGAGACCATATTCTTTATAAAACGACAGTCCCAGCAAATATAGAGGTTGAACTTCAAATAAAAGCAAATGAAGCTGCGCGTGTGCTAGCCGAAGACATGAATATTGTAGGTACTTTTGCCATTGAAATGTTTGTAAAAGGGAATGAAATCTATTTAAACGAGATGGCTCCAAGACCTCATAATTCAGGGCATTATACCATTGAGGCGTGTAATATTTCCCAATTTGGTCAACATATTCGTGCCATTTGTGGATTACCGCTTTTCGAAATTAAACAATGGAAGCAAGCATGTATGATTAATATCTTAGGTGAAGATATGGAATTTGTTTTAAAGTCTATTCCACATCATCATACAGGATTTATTCATTTGTATGGAAAGGAAGAAGCCAAAGAAAAGAGAAAAATGGGACATATCACATTTATCGGTAATACGCTTGAAGAAGTCTGGACACAAATCCATAAATTCGAGGATTTGAAAACCATAACATAACCGCGTCAAACTAACGGAAGGTGAATGCGTTGAAAGCTGAGCTCCTTTATGAAGGCAAAGAAAAGAAAGTTTATCAAGTGTCTGAACAACCCGGAAAATTGATTTTTTCTTATAAAAGTGAAAGAACTGCATTTACGGAGGAAGGAAAAGAGAGTTTCGTTGAAAAGGCCCGGTTAAATAATGATATATCGTCACGCATCTTTGAATACCTACGTGACAGGGGAATGGATACCCATTATATAAAGAAGCTAAGTGATACGGAACAACTCGTGAACAAAACAGAAATGATCCCATTAAAAGTGGTGATTTGTAACAGTGTGACCCCTGCCATGTCTAAAAGATTAGGAATTGAAGAGAATACGATTCTTTATCCACCAATTATTGAATTATATTATAAAAATGAATTACTTAAGAATCCGTTAATTAATGATGAGCACGCGTTATTTCTTACAAATATTACACCAATTGAATTACAAGAAGTGAAAGAAAAAGCATTACGTGTCAATAAACATTTGAATCAATTATTTTCAAGTCTAACTATATCTTTAGCGGTATTGAAATTAGAATTTGGAAGGATGAATGGTCATATTATTCTTTCTGATGAGATTTCCCCAGATACTTGGAAACTCTTAGATAAATCAACAGGTGAAATTCTTCAAAAGGCAAATGAAAAGGTATATTCAGGAAATCAATTAGAGTTTTACGAAAAGTTAGTAAATCGACTGGAGGAATTAAAATGAAGAAAGTAACGGTATACATCACATTAAAGGCCGGTGTTCTTGACCCGCAAGGAAAGGCAATCCAAGAATCATTAACTGCACTTGGATATGAAGGGGTAACAGATACAAGGGTTGGTAAAGTAATTGAATTAAATATGGAAGATGGTCCTGATTTAGAGGTACGTATCAAAGACATGTGTAATAAACTTCTTGCTAATCCTGTAATGGAAGATTACCGATTTGAAGTGGAGGAGGCTGTTCAAGCGTGAAGTTTGCAGTAATTGTTTTTCCGGGGTCAAACTGTGATAGAGATATGTATCATGCCGTGAAAGAAGTATTAGGTGAAGAAGCAGATTTGCTATGGTATGAAAATAGTAACCTAGAAAACTATGATGCCATTTTAATTCCAGGTGGATTTTCTTATGGGGATTACCTACGCTGTGGTGCTGTTGCAGCTACCTCAGACGTTATGAAACAAGTTCGTGAACATGCGGAACGTGGAAAACCTGTCTTAGGCGTATGTAATGGATTTCAAATCCTTACTGAATCTGGATTGCTTCCAGGTGCTTTCATGCGAAATCAGAATGTATCTTTTATGTGCCATCAAGAAGAGCTAGTTGTAGAAAATAATGAAACGGTCTTTACTTCGGGCTATGAAAAAGGCGAAATCGTTCGCTTTCCAATTGCGCATGGGGAAGGTAATTATTTTTGCGATGAAGAAGCACTTCAACAATTAAAAGCAAATAACCAAATTGTTTTCACATATAAAAATAACCCAAATGGTTCCGTATCGGATATTGCTGGAATTATGAATAAAGAGGGGAATGTACTTGGATTGATGCCTCACCCGGAACGTGCGATGGAAGCCATTCTAGGTAGTGATGATGGTATGAAATTATTCAAGTCATTGGTTGAGAATTGGAGGAAGACTTATGTTACAAACGCGTGAGTGGAGCCCTGGGCAAATTGAAGAAAACAAGATTTACCGTGAAATGGGTTTAAGTGACGAAGAATATCAAATGATTAAAGATATTTTAAAACGTCAACCGAATTTCACGGAAACGGGAATCTTTTCTGTTATGTGGTCTGAACACTGTAGTTATAAAACGTCTAAGCCATTATTGAAAAAGTTCCCAACCAAAGCACCTAACGTACTACAAGGACCGGGTGAAGGTGCTGGGATTATCGATATCGGTGATCATCAAGCAGTTGTGTTTAAAGTAGAGAGTCACAACCATCCTTCCGCTGTGGAACCATATCAAGGAGCAGCAACTGGTGTTGGTGGAATTATTCGTGACATCTTCTCCATGGGTGCACGTCCAATCGCATCCATGAACTCATTGCGTTTCGGTAATTTAACTAATGAACGTACGAAATATTTATTCACAGAAGTAGTGAACGGGATTGCTGGATATGGTAACTGTGTTGGAGTTCCAACGGTTGGTGGAGAAGTTCAATTTGATGATAGTTATGAAGAAAATCCACTAGTTAACGCAATGGCTATTGGACTAATCAATCATGATGACATTCAAAAAGGGATTGCTGCAGGTATTGGAAATACGATTCTTTATGCTGGACCACCAACAGGACGTGACGGAATTCATGGTGCAACATTTGCATCTGATGATTTAGCAGAAGATGCGGACAAAGACCGGCCATCTGTTCAAGTTGGAGATCCGTTTATGGAAAAATTACTTATTGAAGCATGTTTAGAAGTTATTCACAACGATGCTTTAGTAGGAATGCAAGACATGGGTGCAGCAGGCCTTACGTCATCTGCATCAGAAATGGCAAGTAAAGCTGGTACCGGATTAGAAATGAACTTAGACCTAGTACCACAACGGGAACCGAACATGTCCGCATATGAAATGATGCTTTCTGAATCACAAGAACGTATGCTTTTATGTGTGGAACAAGGTCGTGAACAAGAAATTATCGACATCTTTGAAAAATACGGCTTGAAGGCAGTACCTGTTGGGAAGGTCATTGAAGAGAGAGTTTTCCGGATTAAACATCATGGGGAAGTGGTTGCAGATATTCCGGTGGATCCTTTAGCGGAAGATGCGCCTGTGTATGAAATGCCATCAGAAGAGGCGAAGTATTTTAGGGAGTTTCAACAGATGGAGAATACCGTTCCGGGCGTTGAAAATCACCAAGAAATGCTTAAAAAACTATTGCAACAACCAACGATTGCAAGTAAAGAGTGGGTTTATGATCAATACGATTCCATGGTACAGACCAATACAGCAGTAGCACCTGGTTCAGATGCGGCTGTGATTCGTATTAAAGGTCATGACAAAGCAATAGCAATAACAACGGATTGTAACTCTCGTTATATTTATTTAGACCCTGAAACCGGTGGGAAAATTGCTGTAGCTGAGGCTGCACGTAACATTATTTGTTCTGGGGCAAAACCATTGGGGCTTACAGACGGACTTAACTTTGGTAATCCCTCTAATCCAGAAATTTACTGGCAAATGGAAAAAGCTACAGATGGAATGAGTGCTGCTTGTACGGCACTTTCAACCCCTGTCATTAGTGGGAACGTATCGTTATATAACCAATCGAAAGGGAAATCTATTTTCCCAACACCTGTTGTAGGGATGGTTGGTTTACACAAATCTTTAGACCATATTACTCCAAGCTTTTTCCAACATGAAGATGATATTGTGTATGTCATTGGAGACGCTAAAAAGGAATTTGGTGGTAGCGAATTACAAAACATCCTTCAAGGTACATACGAAGGTCGAGCTCCTGAAATTGATTTAAATGTAGAAGCAAAAAGACAAAAGCAATTACTAGAAGCTATCCAATCTGGAGTAGTTGTTTCGGCACATGACTTAGCAGAAGGTGGTCTAGGTGTTGCTCTTGCGGAAAGTGTGTTCGGTCGTAAGGGATTAGGAGCAACGGTAGAACTAACTGGAGATGTGACTGTAGAATTATTTAGTGAAACACAATCCCGATTTATCGTAACAGTAAAAGCAGAAAATCAAGAAAAGTTCGAAAGTCTTGTGGACGATGCAAAACAAATTGGCAAGGTTACTACAGATGGCACCATTCAAGTTTCCATTAACAATGACATGGTTATCAAGCAAGATGTAAAGGAACTTGAAGAACTTTGGAGAGGTGCAATCCCAAGCTTGCTGAAATCCAAAGAATAAGTGGGGAATGTCCAGTGTTCGGAATTTGGGGTCATGAAAAAGCAACGGAATTAACATACTATGGTCTTCATGCTTTGCAACATCGTGGCCAAGAAGGAGCCGGAATCGTTGTAAACGTAGAAGGAGAATTAAAGGCGCATAAAGGATTAGACTTAGTCAATGATGTGTTTAAAGATGTAGAATTTGACCAATTGCAAGGACATCATGCAATTGGTCATGTAAGATACGCTACTCAAGGTCAAACCGGAATTGAAAATGTTCAACCGTTATTATTCCACTCTCAAACAGAAAGTATGGCTTTAGCACACAGTGGGAAAATCATCAATGCGTATGAACTCCGTGGCCAATTAGAGAAGCAAGGCAGTATCTTACAAACATCATCAGATACCGAAATTTTAGCTCATTTAATCAAGCGTGACGGTCAAGAAATTAATGAAAAATCCATTAGTTACGCGTTAAATGAATTACATGGTGCCTATGCTTATATGATTTTGACGAAAGATAAAATGTATGCAGCACTTGATCCGCACGGTATTTTCACCCTATCTATTGGATTATTAGGGGATGCCTATGTGATTGCATCGGAAACATGTGCGTTTGACCAAATTGGTGCGACATTTGTGCGAGATATATTACCGGGAGAATTAATTACAATCGAGGAAAGGGCATTAAAATCATCTCGTTTTGCCAAACAAGAAAAGCGTGCTTTGTGTGCGATGGAATATGTTTATCTATCTAGACCAGATAGTAATGAGAATGATGTAAATGTTCATGCTTCACGTAAACAAATGGGGAAAGAGTTAGCGAAAGAGGCACCCGCTGCAACTAATGCAGATATTGTAGTGGGGGTTCCGGATTCCAGCATCTCAGCTGCCATTGGTTTTGCGGAAGAAAGTGGTTTACCTTACGAGATGGGTATTATTAAGAATCGTTATATTGGTAGAACCTTTATTAAGCCTTCTCAGGATTTACGTGAACAGGGTGTTAAAATGAAGCTTTCTCCAGTTCGGGGAATTATTGAAGGAAAAAGCGTTATGATGATTGATGATTCCATTGTAAGAGGAACAACGAGTAAACGGATTGTTCACATGCTAAAAGATGCCGGAGCAAAAGAAGTACATGTTCGCATTGCTTCCCCTCCCATTGAGCATCCGTGTTACTACGGGATAGATATGTCAACCTATGAAGAATTAATAGCGACGAGCCATTCCACCTGTGAAATTGCAGAAATGATCGGAGCGGATAGTTTAGCATTTTTATCAGAAGCGGGATTAGAAAAAGCAATCGTTAAAGATAAATCTCTTAACCAAGGATTATGTATCGCATGTATGTCCGGTCGATATCCCATTGATATTAAGGAAGGAAAAAAATCCCCTTTATGTGTGATAAAGGACTAATCTAGAGGATGTGTAGAATCAACGATGTCAGATGTATATAAACAAGCTGGTGTAGATGTAGAAAAAGGGTATGAAGCAGTGGAACGTATGAAAAAGCATATTGCAAAAACGACACGTCCCGAGGTGCTGGGTGGGATCGGATCATTTGCGGGACTTTTTGATTTATCTAACGTTAACTATCAAGAACCTGTCATGGTTTCCGGAACAGATGGAGTTGGAACGAAATTAAAACTTGCCTTTCAATTAAATAAACATGATTCAGTAGGTATTGATTTAGTTGCGATGTGTGTGAACGACATTGTTGCTCAAGGTGCACAACCACTATTCTTTCTGGATTATATTGCTTGTGGAAAAAATGACCCCGAGCGCATGGAGCAAATTGTAGCAGGGGTATCGAATGGTTGCGTGGATGCTGGAGCGGCACTTATCGGTGGAGAAACAGCTGAAATGCCCGGTATGTACAGGGACGAAGAATATGATTTAGCAGGATTTGTTGTCGGTATAGCGGAAAAATCTAAACTAATTACTGGGGAGGCAATTCAAAAAGGAGATGCTATAATTGGTCTTGCATCAAGTGGTATTCACTCCAATGGTTATTCCTTAGTAAGAAAACTAGTAGAAGGTTTAAATTTGAATGAAACACCAAAAGGATTATCGAAATCTTTAGGAGAAACACTACTTACTCCAACTAAAATCTATGCAAAATCAATTGCTAGAGTACTAGATAAACATGAAATCAAAGGAATTTCTCATATTACTGGTGGTGGATTTTACGAGAACTTCCCGAGAATGATGCCCAAAGGTCTAGGGGTTGAGATTGCACCAGATAGCTGGGACGTACCTGAAGTTTTCCCTTTTTTACAAACATTAGGTTCCATTCCAGATGCTGAAATGTACGGTGTATTTAATATGGGAATTGGAATGGCACTTGTTGTTAGTCAAGATAAGGTGGAAGAGGTACTTTCTATTCTTCAAGAACATGGAGAAAAAGCATCAGTAATTGGTAAAGCTGTAGCCAAAGAAGGGGTGCATTTCCAATCATGAGTAAAATAAATGTTGCCGTTTTTGCCTCAGGTACGGGTAGTAATTTTGAGGCAATCATGGAAGCTGGTGATCTCTCGTGTAACATTGTCCTACTTATTTGCGATAATCCTGGAGCAACGGTTATTCAAAAAGCAGAAAAATACCAAGTTCCTACTTTTGTATTCCGTTCGAAAGATTATGTTTCTAAAGAGGAATATGAAAAAGTTTTAGTAGAAAAACTGAAAGAGGCAAATATTTCTTGGGTTTTTCTAGCTGGATACATGCGTATCATAGGGCCAACATTACTTGAAGCGTATGAAGGTAAAATCATAAACATTCACCCTTCTTTATTACCTGACTTTCCAGGGAAAGATGCCATCGGTCAAGCATATCATGCCAGAGTCAAAACAACAGGAGTAACCGTTCACTACGTTGATGCGGGGATAGACACCGGGCCAATCATCGCTCAAGAAGAAATAGAAGTAAAAGAAAACGACACCTTAGAATCACTAGAAGAAAAAATACATCATGTAGAACATCAATTATATCCGCGTGTAATGAAAGACATTGTTAAAAAGTAATTTACTTTAGTAGTCTGTTAAATGCAGAAGACTTACATACTAGACAAAGTGGAGGGTTCAACTAATGAAAAGAGCACTAATTAGTGTTTCCGATAAACAAAACATCATTGAATTTGCCAAAGGTCTCGTAGAACTAGATTATGAGATTATCTCAACAGGTGGAACATTAAGCAAAATCCAAGAAGCAGGAATACCTGCAAAAGCAATAGATGAAGTAACTGGTTTCCCAGAAATTATGGATGGTCGAGTAAAAACACTTCATCCATTCGTTCATGGAGGATTACTTGCAAAACGTTCTAACCCAGATCATATGAACCAAATGAAAGAAAACAACATCGAACCAATCGACATGGTTGTCGTAAACTTATATCCTTTCAAACAAACCCTTGAAAAAGAGGGTGTATCTAAAGAGGAAATCATCGAAAACATTGATATCGGTGGCCCAACGATGCTACGTTCTGCCGCAAAGAACTTTGAAGATGTAACTGTAATAGTAGATCCACAAGATTATGATGATATTCTAACTTCTTTAAAAGAAAACACACTAGACTTTGTAAAAAGGCAAAAATTAGCTGCAAAAGTTTTCCGTCATACAGCTAACTATGACGCAATGATTGCAGAATACTTCATGGGTGAAACAGGCGAAGAATTCCCGGAGACTTATACCGTTACATATGAAAAAGTTCAAGATTTACGTTACGGCGAAAACCCACATCAAGAAGCTGCATTCTACAAACGTCCGATTGTTAAAACGATGAGCCTTGCAGCAGCAAAACAATTACATGGGAAAGAACTATCTTATAACAATATTCAAGATGCGAATGCTGCGCTTGAAATTCTAGCAGAATATGATGGGCAAGCTGCAGCAGTTGCTGTAAAACATATGAACCCATGTGGAATTGGTGTAGCGAATTCCATCTCGGATGCATTTAATCGTGCATTTGATGCAGACCCAATTTCAATTTTCGGTGGTATTGTTGCTCTTAACGAAGAAGTAGACTCTCCTACTGCAGAAAAACTTAGTGAAATTTTCTTAGAAATCGTTATTGCACCAAGCTTCTCAGAGAAGGCTTTAGAAATCTTAACGAAGAAGAAAAATATTCGCTTACTTGAATTACCAATGAACGATACGGAGATAGTTAACCATAAATTAACCTCTGTGAATGGTGGCGTGCTCATTCAAGATCAAGACAATGGCAAGGTTGAGGTAGATGACTTAAAAGTGGTTACGAAACGCCAACCAACAGAACAAGAATTGCATGACTTATTATTTGCTTGGAAAGCGGTAAAACATGTGAAATCAAATGCAATTGTTCTAGCTAAGAACGGCCAAACCGTTGGCATTGGCGCTGGGCAAATGAATCGTGTCGGATCTGCGAAAATTGCAATCGAACAAGCTGGTGGAAAAACAAAAGGCTCTGTCATGTCATCGGATGCATTTTTCCCAATGCCAGACACAGTTGAAGAAGCTGTAAAAGCTGGTGTAACAGCAATTATCCAACCAGGCGGTTCCATCCGTGACCAGGATTCTATCGATGTTTGTGATGAACATGGAATTGCAATGGTTTATACGGGAATGCGTCATTTTAAACATTAAGAGTGGAGGACCTTGGAATGAACGTCTTAGTAGTAGGAAGAGGTGGCCGTGAGCATAGTGTGGCACTTGAACTTGCCAAAAGCAGTAAAGTTACGAAACTTTACGTTGCTCCCGGTAACGGCGGAATGAAAGAACAAGCTACATGTATCCCAATTGATGAAATGGATATAGATGATCTTGTTTCTTTTGCAAAAGAAGCTGCAATTGACTTAACAATTGTTGGACCAGAAGCACCATTAAACGAAGGAATTGCGAACCGATTCCAACAAGAAGGTTTAAAAGTATTTGCCCCAACCAAAGAAGCGGCTTTACTAGAAGGAAGTAAAAGTTTTGCAAAAGCGTTTATGAAAAAATACAGTATACCAACAGCAGAATACGAAACGTTTACAGATGTGGAAAAGGCAAAAGCATATATTGAAGAAAAGGGTGCACCAATTGTTATTAAAGCGGATGGTCTAGCAGCTGGGAAAGGTGTCGTTGTTGCTGAAACAATGGAGCAAGCTTTAAAAGCTGTAGAAGATATGCTAGTTTCCAAAACCTTTTCTGAAGCAGGTTCCAAAGTCGTTATTGAAGAATTCTTGGACGGCCGTGAATTCTCATTAATGGCATTTGTTCATGAACACCATGTATATCCAATGGTTCCAGCTCGAGATCATAAGAGAGCGTACGATCATGATGAAGGTCCCAATACTGGCGGGATGGGTTCCTTTGCTCCAGTTCCGGATGTTACGGAAGAACATATCGCGTATTCTGTAGAAAATGTTCTCCAAAAAGCTGCAGATGGTCTAATGTCAGAAGGAAGACCATTTACCGGAATTCTTTACGGCGGTTTAATCATGACGGAACTAGGTCCAAAAGTCATTGAATTCAATACTAGATTTGGTGACCCTGAAACCCAAGTCGTTTTACCATTGTTAAAAAATGATCTAGTTCAAGTATTCACGGATATCCTAGATGGAAAGGATCCTAAATTGGAATGGGAAGATGTAACGTGTCTAGGAACTGTTCTTGCATCTGCAGGTTATCCAGGGCCTTACAAAAAAGGAACAGTAATTCCAACGTTTCCGGAAATAGAAGATACGTATATTGTCCATGCTGGAACAAAATACGAAGGGGATACACTTGTATCCGATGGAGGTCGTGTTCTCCTAGTTGGCGCAAAAGCAGCTAATCTACAAGAAGCGCATCAAAAGGTGTACCAGGTTTTAGAATCTATGAATAATGATAATTACTATTATCGTAGAGATATTGGTATGAAATAAACGAAAAGGCAAAAGGAGTTAGTGAAATGCCTCCCCATGGGTAACAAGATTTTAAATCTAGTTACCCATGAGGGGGTTTTTTTATTTAATCTTCTAGTAAATCAGTCATCGTAGAGTGGATATCAGTACTCAGAGGGGAGATATCAGTAATTGGGTAGGATATATCGGTACTCGAGTAGGATATATCAGTACCCAAGGAGGAGATATCGGCACACGAGTAGGATATATCAGTACCCAAGGAGGAGATATCGGCACACGAGTAGGATATATCAGTACCCAAGGAGGAGATATCGGCACACGAGTAGGATATATCAGCACTCAAGGGTGAGATATCAGTACTTGAGGGGATATCAGCACACGGGTAGGATATATCAGTACTTGAGGAGAGGATATCAGCACTCAAGGAAGATATATCAGTACTTGAGTAGGATATATCAGCATCCAAGTAGAAGAAATCAGTAATTATGGAATCTACTAGGCAAACTTGTAACAACACATGCGAAATTTGTCAATAAGTATTAAGCAAACATCCCTACAAGAAAGAATAATAGTATGGTAGAATAGGAGTAATCATAAATTATTGGAGAGCTTGCCGATGCATACAAATGAAAATAATTGGAGAAGCCGCGAGCTTAGACAACATGTAAAAGTAATAGATGGTCTAGAAGCTCCTACGCTTGTACTTAAAAATAGTAATTATTTAAATGTTTTCGTAAAACAATGGATAAAAGCGAATATATGGATATATCATGATCGGATTGTTTATGTTGGGGACAATATGCCTGACAAACTAGATCAAACGGAAGTTGTAGATTGTGAAGGGAAATATCTAGTTCCTGGTTATATGGAGCCACATTCCCATCCTTTTGTATTATCAAACCCAGAAGAATTAGCAAAACATGCTGCCAGATACGGAACCACCACTATGATGAATGATAACCTTATGTGGCATTTTTTATTAGACAAAAAGAAAGCGTTTTCTCTATTAAACGACTTTGATCACTTGCCAGTTTCCATGTATTGGTGGTCTCGATTTGATCCACAAACTTCGGTACAAGATGAAGAAGAAATCTTTAATACGGAAGACATGTTATCATGGATTTCTCATCCTTCCGTTGTACAAGGTGGAGAGTTAACTTCTTGGCCAAGCCTGTTAGATGGAAATGATAGATTACTATATTGGATTCAAGAAACAAAAAGACAAAGAAAGCCGGTAGAAGGACATCTTCCTGGTGCATCAGAAAAGACGTTAACAAAGATGAAATTACTTGGAATTTCTGCTGATCATGAACCAATCACTGGTGAAGAAGTATTAAGAAGGCTCCGTTTGGGTTATCATGTATCTTTAAGGAACTCTTCTATTCGTCCTGATTTATCCCTCCTAGTAAAAGAGATATTAAGTCTAGGACTTTCTAATTTTGATAACCTAACATTTACAACAGATGGACCTACACCTTTGTTCTCGGAAAAGGGATTTATCAACGTTTGTATTGATATTGCTATTCAAAATGGAATCCCTATTGAAGAAGCATATCGGATGGGTAGCTATAATGTTGCCAGACATTTTCAGTTGAGTGAGACGCATGGTAGTATTGCGCCTGGTCGAATTGCACATATTAATATATTAGAAAGCAAAGAAAATCCTCAACCTATAAGTGTTCTAGCAAAAGGACAATGGATTATAAAAGACAATACGAAACAAGAGCTTCCTAATAAGATTAACTGGGAAAAATATGGGGTTGCTCCATTAAACTTCGATTGGGAACTTGGAGAAAAGGATTTACAATTTTCCATGCCAATGGGATTAGAAATGGTCAATAATGTTATTGTTAAACCGTATAGCATTAATGTTGATATTACACTAGAAGAACTTCCTGAAAATAAAAATGATGCATTTCTTATATTAATCGATAAAAATGGTAAATGGAGAGTTAACACAACGATTAAAGGATTCACGAATCAACTTGGAGCTATTGCTAGTTCGTTTACTTCATCCGGAGATTTAATCTTTATTGGAAAAAGTAAAAAGGATATTTTACTTGCATGGAAGAGGTTAAAAGAAATTGGTGGAGGAATTGTCCTTGTTCATAAAGGAGAAATACTGACCGACCTTTCCCTAACGCTAGGTGGTATCATGTCTACGGAATCAATGGATGTTATAATGGAGAAGGAAAGAGAATTAAAGAACTATCTTAAAGAATTTGGTTATAAATTTGACGATCCAATCTATAACATCCTTTTCTTATCCTCTACACATTTGCCATATATTCGAATTACACAACAAGGAATTGTAGATATTAAGAAAAATGAAATACTCTTCCCTGCTACAATGTGTTAACATATAATAGTTAGAGCGAGGGCTTAAGCGACCGTTTAGTGATGTACAAGCCGATTTCACCATAAGGGTTTAAGCGCAACTAAGCTTCTGTTTTCACTAATCGTGAGTTACTCGCTTCACCGAAAATCTTTGCTAGTTGCTGGAGCTGGACGTGGTCTTCCTTAAGTCAAGAGTTTTTAATCTTTCTCAGTTGCAAAAATAAGCAATGGGTAATCTTACAAAGGGTGTTGGGCAAATGAGGAAACCGATCCTATTCTTTTTCGTGATGCTTCTTGTTCTAGTTGGATGTTCCAATGATAAAGAAGAGACGGAAAATGCAGTAGAAGATGGAAGTTTCAAAAATATATATCCTTTTACAGGTATTGGTACAAATGAACCGATAGATAACCGAATGATTAGTGTAATGGTTAATAATCATCCAAAAGCTAGACCGCAGACAGGTTTATCTCAGGCGGATATTGTTTTTGAAATACTAGCGGAAGGAAATATCACAAGATTTTTAGCGTTATATCATAGCAATTTACCAGAAGTCGTTGGACCAGTAAGAAGTGCTAGAGAATATTATTTTGAATTAGCAAATGGCTATAATGCTCTATATGTTTATCACGGAGCGGCAGATTTTGTGGATGAAATGATTGTTAATAGTGGCACTGACTTCTTAAACGGATCTACTTATGATAATGACGGCTATTTATTTAAAAGAGAGTCATTTAGAGAAGCCCCGCATAATTCATACCTGCAGTTAGGAGCAGCTTATGACGTGGCTAAAGATAAAGGTTATGATATAACAGCGGAATATGAAGCCTTGCCATTTCTATCAGCAGATGAGATTGAAGCATTAGCTGGGGAAGAGGCCCGTCATATTGAGGTGATTTATTCAGATTCTTATTCATTCGCAAATGTTCAGTATGACTATGATCAAGATTCAGGAAGTTATACGAGATCGAGTGGCGGAGAGAAGACAGTTGAACTACATACAGAAGTGCCAATCGAAGTCGAAAATGTACTAATTGTAGAGACAAGTCATCAAGTAATTGACGATGCTGGACGTAGGGAGATTGATTTAGAATCAGGAGGAAATGCTTACCTACTGCAAAAAGGACTTATAAATAAAGTGAATTGGGAGAATCATGATGGTAGAATAATACCTATAAAAGACGGCCAAGAGATTGGGTTTATACCTGGTCAGACATGGATCAACGTTATCCCAACAAATCCTGGGTTAGACCAAGCAGTGAAAATTTCCAACGAATAGAGTTAAAGTGAGTGTTCAAAAAAGGAGGATAAAAAGGACCGAGTCGGCTAAAGTCGCAACGTCCTAGGACTCCGATTACTCGTCCCACCGTAAAGATTTCTTGCAACGCTGACACTAGCACGTCTTGTGCGTCGGTAGTTCGAGGCGGTGTAGCTTTGGAGCAATGGAGTGTACATCCTAAAGATACATGAGGAGCGGAAAAGCAAGCCAACTAGAAACGTCAAAGTGTCATTTTTACCGGACTTTTTGAACAACTTCTTAAAGTAATAAGTAGAAGGTCAGGAGGATATACCGTGCAAATAGATAAGCTAAGAGGAGAGCAACTTGATCAATTATTTGATGCAATTCTCTCTTTAAAGGATAGAGAAGAATGCTATCGTTTCTTTGATGATATTGCTACCATGTCCGAAATTCATGCATTATCCCAACGTTTACAAGTTGCAAAAATGCTAATGGAAGGAAGTACATACAATAATATCGAACAAGAAACAAAAGCCTCCACCGCCACCATTTCCCGTGTCCGCCGCTGCATCAACTACGGAAGCGAAGGATACAAAATGGTACTTGATCGAGTATTAGAAGAAAAATGATCCACTGCCAAAAAGGTAGTGGATTTTTTAATGGTACAAACCACTTATACGCAAGCAGAAACGCAGTGATATTCAGAATCCACTGCGTTTTTTATTGGTTGCTGCTCTTATAGTTCGAAGGCTACCGAGAAAAACAGTATTACGGTTTAGTATCCTCATAGTTGTCTGTAGTTAATCAAGGAAGGTCGCCCCCTCACGGCCATTTGCAAGGAAAAAACAGGGGGTTTTGTCCGTGATACCCATTGTCACGGCCATTTGCAAGAAAAAAGCAGAAGACTTTGTCCGTGATCCCCACTCTCACGGCCATTTGCAAGGAAAAAGCAGGAGACTTTGTCCGTGACCCCTGCCGTCACGACCATTTGCATGAAAAAAGCAGAAGACTTTGTCCATGAAAACCCCTACCACAGACAGGATAATAGCCTTTTCACATACACTTCAAAAATTTCCACCACATAACTCTAAATACTACCTACGATTTTTGGTATAATGGATTAATGTAATTTGAAAGATGGAGGGATATCCCTTTGAAGACAAAAATGAATGAATGGAAGCATATTTTCAAGCTTGATCCTGCAAAGGAAATTTCAAATGAACAATTGGATATCCTCTGTACATCAGGTACAGATGCCATAATGGTTGGTGGAACAGATGACATTACTTATCGAGGAGTAGAAGACTTATTAAATCGACTCAGTCATTATTCCGTCCATAAAATACTGGAAATATCCAGAATGGACGCCATTACAACCGGTTTTGATGATTACTTCATTCCGATGGTACTCAATTCCAAAGAAAAGAAATGGATGATGGACATGCATCATCAAGGAATCAAACAACATATGGACTACATGGATTATGTCCAACCCGTTTTTGAGGGATATTGTATTTTGAATGAAGAAGCAAAGGTTTTTCAATATACGAACAGTACACTTCCAGATGCAGAAGATACGTTAGTATACGCATATATGGCGGAGGAAGTTTTTCACTTACCTATATTTTACTTGGAATACAGTGGGATATATGGAGATGCAGAACTTGTTAAACAAGTAAGCCATCAATTAAACGATACATTGCTCTTTTATGGGGGTGGGATTGAGAATGCCCACCAAGCAAAAGAAATGAAGCAGTATGCGGATGTTATTATTGTTGGTAATAGTATCTATACCGATTTTGATAAGGCACTGGAAACGGTACGAGCGGTAAAGCCTTAATATGATGGAGGTGTAAAAATGAGTCAGACGATGGATGACTTATTGAAAGGATTAAATAAAGAACAACGAGAAGCGGTAAAGACAATAGAAGGCCCGTTATTGATTATGGCTGGTGCTGGATCAGGGAAAACAAGAGTATTAACACATCGAATTGCTTATTTAATTGGTGAAAAAGGTGTGGCACCACGCAATATTTTGGCAATTACGTTTACGAATAAAGCAGCAAGAGAGATGAAAGAACGTGTCCGCAGATTAGTTGGCCCTGATAGTGAGTATATGTGGGTTTCTACATTCCACTCCATGTGTGTTCGTATTTTACGAAGAGACATCGATCGGATTGGTTATAATAGAAATTTCACCATTCTAGACAGTAGTGACCAATTATCTGTTGTGAAACAGGTTTTAAAAAATAAAAACATCGATCCGAAAAAATTTGACCCACGTGCCATGATTGGGCAAATTAGTGCTGCAAAGAACGAATTAATTACCCATGAACAATTTAGTAAGAATGCTGGGAATTTCTATGACAGGCAAGTGGCTCAAGTCTATGAAGGCTATCAAAAAATGCTTCAAAAAAACCAGTCACTTGATTTCGATGATTTAATTATGTTGACAATTCAATTATTCAAGCGTGTACCTGAAGTGCTAGAATTTTATCAACGCCGTTTTCAATATATCCATGTGGATGAGTATCAAGATACGAACCATGCGCAATACTTCTTAGTAAAACAATTAGCGAGTCGTTTTCAAAATTTATGTGTAGTAGGGGATTCAGATCAGTCCATCTATCGTTGGCGTGGAGCAGATATTACGAATATCTTATCATTTGAAAAAGATTATCCAACAGCAAAAACGGTATTTCTAGAACAAAATTATCGTTCAACAAAATCCATTCTACAAGCAGCTAATACAGTGATAGCCAACAACCCTGGACGTAAACCAAAAAATCTTTGGACAGAAAACCCAGATGGACAAAAAATCAATTATTATCAAGGTTCAACAGAGCAAGATGAAGCATTATTTATCACAAATAAAATACAAGAATTAACAAAAGAAGGGTATTCTCCAAGTGATATTGCGATTTTATACCGTACGAATGCACAATCCCGTGCCATTGAGGATACGTTTGTAAAATCAGGAATTGCTTATCAAATGGTTGGTGGCACAAAGTTCTATGATCGAAAAGAAATTAAGGACATGCTTGCTTACTTACGCCTAATTACAAACCCAGATGATGATATAAGTTTTGAACGTGTCGTGAATGAGCCAAAACGTGGAATAGGGAAAACCTCTATTGAAAAACTACGAGCTTATGCAATGGTAAACGATCTTTCTTTCTTCCAAGTAGTAAAGGAAGTTGATTTTACTGGTGTATCTAAGAAGGCGGCAAATGCATTAGTTGAATTTGGCCAGTTGATTGAAACATTATCTCAACAACAAGAATTTTTAACAGCTACGGATATGGTTGAACAAATATTGCAACGGACAGGCTATGAGAAGATGCTTAAAAATGAAAATACACTTGAATCTCAGTCACGTTTAGAGAACTTAGAAGAGTTTATGACGGTAACGAAAGACTTTGAAGCTAGTGCTGAAGATAAGACATTAGTTGCCTTTCTTACTGATTTAGCGCTTATTGCGGATATC
Source organism: Oceanobacillus sp. FSL K6-0118 (assembly GCF_038006665.1). Lineage (NCBI taxonomy): Bacteria > Bacillati > Bacillota > Bacilli > Caryophanales > Bacillaceae > Oceanobacillus > Oceanobacillus sp. FSL K6-0118. The sequence continues at coordinate 822,963 of NZ_JBBOVR010000001.1, forward strand.
GATAAAGTGGATGAGGAAGATCCAGATAATGAAGAAAAAGTTACCATGATGACATTGCACGCTGCAAAGGGGCTTGAGTTTCCTGTTGTGTTCCTCATTGGTTTGGAAGAAGGGATTTTCCCACATAGTCGTTCGATTATGGATCAAGAGGAAATGGAAGAAGAGAGAAGACTGGCTTATGTAGGAATAACTCGAGCAGAGAAAATCCTTTTCCTTACACATGCCAAGATGCGGACCTTATTTGGTAGAACAAGTATGAATCCAGTTAGTCGTTTTATTAACGAGATTCCCAAAGATCTATTAGACGGTTTGGAACAACTGAACTCATTCACCTATGGTTCTTCTTCATTTGGACAGAGAAAAGACACCCCAGCACCTAAGCGACAAGCAGTACGTATGCAGAAAACAACTGGAGCTGAAAGTGAAGAATGGGCACCAGGAAATAAAGTGACTCATAAAAAATGGGGAACAGGTACGGTTGTAAAAGTACAAGGAGAAGGGGACTCCATGGAATTAGATATTGCATTTCCGGCCCCAACCGGAATTAAACGGTTATTGGCAAAATTTGCTCCGATTACCAAACAGTAGGAGGTGTGCTTCTTTATGGATGAAAAGCAAGCACAAACGAAAATAGCGGAACTAAAAAGTTTACTGAATCAGTATGCGCACGAATATTATGTGTTAGATCAGCCAACGGTACCTGATTCAGAATATGATGAAAAACTAAGAGAACTACAAAAGTTAGAAGAGCAATTCCCTCATTTGATTACAGAGGACTCCCCAACCCAGCGTGTTGGTGGAGAACCTCTGGAGGGATTTGTTAAAGTGGAGCATCGTGTTCCAATGCTCAGCTTAGGAAATGCCTTCAATGAACAAGATTTAAGAGACTTTGCAAGACGCGCTAGTCAAGGAGTAGATGGAGAAGTCTCTTTCGTTTGTGAATTAAAAATTGATGGGCTTGCAGTTTCTCTTACTTATGAAAATGGTAAGTTTGTTCGTGGCGCAACGCGTGGGGATGGTACGATTGGAGAAGATATTACGAATAATTTAAAAACCATTCGTAGTGTCCCATTAACGTTGAAAGAACCGGAGACATTAGAAGTGCGTGGGGAAGCTTTTATGCCTCACAGATCCTTTTTGAAATTGAATGAACAACGAAAAGAAAATGAGGAAGAACCATTTGCAAACCCACGAAATGCAGCAGCTGGATCTCTACGCCAATTAGATCCCAAAATAGCAGCTAAACGTCATTTAGATACTTTTCTTTATGCGGTTGGAGAATGGGAAAACAATGATATTGCTACACATAGTGGTCGATTAGAGAAACTGAAAGAACTGGGTTTTAAAACGAATCCGGAGTGGAGAAAATGCTCATCAATTGAAGAAGTAATGGAATTTGTAGAGCATTGGACGAAAGAGCGCCCTAACCTCGACTATGAAATTGACGGAATTGTAATCAAAGTAGATAGTTTGGAACAACAAGAGGAATTAGGATACACAGCAAAAAGTCCAAGATGGGCTATTGCCTATAAATTCCCCGCTGAAGAAGTAATGACTAAACTAATCGATATCGAATTAAGTGTTGGTCGAACTGGAGTCATTACACCAACTGCTATTTTGGAACCAGTTCGAATTGCGGGAACAACCGTGCAACGCGCTTCTTTACACAATGAAGATTTAATTCGCGAGCAAGATATTCGAATTGGAGATATGGTTGTCATAAAAAAAGCGGGAGATATCATTCCAAAAGTTGTCCGTGTCGTGGAGGAGAAGCGTTCGGCTGATGCAAAGGAGTTTCATATGCCTAAAGAATGTCCTGCGTGTGGGAGTGAACTCGTAAGACTAGAAGGTGAAGTGGCCCTGCGCTGCATCAATCCTAGTTGTCCTGCCCAATTGACAGAAGGATTAATTCATTTTGTATCACGTAACGCCATGAATATTGATGGATTAGGCGAAAGAGTAATCATCCAGCTATTTCAACACGGACTCATTCAGACGTTTGCTGATTTGTACCGTCTAGACCGTGAACAATTGTTGAAGTTAGAAAGAATGGGTGAAAAGTCCGTTCAAAACCTTCTACATGCAATAGAAGCATCCAAAGAGAATTCGTTGGAACGATTGATATTTGGATTAGGAATTCGTTTTATCGGTGCCAAAGCTGCCAAAACACTCGCAATGGAATTTGAAACCATGGAAAAATTAGAGCAAGCAACCTATGAGGATCTCGTTGCAATAGATGAAATTGGAGAAAAGATGGCAGATGCCGTTGTTCAGTATTTCCAGGAAGAACATGTCCAAAAGTTATTAATGGATTTAAAAGACTTAGGAGTCCATATGGAATATAAAGGCCCTAAGAAAGTTGAAACAGGAAATGAAGTAAGTATCTTCGCTGGAAAGACAATTGTTTTAACCGGTAAGATGGAATACTATACCCGTAACGAAGCCAAAGAATTAATTGAGGCTTTGGGTGGTTCTGTTACTGGAAGCGTCAGTAAGAAAACCGATATCGTTATCGCTGGTGAGGACGCTGGGTCTAAATATGATAAAGCCCAAAAACTTGGAATTACGATTTGGAATGAAGAACAATTAAAAGAAGCATTAGGGAGTAATTCATAATGAAAAGAATAAGTACCATATTAATTATCGCACTCCTACTACTTGCGAGCTGTTCACCGAAAAATAATGATCAAGAGGAAGTAGTGCAAGAAAACGAAAATAAAGAACAACAAACGTCCATTGTTCCAAGCTATCAATTGACCGATGAAACGTACCGTATTATTCTTCCGTTTCAGACAAGTGAGGCGAGAGGGGTCATTACGAACCAAATGGGAAACCGAGTGGATATTGATGAACTGGAAGAAGGACTCATGCGCCAATCTAAGGAAATCTTTGACCCGAGTGAGCTGTTTTATCAAGAAGGGCAATATTTCAATAATGAATCTCTCTTTTCACTGATTGATGAATTAAATCCAAAGGTAAATGAGGACAAAATCAAAGGATTAAAGGACGAGGAAAAAGCTGAAGTTTACAAAAAGAATCCTCGTTACTTGACACATATCTTAGAACAAAATTATATGAAAAGAAACGAAAAGGAAAATACGGTTGAGCTAGCTGGGGTTTCTATAGGAATTGCATTAAAATCCGTTTATCGATTCCAGACAGAAGTTGGTGGACCATATCAATACGAAAAAATCCCTATGGAAGATATGATCGAAAAAGGTCAAGAGGTAGCACAAGCGGTGGTGGACGAATTAAAGAGTATGGAAAACTTCCCAGATGTACCTATTATGATTGCCTTGTTTAGGGAAGCGGAAACGAATTCCCCTGTACCAGGAAATTTCGTTTCCAAAACAGTGGTTCCAGTTGGAAAAAACAAAATAGATAACTGGGATAAAATAAATGAAAAAAATGTTCTTTTCCCATCGGATGAGGCGAAAAAGGATTATACAGATGATAATGAAATAATTAATAGCTTTGGAAATGAAATTGCACAATTCTTCCCTAATTATGTCGGATACATTGGAAAGGGCTTTTACATTAACGATGATTTACAAAAGCTTACCATCGAAATCCCACTTGAGTTTTATAGTAAAGGGGAAATAATAGGATTTACTCAATATGCATACGGACTAGTTCAAGACATGTTTCCAAAGAATTATGATTTAGAAGTACAGATTACCTCAAGCGCCGGTGCGGAGAGTTTAATCTACAGAGATGCAGGAAAAGAAAAACCGGAAGTTCATATATATGATTAATAAAAAAATCATCACCTTAATAAACGGGTGATGATTTTTTGTTTTAGAAGACTCACAAGAATTAATGAATTACTTAAGGTATCTCATTATAATTTTCCTAATTTAAAACTATAGTACCTATGATATAATGTGAATCGAATACATATAATGAAAACTTCATGCTTAATAGGATAGGATGGGTATTTTGATAGAGATTGGATCTTTTATTAAACTGCAACGCACCAAAAAAGGAATGACACTAGGGGAATTAGCTGATGGTATCGTTTCTGTATCCTACTTGTCCAAAATTGAAAATCTAAAAACCCAAGCAAGTCCTGAAATTATTCAGTTACTTTGTAATAAGCTTGGTATTAACGTAGACAAGAGTAAAGAGCCCATAATTAAAGAGAAATGTGACCAATGGTTTAGCATGCTTTTTGAAGTGAACGATAAAGAGGATATTATTGTTACCTATAAAGAACTACAGGAATTAATGGATACCAATATATCTGATTATATACTCCTGTTTGAAATACATAAAATTAGGTATTACCTCTTGATTGGGGAGACATCCCAAGCTTATAATAAAATGGAAGAGCTCAATGAAATGAGCGATGACTTTGACAATATACATAAGTTCTATTGGTTTAAGTATAGAGGAAACTATTATTCTGTTAAAGAGGATTACAGTAATGCCTTAGAAATGTACAACCAGGCAGAAACGCTGTTCAAGTTTACGAACTTAGAAGAACATGAGATAGCAGATGTCTACTATCTTTTGGCAGTTACACATAGCAAGCTGAGAAACACATTAGAATCTATTGACTTTGCGAATAAGGCATTAGAAGTTTATATGAAACAATATAACTTTGTTCGCTGTGCCCAATGTCATAATATTTTAGGGATATCCTACAGAAGAATTAGAATGTATGAAAAAGCTATAAAAAATTATAATTTAGCATTACATTTAGGTGAATTGAACAATAATAAAGCTATTATCCAATTAACGAACCAAAACCTTGGTCATTTATACTCTGTAAAAGGAGATTCAGAGGAAGCAATTAAACATTATCTAGAAGTATTGAATGATAGCGAAGTTTCACCGTCTAGCAGATTAACTACCTTAGCATCATCCGTAAGTGAGTACTATCAAGCTGGAAGATATGAAGAGGCAAAAGAAACCATACATATTGCCTTCGAATTAATGAAAGAATTAAAAGAGGAAACACATACGTTGTGCCATTATACGATTCATATTTATCACCATCTTTTAAATGAGGAATGGGGAAAATTTGAAAACGTAATGGTTAACGAGCTTTTACCTTACCTAAAGAAAACAAAAGACTACGCAAATATTATTATATTTAGTAGTCTACTTGCAGATTTCTTTGAAAAACAAGAGCGATACAAGGATGCGGCTAAGTATTATAAAGTGGTCAATCTTGCCTATAGGCAAATTGCTAATATATAAAAAAGGAGGCTACATAAATGAAAAGGGTATTGGCAATTATAGGGCTTGGTGCCCTACTAGCCACTGGGGTTGCTTTTTCGGTTTTACCAAATGACTTAGCAATCGAAGTGGAGCCAGGGATTTTCTTTATTGGAAACTTCCTATCTAATTTTTAATATCTTCATATTTTTTACGCTTTAATTTTAAGAAGACAGAGCCGGATTAGTATTTACTTTTCCGGCATTTTATTTTGTACAACATTTTTTTCTACAAAATTTGCCTAGATACGGCTATCTCTGCTATTATCATAGTGTTATAATAATAAATTATGGTTATATTGAGATGTATATAGTGAGTGTTTAAAAAGGAGGATGAAACGCGAGCCGACTGGAAACGGAAGTGCCATTTTCACCGGACTTTTTGAACAACCTTATATAACGAAAATACGGTTTGGAGGTTGAACCATGGCAGACATATCAAAAGAACAAGTAAAACACGTTGCTCATCTAGCAAGACTTGCTGTTACGGAAGAAGAAGTCGAACAGTTAACAAAAGACCTAGGTGCTATTATTGATTATGCAGAACAATTAAATGAACTTGATACAGAAAACGTAGAACCTACTACCCATGTATTAGAAATGAAGAATGTGATGCGTAAAGATGAAGCAAGACAATGGATAACGCAAGAGGAAGCTTTGAAGAATGCTCCAGACAAAAAAGACGGTCAATTCCGCGTACCATCCATCTTGACAGAGTAGAAAGTGCAAAAGTTTACATTAGTGCAACCAAGGCATTTATTTACCTTTAGCGAATGCCAAGTGTACTAGATTAAGGAGGAGAGAAGGATATGTCATTATTTGACCATTCCATTAAAGAATTGGAAGGGAAATTACATAATAAAGAAATCACCGTTCAAGATTTGGTTGAAGAATCTTACAAACGTATTAAAGAAGTAGACGGTGAAGTTCATGCTTTTTTAACATTAGATGAAGAAAATGCAAGAAAACAAGCGAAGGAACTAGATGAGTCTCCAGATACTTCTGCAAGTCTTTTTGGCATGCCTCAAGGTATCAAAGATAATATTGTGACGAAAGGCCTTCGCACTACTTGTGCAAGTCAATTTTTAGATAACTTCCATGATCCACTATATGATGCAACAGTTATTCAAAAATTAGCGAATGAAAAACCAATTACAATTGGTAAATTAAACATGGATGAATTTGCGATGGGTTCATCTAATGAAAACTCAAGCTATACTCCAACCAGAAACCCATGGAATACAGATCATGTTCCAGGTGGATCTAGTGGTGGATCTGCAGCAGCGGTAGCAGCAGGAGAAGTATTATACTCTTTAGGATCTGATACTGGTGGTTCTATTCGCCAACCTGCAGCATTTTGTGGTGTGGTAGGAATGAAACCTACATATGGTCGTGTATCTCGTTTTGGTTTAGTAGCATTTGCTTCTTCCCTTGATCAAATTGGACCAATTACACGCAGCGTTGAAGACAATGCACGTGTATTGGAAGTAATTGCTGGACATGACAAGATGGATGCAACTAGCGCAAATGTGGACGTGCCTAAGTATACAGATGCTTTAACAAATGATGTAAAAGGACTTAAAATTGCAGTACCGAAAGAATATTTAGCAGAAGGGGTAAACCCTGAAGTTAAAGAAGCGGTGATGAATGCATTAAACGTATATGAGTCACTTGGTGCAACATGGGAAGAGGTTTCTCTACCACATTCTAAATATGCAGTAGCAACCTATTATATCCTATCTTCATCTGAAGCATCTGCTAACCTTGCGCGCTTTGATGGGGTTCGCTATGGTGTACGTACAGAAAACGCAGATAACATGATTGATATGTTCAAGAATTCTCGTAGTGAAGGATTTGGACAAGAAGTTAAACGTCGTATCATGCTTGGAACATTTGCTTTAAGTTCCGGCTACTATGATGCTTACTATAAAAAGGCACAAAAAGTTCGTACATTAATTAAGAATGACTTCGATAAAATCTTTGAAGAATACGATGTTGTTATTGGACCAACAACTCCAACGCCAGCATTTAAAGTTGGAGAAAAAATTGATGATCCATTAACCATGTATGCAAATGATATTTTAACCATTCCAGTAAACTTAGCTGGTGTCCCAGGGATCTCTATTCCATGTGGATTCTCAAACGAAGGTTTACCAATTGGTTTACAAGTTATTGGAAAACATTTCGATGAAAGCACTGTATATCGTACTGCACATGCTTTTGAACAAGCAACAGATTTTCATACAAAACGACCTCAACTAGGGGGTAGTAACTAATGAATTTTGAAACAATTATAGGTCTAGAAGTACACGTAGAATTAAAAACAAAATCTAAGATATTTAGCCCAAGTGTGAATGCATTTGGCTCTGAACCAAATACAAATGTAAGCCCAATTGAATTAGGTTATCCTGGAACACTTCCAGTTTTAAATGAAGAAGCAGTAAACTTCGCTATGAAAGCTGCGATGGCTTTAAACTGTGAAATTGCAACAGATACGAAGTTTGACCGTAAAAACTATTTCTATCCAGATAATCCGAAAGCTTACCAAATCTCCCAATTTGATCAACCGATTGGGGAACATGGTTGGATTGAAATTGAAGTAAATGGCAAGAAGAAAAAAATCGGTATTACTCGTCTTCACTTAGAAGAGGATGCTGGTAAATTAACTCACGGTGATGACGGATATTCTTATGTTGACTTTAACCGTCAAGGAACACCATTAATCGAAATTGTTTCTGAACCCGATATGCGCACTCCAGAAGAAGCTTATGCATATTTAGAAAAACTGAAAAACATTATTCAGTACACAGGTGTATCTGATGTGAAAATGCAGGAAGGTTCCCTACGATGTGATGCGAACATTTCTTTACGTCCAATTGGTCAAGAAGAATTTGGTACAAAAACAGAATTAAAGAATTTAAACTCCTTTAACTTTGTACAAAAAGGACTTGAGTATGAAGAAAAACGTCAAGAAAAAGTTCTATTATCAGGTGGAGAAATTCTTCAAGAAACCCGTCGTTACGATGAGAAAACAAAAGAGACAATTTTAATGCGGGTTAAAGAAGGTTCTGATGATTACCGTTACTTCCCAGAACCGGATTTAATTCCACTTTATATTGATGAAGAGTGGAAAGAACGTATTCGTGCAGAAATCCCAGAACTTCCAGATGCGCGCCGTGAGCGATATGTGAAGGAGCTTGGTTTATCGGAATACGATGCGAATGTATTAACAAGTTCCAAAGAAATGGCAGACTTCTTTGAAGAAGCAGTTGGCCATGGCGCAGATGTTAAACAAGCATCTAACTGGTTAATGGGTGAAGTTTCTGCTTACATGAATAAACATTTAAAAGAACTTCATGATTTAGCGATTACTCCTGAAGCATTAGCATCTATGATTAAGCTAATTGAAGATGGAACAATTTCTTCTAAGATCGCGAAGAAGGTATTCTCTGAGCTTGTTGAAAAAGGCGGAGATCCTGAGAAGATTGTTAAGGAAAAAGGACTTGTACAAATTTCTGACCCTGAACAATTAAAAGAAATTGTAAACAAAGTCTTGGATGAAAACGAACAATCTATTATAGACTTTAAAGCGGGTAAAGGAAAAGCGCTTGGCTTCTTAGTTGGACAAATTATGAAAGCATCAAAAGGGCAAGCTAACCCGCCAATGGCGAACAAAATCCTTAAAGAAGAAATTGAAAAACGTTAAATGAAAGTAATGGATTAGACTACGATTTTAGTTAAATCGTAGTCTAAACTTTTTTAGTAGCCGGGAAAGTATAGACCTTTCCCATTTACTAAAAGAGTTTAGCCAATGCCAAGTTTGTTAAGCCAAATAAGAAAGCTTGTACTCTCTTATTTGCCAAATAGTTTTTTTGAGACTATGATAGAATGGGTAAACTAATTATTGCGAATTGTAAAGCCCTATACAAAACAAATAAACGAAGTGATTAACTAAATACAAAGGACAGCTTTTTTGCCTTACTGTACAAAGTAAACAATTTATCCGACCTAAATGGGCAGTAAGACCCCCACCACAAAACAAAGAAGATAGGTGGAAGATTAACTGCCCATAAAGGTCCGATAAATGCGACTAACCATCAATGGGGGATGAAGGAAAATCCCCACTGTGGAAGTCTTCTTTATAAATTAACAAGAAGCAAATGTTGCAGGAGGGAGGAAGTAAAATGAAAAGGGCTAGAATCATTTATAATCCGACATCAGGTCGTGAAATATTTAAAAAGGAATTACCTTACGTATTGCAAAGATTGGAATTAGCTGGTTATGAAACATCTGCTCATGCAACTACTGGCGAAGAAGGAGATGCTGAAGAGGCAGCAAAATATGCACTTTCGAGGAGTTTTGATTTAGTTATAGCTGCAGGTGGAGATGGAACCATCAATGAAGTTATTCATGGGGTAGCTGAACAAAATCATCGTCCAAAGCTGGGCATTATTCCAACGGGGACTACAAACGACTTTGCACGAGCATTGCATATTCCACGGGATATTAAAAAAGCGGTAGATATTATTGTCGAAGGGCACTCACAACTTTTAGACATCGGCAGAGTAAATGAACATTATTTTATAAACATAGCCGGTGGAGGTAAATTAACCGAATTAACTTACGATGTTCCGGCGAAATTAAAAACAGTTATTGGGCAGTTGGCTTATTATGTGAAAGGAATCGAGATGCTTCCTTCCCTGAAGCCTGCGAGAGTAAAAATAGAATATGATGGAAACGTAATTGATGAAGATATTATGATATTTTTAGTATCTAATTCCAACTCTGTAGGTGGCTTCGAAAAGTTAGCACCAAGCGCTGATTTAAGTGATGGATATTTTGATTTAATTATATTAAAAAAGGTGAATTTAGCCGAATTTTTACGTATCGCTACACTAGCTATACGTGGCGCACATTTAGATGATCCCAATGTCATCTATAAACAAGCAAAACGAATAACCGTAACACCACAAGAAAAAATGCAACTGAACATAGACGGTGAATATGGCGGTCTTTTGCCTGGAGAATTTATTAACTTAAAACAACATATCGAATTTATGGTACCGAAAGAATTTATTAAAGAGGAAGAGAAGGCTGAAGAGTAGACAGCCTTCTTTTTGTTTTAAGTAAGAAAATTTCAAAACGCATCAAAGAGATGAACGACCAAATGTAGAAAAGTTATCGTTATAGAATGTATGAGTGCCCGAATACTGCAAAATAATAGTTAAAAGGTCACTCATAGGTTGAATGAGTGCCCGAATGCAGGAAAATGAAAGTCAAAAGGTCACTCATAGGCAGAATGAGTGCCCGAATGCAGGAAAATAAAAGTCAAAAGGTCACTTATAGGTTAGATGAACGACCGAGTACAGCAAAGAAATCGCCACACGGTCACTTACAGGTAGATGAATACCGATTGAAGTTACTGATGAGCTTCTTACAAACAAATAGCCTATTGATTTTTGTATGAAATACTGGGTTTCACACTTAAACGAAGACAGAAAACATGAAAGTATGAGAAATGCCTTTCCCGTTCAAAATATGATAAGATAGAACCATTATATGTTCGAAAAAGGAAGATTAACTTAATGGCGAAACAAACAGCTCCAGTTAAAAAAAATGAAACAATCACATTAACGTTTGAAGACCTCACCCATGAAGGAAACGGTGTTGGAAAAATAGATGGGTATCCGCTTTTTGTACCTTATGGATTACCAGGGGAAGAGGCAACGGTTAAAGTAGTGAAGGTCAATAAAAACTTTGGTTATGGAAAGTTATTAGAGGTTACAAAGAAAAGCAAAGATAGAGTGGAGCCACCATGTAATGTATTTTATCAATGTGGTGGATGTCAACTTCAGCATATGAGCTATGATTTGCAACTTGAAATGAAACGGAATCAAGTAAAAAATGTTATGAAGAAAATTGCTCACCTTGAACATGTACCCGTTCACCCGACAATCGGTATGAAGGATCCATGGCGTTATAGAAATAAAGTACAGATTCCCGTTGGGAATCGTGATGGTGAGTTGATAACTGGATTCTACCGGATGCGCAGTCACGATATAATCGATGATATGGAAACATGTGTTATTCAAGATGAAGTAAATGATCGTTCGGTCCATGCTGTACGTAGAATAGCGAATCAATTAGGAATCGAAGCCTATGATGAAAAATCAGACCGAGGCGTCCTACGACATATTATGGTTCGTACAGGCAGAGAAACGAATGAAACAATGATTGTTTTAGTTACTCGAACTAAAAAACTACCACATCAAGAAGAATTCATCCGTCAACTAACGGAAACTTTTCCACATGTGAAATCAATCGTTCATAACATTAATGATAGGCGAACCAATGTTATTTTAGGTAGAAAGACGAAAGTGATATGGGGAGAGGAATACATTTATGACACCATTGGTGATATTAAATTCGCCATTTCAGCAAGGTCCTTTTATCAAGTGAATCCATATCAAACAAAGGTATTATATGAAAAAGCATTAGAAGTGGCCAATATTGATAAAAATGATGTGGTCATTGATGCCTATTGTGGAATTGGAACGATTTCTTTATTCTTAGCCCAAAAGGCAAAGAAAGTTTATGGGGTGGAAGTCGTTCAAGAAGCAATTAATGATGCGAAAAATAATGCTAAGTTGAATGGGATAACGAATGTTGAATTTGTTGTAGGAGAAGCGGAAAAGGTCATGCCAGAGTGGAAAAATGAAGGACTTAATCCCGATGTCATTGTCGTTGATCCACCGAGAAAAGGATGCGAACCAGAGTTTCTTGAAGCAATGGTCGAGATGGAGCCTAAGCGAATTGTGTATGTTTCTTGTAACCCATCTACATTAGCTCGTGACTTAAGAATTTTAGAAGATGGTGGATATGAAACGAAAGAAGTTCAACCAGTAGATATGTTTCCGCAGACGAATCATGTGGAGTGTGTATCGTTGCTACAACGCCAAACTTTATAGAAATCCTTAGTTTTAAGCACTTTCACAAGCATTTCGTTTTTGTATCAGATGGTGAAAAAACTAGAAATAAGATACTCAAAAATCACATTACTGTTTCGGTGGTAATTAATCTGGGGTGTGGGAACACAAGAAAATAATAATTTTAAATTAAATAGATTCTATTGTCTATAGACGTTCAATTAAAATGAGCGTCTTTTTTTTATGCCTAAAAATTAAGAATAGAGGTGACATATGAAATACAACATTATTTATGCTGATCCACCGTGGCAATATCGACAAAATAAAGGAAGTGGAGTGGCAGAAAATCATTATCGCACAATGAGCTTGAAAGACATTTGTAATCTACCTATTAATACTATCTCTCACAAAGATAGTGTTTTATTTTTGTGGGCAACCTTCCCTATGTTACAAGAGGCGTTAAAAGTTATCGCTGCATGGGGGTTTACGTTCAAAACAGTTGCTTTTGTTTGGGTGAAACAAAATAAATCAGGGAATGGCTTTTTCTTTGGCTTGGGTCACTGGACACGCTCGAATGCTGAAATTTGCTTATTAGCTGTAAAAGGTCGTCCCAAAAGAGTATCGAAGAGGGTTCATCAGTTAATTGTTAGCCCAGTCGAAGGACACAGTAAGAAACCAGACATCGCTAGAGAACAAATTGTAGAACTGATGGGAGATTTACCACGCATTGAATTGTTCGCCAGACAAATTTCTCCAAATTGGGATGTGTGGGGAAATGAAGTGGAAAGTAGTCTTTCTTTAGAAAAGGGTAGCTTATGACAAATTTTAGCGTGTGGTAATTAGCATCCGTCACGCTCTTTTATTGGCAAAACAATGAGGGGAGTGGTTTCTTTGGAAGGAAATGAAGAAAAGGTGATGGAATGGATAGACGATCATTTTGTTTTAAATGAGATTGAGATTGAAGACTTTCCGTTTTTTCCTTACGGGAAATTGATACGTGACAAACAAGGAGAGACGATGGTTGTTTTTTGGTGTGTGATTTATGGACGTGTAGATTATCGTTTTCAAGAAGCGTAAGGAGTGATTACAATAAACATTTCTCGTTCTCCTCCCTTCTTACTTTGATTCCCACATTGATGCATAAGTGAAAATAAAAATAAGAAAAGAGGTAATAGATAATGGAATTGAAACATGTTATTCCAAACATGGAAAAGACTTTTGGAAATTTAGAATACGCAGGAGAAGGGAAAGTCGAACAGCGACGGATCAATGGACGTATGACTACACTGTCTCGCAGATATAACCTATATTCCGATATTCAACGTGCAGATGATATTGAGGTGATTCTCCCACAAGAGGCTGGGGAAAAATTCTTTGAAGCCGAGGAAAATGTCAAGTTGATAAACCCACGTATTACCGCAGAAGGTTATAAAATTGGGGATCGTGGTTTCACAAATTATATCTTACATGCAGATGACATGGTAAAAGCATAAGGAGGAAAAAGAAATGAGATTAGCACAAGGAATTGTAATCGATAAAGAAAAGACATTTGGCTTATTAAAATTTTCTGCATTACGACGCGAAGTGTTTCTTCAAAACGAAGATGGTACAGTATCATCAGAAGTAAAGGAACGCACCTATGATTTAAAGTCTCGTGAACAAGGGCGCATGATTCAAGTGAGTATTCCTGTTTCTGTTCCATTGAAAGAATTTGATTATAATGCGGAAGTAGAGCTTATTAATCCTGTCGCAGATACTGTTGCAAATGCAACATTCCGTGGTGCGGATGTCGATTGGTACATTAAGGCGGATGATTTGGTTTTAAAGGGAAAAGCAGTAACGGAAGGCGGTAATGATTCAAAACCTGCGCCAACTAAGGATAAATAATGAGGAATTTCCGAAGACGAGGGAAACGCATTAAGGAAAAAGATGCTTCTCTCGTTTTTCAATTTGTATTCTTTGGATTGTCTAGCGTATGGCTCGTTTCCTTTATCCCTTTTCATCTGTCATTTTTACTCTCTACCACGTGGAAATTGGATGTGTTTCAAGCACACTTTATCAGCACGTATGGATTGGTGACCTTGTTAATAAGCCTAGCTGTAACCGCTGGATGCGCGTATCTCTATTATCGCTATCGATATGACAAAATAAAACAAGTTATTCACCGTCAAAAGCTTGCAAAAATGATTCTGGAAAATGGCTGGTACGAAACGAAACAAGTTACACAAGAGAGCTTCTTTAAGGACATTCCATCCAATAAAACAAAGGAAAAAATCAGTCATTTTCCAAAGATGTATTATCGGTTTGAAAAAGGGTTGCTTTATATTCAAGTAGAAATTACACTCGGAAAATATCAAGAACCACTTTTAAATTTAGAAAAGAAATTAGAAAGTGGCCTGTATTGTGAATTGGTATCAAAAGAGTTACATGATTCCTATGTGGAGTATGTTCTTTTTTATGATATGATTGCGAACCGTATTTCGATTGATGAAGTTGTTGCACAAAATGGACGCTTAAAGCTCATGAAGTCAATGGATTGGGAGTATGATAAGCTTCCCCATATGTTAATTGCTGGTGGAACAGGCGGAGGAAAAAGCTATTTTATTCTTACATTGATTGAAGCGCTACTCAAAACAGATGCAAAATTGTATATTTTAGATCCGAAAAATGCCGATTTAGCCGACTTAGCTACCGTTATGCCTGATGTGTACTACAAAAAGGAAGATATGATAACCTGTATCGATGAGTTTTATGAATCTATGATGGCTCGTAGTGAAGAAATGAAACAGATGCCTAACTATAAGACAGGAGAAAACTATGCTTATTTAGGCTTATCTCCTCACTTTTTAATTTTTGACGAGTACGTGGCATTTATGGAAATGCTTGCTTCTAAGGAAAATACAGCGGTGTTAACCAAGCTAAAACAAATTGTTATGTTAGGACGACAAGCTGGATTTTTCCTTATTCTTGCCTGTCAACGGCCAGATGCAAAATATCTTGGAGATGGGATTCGAGATCAGTTTAATTTTCGGGTTGCTTTAGGTCGTATGAGTGAGCTCGGATATGGAATGATGTTTAGCAGCGACGTGCAAAAACAGTTTTTCTTAAAACAGATTAAAGGTCGTGGCTATGTCGATAAAGGGGATAACGTTATTTCTGAATTTTATACACCGCTTGTCCCAAAAGGACATGATTTTCTAAAAGAAATTGGTAAATTAGCGTCATAAAGGCTGCCCAGCGCTGCGGTGTGCGAAGCGAAAACCGCTGTGCTGGGCGAAGCCTGCGTGGCGATAGCCACGCTTTACCCCCCGTTTCTAACAGGGGGGTAGAAAAACAATAGGAAACTGTTCCAAAAGCCGAACAAAGCTTGATGGCACAACGGTTTGAAGCATATGAAGAAGATGTCAGCTTTTAGACTTTAGTTGACATCTTTTTTTAGTTTGGAGGGATGCGCATGAATCAAGAAACTTGGTATCAACAATTAAGAGAAAAACGAATGGAATACGGTGTATCACAAAATAAATTGGCTGTTCATGTAGGTATTTCAAGACAATATATTAGTGAAATTGAAACAGGAAAAGTGACTCCTACTCAGACATTACAAAATACTTTGTTCAATGTTTTAGAACAGTTTAATCCAGACGCTCCTTTAGAAATCTTGTTTGATTATGTGAGAATTCGCTTTTTAACAACCAATCCAAAGCCTGTCATTGAAGAGATTTTGAAATTGAAAATGGAATACATGTTACATGAAGATTATGCGTTTTATTCTTACCTTGAACAATATGTCTTTGGCGATATTGTGGTGATGGTTTCGCCTGATGAGGACAAAGGTTGTTTACTCGAACTCAAAGGAAAAGGATGTAGGCAATTTGAAAATTTTCTACTAGCCCAACAGCGAACGTGGTTTGATTTTTTTATGGATGTGTTTCGCGTTGGTGGCGTATTTAAACGAATTGACCTTGCGATAAACGATAAGACAGGTATATTGGATATTCCGTTTCTAACTCAAAAATGCCGAAATGAAGAATGTATCTCTGTGTTTCGTAGTTTTAAAAGCTATCGTTCTGGTGAATTGGTACAAAGCGAAGAAAAGCCTGATATGGGCAATACGTTATATATCGGTTCGTTAAAAAGTGATGTATACTTCTGCGCCTATGAGAAGGATTACGAACAATATGTAAAGCACGGCACATCACTGGAAGATACAGACACCAAGAACCGTTTTGAAATTCGTTTAAAGAATGATCGTGCCTATCATGCGGTTGTAGATTTAATGGTGTATGAAGATGCTGGACGAACTGCCTTTTCGATTATTAATCGGTATATTCGTTTTGTCGATAAGGACGAGAAAAAACGTCGTAGTAGTTGGAAAATCAATAAAGAATGGCAACGATTTTTAGATTTAGGTGTAAACAGAAAAATCTCATTAACCACAAAACCTGAACCTTATACGTTCGATAAAACGCTCAGATGGTTAGCTCGACAAGTTGCCCCTATTTGGAAATTAGCGACTAAACTTGATGAAATCAATCAAACGACTGTGATAAAAGATATGTTAGATCGGGCAAAGTTAACCAAGCGTCATCAACAATTGTTGATACAACAGGCGCTTGCGACAGAAGAAGTAATTAAATGATAGATTAGAGAGATTCCATGAAACTATTGAAATTGATTTTGTTTACCGTTATTGGTGGAGTGTTTCTATGGTTTTTCGAATGTATGCGTCAAGTGACAAAGTATTAGAAGATGGAAGGAGAAAGAAAAATGAATTTTGGTCAAAATTTATACAACTGGTTTTTAAGTAATGCACAGTCTTTAGTATTGATGGCAATTGTTGTGATTGGAATTTATTTAGGATTTAAGCGTGAGTTCTCCAAATTGATTGGCTTTTTGATTGTTGCGTTAATTGCGGTGGGATTAGTTTTTAATGCAAGTGGAGTGAAAGATGTATTGTTAAGCCTATTCAATCGAATCATAGGGTCTTAAATTGTACCGTTTTTTTTGTAAAAGATAAGTGGTGTTCTTATGTTTTACAAAAAAATGGTGGACCAAACGGTAGTGCGGTAGGGATAAACAATTCAATTTAGTGTATCAACAGATAAAATGTTGATGCTTTTTTTATGTCTATTTTTAAGAAAAGGAAGTGCATAATATGGAAATGCAAGTTTACATTGCCAACCTCGGAAAATACAATGAGGGAGAATTGGTTGGCGCTTGGTTTACGCCACCTATTGATATAGAAGATATGAAAGAAAAAATCGGTTTAAATGGGGAATATGAAGAATATGCCGTGCACGATTACGAGTTGCCGTTTGAGATTGATGAATATACACCAATCTCTGAAATCAATCGTTTATGTGCCATGGTACAAGAATTAGAAGGCTCTCCGATTTATCATGAACTTTCTGAAATTCAAAGCTACTGGTTTGATAGTTTGGAAGAACTAATGGAACATCAAGACGATATTATTTGTTATGCCGATTGTGAGGATATGGAAGATGTGGCTCGTTATTATGTAGAAGAAACAGGAATGCTTGGTGAAGTACCCGCTAATTTGCAAAATTATATTGATTATCGCGCACTAGGTCGAGATTTAGAGATTAATGGAGAGTTCCTCGTCACTCCACATGGCGTATTTGAGTATATAAAATAACAAGTCCTTGCTATAATTAATCTATTAAATATAGCTAGGAGAATACACTATGTCGAAGAAATCGAAAGAGAAGTTCGGGAAAATTGTATATTTTGATGAGCAAGCAGCTGTAGATTTATTGGAGTTAGAAAAAGAAGGTATGGAATCTGTAGTAATCAAAAAACTAAATGAGACAGCAGCTCAAGTGGAAGCAGGAGCATCTGTAAATAAGGGTATATTTAATTTTGCTAGATTAAAACTATCTGGAAATGCTTCCCATCAGAAAAACAATATTATTGAAACTCAAATTACTAGTACTTTAATTAGTAGCTTTATGGATATAATCAAAACTAATCAAAAAATTACTAAATTAGAGAATCATCAACTTATTATACCTAAGGATTCTTCTGCATATTTTAGGAATTTAGTCCCTATACTGCATATGATTGATGATATTAATAAATTAAATACTTTAAGCGCTGAAGATAAAGAAAACTTCAGCGGTATCAATATTAAAGGAATTGAGGATACCCTAGATTCACTTTCAGGATATTACGATCTTCTTTGTATATGTAAAAATGGCAAGAAAAAAATCGTAAGGTTTAATATTGCAGGATTACGAAATAATTATAATTTAAATGACTTAACCAAAATGGACTTAACATTATTTGGAGTTAAGGTAGGCGAATCATTAGATACCAACCTAGAATTTGAACACCAAATTGATAATATGACGACCCCACATAATACCACAAAAACAGGATTAGACTTTGATGAAGAACAAACTACGCAAATTACTTACGAAATAATAGATGTTATTTTAGCAGGAGTATAAAAATGAATATTGAAATTTATTATGAACCAAGAACAAAATTCAACAAGAGAATACAACCAATCGAACATAAAATATTTTTCAGTCGAATTATTCGTAATTGGACTAAGGATATAACGCTAGAATCTGTGATATCAAATTTAGATGAAGATTTTGAAACGTGTGTTATTACCCTAGAAGATTGCTCAGGAATCAACTCACATGTATTTGAAAACATCGATAATATAGTATCGATATTTGAAAGTTATTCCAGTATAAACACCTTAATAATCAATAATCCACCAAAGTTTTTTTATGACAAATTGAAGCAAATGGAAGGAACTGTCAAGGAAAAGAATTATAGTTATCCTAAAATTAATGCAACCCAAATAGGAAAAGTACAACAAGGATTTGATTCAAATATAATTGGCCAAACTATTGCAAAAAAGGCAATATGCCGGAAATTGATAGCACAAATGATTAGACCAACAAAAAAGCCGTTGGTACTAATGTTCTATGGAAATCCTGGAATTGGTAAAACAGAAACTGCAAAATATTTATCTACCACCTTATATACAAAAGGAACACTTTTACGTGAACAAATGACGATGGTAGGCGGAGATTCAAGTGTTAGGTTTTTCAAATCTACTTCCCATAGTGAAGATTCTTTTTCAAAGCATCTGCTCAATAGAACTTCTAACGTTATATTATTAGATGAGTTTGCACTAGCACCTCCCTTTTTTCAAACTACATTTTTTCAAATGTTTGACGAAGGAATTTATTCTGATCAAAATTTTACTGTAGATGTTAGTAACTCTATAATAATCTGTACTTCAAATTTACAGTCTATACAAGATATGGAGAAAAATATAGATAATGCATTATTAAGTAGATTTGATGGGTTTATTCACTTTACTGATTTTACAGATGAAGATAAAAAGAAAATTGCAGAGAGAATGATTAACGAGTTTATCAATCCCAAAAACATGAAAAAACAATTTATTGAAAAATTAGATCAAACATTGATAATGCAAAAAATAGAGAAGGCGTTACCTCAATTAACTAATGTAAGAAATATTAGAAAGTATACGGAAGATGTAATTGCAGACACACTAATGAATGACTTATTGGACAATTAAAAAATTTAGCAGTGAACTTTAAAATAGTTTACTGCTATTTTTTATCTCAAATATAGAAAGGAACGAAATAAATGAAAAAATTAAAAAGTTATACACGTATTTGGTCAGTTGAAAAAGTGATTTACGCAATTAATGATTTTCGATTACCTTTCCCAGTGACCTTTAACCAAATGTCATGGTTTGTGCTTTCTCTTTTAGCTGTCATGCTACTTGGAAACCTCCCTCCCCTCTCCTTGATTGATGGGGCGTTATTAAAATATGTTGGAATTCCAATTGGTTTGACTTGGTTTATGAGTCAAAAAACATTCGATGGTAAAAAACCGTATAGCTTTCTCAAGTCTGCATTGACATATTGGTTTAGACCAAAAGTCACCTATGCAGGAAAACCTATCAAACTACAACGTGTGAAAGTAAATGAAAATATCACCGCTGTTAGGAGTGAAGTCCATGCGTTATCCGATTAAATACCTTGAAAATAATCTCGTTTTCAACCATGATGGTGAATGTTTTGCGTATTATGAGCTGTTGCCATATAATTATTCCTTTTTATCGGAGGATGAAAAAGTACAGGTGCATGATAACTTTCGCCAATTAATCGCACAAAATCAAGACGGCAAAATTCATGCTTTACAGATCAGTACCGCTAGTAGTATTCGCTCGGTACAAGAACGAAGCAAAGAATTAGTCATAGGACGATTACAAGAGGTTGCTTATGAACGGATTGACGACCAAACAGAGGCACTTGTTTCGATGATTGGTGAACACCAAGTCGATTATCGTTTCTTTATCGGTTTTAAACTGTTACTCAATGAAGAAGAAGTCAATATGAAATCAATAGGGAAAAACATCAAAAATTCACTTTCTTCATTTGTCCGTGATGTAAACCATCACCTGATGGGAGATTTTGTTTCCATACCGCATGAAGAAATGAGACGTTTCTCTAAAATGGAATCTTTATTACAAAACAAAATATCGAGACGTTTTAAGATCCGCCCTTTAAATAAAAATGACTTTGGTTATTTGATTGAACATCTTCATGGACAAACTGGAATGGCTTATGACGAGTATGATTATGCTCTCCCTCTAAAGAAATTTAAAAGGGAAACTTTAGTGAAACGATATGATCTGATTAAACCGTCCCGTTGTTTAATTGAGGAAAACCAACGCTATTTAAAAATCGAACAGGAAGAACAAACAACATATGTGGCCTACTTTACGATTAATTCCATTGTCGGTGATTTGGAATTTCCATCGGATGAAATCTTTTATTATCAACAACAACAATTTGATTTTCCAATAGATACCTCCATGAACGTGGAAATTGTAACAAACAAAAAAGCATTGTCTACCGTTCGGAACAAGAAAAAGGAACTTAAAGACTTGGATAATCATGCCTGGGAATCCGATAACGAAACAGGCAGCAATGTCATCGACGCATTGGAACAGGTCAATGAATTAGAAGATGTGCTCGATCAAAGTAAAGAAGCAATGTATAAGTTAAGCTATGTCATTCGAGTATCTGCCCCTAACTTGGATGAACTCAAACAGCGTTGTAATGAGGTAAAAGATTTTTATGATGATTTGAACGTAAAACTTGTTCGTCCGTTTGGAGATATGATTGGTTTACACAGTGAATTTATCCCAGCCAGTAAGCGGTATATGAATGATTATATTCAGTATGTTACATCTGATTTTTTGGCAGGTCTTGGGTTTGGCGCAACGCAAATGCTCGGAGAAACGGAAGGGATTTATTTTGGCTACAACTTGGACACAGGAAGAAATGTCTATCTCAATCCAAGCCTAGCTAGTCAAGGCGTGAAAGGTTCTGTCACCAATGCGTTAGCTTCTGCATTCTTAGGTTCACTTGGTGGTGGGAAATCTTTTTCTAATAACCTGCTTGTTTATTATGCCGTTCTCTTTGGTGGTCAAGCACTCATTGTTGATCCAAAGGCGGAACGAGGAAGATGGAAAGAAATGTTGCCTGAAATTGCTCATGAAATAAATATTGTTAATTTAACGAGTGAGGAAAGCAATAAAGGACTACTTGACCCTTTTGTCATCATGAAAAAGAAAAAGGATTCGGAAAGTCTTGCGATTGATATTCTTACCTTTCTCACAGGTATATCGAGTCGGGATGGAGATAAATTCCCTGTATTACGACGAGCGATTCGAGCTGTTGGTCAACAGGAGGAACGTGGTTTGCTTCTCGTGATTCATGAATTAAGAAGTGACCCCAATCCATTAGCTGGTCCCATCGCTGACCATATCGAAAGTTTTACGGATTATGACTTTGCCCACCTACTCTTTTCGGATGGTACAGTGGAAAATTCGATTAGTTTAGAAAAACAGTTGAATATCATTCAAGTTGCGGATTTGGTGTTACCAGACGCAGAAACAAGTTTTGAAGAATATACAACCATGGAACTTTTGAGTGTCGCCATGTTGATTGTCATTTCCACTTTTGCACTAGACTTTATTCATTCAGATCGTAGCGTATTTAAAATCGTGGACTTAGATGAAGCTTGGTCATTTCTACAAGTCGCACAAGGAAAAACACTTTCAAATAAATTAGTACGTGCAGGGCGTGCGATGAATGCTGGTGTCTACTTTGTTACACAGAATGCGGACGATTTAACCGATGAAAAATTGAAGAATAACATCGGTGTAAAGTTCGCCTTTCGTTCTAGAGATATGACAGAAATAAAGAAAACTCTTCAATTCTTTGGTGTGGATGCGGAAGATGAATCGAATCAAAGGCGATTACGGGAACTGGAAAACGGACAATGTTTAATTCAAGACTTATATGGGCGTGTGGGGATTATTCAAGTCCATCCTGTCTTTGAAGATTTGTTTTATGCTTTTGACACGCGTCCACCGACACAGGAGAAGAAAGGTGGCGATTAATTTGAAAAAACAAAAATGGAAAAAGATTGTCTTAACGGTGGTACTTATTGGTACTGCCGTTTTTCTATGTCTTCTTTTACTTGGAACATTAGCTCAAGCAGCTGGCTTAGTTGATGATACGGTGTCAGAAGATAATCTCTATTCCTTGTACCCACTTGACCATTATCAATTAGATTTCTACGTGGATTCGGGTTGGGATTGGTTGCCGTGGAACTGGGATGATGGCATAGGTAAACAGGTCATGTATGGCTTATATACAATCACTAATTTCATTTGGATTATTAGCTTATATTTATCAAATGCGACAGGCTACTTAATCCAACAAGCTTATTCTCTCGATTTTATTTCACAAACGGCAGATGCCATCGGCAAAAACATGCAAACATTAGCTGGAATTACGGCAAGTGGTTTCAGCAGTTCAGGATTTTATGTAGGCTTCTTGCTTCTTTTCATTTTAGTCATTGGAATTTACGTGGCTTATACAGGTTTAATGAAACGAGAAACGACGAAAGCGATTCGAGCGATCCTTAACTTTTTAGTCGTTTTTATTTTGTCGGCCTCCTTTATTGCCTATGCCCCAACGTATATCGCTAAAATTAATGACTTTTCAGCAGATATTAGTCAAGCAAGTTTAGATTTAGGTACTAAAATCTTGATGCCGAATTCGAGTAGCCAAGGAAAAGATAGTGTCGATATGATACGGAATAACCTCTTTTCTATTCAAGTGGAACAGCCTTGGATGTTATTACAATTTGATGATTCGGATAAAGAAACGATTGGCGAAGAACGTGTTGAAAACTTAGTTTCTATCAATCCTGATACGAATAACGGGAAAGATCGTGAAGATGCTGTCAAAGCAGAAATTGAAGATCACGACAATAAAAACTTAACCATTACGAAGACCACCACACGTTTAGGAATGGTCTTCTTTTTATTTCTGTTTAATATCGGTATCTCTATTTTCGTGTTTCTACTATCGGGAATTATGATTTTCTCGCAAATATTGTTTATTATCTATGCGATGTTTCTACCAATTAGTTTTCTACTTTCCATGATACCCACCTTTGAAAACATGGGAAAGCAGGCGATTATGAAGTTGTTTAATGTAATTATGCTTCGGGCTGGTATCACGCTCATTATTACAGTTGCTTTTAGTATTTCATCCATGCTTTACAGTTTAACAACAAGTTTTCCATTTTTCTTGATTGCCTTTTTGCAGATCGTGACGTTTGCAGGGATTTACATGAAACTCGGTGACATTATGAGCATGTTTAAACTGCAAAGTAATGATTCGCAACAAGTTGGACGTCAAGTCATGCGTCGTCCTTACCGAATGTTCAATCGTGGCAGTCGTCGATTGCAGCGAACAATCGGACGCACCCTTGCAGGGGCAACAGCTGGAGCAACGGTCGGGGCAATGGTTGGAAAATCAAAGCAAACAAAAGGCTCGTTCTCTCCCCTACGCCCATCGCAACGGTTAACATCGACTACAAAAAATAACAAAGAACGGCCAACTGATCGCACGAAATCAACATCTTTAAGTCAGAAAGTAGGTCAAGTCACAGGAAAAGTGCTTGGTGCGAAAAGTCAGTTCCGTGCAAATATAGATCATCGTAAAGAACAACTACATGATTTACCTACTACTGCTCAATATGCGGTGATGCAAGGAAAAGAACAGCTTACAAAACCTGCCCGTGATTTTAAAGAAGGTATGAAGCAAGCAAAGGAAAAGAGACAAAAAACACATGCAGACCGTCAAGCAAAACATCGTCAAACCATTGCAGATAGGCGGCAAGCATTGGATAAAAAACGTACCCTTTCTCGAAAGACTGCTAGTTATGAACGACCAGTCACGCATGATGCCAATGAATCTGCACATCAAGATAGATTAAAGAACCCAACTGTTCAACAAAAAGAAAAGACAAGACCTGTCACAAAAAGCGAGCATATGAAGCAATTCAAATTACAACGACAGTTATCGAGTCCAGACAGAAAAGAGCATTTTACTGATAATCCCAAACAACCTGTTAAAAAAGGAACCCGACCTATCAATGAAGAACGTTCTCGACCAAAAAATAGTAGGAAAATCATTAGGCGTCCCTCTAAACCGTTGAAACGTACAAATCAGAAACAAATCAGTAAGCGTCCAATCCATGCAACTAGGAGGAAACGCTAATGAAAGTCATGAGATTAAAGGTTATGTTCATTGCTGGGGGATTAGGATTTCTTGCGTTGCTTGGGCTATTAGCATTTGTAGCTGTTTTTATATCGAATGAAGAATATTCATCAGATGGTGGTGACTTCATTGGTGAGATAGGTGGTATATCGGTTTCTGCGAATGTGTTAAAACATCAGCCAATGGTAGAGAAATATGCACAAGAATATGGAATTAGTGAGTATGTCTCTATTCTACTTGCCATTATCCAAGTAGAGAGTGGTGGCAAACTTACAGACGTAATGCAATCAAGTGAATCGTTGGGATTACCGCCTAACACATTGGATACCGAAGCTTCGATTCAACAAGGAACAAAATACTTTTCAGATTTATTACGTTCCGCAAAAGCAAACGGTATCGATGAGAATACAGTCATTCAGGCTTACAACTATGGCGGTGCTTTTATTGATTATGTCGCAAAACAAGGAAGCTCTTACTCTTTTAAATTAGCTGAAAGCTTTGCGAAGGAACGGTCAGGGGGCAGTAAAGTCACTTACTCTAATCCAATAGCCGTAAAGAAAAATGGTGGTTGGCGGTACCGTTATGGCAATATGTTTTATGTCGATTTAGTGAGTCAGTATTTTATTTCGCCTCAATTTGATGATGAAATGGTTCAGATTGTCATGAATGAAGCATTAAAATACGAAGGGTTTCCTTATGTCTTTGGTGGAGATAATCCAAATACTTCATTTGATTGTAGTGGACTCACGCAGTGGAGCTATCGGAAAGCTGGGATTAATTTGCCCCGAACAGCACAACAGCAATATAACGTAACTGAGCATATTCCTCTTTCAGTAGCAAAACCTGGGGATTTAGTATTTTTTCATTCTACGTATAACGCGGGAACGTATGTCACGCACGTTGGGATCTATGTTGGAAACAACCAAATGTATAACGCAGGTGATCCGATTGGTTATGCGGATTTGACGTCTTCTTACTGGCAAAAACACCTAATAGGAGCTGGACGGATTAAACAATAGAAAGGGTTAGATAAAATGAAGGGATTATTTAAAAAGCAAGACAAGCAAACGAAAGAACCAAAACCTAAAAAAATAAAAGTAAAGACAGTTGGACCACGTAAAAAGTCAGTGGTGTTTTTATGGATAGTCCTCATTGGAAGTCTTGCCTTTGGAATCTATAAAAACTTTACAGCAATTGATCAACATACCGTTCATGATAGAGAAATCATTGAAACCAAGATCATGGATACGAATGCGATTGAGAGCTTTACGAAAAACTTTGTGAAAGATTACTACACATGGGAAAATGAAAAAGATTCCATTGAACAACGGGCGGAAAAGATCAGTCACTATTTGACAGAGGAATTACAAGCTTTAAATATCGATACCGTAAGAGATGATATTCCTACTAGTTCCAGCGTAGGTAATATTGATATCTGGTCAGTATCACCAGAAAATGATAATACCTATACGGTTGTTTATTCGGTAGATCAAAAAATTACGGAAGATAAAAATAGCGAAAGGGTTCGATCCACATATCGAATACTTCTTCATCAAGATAATGCAGGAAACTTAGTCATTACACAAAATCCTACCTTATGGAGCTTACCGAATAAATCAGATTATGAGCCACAACAACCTGAAAGTAACGGAACGGCTGATTCTGATACTGTGCAAGAAGTGACAGAGTTTTTGGAGACATTCTTTACATTTTATCCTACTGCCACTGATAAAGAACTTGCTTATTATGTGAAAAATAATGCCTTACCACCGATTGGCAAAGACTATATATTTTCAGAGCTAGTTAATCCTATATTCCAACAGTCTGGAAATCAGGTGTATGTTTGGATATCGGTGAAGTACTTAGATGGGACAACAAAGGCAACGCAGCTTTCTCAATATGTACTAACTTTAGAGAAAGATATAAATTGGATGATTGTTAAGTAACTGTGCTAACAGTTTGTTTGCTGAAAATTAATATTAATAAATTATTATTTAAACCTGTTTCACTTTTATCATTCTTGACAATTGATGATTATTAAACTTTATTAATAAAATCCACACTTTAAGTACTTAGTATATAAACAATAATTAGCTTTATTATTGAAAGTAGGAATATATAGGGTAATAAACTCCATTTGCAATAAAAATATATTGAATTATTATATACTTAGTATATAATAATATTGAAAATAGGAGGGATTGATAAAGTGATTCAGGTTAAAAATCTTAAAAAGGAATTTTCACAAGGACAAGAAAGAATAAAAGTATTAAAAAATGTTAGTTTACAAATCCAAGAAGGTGAATTTGTAGCTATTATGGGTCCTAGCGGCTCTGGAAAAAGCACATTACTCCAATTGTTAGGTGGTCTTGATATACCTACTGAAGGAGATATTATAATTAATCAGCATTATTTAAATAAGATGACGGAAAAGAAAAGAACAATATTTCGTAGACAGAATATAGGATTCATTTTCCAAAATTATCAATTACTTACTAATTTAAATGTAGAAGAAAATATAGCTTTTCCGCTTCATGCAGATGGAACTTTAACAAAAGAAAAAAAGCAATTAGTTTTAGAATTACTTGATTCTGTTGGATTAAAAGGACTTGGTCAGAAAAGAGCTAATTTGCTTAGCGGTGGTCAACAACAACGTGTGGCTATAGCCAGAGCACTGGTTAGCAAACCTGCCGTATTATTGGCAGATGAGCCAACAGGTAATTTAGATAGAAATACAGCCGAAGAAATTCTTGGTTTAATAACAAAATTTAATCGAGATTACAATCAAACAATAGTTATGGTTACACATGATATTTTCGCAGCTGGATTTGCAGATCGAATTATTCTTTTTAAAGATGGAGTTGTCGATCAGGTGATTTCTAGAAAGGATGAAGATTATGCTAAATATGTGGCGAATTTCATGGCGTAACATAACACAAAACAAAAAAAGATTTTTCTTTTCATTACTTGGGATTATCATTGGTGTTTCCTTTATAACATCTATGTTAATCGCAGATAAAACAACAAACGATGTTTTTAATTATTATAAACAAATGTATGTAGCAAATGCTGATTATTGGCTTTTAAGTGATGAACATACCTTTTCGGAAGAGACTGTTTCACCCCATTTAAACAGTCCAATCGTTACTGAAACATTGTTTGTACTTGATAAACAAGCATTCATAGATCTAAGTGATAAATCGCTAAATCAACGATCTGTACGAATTACAGGTGTGGATGATCAAAACAGTTCCTTATTAAAACTTCCTGTTATTGAAGGGAGTTTAGACAATGAGGGATTGGTAATACCCGATGTTCTTGCAAATTTACTAAATAAAAGAGTAGGAGATACCATTCAGTTTACTAATCTGGGAGAGGCTAAAATATCTGCTGTAGTTGAGTATACACAGTTACTTGCAAGCCCGAGCAATTGGGAGAGTGCTGAATCAACCAGTTTTAGAGTCATGGCTCCACTTGATTTGTTAAGAGAATGGACAAGTATGGATAATGAGCTTTCATATGTAAGGCTTCAAACAAATGAAGAAGGTGAAAAACTTTTTCAATCTTTACAAAAAGAATTTAGTAATTCAAGTGTATATATACAGCCAGTTGTCGCAGATGATCGACAAAGTAACGATATTGGGGGACTCTATACATTTTTTTACTTAATTGCTGGCTTATCTATGCTTATTAGTGGATTCATTGTCTTTAATATGATTTATACAAGCGTTATGGAGAGAAAAAAGGAATTTGCAATAATGAAAAGTTTTGGTTATTTACAAAGTTCTATTTCTAGGCTTGTTTTAATTGAAGTAATAATTTTATCATTAATTGGTACGGCTGTAGGGGTACCAATTGGAATTTGGCTTGGCGATATGTTTATGCAAATTTTGCTTAGTGTGTTTGAATTTGACATGGTTTACACTTTGAATTGGAAAATACCTACAATAACAGCCATAGTAATAGGAATTGTATTTCCCATTATTTTCTCCTTATTTCCTATTTACAATGCGGGAAAAACTTCGGTGCTCTTAACATTAAAAATGGCAAATCAAACTGAATCATCGAAAAGACAATACGTGTTTAGAGGTATTGTAGGAGTTGGCTTATTTACTTTTATATTTATTGATCATTTCGTTTCCTATCTAGCTATTTTAGCAAGTATCATTTTGCTGTTCCCATTCTTGCTAAAAGGAATAAGTAAGATCTTTAAACCAATTTTCAAAGTACTTTTTGGCTATTCAGGAATTTTAGCTACGCATAGCCTTACGCAGCAATTAAATCGAAATGCCAATACTTCCGCTATCCTTGCCATAGGGATAGGAGTAATCTTATTGTTAAGCTCTGTTATAGAATCTGCTCCTGAAGGTTATGAACGTGACATTAGAAATACATTTGGAGGTGATCTAAGAGCTACATCGGAAGCTCCTTGGTCTAGTGAGGATATAACAACTCTACTTTCTTATGATTCTGTAGCAAATGTTGTCCCATTAACGGAAGCCACACCCATTACATGGGAAACAATGAATGAAGAGAATAGACAATTCTCTATTTTTGCCGTAAGTAAAAAAGGGCCTATTTTATTTGAAGATATTGAAAAAGAATCGTTATATCAAGAGTTACAAAAGAAACCATCTATCCTGCTCGGTAAACGGGCTTTTGATGAATGGGGTGGAAAAGTTGGAGAATACATTCACGTAAATACTCCTTCTGGTAAACAAAAATTTGAAGTCATTGACGTTGTGGATACTTCTCATTATTCAGGATATGTTGGCTTTATGGATGAGGAGCATTTAAATAATGAATTTGGTTGGAGAAATAGTTTTGATATGCTACTAACATTAAATGATAAATATAGCAGCGAGGAATTACGAGATCAGTTATGGATAGATTTCAATGAACACCTTTCAAAAGTTAAAACTGTCGAAGATGAAATTAAATCAACTACTTCTGCGTTATCTGGTATGAACGAATTAATATTAATTATGCTATTCCTAATTATTGGTCTAGCTAGTATTGGTACAGCTAATACTCTTTTGATGAATACCTTGGAACGTACATCTGAGATTGGAACGATGCGGGCGCTTGGATTTACTAGACAGCAAGTAAGAAAGATGGTAATTGGTGAGGGGTTACTTATAGGTTTGGTAGGAGTCATTGGAGGCGTAGCATCAGGTGTGATTTTACTTTACGTTACTAGTAAATCCAAGCTTTTGGGAGATTTCATATCTTTCCAGATACCTCTTGGTAATATTGGAGTAGCATTGATTGCTGGTCTTTTACTAAGTTTATTTGCCTCTTGGATTTCTAGTACGACAGCTAGTAAAATAAATATTTTGTCATCACTCAAAGAAGGTTAAAATTATGTCGGTAAAGTACGGGATATTAACATTGTTATTCCTACAAGAAAATCATGGATACGAATTGAAAGTAGAATTAGAGTCTCTTCTAAGTATCAAGGGAAAGATTAACCCTGGTCAGATTTATACTACCCTTGACCGTCTCATTCGTGATCAACTCGTGTCATCGGCAGGAATAGATGACCAAGAAAGAAAGTTATATAAATTAGAAGCGGAAGGTGAAAATGAATTAAAAAAATGGTTATTAGAACCTGTACCTTATTACTCTACTAGGGACGACTTTCATTTTAAATGGAGTTGCGCTCGAAAAATCCACTTTGATCGAGAAAATATTATGCTTGAGCAACAAAAAGCAATGATAATGAAAGATGTAATGGAGTTGACTAAATTAAAAACGGAGTTACTTATTCAGGGTGAAGACGATAAATATTTATTAATCAGTGGTACACTCTTACATTTGGAGGCAGATTTAAATTGGATAAGTCAGATTGAAAATAGAAATCGTTCATAAATCTAAGTAGAGGTTTCCTTTTCGATATACCGTTGTAATTATCTTATACTAATCATTCCCAAAAAGGAGGAGTTTAGTTGGGTCTTATTCTTGAATACAATTGGGAATTGTTTATCCTCATCGAATTATTGTCTATAGGGGCACTAATCCTATTTGGTATATTTCGTTATTTCTTTAACAAACCTAGACTTAGCATTATGTTCATTTTCCTCTTTTTGTTTATGGTAATACTTGAAGGGCTGCTCGGGTTGTATGTCTATCATCAAACAGGAGAGATTTCAACGTTTCAAATTGTTATTACTGTATTTATTATCTATGCGTTTACATTTGGAATATTTGATTTTATAAGATTAGATCGTTGGATGCGTAGAAAAATTGGAACGTTACGTGGTGTTGAATTATTGTCTGACAAAGACTATAAAATTATTGAAAGGAATAATAACCCTAAATATATTGCAAAAAAGTATCGTAAATCTTCCTATATACATTTATTTATTTTTGTTACAGTTCAAGCGATTCTTTGGATCATAGGTACGGAAAGCATCGCAGAGATAAAAATGTATTTAAGTGATTTTTCATGGATAGAGAAAGGAGTAGCAAAAGAATCACCTTATCCTAATGATGTTACCTTTGGAATCGGAATAATTTGGGGAATTGTTTTTATCGCCGATTTTATTTATTCGTGGTCTTATACATTGTTTCCAAAATAACTAAAAAACCGTTGTTTGTAGTGTGAAAAATGTATATAGAAAGATAATATATCAAACGGCGGTTTTGAAAATAAGAAATTTCAAAGCCGCCATTTTTCTAAAAAATAGAATTACGGAAGGTGTATTAAGTTCGCTCTTTTTTAAGGACACGGCGGTATGAAGGAGGTTATCGCCGTGTTTATTTATGCTTACCTTTATTGGATATCGCAAGCCATATCAAGAAACATCTTAAAGTGCTGTCAGATTATTATAACTAAAAATTTAATAGAAAGCGTCAAATTTTATGCCTAGCTGGCTTATGTTCAGTTGGGCTTTTTTTGTGCATTTCACAATTTTTTTAAGAAAACTTCTCTTATTTTTGGCATTTCACAAAAAATCTTGTTGAAGGTTATGAAAGGGGAAATCATCACCCACCTTTGCAGTTGCGAAGGGAGAGGAAATGCTTGATAGAACCAGATCGTACCGAGTGGCAAGTTCGCTGTGCATTTAATGCTTTTTGTAAACGTGTTTTGAAGAATGAAGCAATCAATATTTTTAATGAAAGAAAACAACGACAAGCAAAGGAGATGACATTTTCTGATCTCACCCCACAAGAAGAAAATCAACTCTATACCTTAGATAAGCAATATGAAGGAGAAGAAGGGCAAAGTTTTCAAGTGGCTGGAAAGAAAATCACTCCGAAATTACTTGCTGAAGCCATGCGTACCTTGCCAAAGGAAAAGCGTATCACTGTCCTACTATACTATTTTTTTCAACTGTCTGATGTGGAAATTGGTCAACTACTCGACATTCCACGTAGTACAGTTCAGTATAGGCGGACAAGCTCTTTTGAACGGTTAAAGCGATTTTTGGAGGAACATGCAGATGAATGGGATGAATAATTCTAATATTGAAAACAACGAGCGTGGTTTATTGCCGTACCCAATTATTTTAGCTGCAAATAAGGGTGAGCCAGAAGCAATGAAAGTAGTTGTTCTGCATTATGGAAGCTATATGACAAGCCTATCCATGCGTAAGCTCCGTGATGAACAAGGAAACACTTATTGGGGCATCGATGAAGATACACGTGATCGCTTACGAGCGAAGCTTATGCAATCTGTTTTAGCTTTCAAAATTTGAATACAGAATGGTTAGGTTTTCCCTTTCATTAATCATATATTTGTTCTTTGACAAAGAAAGCACGGAAGATAACGCCGTGCAATATAAACAAAAAATCAGATACGTTCTACTGATGATGAGCCACTTGATTCATACGCCATGACTTTCGTTAGGAACGAGCGATAATTTGTGAATCTAATGTAATTGTGGTGGATTGCTGGCGATAACCCATCAGTAAAGATAATGATACTCCCCTACCGTCATGGTTCGAGCGTTCAAAGCGTCGCAAGCTATGAGTAGGGCTGGAAGAAATACTTGCAGGGGTGAAATTCCCGTGGAGCTGTACCAACAGCCGTCTGATTTTTTAATAGATTAGGTAAGGGGGCGTTTTTTTGAAACAGAATTTGATTCTATATAGTATGCAAATTGCTATGTTAAAACAACTGCTAACCCGTAAACTAATTTCAGATAAAGAATATTATATTGTAAAAAACAAATTAATGAAAGAGTATGGTATTGTTTCTGACATTACAAGCTGAATTGTGTTCCTAGCGATGCTATAATACAAAGTATATAAGGAACACAAAAGGAGGAGCTATTATGTCAGGAGTTGAAGTGATTAGGGCAAATAGTAACTTGGCTAACCAAAAACGTGGAAGAGAAATTGAACGGCTTCGGGTTGCAGCGTATTGTAGAGTTAGTACAGATTCAGAAGACCAGTTAAACAGTTATAAGTCACAAGTTGCATATTATTCGGATTTAATCAAGAAAAATATGGAATGGGTATTAGCTGATATATATGCTGACGAAGCAATTACTGGAACACAGGTAACAAAGCGGGAAGATTTCCAGCGATTGATTAATGACTGTATGAATGGAGATATTGATATGGTCATTACAAAATCAATATCCAGATTTGCAAGAAATACATTGGATACGTTGAAATATGTCCGTATGCTAAAGGAAAGAGATATAGCTGTTTATTTTGAAGATGAAAAAATTAACACGCTTACAATGGATGGTGAATTGTTACTCGTAGTGTTGAGTTCAGTAGCACAACAAGAAGTTGAGAATATATCTTCTAATGTAAAAAAAGGATTAAAGATGAAAATGAAACGAGGTGAATTAGTCGGTTTTCAAGGCTGTCTCGGTTATGATTATCACCCAGAAGATAAGAGTATAACTGTAAACGAGAAAGAAGCAGAAATTGTTCGTTATATATTCCACAGGTATGTTGAAGGAGCCGGGGGCAGTATTATTGCAAGAGAACTTGAGAATTTAGGCTATAAAACTAAAAGAGGTACTCCAACATGGGCTGAATCGACGGTACTTGGAATTATTAAGAATGAAAAATATAAAGGCGATCTTTTAATGGGAAAAACTTTCACATTGGATCCTATTTCGAAACGTCGATTGGAAAATTTTGGAGAAGAAGATCAATATTATTTAAGAAATCACCATGAACCCATTGTCAGTGCTGAAATATTTGATAAAGCGCAGGAGATCAGATTAAGACGAAGTAGGGGAAGAAATACGGTAGAAAAAAATGGTGGTAAACGTGAAAAATTCAGTCGTAAATATGCTTTTAGCTGCATGATTGATTGTGCTTATTGTGGCAGTACATTAACAAGACGTAGATGGCATAGTGGAACGAAATACGGTAAGACGATTTGGCAGTGTGTTACAAGTACGAAGAAGGGGAAAAGATTTTGTCCAGATAGTAAAGGAATACCGGAAGAAGCGATTGAAAAAGCTTTTCTAGAAAGTTACCGTATTATGTGCAATAACAATAAGGATGTATTAGAAGAATTTTTACAACGAATGGAAGAAGCCCTAAGTTCCAATACGATTCACAAAGAAGTTTCTAAAATTGAAAAAGAAATTCAAGGATTAGAAAACAAAAAGAATAAATTAGTGGACATGAGATTAGAGGATATTATCGATAAAGAAACGTATGAAGAAAAATATAATTCATTGACGCGAGAAATTAATGAAAAGGTACAAAAAAGAGAAAAGTCATTATCGAATTTGGAAGAAGAAAAAGACATTAAAAAACGGTTATTAGCCTTCAAAAAAGTGTTAGAACAAAATGAGGTTATTGATACTTTTGATCGTTATGTATTTGAAAGTGTAGTTGAAAAAGTAATCGTTGGTGGAATAGATGAAGACGGAAACAAAGATCCCGCCATGATTACTTTTGTATATAAAACGGGATTGAGTAACAGTCTTGATGGCGAAAGATTTAAACCTGCTAGAAAAAATGCGAAAAAAGAAACAGCAAAAACATCTAATGAATTGTGTTCACATACTGGCAACGAGGATAATAAATTGTATCCACTTAATAGTGACGACACATATCGAAGCAGTTTGTTGGTTGGAGAGGAAGTGTATAACTAAAATAAACACCTGACTGTCAAAATAAACTCTTGCTAACTTCACCACAATTCTGTAAGAATAAACATTTGCTTTTTCAATCTAAAACTCAACAATTACTCGGATAATAGATGAATGAATGGGGGAGAAAAGAGTTCTTTTTCTTCCCTCTATTATGGCAGAACTTTATTCCAACTTCGAAAAAACCATGAAAAATAGCCGAAAAAGGCCCGAAAAACGGTCATTTTTGAACCGAGAAAGTGTGAAAATAGGGGTTCCGTAGCAAAACTTTATTATAACTCAAACGGTGGAATGCGGGTTGGAGGGGCGGAAAAAAGCAGGGGTTTATTATGGTTGTACATTAATCCTTGCTCTTATTCGGTTTATCCAATATCGCACTCAATTACAAATCAATATCTTTTCAATATTTTCCTCTTTATTCTTTATCTCTTATCTCAACCATTTTCTTTCCTCTATTAAGCTCTTTGTTTTTTATTCAAGTATCAGTCATTCTCTCAAATTACTGAGTTAGGGTGTTGTAACCACTATATGTTGTATACGGGAATTGAAACTGAAACTATCATATAGACAATACCGTATTAGAGGTTATTATTAAATTACAGAGTGATGAAATCTACTAGGATAGCAATTAATTATCAACATAAATGAGGGTTATAAAATGACGTATTACTATTATTTAGCATCAGATCAAAAAATGGGATTAGGTACTGGAACACTAGATTTAACAGTGGCGGATGATATTATTCCGGGTTTCGATTATCCAGTTCAATTAGAAATAATGAATGGAATTGAAAAAGAATGGGAGTTACGTGAACTATTACAGTATATTCGTAACCATACTGCTTCATATAAAGTCTGTACTGTACAAATAGCTAATTTATTAAATTCGAACAAAGTTGAAATGAAGGTACGGGAAAAATCAAAAATATTGTTACATGAGATTAGTGACCCAAAACAAATATTGCTATCAGAAGGACAATTGTTGACGATTAAGAAAGTACCAGTTTTTATGAAATGGAACAAACAGAGGAGTAAAAAGGATGATACATATTCTATCAAGTGCATCAGCTTCAGGTAGTTTGCAGTTTGCTTTAAAAAAGATGGGTCTTGATAAGAAGGAAAGGATAATTTTCTTTAATGATATATTTTCGGTAGGCCCAGTCTGGAAGTTAAGTGAAGAGATTGGCGTAAAATCAAGAGATGAGTGGATGAAACAATCCATGAGCGATAAGTTCTTTGAATACAATGGTTACAGGGAACGTTTCGAAATGGTAATGAATCAAATTAACCTTATACCTGATGGCGAGCATGTGACTATTTGGGTTTCTGATAACGCTCATGAACAAACAGGAATGCGGTATATTGTACATCTTTTAAAGGAGAAAAACATTGATATTACGGTGATTAATACGACAGCAGCATATAAAGAGCTTTTTCAGGTAAAAAAGGTAAAATACAAGGTACTTCATACAGGTGAAATACCTTCCGAGAAGTTGCAATTTATTTATGAACAGGATTTTGGTCAGTTTTTAACATTAATTACGGACCATGATCGAGAAGAGTTAGAAAGGGAATGGCTTTCTCTTGGTGAAAGTCATGAAACGTTAAGAGTATGGCGGAATGGGAGGCTTCAAAGTATCACTGAAGATTACTATGATGATTTTATTGTGAAAAAGGCAAAAAGGCTGTTCGGTAAACAAAATGAATTTATAAGTGTAGCTAGAGTAATTGGAGAAGTGCTAGGGCATCTGGATCAATATTTAGGGGATGCTTTTCTCGAATATCGAATAAGGAAGTTAATTAATTCTGGAGTATTTGAACTAGAAGGTGATCTGAGGTCAAGATGTTTTTATAGTTTGAAGCTAAATAGAAATGAAAGCGATTAGTATTGCTAGGAAGGAATGGAAATGCTGGACGTTTCGGAGAATGTTAAGGGGAAACGCTATAAACAATTGATAGACTTATTATCGAAACATTGCAATCGTTTTGCTTTTGTTGAAAATAGACAAATGATGGAGATTGAAGAAGAACGTCTAGCTTATGTTGATATATTGATAGCAGATTGAAGAACATCTGATTAAAAGGAAAATTCAACGAGAATGGGAAACTACCAGACTTGGCGAAGGAACAGCATATGTTTATTGTTTTCAACTCAATAATGCGACAAGAGAATTTTTAAAAGAACGCAGTCATTCCCTTTTTGGCTGGAATGGTTTGGAACTGCCAGAAGACCTCATGTTTTATCAAGATGATCAATGTATATTGGCTGGGTGTTCACACGAGGGGTACTTTATGGTTGATGAAACAATTTGGAACAACTTTTTATTGAAGTAGCAAAGGGCATTTGTTGACGATTAAGGGAGTATCCACTTTTAATTAAAAATGGAGGTTGTCATCCTTGAACTGTTGTTGTGCTAGCGGTGATACAAATGATTTAAAAATTGAAGGAGATGTTGGGGCAGATCCAATTTGGTGCAATAGATGTGGATGTAATCTTGACATAGGAGATGTTCCGATTTCAGCTAGTTTACAAGAGGAATTATCGTCTTGGGCAGTAAAGCATGGGAACTGGTTAGATTGGGAACGAGATAAATTGCTTCCTAACGGGATCAAGCTGGAAGATAAATTTAATCGAATTGGGCTCAATTTAACAGAGAAGGTAAAGCAGGAAATAGGAATAAACTACAATATAAAATTCATACCATCTATCAGTGCGAGATTCTATGCAAAAGTACAAAATGGCTTTTTATAATATACGAATTGGAGCGGATTGCATGAATAAGCAAATGTATTTTGATTCGGAAAACTATACTGGAAATCATTTACATGTAGGAAACTGGAAGGAGGAACTCAATCCATTAATTGAGGGAATAGCATGGGTAAGGCAAGATGGCTCCATGGATCTATTCTTTGACGATTTTAAATCGGATTGTGAACGGCAAGAGCTGTTTGTTAATAAGGGATATTATTACGATAAGTTTAAGGGTGGTTATATATGCATTGTCAATACGGATGAGGAAGCATATGTCATGTTCCAAAAATGGGTTGATGAAGTATTATATTTATATCGAAATAAGGATAAAACTTCGTGTGAGGAAACAGAATGAAACAAATTAGGCTGTTGAATTGGTTAATAGAAGTTGATGTAGGTAAAACAAAAGAATTCTATGAAAAAGATTTAGAACTGTGCCATTGTTTATACTGCGAAAATTATATGGAGGCGGTTAAGTATGTAGCTCCATCCATCATAGAAGTATTTACTACGTTAGGAATTAATCCTTCCAAACTAAGCCATTTATCTGAGTTTGGAGAACTGGAAGATGGATTAAGTTTATATATTGGGAGTTATCATTTAGTTGGTAGATTAGTAGAGGGAGAGTTTTGTACAGATTCTGAATGGAATGATACGAACACAGCAGGAGTTAATAATTTTACATTTGGATTCAAGAAAGAGGTATCGTTAGTTCACGACGAGTTGCAACAACCTATTTTACAATTAGATTTCGAAGCCCGTATTCCTTGGGTATTAAGCGAAAAGCCTGATGATTAAATATTATCTATCCTAAACAGATCGCCATAGAAGGAGACAATTAAGGGTGAAATTAAAAGAATATATACACACTACCTTCCCTGGACTTGTTTTGAAGCCAAGCCTTTATTCTCAATGGGATAAAGGTATCCATTTTGAATTAGCTAAAGGATTATATCAATTGAAAGAGAATACAGATGAGCTAAATCCTGATTATTTTAATACAGTCTATGATCAAGCCATTACACTTTTTAATAATTTATTCTCTGACGATGACCAAATCTTTTTGGTAACGAATGTGTATCGGTATAGAGAATATAATACAAGAAGTAGAAGGAAGTTAAAGGTCTATCTTCATTATATTAAAAGTAAAGATGTCCGTGTACGGTTAACACAAGAAACACTGCCCTATATGTTTGATGATGAAGAAGAGGTTGAGGCGAAGTGCACATCCCATTTCTCACTACAATGCCACAAACAAGATATTCGTTATACAACGCTAATAAAAGCAATTTGTAATCAAGATTTTCCATCAGCAAAACCAAGAATACATAATCCATATAACTTATATGAGCCAGATGTATTTTTTATAAATGCAACGAGAAATGTTATTTTTTACATCTATGATGATAGAGGGTGTGAAGTTATTGCAAGTGATTTGGAAACGATACGCCCTATATATGAGAAATATACTGATTTGGTTGATGAATATTGTCGTGAAGAAATCGATCAACGCTTTAAGTAATCTTTGAAATATTCAGTATGAAGGAGAGATTGATTATTGTATTCATGGAGAGTAACAAAATATGATCCCTTAAATAGGGATGTTGATGGCAATTATCTGAATCATGAAGAATGGACTGAATTTTCGGATGTAGGAACAAAGGTTAGTATAGAGGAATATCTAAAAACAGAGCAAAATTATATAAACGCCATTAGTTCATTTATGGATGAAATAGGCTTAGATAGGGTTTATGTGATTGCCTTAGAACAATGGTCTGACGAGGTTAGAAATCAACATGATAAAGAGTTCCTATCAAAGATTTGGATAGAAAAAGCTGTGAATATTCAAGAAGTTAGAGAATTAGCAAAATTGACATTAAGGAATGCCATTTGGTGTAAATTAGGATATAAGAAGCAATTCTTTGTTCATTTTGGGTACGATTATTATATGTACATTGGAGCGGATAGAGAATGTATGAAAGCAATAGATGCTGTTTTACAATCTGGATTATTCGTTGAAAGGTTTGAGTCTCCTTATTAAAGGGATTATTTACAGACGAAAAAAGCCAAAACCAAAAAGAAAGAGGGAATCCTGATGAATAAGAATATCTGGCAAGTGGACGAGGAATATAGTTTTAAGCCAATAACTACGGAGATGGTGGAAAAGGCGGAAGAGGAATTAAAAGTTAAATTACCTGAAAGTTACATAAGTCTTTTGAAAGAGCAGAATGGTGGGTACATCAGCTATGATTCGTTTCCAACAAATTTCCCAACATCATGGGCAGATGATCATATTAATATAGATTATATTAGAGGCATAGGCGGAGAAGAGAGTATCCTGGAAAGTGAATATTTAATTGAAGAGTGGGGATTGCCGAAGAAAGTTGTTCTTATTTCAGGAGACGGGCATACTTGGATTGCTTTTGATTATAGAAATACAGATGAAAATCCACCCATTATCCTCATTGATCATGATGGAGAAGAAATTACTGAATTAGCTCCAGACTTCGAATCATTTTTAAATGAATTAACTAACCTGGAAGATTGATTATTCTTTTTATTTAACTGGAGAGGTGTATATATTTTGAATACGCTAAAGCTGCAATTTGAATTAGATACAAAGAGCTTTATTGAGCCAAAACTTATAAAAAAGAGAAGCGGTAAGCTATTAGTTGATATACAAGGTAGATTAGAAGTATTTGTGAATGATCATTGTTTCTTCTTAGAACCTTCACTAGCCCTGCTTGAGTTTGGAATAGCATTAAAGAACTGGAGGCGGGAAGAGAACTTTTATTACTATACCATTGAACACGATGAAAGAGAAGGTCCTATTTTAGCGTTTAATAAAATAGAGGAAAACTACTGGACAATATTTTCAATTTGGCAGTTGTATGAATCTAAGGAGTTACTAACTTTTGATAGGATAATTGAGGCAGTAGAGTTATTCCTGATCGAATTAGATAGAGAATTACTAAAGAATTATGGATTTAATATAGATGATTTCATAAAAAGTAAGTGGATATTTTGATGTTGATGGTGAGGCAGGAGGTCTTGTAATATGAAATATAGTTGTCCCGTTTGCGGTTATAAAGGACTGGACGAACCAGCATATGGTAATTGTGAAAAATTAGAGTTCGGCTCTTT
This sequence comes from Oceanobacillus sp. FSL K6-0118, assembly GCF_038006665.1. NCBI lineage: Bacteria > Bacillati > Bacillota > Bacilli > Caryophanales > Bacillaceae > Oceanobacillus > Oceanobacillus sp. FSL K6-0118. The sequence continues at coordinate 863,745 of NZ_JBBOVR010000001.1, forward strand.
TGAAATATGTGTATGTTGTCGATTTCAATTTGCCGTAGATGACGATATTGAATTGGAAAATGGAGGATTTTTAACTGTAAAAGATGCACATAATATCTATCGGAATATTTGGCTGAGTTTTGATGCACCTGTTTTTATGACTGAACATTATCCTTCTGAATATCAAGAAAATGGGAAAGTGAAGCGAGAGCAATTAGAAAGACAACTTAAAAAATATGGGTATCAGTTTAAATGAGTAATTATGCTATGAGCTTAAAACGAAAAATCCGATTAACTTAAAGTCTTAGAATAGGCATTTGTAACATATTATACGGGGATAGAGGGGATTCCGATAGAACTATTAGAATTATATTATAAAAGATACATAGGAACTGTAAAGCCTTTCGATTACGTAGAGTGGGCACATCATAATTTGCATATGGATGTACTTGGAATTAAGAAATTAGCCAGTATGGATAAGAATGAGAAATTAAATATATTTGAAATGGAAAAGATGTTTGACGATGCGATGAAAAGTATTCAATGGGAAGTACCTTCGAAAGAACAATGTGTAGAATATCATATAAAATACCTTCATTCTCAACTGTTATTACCTGTAGAAAATGCCATGTTGTTAGTAAAAGAGATTTATGACTGTACAATCGAACATGACTTATTGGAGGGACAGATGAACTGGCAGGAAATCAGTGATGCCATAGATAATTTTCAGTATGGAGATAACTATTACGGCTATACCCTGGATAAGATCAATAAAAAGATTGTTGCTCATGCACGTAATCTATGGCATACAAAAATAAGTGATATCAAGTTTAAGGAACTGATTGGACAAAAAGTTACTGCCATTGATTCAGAAGTTCACTTCATTATTCAGTTGGAAAAAGGGGCAATTGTTATTGAGTGCCCTTGGCGAATTCGAAATACAGGTGGAATATTGTTAGGAGAAACAGATATTCAATCTAACCAAAGTGAATGGAAATCGGTTAAAGAACTATTGGTTGGTAAAAAGGTTGAAGATATTCGGCTTGTCCCCTTCTGATTATTCAATTTGACAATATCTTTTTGGACGTATTTCATGCCAGTTCCTACTTCGATGGATGGACATTAACCGATCATGGAGATTTCTATATATTCTCGATGCATGGTGGAAGTATTGCATATGTTAAAGAAAGTAATTTAAGGAGTAAATCTATTTCTTATTTCTAAAATTCTTCTTTCTACTATGTAGATCTCGAATAAACACCTGACTGTCATAATAAACTCTTGCTAACTTCACCACCATATCCGTAATAATAAACATTTGCTTTTTCAATATCAAACTCATTAAAAATTCGGGCTTTCCTCAACAGGAGCCCGAGTTTTTTCATGCCTTTTTCAATATCATTTCAATACAGTTATGTTCCTAAATCCTGTCATTACTGGGTTTATCCAATATCCAATTCAATAATAAATCAATACTCATTCAATACTTTTCTCTTTTCTCTTGATCTCTTTTTTCCATTATTTTTCTTCATTCCATTCCCAAAACTTTATTCCAACTTCGAAAAAACCATGAAAAAACAGCCGAAAAAGGCCGGAAAAACGGTCATTTTTGAACCAAGAAAGTGTGAAAATAGGGGTTCCGTAGCAAAACTTTATTATGACTCGAACGGTGGAATGCGGGTTGGAGGGGTGGGGTTTTAGCAGATGATTATTCTTATGGTACAGAAGTTGTCTAACTAAAATAAACAATTCCTAATTAAAATAAACATTACCGATTCCGACGCCATTTCCGTTAAAATAAACTTTACCGATTTCGGAGTTGGAACCAATAATTTCTCGGGTTTTTTCCAATAGGAACCCGGGATTTTTTATTCCTTTATCAATACAAATCAATATTATTCCAATAGCTTTTTCATAAAATAATTATCGCCCTAACCCTTGCCATTACAGGGTTTATTCAATATTTCATTCATGATTAATTTCAATAAATCATTCAATACTTTGCAATATTTATTCTTCTTTTCTCTTTCTTCTTTCTAGCATCCAACTCTTTTTTTTAACTCCACTATTTTCGCAAAACTTTATTTTAATTTCGAAAAAAAGGTGAAAAAACAGCCGAAAAAGGTTCGAAAAACGGTCATTTTTGAACAGAAAAAGTGTGAAAATGGGGGTTCCGTAGCAAAACTTTATTTTAACTGAAACGGTGGAATGCGGGTTAGAGGGGTGGGGGTTGGGAGATGTATTTTTTAGTTGTACAGAAATTATCTAATTAAAATATAAATTTGGCAATTAAAATAAACTTTTGCTATTTCGGAGGTCTTCTTAAACAAGTTAGAGATTTATTTTGTTTGATGGTTGCTTCTATTTTTAATTATACTTTTATAAATGGTCAAGAGATCTACTAAAAGTAAATCTCTTGACTATTGTTAATCCTTTTTCCATTCGAATTGTCTCGAAGGTATATGTTTGTTAAAATCAGTTAGTCTAATATCAAAGTATTCCTCTATATCTCGTTTTAAATTTCTTTCTAAGTTAGTAAATTCATTTACTATATATTCTAAATTAAAAACGTTATATAGTTCTTGTTCTGCCCAAATTGATTTTACTCTGGCCATATTTCCACCAAATGGGATTAGTGAAATAATAGCCCCTTCATCATATTCGTCATATTCTAATGTATAATAATGAAACTCTTGGGTGATATTGTACTTTTTATTGGCATTTACCCAATTATATAAGTATTTATAGAACTCTAGGATGGGAAACTCTTCTTGATCAAAATAAATTTTATTGTTTATTTTGATTGTAAATCTTGCAGAGACATTTAGGATTGAATTAACATCCCTTCTCTTTTTATAAGAAATACAATCCTTGCCGCTTGTAAATTCGTAGTTGAAATTTATTTGACTGGATAAGCTGTCCATACTTTACCTGTATAGTCAAATACGACTTTTATTTTAGTTTCCCCTTTAGTTCCAACCTTTTTCCCAACGTTCGCAGTTATGGTAAACGATAATTTATCATAGTTTTCATTAAATGAAATAGTAGGATTTTTTTGTAACGCTTGCTTCACCCAAGATCTGACAGTAGACTGACTTGTTGTATTAAACTTTCTATAATTACCGCCTGCATTGCTCAAATGTTTTTTTGACACTGAAAATTTAGCTACCTTCTTTATTGCATTACTTAATGCAGCTTTCCCAAAAGCACTAACTAACGCTTTCTTTCCATATTTTTTAACTGCCCATTTTACACCTTGTTTAACGACTAGCCCAATAACAGGGATGATTGATGCCTGTGCATCAATAGTATTTATTTCATATAATTCTCCGTTACTTCTATCTATTAAATGCCCCTTAAATTCCTCACCCTCTATTTCGTAAAGGAAGACATCATATATTGTTTCGGTTACCTCACCTGTTTCAGAAGTTGTTTCTTCTGTAACATAAAATTGACCAGTATCAATATTTATGTATAGCTCTGAATTAATTGAGAGATCATTTGTTTCAAATTCGGTATTTACAGTCATTTCCTCTTTTGAGTTTTCTTCTACTATCATTTCGAAATTATCATTATTAATTCCAAATTCTTCTTCTACGTTTACTTCATATACAACGTTATTATCATTAGTAGATTTTTCTTCAATTGTATGATCAAAATCTAAATTAATTTGTTCTGGGTTTTCCGTGAGAACCTCTTGAGTAAAAGTTAAATCTGTGTTATCTTCCGCAAATACATTTGGAGCATACCCTACAAGACTACTAAACAAGTATATAGCTACAAGTAGCTTAATAAATTTCTTTTTCACTTATTTTCTCCTTTAACTTTTCTTTTTTCAACGTTATAAGTCCATGTCCAAACTTCTCATTATCTCCTATCTGTAAAACGTAATCAGAAATTTTATTTTTAATATTATGCACTCTGTTTTCATCGTCTTCCTTATTTATAATCGAGGCAATTGCACCGGTGGCATAACCAGTAGAGAAAGAGGTACCTGAAAAAGTAGAATACTTGCCTTTATTATTTGTAGATATAATATCGACACCTGGGGCTGTATAATCTATTTTTCCAATAGCTGAATAAGGGTCAAGTTGAAAATTTTTGTCAAAGGAAGATATTGAAAGGACATTTTCATATTGAGCCGGATAATCTACTGTCAGTCCGAGTGTATTTCCAGCGGCAGCAGTGATAATAATATTATCCTTTACTGCTCTATCAATTGATTCTTTTAATCCCTCTTTATCACTCGTAAAACCAAAGCTAATATTAATAATGTCTACATCTTGATTTATGCTCCACTCTATTCCGTCAATTACAGACTCAATTTTTCCTTCGCCTTTATCATTTAGTACTTTTACGTCATAAATGATTACATTCTGTATCACACCGGTGGTCTCAATCCCTCTTGCCGCAATAATCCCCGCTATCGCTGTGCCGTGGCCAAAATCATCTACTATTTTTTCTCCTGGCGTAACCGCATTATATTCTTTAAAAGTTAAATCTTCAAATTCTTTATGTTGCTTATTAATACCACTATCCAGTATTGCAATTTTTACAGGTGCAGTTTCTTTCTGAAAATCAACTCCAACATAGTCAAGAGCCCAATTTTTAATCTTACCTTTTGATTCCGCTTCTTCCTCATTAAAGCTACCAACTTCATTCCTATTCATTATTAGAATGATGAATAGGATAATTAGAGGAAGTAATAAAAATAATTGATATCTTCTAATCTTGTCCATTTCTTTAATACCTTCTAGTTTTGAGACTTAATTACCTAGCAACTAATAAATTGGTACTTATTTTATCAATGCAACACCACCTTTTACTGATTACCATTAAATAATAACAGAAAATGGCAATAATTCAATTACTTGATAAAATATTTCAAACAAAATATTTATGGATATTAAATAAGCTCTCGGAATTTCTAGAACGAACCGAACGCCCGAACTTTATCTGATGGAAATATAATATGGTTGATGGGGATGGTTTTTGTGATATAACGATGGATAGAACGGTGGAAGAAGGTGGAGTTTACTTCTGTTTAAACTAATACGGTAATCCAAATAACACTAGAATATTTAGAGATAGAATTTCAGTCCTAAATAATAAATTGAATATTGCATAATAGTCTTTCTTATATCTATGGGTCTTCAATCTACTATGTCTAACTAAAATAAATATCTCTCAGTAAAAATAAACATTTCCGATTTCAATCTCTATTTTGTTAAAATAAACTTTACCAATTTTGAAATTGGAACCAATAATTTCCTGGTTTTCTTTTAACAGGAACCCGGGATTTTTATGCCTTTTTCAATACCAATCAATATCTTTTCAATAGTTTTTTCATAAGTGAATTATGGTTAAAACCATTGTCATTACTGTGTTTATTGAATATCTAACCATGATTCATTTCAATAAATAATTCAATACTTATCCAATATTTTTATCTTTCCTCTAGCCCTCTTTTTCCACTATCTTTTTTCCGAACAAACGCTACATAACTAGGTTAAGAAATTCAATCAGGTAGTGAAACTGCTTTTGTAGGAAGGTGGAGCGTGACCTTCAAAGACGAATACGTAATCTGGAGGAGGAAAATATACTTTAAAAAGGCTATAGCATCTTCGCAAAAGACCAGAACTAATTGTTAACGATTGCTTTAACTACTTCTTTACCACAGTCTATAGAAGTATTTTTATTGATAGTTAGTGCTGTGTTAAACATAAATTCCCTATAACTGGGGTAAATTAATGTATTTGGCAAGTGTAAAATGTATGAAACGGCAGCCCTTTTTGTAAACCACTTGCCAACCTCTAATTTTTCATCATCATAGACTCTTTCATTCGTTTACTTTCACCCCCAAACAGAATGAGGTGGGAGTGGTGGATTAGGCGATCCACTACGGCTTCCGTTAGAATTGGATCGCCAAAGACATGGTTCCACTGTCCGAATTGAAGATTGGTAGTAATGATAATGCTCCGTTTTTCATAACACATAGATATCACTTGAAACAGTAGTTCTGCACCTTGCTTATGCAATGGAATATAGCCTAGCTCATCTAATATTAATAGATCAAGCTTATCTATTCTGTTAAACAGCCTGGTCAACGTACCTTTTTCATTCGCTTCCAACAGCTCATTTGCCAATGAAGCAACGGTATAGAACTTCACTCGCTTGCCATACTTCTGTATGGCATTGATTCCTATGAGCGTAGAGAGGTAGGTTTTACCTGCACCTACTCCACCATAAAAAATCATATTTTCCTTTGCCTCGATAAATTCTCCTTCTAATACCCATTCTTGACTTAACCCTTGACCCAATTGAATATCTGTCCAATCAAAAGGATTGCCAGACACGTTCGGCAGCGTTGCCGTTTTGAATAATAGGTTTATCTTACGCTCCTCACGCTGTTCCACTTCCTTTTCAAAAAGTGTTAATAAGTATTGTTGAGGATCTTCTATGTTCACCGTATGGAAATTCTCACGAATCCAGCTGAGTTTTAATCGCTTTGCGTACTCCTGAATCATTTCATGCATTATGCCTGCCTCCTTTCAGAGGAAAAGAAGACATCATATTTCTTAATCCCTCGCTCAGCGACTGGCATGACTGGGATGCTAGGCTTCATCTCCAACGTATCGCGATAACCTCGCCCGTGAATAAGTTGATGGAAAACCTGTTTGATTGATTCGGAAGATGGATGGCTCCTTTTAGAAGCTATCTCCAACGCTTCTGTTGCCTTTTCTAAACTATGTTCTTTCAGTAATGTTGATAATAGTTTGAGAGCTTCTTTCTTCTCCTCAACGGTGCATTCATTCAAATAGCTTCGCCAGCGTTCCGGTAATTGGCCATAGAACGTCGTATATTTCAAAGCTGTTGGCCTTGTGGCCATAAGAGATAGGTAGGGTTGCCATACCATTGATTTTGATGCATTTCCGTAGATTCGGTTATGTCTTACAATTTTTTCGTATCTATCCGAAAGGATAGTAACTTGATCATATGTGATTGCCACCAAGACTTTTTGTTTTGCGTAACGTGGGGAAGTGGAGTATTTTTTTGTATCCACTTGGACAAACCCATATTTATCAGCTTTCAAAGTTTCATAGCGTACACAACTATACTCCTTGGCCGGTAAGTGTAAAAATGCATGCTTATCTTCTTCGAATAATTTACTGATTTCTTCCTTTTTCTCATAATGTTGGCGATGACGATCTTTTTCAGCTTCTCCCCACAACTTGGTATTGAATTCGTCTAATTGAAATACTCTTCGTTCTGGTAAAAAGAAATTATTACGAACATACTTAACCATTGCTTCCACATGACCTTTTTCATTCCCTGAACCTGGATTACAAAATTCATATTCGAAACCGTAGTGTAAGACAAACCTTTCAAATCCCTCCGTCAGTTCACGTCTTCCATGAGGAAGAATCTTTTTCACCGCAGGTGATAAGTTATCAAAACGAACTCTTCTAGGTACACCCCCAAGGTGATGAAAGAATCGTTTCATGCCTTCCAAGAAACAGTCTTGATTCTGGGACTCAAACACCTGAACCAGAAATGCATTACTGTACGGGAAAGACATAACCAGATACGGAAGTTCTATGACTTCTCCCTCTACCTTAAACGGTGCCTCCCCAAAGTCTACCTGGGCATCCCCTGGACTTGCTTCTAACGGAAGAGCTGCCTCATCGTTTGCTTCCATCTCTTCAAGTAATTCTATTTTCCGCTTAGAGACATATGCTCTCACCGTTCGGTCTGAACCTTTAAATCCACACTCTTCCTTTAATAACTCCCAAATACGCTTCGCAGTTCTCCGATATTTCTTTTTCTTCTTCAAATCTTCCCTCAACCACTGATCCACAATCTCTTTCACCGGATCCATAACCGGAGAGGGTTGATGTTTCCTTCCTTTCAATTCAGGTTGGAATTCATCTAGATCCGCATATTTCTGTACGGTTCTTGGGTCTCTATTTGTTCTTCTCGCAACCTCTGCATATGTATGCCCTTTTCCGTTCACTTGTTGTCTGATATAATTAATTTCAGTCACTTCTAACACTCCTAATCTACCTCCTGCCAGAATAATGGGTCCAACAGGAAGTGTAGTTAATTATTGAGTTGTTAGCAAGTGGCTTTTTCTTTTATGCATAGCCCTATAGGCCATGCATAAAAGAAGTGCCATAACCTACATTTTTAGTTTGCCATAAACAGTAAATTAACTCCCAAAGATAGTAAGGGAGGTAGTTAGTATGAAAAAAGTGAAACCATTTTTGATTTTAATGACGGTTCTTTCTTGGTTTTCACTTGCTTTTGCGGGCAAGAAATCCATTAAACGATTTCTTCCTGTATCTCTTTTTATGGCTATTGTAGTGACATTGGTTCAGTTTATAGCGAAAAAGAGAAGGTGGTGGCTGTGGTATGGAAAAAGACAACCTTCCGTTTTGGCGTCATTTCCTTTTACATGGGGTTCATTCTTTGCCAGTTCTTTATGGATTATGAAATATACTTATGGCAATTTTAAAAGATATATTGGGTTGAATTTAATATGGCATTTAGCTTTTACGTACGTTGGAGAACCTATCCTTAAAAAGTTTGGTATTGCATCATTGGTGCGTATGAAAAAAATCCAGTTAATGTATGTTTTTATGATATTAGCACTTACTTTATACGGATTTCAAATTGTTAAAGAGAAATCCTCTACCTACAAAAATAGAACAAAGCCTTAGACCGATTAACACTTTACTTAGGCAAGTGAGTAGAACCCACTTAGAATTTACTAAGTGGGTTGTTTGGCCTACAGTATTGCGCATTCTCAAGCTCGTAGGATCTATTATTTAATAGTATGCTCGGATAATCCTTTTTTATTACAGTACCTCTCTCCAATTTTCAGGAAAACCATAATGGGATAGGTCAATAAGTGGGTAACCTTCGTAAATAAGAATAAGATGCTCTTTAACTAAATGAAAATCATTTGAATTAGAAAGTGATTTAAGCACCAAAATATAAGAAAAAAGTTTATTATTTATTAAATTCTCATTTTCAGTTAAAAGTAAGGATTTCTCTTTTCTTGAAAGTCGGGGTTTTCTTGTAAAAAGTCTGTTATACAAACGGCCACCATGCGCACATATATTTCTAAGTATCGTTATACAGTGTAATAGATTCTCAAGTATTTTATGACCATTTGAATACTTAAAACCAAGTTGAAAAGCTATTTTCTTTTTTAATTCTTCATCTAGAATTAGACAATGTCAGGATTTCAACATAGACCCAAAAGGGAAGAATATCATTTTTCTTTTCTTTATGATGTTTGATAAAAGGTTCAGAATCAGTCATTGCGTTTTTTTGAGATGCTGCTTTTCTTGTTATGTAGAGATAGTTATCCACTACTTTAATATTAATCTTATTTTTGTGTACACAATAAAAGTTATTGATATCTAAGTAACCAGTAGGACCGTATTTTTCACAATGAAAGTAGGCAAGCATGGACTTTAAGCGTACTTCAATAACTTCTATAATCGAAAGCATTGTATGACGCATTCGCCGATCTGCTTCATATATTTGAATTAATCTATCTAATGAAGCGCCTTCAGAGAACATGTCGTTATGACGTAATGTGAGTGTATAGCCACTAACACGATAATAGTTGTTATTTAGTAAAAACTCCTTTGCCCTGACGTATTCATCATCTGTTATTATGAATTTACGTGAACGGAGTAATTCTATTTGTTCCTCAATTTATAGAAATGGTTTTGTTTTAGCCATTATTATCTCCTTAAAATAAAAAAAGCCCATCTAGTGTGCATGTCTAGGACAGAGGCCTGTGGGATTTGTTAATTAAAATATACAATGTATAGGGTGTACTGTCAATGATTTATTGAAGAATATTGGGATTGAAAACGTTAGTAAATGGGGACCAACTCAAATTACAGTAAGAATGGTTGATGGTGATAACGAGAATAAATCTCCTTATATTAGGATGAAAAAGATTACCCTTAAAAGTTCTAATAACAGGTTGTTCCTTTTACCAATTATACCCTAGATTATAGGTGGTCATAAAAAATCTTCATTTTTTTCAAACCAAATGAAGGGTAGCTTCGTCTAGGATATATGAGGGGGTGACAACTAGATGAATGAACTAAATCAATTGGCGGTGACAGATGAAATGATGCTGGATGAGAAAGAGCAAATCATTGATCAATTAATGGATGAATATAGTGATGATATCCTGCATCTGGTATATACATATGTTAAAAACCAAGCCACAGCAGAAGATTTAACGCAAGAGATATTTATAAAGTGCTATGAGAAATTACATCAGTTTAATGAGCAGGCAACAATAAAAACTTGGCTATATCGCATTGCGAGTAATCATTGCAAGGACTATTTAAGAAGCTGGTATTATCGCAAAATAATGCTTAGCAATAAAATATTGGATTATATTCCTTCCAAGTCAAAACAGGTGGAAGAGGAGGTTATCACGAATAGTGAAGAAAACAGATTAACGAACGCTGTCATGAATTTACCTCTAAAGTATAGAGAGGTCGTATTTCTGCATTATTATGAAGAAATGTCTTTAAGAGAAATAAGCAAGATTACTACAGTAAATATAAATACAATAAAAACGAGATTAAACCGTGCGAAAGAATTATTAAAAGATAAGATTGTAGAGGAGGATTAGGTGATGAATGATCCATTTATGAACCTAAAGAGTTCGATGAAAAAAACAGTTTTTAAGGATCTTTCTTTCTCAAATGAAAGGAAAAAAGCTGTGCAAGAAGCCATTCGTACGAATCAACAATCACAAATTCATAATTGGAATATAGAAACTATTATAGCTATATTAGAATCTGTTCAACATGAATCAAAGGATGGCTACAATATTTCCATCCAACTTTTTCAAAAAAATGAACGTACTTTCCAAGAAAATGAAGGGCAGCTTTATACACTTTTACATCTATTAGAAAATAAAGAAATCCTTACTTCAAATTGGATAAATAATAAGAAATATTATTCCTTAGATTCCAAAGGAAAAAAATACTTAGCCACTTATAAACAGGATACCTCAAAACAAAAGTTATCCCTTAAACACTTAATACAGGAGGCTTCCTTATGAGTTCTCCCAAATTTGAGGAATATTTAAGTAAAGTCACTTCCAAAGTGAAATCTAAGGAAGCCCACAACATGATAAAAAAAGAGCTTACTCATCATCTTCAAGAGTTAAGTCAAGCTTATAAAAAAAGGGGATTTTCTGAAGAGGATTCAGATGAAAAGGCCATTCAAGAAATGGGTAATCCATTTACTGTAGGAGAGAAATTAAATCCTCTTCATAAACCAAAAATGGATTGGGTTCTTATCGTTTTATTTGTTATTTTTGCTAGTATTAGTTTTCTCCCATTAGTTGGTGGTATTCCTGAAACTTCCTTATCAAGCACTTATTTTATGAGGAGACAGGCTATCTGGTACTTCCTAGCTGTTCCTGTAATTATTGGGTTCCTTTTCTTTGATTACCAAAAATTCAAGAACTGGTGGATGTACTTTTATGCTATCGGCTTGTTGATCCACTTATATCTCCATTTCTTTGGATATATGATCAACGGAGCAAAAAGGTGGGTTCTTCTTCCGGGCCTAACGCTTGATGGCACTATAATGAGCTTATTTTTCTTTTTTATTGCTTGGGCGGGTATTTTTAACAAAATAAATGAGTTTCATAGTTGGAAAAAACAAGGCTTTCTTCTTGTTTTATTTTGGACTCCCATCTTGCTCTATATGATGGTGCCAAACTTTATGGTCGGTATCATTTATTTCTTCTGTGTGCTAGGAATGTTTACATTTGCCCAAGCCCATAAGAAATTGGCTATCAAACTAGTCATTGCAAATCTAATGGCTGGTGCCATCTTCATGATTATGATGATCATGACCCCGCGCCAAGGTTATTTGTTTACTAGATTATCTGTTTTTATGAACCCAGATGCCGATCCAACTGGAGCAGGATATATGTATATGGTCGTAAGGAATATCCTTGCAGAAGCAGGATGGTTCGGTAACGGACTTTATAATAATCTAAATTTACAATTGTTACCAGGAACACATACAGATTTTGCTTTTCCCTTCCTCGTCTATTCACTTGGTTGGGGGTTTGGAATCGTTCTTTGTTTGATCCTACTGATATTTATTTCAAGAATCTCAAAAAATGCGTTTAAAACAAAGGACCTTTATGGGAGGTTGATTGTAATTGGTGGTGCTGTATTATTTTCCGTCCCTACTGCTTGGAACATCTTGATGGGCTTTGGGATCGTGCCAATTATGGAAGTTTCCCTGCCATTTATTAGTTATGGAGGAAGTACGATCGTCTTTTATGCTGCTGTTTTAGGGCTAATTTTAAATGTTTATCGAAGCAAGGATATTGTAGAACCCACGATAGCAGATTTTTAAGTAACGCATCATTAGGTGAGGACTCTAGATTAGATTCTAAAACTCCGACGACATCTGAAATGTTACTCAAGATTAAATGTGTTGTCCATGCAAAAAGACGCTTTCTTATGAAAGAAAAGCGCCCTACAGATCAAAAAGAGATAGTGAGTTAATCCTTTACATCTTCCTTGTAATTTCACTAACTAGCTGCCAAAACGCGTTGTTTTCTTTATTTTTTGGTCCAAGCCTATTACAATTTTCATATTGAGGCTTGGAATTCCTTTATTTTTCGGATTAAACTCTATTAAATTTTTCAGAGGTAACTACTTATTATGTCGTTTGTTAACTTCAATCGTAATGAACTCCGGCAAATAGCTGGGAGTACATCCTTTTGCTACTATTTCATCTTTGTAAAGACCTGTTTTCTCACCAAGTTTAATACAACGTTCGCGATTCTCTTCATCATAAACGCCTATCCATCCTGCGGTGAAATTCATAGCCCATTGAACTTCCGGTTCTTCCTGCGTAATATTAGCTTCTAATGCAGATAGCAAGTCTGCGGTGTTATCAGGCGGTGTTTGTCCAGTCCATCTCAAGCGTCCTTGGTAATACCAGAAAGCTCGCCTTTGAAGAGCAGAAGGACTATTTTCCCATGACTCCATCAATGCAATTTTTTTCTTGTCTTTGGTGAGCTGATTAGCCATTAACCAATCCATTAATTTATTTCGCTCATCAAAAGTGTGAGTCTGCATATCCTTATCAAGCTTATTTAGCACATCTTGTGAAAGAAGTTTTTTGTCCATAATTAAGATTGCTAATAGTCTGGGCAAAAACTCTTCGGTTGACCAAAGTTCCATAGCTAGTTCGTGATCTTTTTTAATTTCTTTCGCGATTTTTCGTAAGTCGCCTAGCTTAGTTTTACTATTGATCTGAGGGAGAATGTTTTCTACTTTTGAAGAGCGTTTTATTTCTGTACCTTTATTTTCATTCATTTTATACAACCCCTTTATTAAAGCACTGTTTTATAATATGTCCTTGGCAGGATAAGTCTCATTGCAGTGGTGTGCCTCCAAAGTTCTATGTGTAAAATAGTTCCCGGGAATTTGAAACAAAATTCTAGAAAAAAAGAAAAGGCGCTCTATCATAAATGTATGCTTAGCCGGCAAATACATTAGAAAGAGGCCTTTTCATGAATACAATTATATCAAAAATTAGCGAATTATTAAAGGATACAAATGAATTTATATTGTGTCAGCTATTCTTAGGAAGATATAATGTGCTAGTTTTGGACGAGCCAACAAACTTTTTGGATGTTTTCTGTATTGAAGCATTGGAACGATTTTTAAAAGGATATGAAGGAACTGTTCTCCTTGTATCGCATGATCGCACTTTTATTGAAAGAGTGGCTGATTGTGTTTATGTTATGAAAGATAAAAAGCTAATGTAATAATGAGGAGCAGGGGAAACTTCTTTTATACTTTTTTCTCCTTGTTTTATTTTTTATCCCCCTGTTAATTTAAAATACCACTTGAACCTCCAGTTACTGGATGTTTTATAATGAATTTATACCTTCGGATGGGAGGAATTTTGATGGAAAGACATAATATGTTTTCCATTGGGGAATTTTCAAGAAAGACAGGAATATCGATCCGAAATTTACGTTACTATGATGAGATAGGTCTCTTAGTACCAGAGAAGCACCCTACATCAGGGCATCGTATGTATAACGATAAAGACGTTTTAACCCTGCAAAAGATTCTCAGTTTAAAATTTCTAGGATACAGCTTGGATAAAATCACTGATTTGAATGAAACATTATCTCTCCACTTAAAAGCCTTAGAAGAGCAAAAAAAAACTGATAGAAAAATCAATGAATACGATAAAAAGGGTTATCCATTTACTAAAAGAAGAAGGAGAAGTGGATAGCACTTTATTATTTAGCCTTATTTTGGGTTTACCAACTGAAGATTTACAAAAGGATTGGTTGGAGCGCCATAAATTAACGGATGTTGTGGAAGAGTTGTCAAAGAAATCAGTTGAAGAGAGCATGAATTTAGATAAAACCTTTGTAGAAATGTCTAAAAAAGTAAAACAATTGTATGGTAAACCAATTAAAGACCCAGAAGTACAAGAAATGGTTGAATCGTATATAGAAGAAACTCTTTCATTTCTTGGTGAGGATGTAATGCAAAAGTTAGCCAATGTAAACGTGGAAAAACAGGGTCTACAAGAACTCGAAGAAATGACTCCTTCCCCCTTTACTGAAGATGAGCAGAAATGACTCAGGCTATTGATTATTATATGGTGCAGTCCGAAATGGGAAATATGCAATAGAAGTACAAGGTACCACGGTAACTATTTAGGGGGTGTTTTTAATAAAAAAATACTATTTATCCATTTTGCTCGTGATATTGGTAAGTTTTATGGGAGGGAGTTACTTTATTTTAAGATTAAATAATATTAGTAATGTTATCGTCATTTTAGTAACGTTGACATTACTAATTTTACCTCCAATAAGCATCTATTGGTTACTGATACGACCGAGGTCAATGCCAAAATTATTGGTATATCTTTCATTTATTATTTGTTTAGGAATCTCTTATTTGATAATCCCTCATTCGCACAAGGGATTTTTTAATCAAATATTGATTTGGATTCTACCCATCCTGGAAATAACTATCGTAATTGCAGTTTTCTATAGTATCATTAAAAGCATTATTCGCTATAGGGCAAGTAGTAAAACTAAAGGAAAAGACTTACTTGAAATAACGAGAATGTCACTTGAGCCCAAATTGGGAGATGGGTTTGTTTTAGGTGCAATTTTAACAGAACTAAGCGTCTTCTATTACTCAATTATAGGATGGTTTAAAGAGTCAACTGTGAACAATAATGAAAGGGTTTATTCCTATCATAAGACTTCACAGGTAAACATTATTATAGTCGTATTTTCGATCCTAATAATATTGGAAGGAATATTATTCCACTTTCTTATCCTGTTATGGAGTGATGTTGCCGCATGGGTTTTTACGATCCTAAATATTTACGCCTTGCTTTATATGATAGGGCTATATAATTCTGTGAGATTTTTACCTCATGTTGTTTCTTTTGACCAACTTATCATTCGCTTTGGATATCAAAGCAGTATTAAATTGGATATCAGGAATATAGACTGTATTAAAAAAGCTAAAGATAAAGGTGGAATTGGGGAAAAGGCACCTAAAGAAACATACTATGCCATGTTGAATATGGATTCTCCACAGTATGAAATCTTTTTAAAAGAACCTGCTCTAATGGAAAGCTCATATGGGAGAAAAAAATATGTTAAAACTGTTATATTCAGGGCAGATAATCCAGCAAAAATGATTGAGGAGATAAAATCTAATATGAAGTTATTAAGTAATGAGTAAATAATTATACACCTGTCAAAATCCGCTTCCCCTCCCCCTGCTTTATAGTTGGTATCCAAACTAGAAAGAAGCTGGGGAGAAACGGTGACTGTATTTAACTTAATTCGAAACTACACCAATTAAGGCTGAATCAATAGTGGTTCAGTCTTTTACTTTTCCAAATAATCCTTCAATCTTTTATCCAACACGGATTCAATCGAATTTTGTTTTCTTATCTTCTCACTTCTAATTACGTGCATTATTATTGTGATGTCATTCATCAAACCTGACGTGTTATACATTTTGTAACTACAAGAAAGGTATTATTTGCCATAATCAAGTAAGAAAGCGAGAGGGCTAAATATATTTAATAGTTGTAGAACAACAATTATTGCCTGGGTTTAGAATAGATTTTTAGAGTAGGATATTTTATTAAACTTCCATTAATAGCATGATAGAAACGGATTGAATGTGAATTGTTTTAATTTAGGTATCTAATGAAATTGTTAGTGGCATGGGTACATACGCTTATAAAGAATATGTTAAAACTCTGGAATATAGTTAATTAGCAATACAGGAGGTGTTGATATGTATAATCGTAAAGATGAAATTATCACAGGTTTAGTGTTGGGCAGTCTATCTATTGCTTTAACTGGAAGTATTATCTTTTGGTATTTTGGAGATCCACAAAAATTTATCGAGCATAGATTAGGTGTTAATGCAGAAGCATTTAATAACCCTATTGTTTGGATATTAACAATTATAATTGCATTTGGATATATATTGTACACAGCTAAAGTAATTCCTTTTGTACGTGATCATTTATTTACATTTTCATGGCTTAAAGTGATTGGTGTTTGGGCTGCATTCGTTTCTAGCATTGTAGAAGAGATTTTGTTTCGGCAAGTATTGATGGATTGGCTAATGGGTTTAGATTATTCAATACTTATACAAGTATTAGTTTCGGCTTTTATCTTTGGATTAGCACATGGGGCATGGGTATTTCTTGGAGGAGAGTTGAGAATAGCACTTCCAGTGATACTCTCCACTACAATTCTTGGTGGTTTACTAGCTATTCTGTATATTATAGCTGATCGTAATATACTTGCACCAATTGTAGCTCATATATTGATAAACTTATTCATTGAACCTTGGCTTATACTTTCAGCAGTTACGAGGAAATGGGATAACAATATAAAAGAAAATGAAGATAATTAACCATGCCGATCGTGATTACTTTTTGAAAGCCCTTATAGCAAATTTTGTTTTATACAAGTCTATCGAAAAAACAAAAGGAAATCTAAAGATATTGCCTGCTCATTTACAAGAAATCGTATTTAAGTTACCTTATGGATGACAATGAGTATTGTTATTTGTATGTAGCGATTAGTATTGTAACTTATGTGGGATTTGACCTTGTTTCTTATTATTTATAAGTTTTCAAGGATTTTAAGATTTGGTCTGGCGGTTAATAGAAGTTATTGTATGTTACCACGTTTCTAAAGAAAAAGGATAGTTTGGGGGCATGATGATGAAGGTGAACATCGAAATTGACGATAAGCATGCAGAACCATCCATAACCATTCAGACAAATGAATGGTCCGATGAACTGGAAGAAATAGTTGCAATTATTAAACGGAAAAATCGAAAGCGTATACTTGGGATTGAGTCAGATCAAACGGTACTACTTGACCCCAATCAGGTAGAATTTGTATATGCTGAAAAAAGAAAAATTCTTGCATGCATTGGTAAACGGAATATTGAAGTAAGGATGAAGCTCTATGAAATAGAAGATGTTTTAGCTCCTTATGGCTTTATGCGTTTTTCAAAATCAGTCATCGGCAATCTTAATCATATTGAACGTTTTGAGTTATCATTTAATGGAAATCTCTGTGTTTATTTTCATTCTGGAAATAAAGAGTTTATTACACGAAAATATGTGAAATCAATCAAAGATAGATTGGTTATGGGAGGGCAGTCAGATGATTGTTGAAGCAGTTAAAAGAAGTATGATGGGGATAGCTCTAGGTGGTATTTTTACATTTATTGCCCTTACTGTTGTAATGTTTACCAGCACGGACGCTGCTATCTCACAAATATGGATTTATATGCTCTGTTCTTTTATTCTTGGTATTTATTTTGGATTGGCCTCGTTTTTGTTTGAGGATAATGGCTGGAGTTACCTGAAAAAAACCGCTATTCATTTCTGCTTGTCGATAGCTGTTTACTTTACAATCGCCTTGTTTATTGCTGACTGGATTCCATTTAGCTTAGCAGCAATTTTAATAAGTTTTCTGGTTTTTATATTTGTTTATGCTGTTTTTTGGATGGGGTATTATCTATATTACAAAAAGGTGGAAGCATCGTTGAACGCTAGTTTGAAGAAGAAAAATGATATATTCAAGTGAGTAGAATCCATATACTATATTGGGTAAATTCAATAAATGAGTAGCTTTTTCAACAGCATATTTTTGGCATATGACTCTATTCATTAGTTATTGAACTGATGAAATTCTTTTCCCTATGTTAAAAAAGTTTGAAACACCTGCTTTAAAGTCTGGTATCTAGAGTGGAAAGAAGAGGGTGGAGAAAGAGTTAGATTGTGGTGCAAGTAATAGTGATTCTGATGGGTGGTTACTGTAGTGAAATTTTGGAAAGGTACGAATTAATTGAAAGAGCAATAGAAACTTTTCATGAAATTTTTACGAAGATTGAAGAAAACAGTGGTGTATCTGTGATATACACTATGCCTAAAAAATAAGTGTCAAATTGTTCAATTAAAAAGGTCATTCCTTAATGAAACTTTTATTTTTCTAATCCGTACATAAGGTTATGTGATTATTGTAAATGATGGAGGTGTCAAATGTGTCTAAAGAAGTTATTTTCATCTTAGTTATAGCATCTATGGCTATATGGATTACGGTTTCTCGAGAGGCTGTAAAACCTTCAAAAAAGATAAACTGGCGAAAAATGATAACATTACTGTCTGCTGGATCTTTATCTGCATTAGTTATAACCATTACACTTTTTCAAAGCTTGCTGTTTTAGTTCTGTTTCCGGGTACGTTATTTCAAAAAAGTGGCGATGATTTTTTAGTAATTGGCAGTATAGTTAAATGAAATTTATTTCGGTTGGAGAATGGAGAGAGAAATAAGGTGAAAAAACGATGGTATTTCTGGTGGATTGGTAACATATTTTGGATTATCATTTTTGTAATTGGATTAGCTATTATTTGGTTAAGAGAGGTCGATGGTGCTGGGGTTACTCAAACACCTGAGCTTAAATTATTGGCATTTATAGTCTTATTGATTGCGTTTATAATACCAACGATTATTCAAGGTGTGTGGCTAATTGTTAATTTGAGAATTAGCAGTAGTAAATAAACAAATACGATGTTATTATATAGGGCAGTTTTCTTCAATAACTGAAGCATTTTTTCTATGAAAGCAAGTTTAATAAAGGAAGAACAAGTAGTCTTCAGCTTTTTACCCGTATTATGTTCTCTTCTTTTGGAAACGTTTATATTCATTTTTTATGTTGACATATATTCTTTAATCTAAAACAAAAGATATGGTAAAGTAATATTGTAAGTGAATAATAGAATCTGCGTATTGGCAGGAGAGGTTCGAAATTCCATCCCTCTATAAAAAACTAAGGAGCTAGGACAGCACCTTCTTTAGTGTTGTCTTTTTTGTCTAGCTCCAGCGCCCAGCGACTAGCGAGACTTCCCTCACCTCCGTACGATAAGTCAACATCGACTCACTCCGTTCGTCGTGTTTCCTTTATCTCCTACGGCTCAGTCCAGTCCGTACGTCGCTAAACGGGCGCTTACGCTTTTCTTTATTGGATGGATACAAGCTCCCAAAGATACAAAATAAACGAAGGAGTGATGATTCATGATGCAACAGATTTATCCGGTTACAGAACATCCCTATGCATATGAACTAAATAAAGATTTTCAATTTGCTGCAGCTCATTATGTACCACATGAGGATGCTGGGAAATGTCAAAATATGCATGGGCACACCTATTTTACCAATATCACCATTGCTGGAAACGAACTTGATCACACAGGTTTTTTAGTTAATTTTAAAAAAATAAAAGACTTAATTCACAAGAGATTTGATCATCATGTGATGAATGAAGACACCAAATTCTCCGACCAAGACGCTGAATACTTTCCGACAACAGAAGTGGTTGCCCGGACTATCTATGAAATCATTCAGGAATACCTAAACACCCTACAGAATAAGCCAACTTGTGTTCAGGTATATTTAAGGGAAACGCCTACGAGCTATTGTATTTACCGACCAAAGGAGAAAACATTATGAGAAAAATACCTGTACTTGAAATATTTGGCCCAACTATTCAAGGGGAGGGAATGGTCATTGGCCAAAAAACAATGTTTGTCAGAACGGCCGGCTGTGATTATTCCTGTTCCTGGTGTGATTCGAAATTCACCTGGGACGGTTCAGAAAAGGAATCGATTCAAATGATGGAACCGCAGGAAATAGTGGAAGCATTATATGAAAAGGGAGGCGGACGATTTCAACATGTTACCATCTCTGGAGGAAATCCAGGATTATTGGCTCAATTGAATGCATTGGTAGATTTACTTCATGAAAATCAGGTGAAGGTTGCATTGGAAACACAAGGTAGCAGATGGCAGGAATGGTTTACAAAGATAGATGATCTAACGATTTCGCCTAAGCCGCCAAGCTCTGGAATGACTACAAATTTTGAAACATTGGATTTTATCATCCGTTCATTAAAGGAAAAACAACAGGGGGATTTCAGTTTAAAGGTAGTCGTCTTTGGGAAAAAAGATTTGCAATATGCCATCAACATACACAAAAGGTATCCTGATGTAAAATTGTTTTTGCAAGTGGGTAATGATGATTTAGAAACGGGAGAACAGGAGAAGTTGTTAGCCTATCTGCTTGAAAAATACGAACGATTGGTTGATCTTGTAATGAATAGTTCAGAATTGAACGATGTTCGGGTATTGCCGCAACTTCACACCTATTTATGGGGAAATAAACGTGGTGTTTGATATAAAAACTTTAACCTTACTCTTCCAAAGTAGTGGGTTCAAGCATTTTGTCTAAAGGAATGTGTTCGGTGAGATTCTTTTATTGGAGTTGAACATATTTGGGAAAACATTTTATTAAGAATCGCTTATTAGAAAGGATTATAGGGGCGAGCTTTTCAATATCAATCTTTTTTATCGTCATAATTAGCAGTAGTGGATTTAATTTTTTTGAATTCCATGAACTGATTACAATACCGGCGATTTGGGCTTTATTTTTTGGCTACGGAATAATTAGTTCCATTTTCATAGATGTTATTGGGAAATTCATACCCAATTTTACAGGTAAACAAATTTTGCTTTATTTTTTGATTGGATATCCCCTTTTCTTGGTTTTGATGCCAATAGAATACGCGTTAATCGCTGGAACAATTGGTGGCTTTTTCTCTCTTCTCTTTTTATTTGGTAAAGAAAAGTTAAAGCCTTTAAAGTGGTATAGCTGGATTGTAATTGTTATACCGCTTGTTTGTTTGGTGATGATTCCTATGGATCATACAAGTAAAGTCGGGTGGAATGAAGTGACAGGAGATACATTTGTAGAGGTGGAATACGAATATTTTAATGGGGAGCACTTGATACCTATTCATGGAGAACAAGGTGAACGAATTTACTTTGACGTAGAACATCATTTTAAAAATGGAAATAGCTATGGCATGTCTCTTTATGATGAAAATGGCGATTATGCAGGAATGAATGAAGAAAATGACGATGTATCAAGCGTGGATTTTAAAAAAACAGCAACAAAATATATTGTTGTTCAAGCTATTAATGGGGAACAAGGACAATTTCGGGTGAGGTGGTGGAAGGAAGGGGAGACAGTGCCTGATTGGGCTAAGTGACTTTCAACTTATTGCCGATCTATTTGATGTCTATAGAAAATAGGAAAAGGGGAAATAAAATGATACCGATTATTTTATCTATAATACTAATACTAGTACTGATTTTTTCCATAATTCTTGTGGTCCGAAAAAGAAAAAGGGCTGGTATAACAGGGATAAAAAGTGCTTTAACTCCAATTTGTTTTTATATTATTGGTATTACAAACCTTTTAGCCTATTGGTTTAACTTTATGGGAATATTGAATTGGTCTATTTCTATGATTTTGCTAATTTTAGGTGCTTATTTTACAAAATATATGCCGGTTTCTGAAAAATGACTAGTTCAATTATAAAATGTTGATTTTATTTAATTGAAATGAAATGGGATGGGATTAAACATGACGAAGAAATATACCACATTTGGAAAGGTAATTTATTGGTTAGGTTTTCTAATTTTATATCAGGATTATTCTTTTTTAGTGAGAGTGGTGTGTTGGCAGAAGATATTCCAGAAACCTTCTATCCTTTTGCATTACCATCAACCATAATAGGGATTATTCTACTCCTTATTTCTAATTTCTTTAAAAAAAGGAACGTTTAGTTGTTTCGAATTTAATTTGTATATAAAAATATTCAGGGGGGAGATAATTTGAAGAAGGTTCTAGTATTAATACTTTGCTATATTATTCTTTTCGCGACTTTAGCTGCGTGCCAAAAAGAATATACTGAAGAATACATAGAGTGGGGAGAAAAGACAAATGGCAATGTTGCTGAACTGTTAGAAAATAATGATATACCATATGAGATAAGAGATGGAATCATATATATACCGGAAGATGCTTTTGATAAAGCTATTTATTGTTGTGCTTAGTAGAAAATTGTAAGTTAACAGATGCGGTTGCCGGACAAGGAGGATGCTGTGCGTAAGGAAGTCGCTTACCGTGTTAAAGGGGGGGTTATTAAAAGAAAGTAACGAGACATTATCGTTACTCTCTTTCCCATCAAAAAGATTTGTTGTAGAATCATAGTCTAATTTTTCACTTAATTGAGTGTATATTCGTATTGTTTCGCTCTTTCGTGTCCAAGTGTGTAGACAATACTCATTCTATGAGGCGAAATACTTTTCTTTGTTACCTCAATAAATGTAAGGGCATATGTTAAAATATTAGATGTTTATCCTTGTAGCGTTATGCATTCCTTCCATTCCTTCCAATCCTTCCCCAATAAGGTTTTTAACATTTTATCAAATCATCCTTTATTCTATTCCTTTATAATCCCACTGTATATACATCAAGGTATTCCCTACGTTCTCTAATATCCCCTACATGACTATTCTAAAAAACTTAAGGTTTTCTTAAGGAATCTATTAAGGTCTTCTTATGTTTTGGTATGTAAATTGAACATATCAATTATTTCTATGGTAACAGACAAGGGGAATGATTATGACAGAGAGAAAGGTGTATATTCTTTTAACGGATACTGGTACATTTTTTACAAAGTTGATAAAGCTATATACAAAGAAACCTTATAACCATGCATCAATATCTTTTGACTCTGAATTATCAGAAGTATATAGTTTTGGAAGAAAAAAGGTTTGCAACCCATTCAATGGGGGGGTTGTAAAAGAAGATGTGAGACAAGGTATATTTAAAGAAGCAGATTGTGCGGTTTATTCCCTTACAGTTACAGAAATTCAAATGCAAAACATGAAGCGTTATATACAGGAGATCGAAGGACATAAGGAATACTATCGCTATAACTTTTTAGGTTTATTCGGGTTTATATGTAAAAACCCAATAGAAAGAGAAAAAGCATTATTCTGTTCTCAGTTTGTTGCTTCAGTGCTAAAAGAATGTAACATCATTGATTTTGAAAAGCCACTATCACTAATAGCGCCAGATGAATTTCAAGAAGTAACTGAATTGCAACTGGTGTATAAAGGAAATTTAAGGGCTTATGCTAGTAAAGAGGAAGGGAATAAATTGCCTATTCCTGTTCAGTATATACCAGCCGAATTGTGATCCATCTTCTAATAAATTAAACGAAAAGGAAGAAGTTAAAGTGAATCAGACGATCAATATTTTAGTTGTTGAAGATGACAATGATATTAACCAATTATTATGCCGAATTGTAAAAAAGAGCCAGTATCATCCACAACCTGCTTATTCTGGTACAGAGGCTCTGATTTATTTAGATAAACAGAATTGGGACTTAATTTTACTTGATTTAATGCTTCCAGGTATGGCCGGTGAACAAATTCTTGAAAAAATAACAGAAAAAGGTTCGATTCCAGTTATTATTATTTCAGCAAAAAGTGAAAAGGAAACAAAAATTAATAGTTTAAGATCAGGTGCGGATGACTTTATTTCTAAACCTTTTGATGTTGATGAGGTATCTGCTCGCATTGATTCGCTCCTTCGTAGATATAGACGTACGAATGAAACTCCTAAACAAGTATTAACTCACAATGGTATTCATCTTGATTTGGAAACAAAGGCCGTTTATGTAGAAGGGGGAGAAATCACGTTAACCGTTCGAGAATACAAGATATTAAAGCTTCTAATGACTACACCTAAAAAAGTCTTTTCTAAATCTAATTTATTCGAAAGTGTATGGGACGAGCCTTTTCATGGGGATGACAACACGGTTAACGTTCACATGAGTAATTTGCGAAATAAGCTCTTAAAGGCAAATCCGAATAAAGAATATATAGAAACGATATGGGGGATGGGATATCGTATGAAAACTTAAGTTTTTCTTAAGATTTGTCTTAATCCTTTCTTAAGTTTTAGAGACCATACTGGACTGGTGAACAATTATGGAGGGATAAATTAATGGATGAATATATTCTAAGAACGAATAAGCTAACAAAAAAGTATACAAATGATTTTGCCCTTGAAAAGGTTAATATCTCCATTAAAAAAGGTGAAATTTACGGATTCATTGGTAAAAATGGTGCAGGTAAATCAACGATGCTACGTTTAATAACGGGGCTTGCCTTCCCAACAAGCGGTTCAATAGAGTTATTTGGAAATGATAATCGAAATGAGCTAATTAATGCACAAAAAAGAATGGGCGCCATTATCGAGAATCCTGCTCTTTTTCCGAATATGAGTGCCTATGAAAATTTAGAAGTCCATCGATTACAAAAAGGCATTCCTGGAAGTGTTTGTATCCAAGAAACATTGGAGCTTGTCGGACTTTCTAATACTGGAAAGAAAAAGGCAAAAAATTTTTCACTTGGAATGAAGCAAAGGCTTGGTCTTGCGATTGCCTTATTAAGCGATCCTGAATTCTTAATTCTTGATGAGCCAACAAATGGATTGGACCCAATGGGAATTGTTGAGTTGAGGGAATTAATAAAAAAGTTAAACCGTGAAAAGGGATTAACCGTTTTAATATCAAGCCATATATTAAGTGAACTCCATCTTCTCGCAACCAGTTTCGGAATCATTCATAAAGGTAAACTACTTGAAGAGCTTACTGCTAAAGAACTGGATGAAAAATGCAGACAACATTTAAGAATAAAGGTTGATGATCCGATAATGGGTGCAACCGTACTGGAACAGAATCTATCAACGACTGATTTTGAAGTGATGCAAGATGGTACATTAAAACTTTACAAGTATCTCGATGATGTACGTAACGTTTCACGTGCACTAACAAATCATGGTCTTGTTATCGAACATCTCTCGCAAAATGGTGATAGTCTTGAAAGTTATTTTTCAAAATTAGTAGGGGGCCATAAGGAATGACTAATCTTATTAGAGCCGAAATGTTCAAATTACAACGGAATAAGACATTTTGGGTTTTATTACTAACCATAATAGTATTAAGTACTTTGTTACATTACCTCATTATAATTGACTGGTGGCAAATTAATGAAACTTCATTTGATACTGCTGGATTAAGCGAATTAAATGCTTTATCAATCTTTACAGTCCCTCTATTTTTCAACTTAATTGTCAGCACACTCGCTGGATTTTTTATCTCAATCGAATTCTCACAAAGCGGTGTAATTAAAAATCAGGTAATAAGCGGTAATAAAAGATCAACTATTTTTATGGCAAAGTCTTTTATCTTTTCACTGGGCGCCATCGTTGTTACAATACTGATTCCATTAGTAACAGCTATCATTTTGGTCATCTTAACTGGACACGGAGATATAATAGATAGTTCTAATTTGATGTATTTAGGGAGAGCTTATGGGTTATTTACACTTCAATTTCTAGGTTATACTGCTATTATTATGTTATTATCCATTATTACGGATGATAGTGGAAAAACAATTATTATCTCTATTTTATTCACAATCGTGATGTATGCAGTTGAAAAACTTTCTAAGCCGCCGTTGATTGAGATGGTATATGAGAATTCTATCTTTCAGCAATTTAGCGAAGTATTTAAATACACCATGACAAAAGGTGAAATCATAAAGTCCATGCTTATTGGGGTAGTAACGATAATAATTGTTACTTTATGTGGAGTATTCTATTTTAATAGAAAAGAAATTAAATAATATATAGGTAAGCGGGTGGGAACCATGTTTTATGTAGTCATATTCATATTCTTAATAACAGTTTTTTTACTCACTCGCTTATTTGCTTTAAAAAAAGAAGTGAAAAACATAAGTAAGCAGTTAAAAATCTATAATGATCGAAAAACTAACAAAAAAATACATATGGCTCTTTTGGATAAAGATGTGGAAAGTCTAGGGTTGGAAATTAATAAACTTATTGATTTATACATGTCTGAGAATAGAAAGAGAGTCAGATTTGAAAGGGAACAGAAACAAGCAATTGCTAATATATCCCATGACTTGAGAACTCCATTAACTTCTATTTTAGGATATATTCAGATGGCTGAGGAAGATGATGTTACAGCTGCTGAGAGAAAAGAATTATTATCTATTGCAAACAAACGAGCAAAAAGGCTGGAGATGTTGTTAAAGGACTTTTTTGAGTTGAGTATTATCGAGTCTACAGATCATCAACTAAAGTCTGAACGAATCAATCTGAGGAGCATAACAATAGATGTCTTGATGAGTTTTTATGACCGTTTTTATGAGAGGAATATGGAACCCACCATTCACATACCTGAAAGCGATGTATTTATAATGGCTGATGAGTCAGCAGTTACGAGAGTCATTGAAAATCTAATTTCCAACGCCATTTCTCACTCAGATGGAAATATTATTATAAGTCTTGAGGAACGAGATTTTATGGTTGCACTAGTTGTAAAAAATGATGCACATTCCTTGACTGAACAGGATGTGGACTTCATGTTCGACCGGTTTTATAGGGCAGATCAATCACGTTCTGGCAAAAGTACTGGACTAGGCTTGTCGATTGTGAAGAGCTTTATGGAAAAAATGAATGGAACAATTATGGGACAGTTAAGTGATGGACAATTATCTATCGTTTGTGAATGGAATTCGGTGGTAATTAAAGATTAAAATGAACCGGTGAATCAGCTTATGTTGTGTTAAGTTAATCTTTCCCTAATTAAATTATAGCATATAAAAAATAGCAAATATAGACTATTTATTTTCATTCCCTACTGTTAGAATCAACAATACATTAATGGATAGGGGAGATTGGATGAGTTCTTTGGTTCTCGGTTTAAAGGAAATAGAAAATTCACAGCTTTTGCTTGTTGGAGGAAAGGCGTTAAATTTAAGGAAGTTATCCAAAATCCAGGGAATTCAGGTACCGGAAGGATTTTGTGTTACGTCAGAGGTTTATCAAAAAGTCCTCAAACATAACGTAGACTTCCACGCATTGTTGGATCAACTAAATCTAGTAAAAGCAGAGGAACGTGACAAAATTAGTGTCATCTGTCAGAGGATTCGACAAACTATTATGGAAGTAGAAATTCCTTCCGATGTTGTGAAAGCAGTTGACCATTATCTCTCCAGGTTTGGTGAGGAACAGGCTTATGCAGTGCGTTCTAGTGCAACTGCTGAAGATCTACCATATGCCTCTTTTGCTGGCCAACAAGACACCTATTTAAATATCATCGGTAAAAATGAAATTTTACAACATATCAGTAAATGCTGGGCTTCTCTATTTACTGATCGTGCAGTGATTTATCGTATGCAAAACGGATTTGACCACAGACAAGTATATTTATCTGTTATTGTTCAACGGATGGTGTTTCCACAGGCTTCAGGAATTTTATTCACTGCTGATCCGATTACCCATAACCGAAAGATACTATCAATCGATGCCAGTTTTGGACTTGGAGAAGCACTAGTCTCAGGTTTGGTCACTGCTGATTGTTATAAAGTTAAAGCAAATAGAATTATTGATAAGAGGATAGCAACTAAAGAATTAGCTACCTATGGACGAAAAGAAGGAGGAACGAAGACCGAGCAGATCGATCCGGATAAGCAAAGGTCTCAAACACTTTACACCTGCTTCTGTCAAGTAGACAGTACCAAAGTGTCTCAAAAAACTTTTCACAATACCTTTGTTTCCGATAGTTTGAGCTATGATCATATACGCCACCCTTGCCAGGCATTTGGGTTCGTGGTGGTGAATAAAGTGGCGAATCGGGAAAAATAAAGCTATTAAAGCTCCCTATTCGCACACAGAGCGTACCACGAACCATCTCTTCTAAGTTCTCGCTGGTCGGGGGCCCCTATCCCCAACACACCGAATCACTAAGAAGAGGCATGCCAGGCAAGGGCAAGCAGCTCCGCTGTGGTTCCCTGCGGTGCATTTTTAGCTTGCGTAACGCTTGATATATTTTACAGGACTCGTTTGTAATTTTGTGTTGATTCGATTATGATTAAAGTAATGGATATATTGGTTTGCCGCATTTTGAACTTCGAATACAGTCTCTGTGTTTTCAAAAAAACATTCTATTTCACACTTGTAATGACTAAAGAAGTTTTCAATGCATGCGTTGTCCCAGCAGTTGCCTCTGCGGGACATGGATGGGGTGAGGCCCATCTCTTTGACACGCATTTGATAACCAGCGTTTGTGAACTGTGTGCCTTGATCACTATGTAAAATGGCACCTTTCACAAACTTTTTTTCTTTTAAACGATCTAACGCTTCGTATACAAGCTCTATATCCTGACGTTGACTAATAGAATACGCCACAATCTCGTCATGAAATAAATCTTTAATCGCACACAAATAAAGATTCTTGTTTGGCCCCTCTATCACTGGTAAATAGGTAATATCAATCGCAAACTTCATTCCGGGTTTCTTTGCTTGAAAGTTTCGATTTAATATATTCGGTACTTTTTTATTTATCTCGTTACGCTTAACAAAGCGCCTTTGGCGGATCTTACAACGAATACCATATTTCCGCATGATTTTAGAGACACGCATCTCTCCAACCTCAATGTCATATTCCTCCTTTAATGCCATTTTCATTCTTTTTCTTCCCAATGTACCACGGTGTTTATGATGTAATTGGATGATATAGTTGTATAATTCTTCGTCCTTTTGTGCCTGCACACTACCCCCTCCACGTTTTTTCCATTTGTAATAACCAGATCGTGATACATCAGTCAGTTGCACTAACATCGTAACAGGATAATCTTTCTCATTTGCTTCTATAAAGGCAAATTGTACCTCTTTCTGCTTTCTCACATCCTTTCCAGCTCCAAAAGCTTTTTTAAATATTCGATTTGTAATGCTTGTCGTTCGATAAGCTCATCTTTGGTTTCCTCTTCTTTTCGTTTCTGTTTACCTATGCTTTTCATACCTCTTGTATCTTTTAACGCTTCATAACCTCCTTCACGTACCTTATTAACCCACCGATTCGCTACTCGAGGTGCACTAATGTTATATTCCTTTATCAAATCTCGGATTGCATACCCCTCAAAATACTTTTCAACCACTTTTTTCTTTAATTCATAACTGTATCTTTTTAGTTGTCTTGTCATATTCATCCCCTATTTTCTATCTAATTCTATATATAAGATTATCAAATGAATAGGACACTTTCTAAAATTGTCTACTTTATAGATACAATATCACTTACTAACGGACAGATTTTACAATTGGCACGCATCGGAAGACAGATCGAGGCTTATTTTGGTTTTCCACAAGATATCGAATGATCTTTGGTCGATGGCACATTTTTTATTGTTCAGAGTCGCCCAATCACAAGGCTTTTCCCTATCCCTGAAACGAATGATGATGAAAAACGTGTTTACGTATCTGTCGGTCATCAACAAATGATGACTGACCCCATGAAGCCGTTGGGATTATCTTTTTGGCTATTAACAACTCCTGCGCCAATGCGTAAAGCTGGTGGAAGGTTGTTTGTTGATGTTACAGATCAGCTTGCTTCCCCTGTCAGTAGAAACATGTTATTAAATGGCATGGGACAGCATGATCCGCTTATGAAAGACGCACTCATGAACATCATTGAACGGGAAAACTTTATAAAATGGTTACCAAATGATCATAAAGCACCGAGTCCCACAAGAGGCAATATAGATATGCAGGCACAAATCGAAAACAATCCATCTATCGTGTCTGATTTGATTAAGCATAGTCAAGAATCGATAAAACAGTTAAAACAGAACATCCGAACGAAGTCAGGAACAAATTTATTTGATTTTATTCTTGAGGATATTCAGGAATTAAAGAAGTTGTTGTTTGACCCACAAAGTTCAGCGGTATTTATGGCAGCTATGAATGCTTCAACATGGATAAATGAAAAAATGAACGAATGGTTAGGGGAAAAAATGCAGCGGACACACTTTCTCAATCTGTACCAAATAATATTACTTCGGAAATGGGTCTAGCACTATTGGATGTCGCAGATGTAATTCGTCCTTATCCAGAATTAATAGCTTATTTACAGGGTGTAAAAAATGATAACTTTTTGGATGAGCTGGTAAAGTTTGAAGGTGGACAGGAAGCCCAAGATGCGATAACAGCTTACCTGAACAAATACGGAATGCGATGTGTCGGCGAAATCGATATGACGAAAACCCGTTGGAGCGAAAAACCAATTACACTTATCTCCATGATTCTTAGTAATATCAAAAACTTTGAGCCTAATGCCAGCAAACGGAAATTTGAGCAAGGGCGACAAGAGGCTTTGAAAAAGGAACAAGAGTTATTAGACCAATTGAAACAATTACCGGATGGTGAACAAAAAGCGACAGAAACAAAGCGGATGATTGACCTCATCCGGAATTTCATCGGATATCGTGAATATCCGAAATACGGTATGATTAGTCGTTACTTTGTTTATAAGCAGGCATTACTGAAAGAAGCCGAACAACTCGTACAAGCGGACATTATTCATGAAAAAGAAGATATATACTATCTCACTTTTGAAGAACTTCATGAAGTCGTACGCACGAATAAACTGGATTACCAGATCATCAACAAGCGAAAAGACGATTACAAATTATATGAAAAACTAACTCCTCCGCGTGTGATCACCTCTGATGGTGAAATCATTACAGGTAAGTATAAACGAGAAAATCTCCCAGACGAAGCAAAAGTGGGTCTACCTGTCTCTTCAGGAGTTATAGAGGAACGTGCTCGAGTCATCTTAAACATGGAAGAAGCTGATTTAGAAGAGGGAGATATATTAGTTACTGCCTTTACTGACCCTAGCTGGACACCATTGTTTGTATCGATAAAAGGTCTCGTCACTGAGGTTGGCGGACTGATGACCCACGGAGCAGTTATTGCACGCGAATATGGCTTACCTGCAGTTGTTGGCGTGGAAAATGCTACAAAACAGATAAAAGATGGGCAACGAATTCTTGTGAATGGAACAGAAGGGTATATCAAAATATTGTAATTGCTTAATAAGACCAGATTTAGAAAACCAATCAAGATTTTAGGCTGAATCCTATATATAAGGGTTCAGCCCTTTTTATTGGTTCAATATTTTTTTCAATTCTTGACCAGCCCAGATATAGTGAAACTTTACTTTTCCCAATCCGTAGTAACATATAATGGCAAAGTAATAGGATAAAGGATTACCAAATAGCGGAATAAAATAATGCTTTCAATCATTGTGGATGATCTAAATAAATATAATGTGGGATAATGTCTCACTAAAAATGAGTTATCAATCTGTTGGGCAGTTGTTGAATAAGGATAACTCAAGAATTTAAAGGGGGATTAGTTGTATGAACCTCAACAGAAATTGGGGAATATGTTTTTGGATATAAAAAGGCAAAAAAAGATATGGTAATTGAGAATTTAAAAATTGTTATAAATGATGGTGAAACGGTCTTAAATGAAAGTGAATACAAAGGTGCAACTGTTAAGTTTCCATCTAAATGCTCAGGTTGTGCGATTACGGATACAGACACACCTATCCAAGTGACGATAGAATGGGGGAAAGGAAAAGAAGAAACTTTTTCAATGGAGTCGAAATAGTTTTTTGCTCAACTATTAGGCGCAATGGATGGACAGGGGGTTGTCGAGTTTACTTGTTGTGTTAAGTGCAGTATTGTTCTAGTCATGAAACGTTTTTTTAGGTTCAATTGTACTTAATGTGATGGACAGTGAAGGTAGGGTTGAAAAGAAAGAGTGAGAGTGGAGGGCGTTGTAGTTTGGTACTTTTAGGTTTTATCGTAATAGTTATGACTCTTTTATCAATAGAAGGGCAGCTTAGAAAACGATATAAACAACAACAAGAAATAATTGAATTACTAAAGCAAATAAAAGAAAAGGATTGATTTATTTTTGAAAATTAACAAGACGACTATTGTTTTCCATACTGTTTTTAGTGGAATTATTGCACTTTTTGTATCTACATTTTTCGCTTCTGGAACAATTGCGGAGAATTATACGGATGACACATTTGTAGCTCCATTCTTCTTCTTTGTTTTAGCAATATGGTTAGTTGGTGTGCTGTTTCTCTTTCTCTTTCCTAGAAAATTTCATACATCCATTAATATCATGTGGTTATCCATACCATTAGGAATAGTAATTGCATTTCCAATAGAAGCGTTGTTATAAGTTGTAGGTTATGTTGTGAAAAAAAGCGTGCTAAAACTAAAGGGGACGTTACTTTGAAAACGGCAGCATATATTAGAGAATTAAAAAGGAGAGCAAGTTACTGCCTCCCTAACAATTGCAAATTAATAAAGGCAGAATATGGTCAATGGGGAAAATTAGAAAGTGAAATTGAGGTGTTATGTTTTGCAAAGTTGTGAGAACTGTAATGCAGAATTTAGCTGGAGTAGAATCTATAAATCTTTGTTTTGGAATTATAAACCTATTAAATGTAACGAATGCAATACGATACATAAGATAACGATTCCTAGTAGGTTCATTTTTGTCTCTTTCACTATTCTTCCAATGCTAATCTTTGGTCACTTCCTGTCCCCTTTTAGCAATATTATTGTGACACTTGGTATAGCTTTTTTTATTTTTATAATCGGCTCTTTGTTTACCCCTTTTTTAGTTACGTATAAAGAGTCCTAGCGACCTAATGTACTCGAGTAATTGGTGCATATATTTATAGGATTGATTAGTAAGAATAGTGAGTTGTGATTATAAATAGAAGATGAAAGATATATTGCCACTCAGGGTTCTAAAACGATGAAAAAATAAATAAGGTGAGAAGTGCGATAAACACTTCTCTTTAAGGATTAATATCCACCCCCAACATATGAAGCACCAACAATGATAAGCAGGATGAAAAGTACAACGATCAATGCAAATCCTGCTCCCATACCATATCCGCCACCTTCGTAGCCCATAGAACCCCCTCCTTCCTGTGAATATATAATAGTTTATGAATCAACTATATGATTCGACATGGACAAGCGTGGAATTTAGCAACAATGGAATTTAGCAACAATGGAATTTTCGTCTATGACGTATTACATCTGCTTTAGCAGGTGGTCGTTTAAGATTCCTGCTACAAAAGCTGTTGGAGTTTCTAGTTTACGAACTTGGCAGAACGCCCCTTATTTTAATGAGGGGATGAATGCCAAGTTTATTTTTTGAACAACTTTGTTATCCAAGGCCTTTTAGGTTGATAACCGAACGTGTGTTTGGTAAAATTTCCCATATGGAGGTGAAAATATGGCTACGACGCGCAAAAAAAGCTGTTTCTGATTATAAAAAGGGGAGAGCAGCGACGATTCCTGTTTTTAAAGAATCACTTGGCGTGAAAATAAATAATCAAAATTGGAATTCCATAGAGAAAAACGGAAGATGGTACATTGCCTTTACCTCAAATATGGGGAAAAAGGCACTGCCAGTAGTAGAAACAAAAGATGTACAAACGTTTTTTTCATTTTTAACGCAAAAAAGGAAAGGATTTCGTGGAACCATGGAATTGTTACGTAAAGGGAAACATTGGTATGTGGCGATTCCAATACAAATAAGTTCAGAACTAGACTTTGGAAAGAAACATAAACGCATCTTTGAAAACTATACATCTAT
Organism: Oceanobacillus sp. FSL K6-0118; assembly: GCF_038006665.1. Lineage (NCBI taxonomy): Bacteria > Bacillati > Bacillota > Bacilli > Caryophanales > Bacillaceae > Oceanobacillus > Oceanobacillus sp. FSL K6-0118. The sequence continues at coordinate 897,820 of NZ_JBBOVR010000001.1, forward strand.
TGGTGTGGACTTAGGGTTGCGACATATTGCGGTCGTCTCTGAGCTTCTTAGTGGTAGAAGACAATTTTTCTCTGGTAAAGAAGTCGGTTATATGCGACGTCATTTTCGTTCCCTACGACGTTCGTTAGGTAAAGCAAAGGCGCTGCGCGTCATGAAACGTATAGGTAAAAAAGAAAGACAGTGGATGAAAGATTATAACCGAAAACTAGCCAAAGATATAGTAGATCTCTCTCTACAATTTGATAACCCAATCATAAAAATGGAAGCATTAGACGATATTTGAAAAACATGTCGTAGCATGAAGAGAGCAGATAAAACCATTCATTCGTGGTCTTTCTATCAATTAAAACAGTTCATCAAAGAAAAGGCTTCAAAATACAATATCCCAGTTGTAGATATTAACCCTTATCAAACAGGCCAAATTTGCGGATGTTGCGGTCATGCAGAAAGGAAAAATCGCAATGGTATTAAATTCCACTGCGTAAAATGTAATTATACGTGTCATGCTGATTTGAATGCTGCAAATAATATTGCACGTAGCACAAGCTTGGCGGGGTAACACGGAACAGTCGTGAGATAGGTTCGTGTTATAGACCAAGTGCCTAGTTGGTACAATCCAACCTAGGAGCCCCAAGTGGCATGGGGTATGGCGGTCATGTTGGAAGGTGGGTCAGAAATGGAACAACATGGGATTGTCGTGAGACAAGCTCCCACCCTAGTGAACCGCTTCCGCCTCCTTTTAAGAGGTTTCCACTTTGGAAGCTCGGTATTTTAATGCCGAGAGGATGTCACAGAATCAGAGGTGAATGCTGAGTTGGAAAAAGGATATACGGATTTCATACAAGGAGATACAAAATCAGTTGCAAAGGCTTTTTCGGAAATTCGGCGTGATCATGGTATTTGAGATACAATGTAGTATTAACTAAACAATTGAATGGAATTAAAAAGGCCATACCAAGTTTAGATAAACTGGGGCGATTCCGAATGGTCAAAAAGGAGAAAATAAAGGATGATACATATTCTATCGAGTGCATCAGCTTCAGGTTGTTTGAAAGCTGCGTTAAAAGAAATGGGTCTTGATAAAAAGGAAAGGATCATTTCTTTTTGGGACACTTTCTCTGTTGGTCCAGTCTGGAAGTTGCATGAGGAAGCTGGAGTTAAATTCAGATTTGGTTGGATGGAGAAGTGTATGAGTGAAGAGTTTGGTGAATATGCCGATTATACTCACTGCTTTGAAAAGGCAATGAATCGAATTAACTCTATACCTGAAGGAGTTCATGTAACCATTTGGGCATCTAATAACGCACATGAACAGACAGGACTACGATTTATTATGCATCTTTTAAAGGAAAAAAATATTGACATCACTATTATTAACACAACAAAAGCATATGAAGAGCTTTTTAGGGTGAAAAAAGCTAAATATACGCTACTCCACACAGGTGAAATTCCTCCTGAGAAGCTACAGGTTATTTATGAACAGGATTATGGGAAGCTTCTTACAGATCATGATAGAGAGGACTTAGAAAATGAATGGTTAGCCCTTTCAGAAAGTCAAGAAACATTAAGAATTTGGAGAAATGGAAGGATACAGAGTGTTTCTGAAGACTATTATGATGGAATTATTATAAAGAAAGTTAAAAAGCTGCATGGTAAACAAGTGACAAAGGAATTTATAAAATCAGCAAGGGTAATCGGTGAGGTACTGGGGCATTTAGACCAATACATAGGGGATACGTTTCTCGAATATCGAATTAGAAAGCTGATTGAAGCTGGAGTATTTGAGTCGAAAGGTAGTCTTGAACAGATGCGTTTTTATAGTGTGAGGTTAAAAGGTTGAAATAAAATTGGGAAAAGGTAACCTGTTGCTTTCCTTACGTACTAACATAAACAGGTGTGAATGGTTAGTTCGGATCGAAACTAGAATTTCCATTAGTAATAAAAAAGCCGTCCGGACTTTAACGATTAAGTGGACGGCAGCTTTACGATAAGTTATTTCTTTACAGCATGTATATAATGAATCGTTTCAAAGGCAGAAAGGTAGTCGCTTCGATTGGCGAAGTATGTTTTATCAATTTCGCTTGGCGATAAATGTTCATAAATAAGTAATCCTGCTCTTTCTAACATATTTTCAACTTCATTATATGAAAAACCAGACTTCATTGGTTCCCCACTTGCTGATGCCATTTTTACCATGTTTGAAACCCTATTTGATTTTCCGTTCACATTAAATAGGGTTTCATCAGCATAATCAAAAACGATAGAACTACCTATTGGAACTTCAGCAAATAAGTTTTTCAGTAATCTTGAGTTTTCCTCTTTCGTTAAATAATAGGAAACTCCTAAAAGACTAAAGAATGTTTTATGGTTGCTAAAACCCTTATTTATTAGATTTCGGTAAGTAAATTCTTTGGTGAAGTCCATCGAAATAAAATGGAGATTGTGTGGTATTTCTAAATGAGCGTTTGACAATCGTTTTATCTTAAATGCTTGTGTCGCTGGATGATCGATTTCAAATATTTCGATGCTATTTTTCAGTTCTGGGTGACGAAAACAAAAGGTATCTAGTCCAGCTCCAAGTATAACGTATTGTTTCACCCCTAACTTAATTTCATGAAGCAACACTTTCTCACAAAATGCAGCGCGTGCTAAAGGGGTTGGTGAAAGTTGGACTTGTGTGATCCATTTTAATATTTCATCCTTATCTCCATTTAAAAGTTGTGCTTTTTCTTTGTTGAAGAATCCTATCCCTTGAACCATATTCGTTTTAATGTCATCAAACTCTTTTTGCGTTATTAAATCGTTAGCGATATGGTCGTTAAAGATCTTTGGTGTATCAAATTGACTATGATATGCACGACCAAAAGCAGATATTAATGAAGTTAAACTGGACTTATCTTGTTTCATGCAAGTGTCCTCCTTCAATAGAAAAATGAGATTCCCCTGGCCAGGAGAATCTCATTATAATTCAATCTATATATTTCGTCAATTATAGCATAGAATAATTATTTTGTCAAATATTTTATACCAAATCTACCTCTGAATCAATTTCCTAAACTAAAGAAGAAATGTTGGACAGCATTAATGGGCAAGAGGTTATTTCTGTGTAACAGTTGGAACAGTAAATAAGGAAAGGATAAGAAATTATATTGCAAGACAATTCTATCATAGCCTATAAAAAAGAAATGTATCTTTTTATGTCGATATATATATCATTTGGCGTCCGGTTAAGATTCATCCTAATTAAAAATTAAATATCCGCAAGAATAATCAAAAAATCTCCTTTTGATATTTGATATTCTATTAATGAAGGGAGGAAGCAGTCATTCAATATGAAGGGATAATTAATAAAACGATAAACTATATTGAAGAACATCTGCATGAATCACTAACGATGGATGATATAGCGGAGCAAGCAGGCTTCTCTAAATTTCATTTCCATCGAATTTTCCGTACAGCAGTTGGCATGTCTATAACCGAGTATGTTCGGATGAGACGTTTGGCAAATGCTTCAACGGCTTTACTCTATACGAATAAAAGGATTCTTGATATTGCATTTTATTATCATTTTGAGTCCCAGGAAGCTTTCACAAGGGCATTCAAAAAATATTATCATTTGCCACCTGGACAATATCGAAGGTTAATGTCAGGTATGCTAAAAAATAAGGAGGAATCTTATATGGAGAAACAAGTAAAAGGTTGGTTTTTAAGTGGCTCAGATCTATTTAATTATGAAATGGGGATTGATCGTGCGGTAGTTCATCAGGGGAAGGCATCAGGTTATTTAAAGTCTAAAACCGTGCTTGATTCCGCAAACTTTGCCACGATGATGCAGCAATTTAAAGCAGACAAGTTTATTGGGAAGCGAATCAGACTTTCTTGTTTTTTAAAGACAAAAGACGTAGAGTACTTTTCTAGTATGTGGATGAGAGTGGATAATGCTTTTGATGATGTATTACAGTTCGACAACATGAGCAATCGCCCAATCAAAGGGGATACGAACTGGAACCGTTACTCTATTGTTTTAGATGTTCCTTCAGGCAGTTCTACTATATCATTTGGTATTATTTTATCGGGTCGTGGTCACGTGTGGGTAGATCAGTTTACATTTGAAGAAGTGGGTAAAGATGTGGAAACAACAAATTTGGAGATACAATCGGAATTATTGGATGAACCATTAAACTTGTCTTTTGAAGAGGAAATCTAAATTATTGATCTCTGGGGGAGTGAAGCGTGGTGGAGATATAAAAGGATGCAATTACATTATTTGTTCAATTTGTAAATGGGGATCTACCATTATTTTTCCTATATTCCTTAATAGCTCTTCCGTTTCTTTTGTTGATTTCAGAGATTATCATACGTAAAGTGGAAGTAAATGTTGCTGAGAATAGAACGGTGTGAGAAATAATACCAGGTATTCTTCTAATCAAAAGTCAATCAAAATTTCGACTGGGTCCAGTAGTGATTCAGTCTGTTTTCTTTTGTTCAATAGTCTTCCAATCCCTATATCGATAAAGTTTTTCAAGGTGCTTTCCCTCTTTCTATTTTTTCATTTTTCTCCCAATAAGTTCCCTCAATCATTTTTTGAACTAAACATGATATTAATGAAATTGGAGTAATATATGGTGAACGCTGTGCTAATAGAAAGTGTACAAGGAAGATCTTAAAATGGTTCTTTTTCCGTGTACTATTATATTATGTTAATTAAAATAAACTTTTCCGATTCATATCCAGTTTTTATGAACAATCCATTGATAAAAAGTGCCTAAGCATGGTATAAGTGTAAAGGAAGCAGGGACATTTTGCTTTTTAATTTTGGGATAAGGTTTGGACAGGCTATCCCATTATGAAAGGATTTTGATTGGATTATGACTGATAATTTTTGGCGTGATTTACCACGACCGTTTTTTATATTGGCACCAATGGAAGATGTGACGGATGTTGTTTTTCGTCATGTAGTAAGTGAAGCAGCCAGACCTGATGTGTTTTTTACAGAATTTACAAACACGGAGAGTTATTGCCACCCAGAGGGAATATATAGTGTGCGTGGGCGCTTGACCTTTACAGAGGATGAACAACCAATTGTAGCTCATATATGGGGAGATAAGCCTGAACACTTTCGACAAATGAGTATTGGAATGGCTGAAATGGGTTATCAGGGCGTAGATATTAATATGGGATGCCCTGTACCTAATGTGGCAACAAAGGGAAAGGGAAGTGGCCTTATTCGTCGTCCAGAAGTTGCAGCGGAGTTAATTCAAGCAGCAAAAGCAGGAGGATTGCCTGTTAGTGTAAAGACAAGGCTCGGTTACACGAATATAGAAGAATGGCGCGACTGGCTGACACATGTATTCGAACAAGATATTGCAAATCTTTCCATTCATCTGCGTACTAGAAAAGAAATGAGTAAAGTAGATGCTCATTGGGAGTTAATCTCAGAAATTAAGAAACTTCGTGATGAGGTAGCTCCAGATACACTTTTGACAATTAATGGAGATATTCCTGACCGTCAAACGGGTTTGAAGCTCGTTCAAGAATTTGGAGTGGATGGCGTGATGATTGGTCGTGGTATTTTTAAAAATCCATTTGCTTTTGAAAAGGAGCCAAGAGAGCACAGTAGTGAGGAATTACTGGATCTCTTAAGGTTGCATCTGGATCTTTTTGATAAATATTCAAAATTAGAACCACGTTCCTTCAAACCTCTTCGCCGCTTTTTTAAGATATATGTTCGCGGGATACGAGGAGCGGGTGAATTAAGAAATCAATTAATGAGCACAGAGACAACGGATGAAGTGCGTGCATTGCTTGATAACTTTGAAGGAAGGAATGTTGAGACGAGGGAATAGTACTGTTCAAATTTAAGGTAAGAAAGTTAGAGGTTAATTAAGTAGTTAATTGGCTGATGTGAATGCGGTAATGAAATGGACCCATTACATCGGTCAATTTTTGCTATATATGTTTATTGGCTTAGTATATTAGGTTATGAATCCACGATAAAAGTAATCAAATAGGTGAATATTATTTCTTCAACTTTTAACCTTTGATGAAGGATAATATGCTTTTAGTTATCTCTTATATCCCGAGTTACACGAGGTTTTTATAATGAAAATATACTGTCTGTAGGATGAATGTTGTGAAAAGGAATATCAAATACCAAAGGCCACTAAAAAAGTGTTAGGTAGTTTTTAAAGGAAGACACTTTTTAGTGGCCTCAGTATACCATTGACGTTTTTTGAAAAATCATATTTATCTATCGATACGTTGCTATCGGGCACACGCCATTTCAATCCACGCACTCATAAAGAGTGCGACCCGCTTTGTGGTAGAACTTCTCATGCTTGATGAATTTCAATCCACGCACCCATATAGAGTGCGACCATATTCGACCAACCTTGCTTAACATTAGAAACGAATTTCAATCCACGCACCCATATAGAGTGCGACACAAAGTGTACCAAATTAAAATAGGATAGTGACCATTTCAATCCACGCACCCATATAGAGTGCGACTAGATTTTTTTGAGTTCATCTTGCTCTTTATAATCTATTTCAATCCACGCACCCATATAGAGTGCGACTACAGCGGAAGTACAATCATTAGAAACGACAATTAATTTCAATCCACGCACCCATATAGAGTGCGACTTGATTAATGTTTTCTGCTTGGAAATCATCTGGAATTTCAATCCACGCACCCATATAGAGTGCGACGATTCCCTAAATTTCTACTACCTATCTCCTTAGTATTTCAATCCACGCACCCATATAGAGTGCGACTTTACATGTCGGATTTGGGTAAGGCGTTAGAGTTCGATTTCAATCCACGCACCCATATAGAGTGCGACCTAGAAACTCCTCCGGAACGTCATGTGACCGTAATTTCAATCCACGCACCCATATAGAGTGCGACGAGCCGTTCGTCATCATGCCACCTAAGATGATTATCATTTCAATCCACGCACCCATATAGAGTGCGACGAAACCTATGAACGAATGGATCCATTTAGTTAAAATTTCAATCCACGCACCCATATAGAGTGCGACTCAATGGTACGTAGACGGGGACAACAAAAATGGAATTTCAATCCACGCACCCATATAGAGTGCGACTCAATGGTACGTAGACGGGGACAACAAAAATGGAATTTCAATCCACGCACCCATATAGAGTGCGACTTTATGGTGGATTAACTTATGCTATTGAACATGCTATTTCAATCCACGCACCCATATAGAGTGCGACATATTTGTTAAGACCCAAGATAGTCGGTACGTCTATTTCAATCCACGCACCCATATAGAGTGCGACAGATTTAACAGGCCGTGAATACCCCGCAATAGCAATTTCAATCCACGCACCCATATAGAGTGCGACGCCCACGAACTAGGTCATTCAAAATTGCACCCTAATTTCAATCCACGCACCCATATAGAGTGCGACGGTTTACCTAATACTTTTTCTGGTGGAGCATCGAAATTTCAATCCACGCACCCATATAGAGTGCGACTTGGTAATGGGATTAGTAAAGTATATGCACCTACTATTTCAATCCACGCACCCATATAGAGTGCGACACTTGAGGACCGCGTTGTATTGCTTGGCTTGGAAATTTCAATCCACGCACCCATATAGAGTGCGACTAGTTCGGATTAAGTTCTCCTACGACAAGGGACTTATTTCAATCCACGCACCCATATAGAGTGCGACAACCATTACTGGAAGGTGTGGCACTTAATAATAAATTTCAATCCACGCACCCATATAGAGTGCGACGATATAATACGGATAAGATGTATTGTAATAGATAATTTCAATCCACGCACCCATATAGAGTGCGACTGCATATAGGGGGGCATAATTAAAACTTAGAATTGATTTCAATCCACGCACCCATATAGAGTGCGACATGAAGGACATTGGGATTGTCCTCGAGAAGTCGGCATTTCAATCCACGCACCCATATAGAGTGCGACGTATGTGACCGTGAACCAATCGGAACCATCGTTATTTCAATCCACGCACCCATATAGAGTGCGACGGCGGTGACTATGATCCTGCAGGATATAAAAGAATTTCAATCCACGCACCCATATAGAGTGCGACCTTTCTTGTTCCTTCTTAATTCCTTTATCCGTTTTGATTTCAATCCACGCACCCATATAGAGTGCGACTCGAAGATGAATTTTTCTTGGTTGAAACATTGATATTTCAATCCACGCACCCATATAGAGTGCGACAGCGAATTTCGCCCAAAATGCGAACATGCATTTTGAAAAAGACATATTCTAAACAAAAATATGTAACTTTTTATAATATAAACACATCATATCACAAAGAAATACATATAACGAGGCTATTTTTGGTGCTAACCTATTAATGATTTTATGTGTGCTTAGGGTTAGCACCATAACTAAAATAATAACGACCTCCCTAGCAAAATTATACAAACATACTATTAGCATTTCATAGGAATAGATTAAAATACGATAATGTGAAAATTTAGTAACCAAATACTGTTAATTTATCCATTTAGTGGTACTATTTATTTATGGAATTATTAAAGGAGGTTTAAAATGGTCTATATTGCCCATGTGCGTGAAAGTGATAAGGAAATTCAAACCGTTTCCGAGCATTTAAATGGTGTTAAACATTTAGCTGAGGTATTTGGCGGAAAGTTAGGACTTACACATGTTGCTGGTTTAGCAGGCCTGCTTCATGACTTGGGAAAGTATACAGATATTTTTCAAAAATACATAAAACAAGTAGCTTTTCACCCAGAAACCGCTGAAATAAAACGTGGAGAAGTTGATCATTCGACAGCCGGAGGAAAATTGTTGTTCTCCATGTTCCATAATGAAAAAAATACACCATATGAAAAACTATTAACTGAAATAGTCGGAAATGCTATTATTTCACACCACAGTAACTTACATGATTATATTTCCCCAGATATCAATTCTGACTTTTTAAGACGTGTAAGAGATAAAGATTTAGATGGATATTCACTAGCTGTTGAACGCTTTTTCGAAGAGGTCATAACGGAGAAAGACTTTAAACAATATGTATCCAATGCCTTGGATGAGTTAATGCATTTTATGGATTCTAGCCCCACACAAATTTTCTTTCTAACAAAATATATATTCAGCTGTTTAGTCGATGCCGATCGAACAGATACAAGGCAATTTGAAGAAAAATTAAGAGAAGTACAGGATTCACAAAACGAAAATTTGTTTGCTTCATACTATCAAAAATTAATGAATAAGCTCAATTCCTTTAAAAAGGATAAAAGTAGTAATGAGCAAATCAACAAATTGCGTCAAGAAATGTCAGAGCAATGTGACTTATTTGCTGATAAACCCTCTGGTATTTATACTTTGTCAATTCCAACAGGAGGAGGAAAAACACTAGCTAGCCTTCGATATGCGCTTAAACATGCACAAAAATTTAATAAGCAGCGGATTATCTATGTTGTACCATTCACAACGATAATTGAACAAAATGCGGAAGAAGTTAGAACGATATTGGAAGATGATATACATATATTAGAGCATCATTCCAATGTTATTGATGAAGTAGAGGAAGAAGATGAACTCTCAGATGGTCTAATTACAAAGAGGGAAAGACTGAAGCTTGCACGTGATAACTGGGATAGTCCAGTTATCTTTACCACAATGGTCCAATTTTTAAATGTATTTTATGCCAAAGGAAATAGAAATACACGACGATTACATAATTTAAGTCATTCGGTACTTATCTTTGACGAAGTACAAAAGGTTCCGACAAAAAGTGTATCTCTTTTTAATGAAGCGCTAAACTTTTTAAAAAAAGATGCTCACTCTAGCATTCTACTTTGCACTGCAACTCAACCAACATTGGAGCATGTAAATCATTTTCTTTTAAAAAATAGGGATGGAGAAATTGTTCAAAATCTATCTGAGGTTTCAAGAGCATTTAAAAGGGTTGAAGTTATTGATCGAACAGGTAAACAGATGAATAACAATCAGTTAGCCGATTGGGTTCATACTAATGCAGAATCATGGCAAAGTACACTTGTTATTTTAAATACAAAGTCAGTTGTTAAGGAACTATACGAAGCATTAAAGAATAGTCCATTGCCAGTTTATCATTTAAGTACATCCATGTGTGCTGCACATCGGAAAGATATTTTAAACGAAATTAGGGAGTTACTGGAAAATAAAACCCCTTTTATATGCGTGACAACTCAATTGATTGAAGCTGGTGTTGATATAAGCTTTAAATGTGTGATTCGATCATTGGCAGGACTTGATTCCATTGCTCAAGCAGCTGGAAGATGTAATAGACATGGAGAAGATGATGTTCAAGATGTTTATGTGATTGATCATGTTGATGAGAAACTTTCGAAATTGAAAGAGATTAAAACTGGTAAGGAAATAACAGGTAATGTTCTTGCGAGATATAAAAAGAAGGCTGATGAATACGACAAAAGCTTATTATCGCAAACCGCGATGGATGAGTACTTTCAGCATTATTATAAAAAAATGGAAGCAGATTTAAACTATTATATTCCTAAGGTAGAAAAAGATATGACGAAATTGTTGATGACTACTCGAAGGGAAAGCGATTACTTTAAAGCGTATGAGAAGAAATATAAAACAAAATTTCCATTAGCTTTAACCGGAAGTTATAAAACGGCAGCTGACCATTTCCAAGTTATTGATCAACAGACAACTTCTGTAATTGTACCTTATGGCGAAGGAAAAGAAATTATCGCAAAGTTAAATAGTGTTGAGAGAATAGAAGATTTATCAAAATTGTTAAAGCAAGCGCAACAATACACGGTTAATTTATATTCACAAGCATTAAGGCAATTAAAACAGGATAATGCCATTGTTCCGCATCTAGAAGGAATGATTTATGAGCTAAGGGAGAATTGGTACAGTGAGGATTATGGTGTTGATTTGAAAGGGGAAGGTGAGATGGGGTTCATGTCATTTTAGAATTAAAAACCTATCTATTGCAGATAGGTTTCCAATTGTATATTCAAATTTTTCAATCCGCGCTTAAAAAAGCGATATATATATATATATATATTATAACAAAATATTAAAGAAAAATATTAGTTCATTATAATATAAAATATTAAAACCAATCTTGATTTGAAAGTGATTTTAGAGTATTATATAAATTACAATGATTCTAAAAAAGATAGGGGTGCGTAAATATTGGAGAGTACTAAATTGGAGTTACAAAGATTAGAAGAACAAGTTAGATTAATAAGAGTTGAATTAATGCAATTAAGGCAAGTAGTTTGGAAGGATAGAAATCCTAAATAAAAATATTTCAGTAGGATTTATACAAATCCTACTGATAAATCATATTTTAGTAGTAGATAGAAAATTGACTAGCTATGCACTTTAAAGGAGGTGAAACCAACCATGAAAAACGAAATCCAATTTGAGTTATTTGGCGATTATGCCCTTTTCACAGACCCACTTACTAAAATTGGAGGTGAGAAGCTTTCCTATAGTGTGCCAACCTACCAAGCTTTAAAAGGAATAGTAGAATCTATTTACTGGAAACCAACAATCATGTTTATTATTGATGAACTTCGTGTTATGAAACCAATTCAGATGGAATCCAAAGGAATTCGGCCAATTGAGTATGGCGGCGGAAATACACTTGCGAATTATACCTATTTGAAGGATGTGCATTACCAGGTAAAAGCCCACTTTGAATTTAATATGAGCCGCCCTGATATGGAATTTGATCGGAATGAAGGAAAGCATTTTAGCATTCTTCAGCGATCATTGAAAGCTGGAGGTAGGAGAGATATATTCCTTGGTACAAGAGAATGTCAGGGGTATGTGGAACCTTGCGAGTTTGGAAGTGGTAAAGGATTCTATGACGAAGTAGACGCAGACTATCCATTAGGGACAATGGTACACGGTTTTAATTATCCAGATGAGACTGGAAGAAATCAATTAGAAGTTAGGTTATGGCGTCCAGTAATGGAAAAGGGATATATTAAGTTTCCTAGACCAGAAGAATGTAGGATTACAAGACCGATTAAAGAAATGGAAGCAAAATTCTTTAATGAAGACAATGTTGAATCTGCTGAAGCATTAGCTCGTTCATTAGGAGGTGAATAAGTTGAGTTGGTTGTATAATTTATATAAAACCTATGAAATGAATACAGAGCAAATTGGAAAAACAGTAAAAAAACGTAATGACAAGGAATACACATTATTACCAATTTCTCATACAACACAAAATGCTCATATCGAAGTTACAATTGACGAAGATGGAGATATTTTGCAAGCAACCGTACTAGAAAAAGAGAATACTATTATCCCTTGTACTGAGGAATCAGCTAGTCGCGCAGGATCAAAGATTGCACCATATCCATTGCATGACAAGTTAAGTTATGTAGCAGGTGATTTTGTAAAATATGGTGGTAAGATAAAAAATCAAGATGATGTTCCTTTTGACGCATATATCCAGAACTTGAAGGAATGGGCTGAATCACCATATGCTATAGATAAAGTAAAAAGCATTTATAAGTATCTAAGCAAAGGTAGATTGATTGAGGATTTGGTTAAATATAAGGTTCTTGTGCTGGATGAAAATCAGCAATTAATTGAGAAATGGAATAAGAAATATGAAGAATCACTAGGTGAAAAGCCACTAATCTTTTCTAGTGGTACGACAGATCAGGTAAGTGCTTTTGTTCGATTTAATGTTTATTCACGAACATCTACTGTAGATGTGTGGAAGGATAGGGAGATGTACCAATCTTTTATTGATTTTTATAATGAGAGATTAGGTGATGAGGATGTTGACTTTATAACTGGTGAATTAGCTCCAAGTACGGAACGACATGCCAATAAAATTCGCCATGCAGCTGATAAGGCAAAGTTAATTTCAGCGAATGATACTTCTGGTTTTACTTTCCGTGGAAGATTTAAGACGAGTAAGGAAGCTGCTGGTATTAGCTATGAAGTATCGCAAAAGGCGCACAATGCACTAAAATGGTTGATTCATCGTCAAGGGAAGACAATTGATAATCGCGTGTTTCTAGTTTGGGGGAATGACGATAAAAATGTCCCTGACCCAGGGGAAGATGCATTGGATATTTTGTATCATGCAAATCGAAAGATAGAAGAAGAACCGGATACAGACAAGCCTTTTGCAGAAGAAGTAAAAAGAGCCATTGATGGATATCGAAATGATATTAATTATGACTCTGAAGTTAACATACTTGTGCTTGATTCAGCAACAACGGGAAGAATGGCTGTCCTTTATTACCGAAATATGAATAAAGAAATATATCTTAATAGTTTGAAAGATTGGCATTCACAGTGCAGCTGGGAACATCGGTACCGTAAAAACGAAGAGAAATTTGTGAAATTTTATGGTGCTCCTGCAACGAGAGATATTGCTTTTGCAGCATATGGGCCTAGGGCGAGTGACAAAATTGTAAAAGGATTAATGGAAAGAATGCTTCCTTGTATTATAGATGGACGAATTATTCCAAAGGATATTGTGAAAAGTGCCTTTCAGCGAGCATCTAATCCAGTTGCGATGGAGCGCTGGGAGTGGGAGAAAACCCTTAGTATCGCTTGTGCATTGATACGAAAATCATTAATTGAAAAAAAGGAGGAATGGGATGTGGCATTAGACAAAACTATTACTGATCGTAGTTATCTATTTGGTAGATTGTTAGCAGTTGCAGATGTGCTAGAAAGAGGCGCACTTGGTAAGGAAGAAACGAGAGCTACTAATGCTATACGGTATATGAATTCTTTTTCACAAAAGCCAAGTCGTACATGGATGACTCTTCAAGCGAGTTTACAACCATATCAAGCAAGGCTTGGAACAAAAGCGAACTATTTATCAAAAATAATAGATGAAATAAGTGATCAATTTGCCGTTGAGGATTTTAACAATAAACCACTATCTGAAAAATATTTATTAGGTTTTTACAGTCAACGTCGAGAACTTTATAAGAAAAAAGAAATAAATATTGAGAGTGAGGAGACGAATAAATGAGTATACTTGACCACAAAATTGATTTTGCTGTAGTATTATCTGTTTCAAAAGCTAATCCGAATGGGGATCCACTAAATGGAAACCGACCACGCCAGAATTACGATGGACATGGAGAAATTTCAGACGTTGCTATTAAACGAAAAATTCGTAACCGATTGCAAGACATGGGGGAAGACATCTTTGTTCAATCGGATGATCGTAAAATAGATGGTTTTAAAAGTTTAAAAGAAAGGGCAGAATCCGATGAAACTCTAGCCAAAATGTTAAAGGATAAGAAAGCTTCAGGTGATGATTTTGCCTCTATTGCTTGTGAAAAATGGTTGGATGTCCGCAGTTTTGGACAAGTGTTTGCATTCAAAGGATCTAATCTTTCTGTAGGTGTCCGTGGTCCTGTGTCTGTTCAAACGGCAACCAGTGTTGATCCGATTGATATCACGAGCTTACAGATTACTAAAAGTGTAAACTCCGTTACTAGTGATTCCAAAGGTTCTGACACAATGGGGATGAAGCACCGTGTAGACTTTGGGGTTTACGTGTTCAAAGGAAGTATCAATACACAACTTGCTGAAAAAACAGGATTTACCAATGAAGATGCAGAAAAAATCAAGCAAGCTCTAATTACACTATTTGAGAATGATAGTTCATCTGCGCGACCTGAAGGCAGTATGGAAGTTCATAAAGTGTATTGGTGGGAGCATTCTTCTAAACTCGGCCAATATTCATCTGCAAAAGTGCATCGATCTTTAAATATTGAAGCTAAAACGGATGCTCCAAAAGCTTTTAACGAAGAAAATTATACCGTTGAATTACATGACTTAGATGGGTTAGCGGTGGAAGTATTCGATGGACAATAATGAAGAACATTATTTAATGTTGTCAGGCTTACAGCATTTTCAGTTTTGCCGCCGACAATGGGCGTTAATTCACGTTGAGCAACAGTGGGAAGAAAATGTTAAAACGATTGAAGGGCAGCATCTGCATCAAAAAGCCGATCAGCCATTTATCCGTGAGAAAAGGGGAGAAAAGCTGATTGTGCGAGCGATGCCAATACAATCTCATCAATTAAAATTGACTGGTATCTGCGATGTTGTTGAGTTTATAAAAAGTCCAGATGGGATAGAATTAGCGGGGATTAATGGTCGTTATTTAGCCTATCCGGTTGAATATAAACGTGGTAAACCTAAAAAAGGTGATGAAGATGTTATTCAACTAGTAGCTCAAGCAATGTGTTTGGAAGAAATGCTTCTATGTGAAGTAGATAAAGGATTTCTTTATTACAATGAAATAAAACATCGTGTGGAAGTGCCTATAACTGAAACGTTAAGAAATAAAGTGATAGAAATGGCGAAGGAAATGCATCATTATTATGATAATCGTCAGACACCTAAGGTTAAAACCGGTCAACATTGTAAAAGCTGTTCATTACAACATATTTGTTTACCAAAACTTATGAAAAGGCGTTCTGTAAGAAGTTATATAGAAGGAAGGTTGAACGAGTGAAAAAAATGTTAAACACGTTATTTGTTACCCAACCGGATGTTTACTTGTCATTAGATGGGGATAATATTGTGTTGCGTAAAGATCAGGAACAACTCGGGAGACTTCCATTACATAATTTAGAAAGTATCGTTAGTTTTGGTTACACAGGAGCTAGTCCAGCGCTAATGGGATATTGTGCTGAACGGAATATATCAATTGCCTTTTTAACAAAGAACGGAAGATTTTTGGCACGAGTAATTGGTCAAAGTAGAGGAAATGTAACTTTAAGGAAGAAACAATATCGTCTATCAGATGATGAGCATACATCAGCAAAAATAGCACGTAATTTTATTGTTGGCAAAATTTATAATAATAAATGGATACTTGAACGAATGACAAGAAATTACCCATTGCGTATTGATGTAGAGCAATTTAAGGAAATATCTAAACACCTTACTTCGATTCTCCAAGAAGTAAGGAAGTGTGAAGAATTAGATAGCCTACGTGGATGGGAAGGACAGGCTGCAATTAGTTATAATAAAGTCTTTAATTCTATGATTCTACAACAAAAAGATGATTTTTACTTTCTTCAACGCTCAAGAAGACCACCGAAAGACAATGTAAATGCAATGCTTTCTTTTGCCTATACACTTCTTGCAAATGATACTGCAGCTGCATTGGAAACTGTCGGTTTAGATGCTTATGTTGGTTTTATGCATCGGGATAGACCAGGTCGCGTCTCCCTTGCCCTTGATTTGATGGAAGAATTAAGAGGAGTTTTCGCTGATAAATTTGTATTATCCCTAATAAATCGCAAAGAGCTAACAAGGAACGATTTTCTAAAAAAGGAAAATGGTGCTGTATTAATGACAGATGAGGCAAGAAAGAAATTTTTAAAGGCCTGGCAATTAAAGAAACAAGAAAAGATAACACATCCATTTCTCTCAGAAAAAATAACATGGGGACTGGTACCTTATGCACAAGCATTATTACTAGCTCGATACTTACGTGGTGATTTGGATGAATATCCACCATTTTTATGGAAGTAGGTGAAGTGATGCTAGTAATAATCACATATGATGTTAGTACGTCAAGCAATGGAGGAACAAAAAGGCTTAGAAAAGTTTCGAAGGCATGCCAAAATTACGGTCAACGAGTACAAAACTCTGTTTTTGAATGTATTGTAGACGCTACACAATATACAATATTAAAACATGAATTAGAGAAACTTATTGACCCTACAAAAGATAGTCTTCGATTTTATAATTTAGGTAATAATCATAAAGCGAAAGTGGATCATATTGGAATAAAAGAATCTATAGATTTAGAAGAGCCATTATTATTTTAGTTAATGGTGCTAACCCTAAGCGCACATGAAATGCATAGGGGGTTAGCACCAGAAAATAGACTACTAATAGATAAAAAACTGGAAAATAGTAAGAATAAGTTATGTGATATAGTATATTTTTAGAAGAATAGTATTCTTTTGGAATATATGTTCTTGTTTTTTAAAGGAATTCGCTGTCGCACTCTACATGAGTGCGTGGATTGAAATTTATCACCGGATACCGATACGCTATTGGATTTGCCGTCGCACTCTACATGAGTGCGTGGATTGAAATCCTTCCGAATATCCCCAAAAATGCATGAATCAAAGTCGCACTCTACATGAGTGCGTGGATTGAAATCAGCCGTAGGTTTAAGACATGCTCCGCCTATCAAGTCGCACTCTACATGAGTGCGTGGATTGAAATAATTAGAAGGTCACACTTTGCCGATACCGGAGGGGTCGCACTCTACATGAGTGCGTGGATTGAAATAATTTATAAACCGATTTAATCAACAATCCAACTAAGTCGCACTCTACATGAGTGCGTGGATTGAAATCGTTTAATGATTGAAGGATACCTCCTCCAATACGGTCGCACTCTACATGAGTGCGTGGATTGAAATTGTTTTTTAGTCCACGTTTATTAGACATTTTATGTCGCACTCTACATGAGTGCGTGGATTGAAATTTTGACGGCGGCTCAGTCGCCGCACCCACGGGAAGTCGCACTCTACATGAGTGCGTGGATTGAAATTCCAACTATGCAGAACATCATTAATAAGGTTGCGAGTCGCACTCTACATGAGTGCGTGGATTGAAATTCTATTACAAGTAGAGAATCCCTTACGCACTCATGTCGCACTCTACATGAGTGCGTGGATTGAAATCTAAATACA
Source organism: Oceanobacillus sp. FSL K6-0118 (assembly GCF_038006665.1). Lineage (NCBI taxonomy): Bacteria > Bacillati > Bacillota > Bacilli > Caryophanales > Bacillaceae > Oceanobacillus > Oceanobacillus sp. FSL K6-0118. Next base: position 915,557 of record NZ_JBBOVR010000001.1, read on the forward strand.
AGAAAGGGACGAAAGGACATCCAGGGGGTCGCACTCTACATGAGTGCGTGGATTGAAATAAAACCGTAATAAAAGCTATTGTCGACTTTGTAAGTCGCACTCTACATGAGTGCGTGGATTGAAATTTGTGCAGCTACAATAGTAACAGTACCTTCCCATGTCGCACTCTACATGAGTGCGTGGATTGAAATTTATTGGTAGTGATTTAGGGAAAACAATGTTGGGGTCGCACTCTACATGAGTGCGTGGATTGAAATAAGTGAACCACTAAGAATCGGAGACAACAACGGAATGTCGCACTCTACATGAGTGCGTGGATTGAAATACCAAAATCAGCAAATGTAATGTCTTGATATTGCGGTCGCACTCTACATGAGTGCGTGGATTGAAATCTCCTCAACCTTTTTAATTAGTACCGCACCTCCATCGTCGCACTCTACATGAGTGCGTGGATTGAAATTAACTTTAAGTTTTAATTATGCCCCCCTTATATAGTCGCACTCTACATGAGTGCGTGGATTGAAATAATCGAAATACCTCCCAACTCCATCCACTGCTTCTGTCGCACTCTACATGAGTGCGTGGATTGAAATTATGTTATTAAAGCCAAAAATGATGTCCTAGACGGTCGCACTCTACATGAGTGCGTGGATTGAAATACGGTGGCTCTAATCTTGAATACGCCCTAAGAAGGTCGCACTCTACATGAGTGCGTGGATTGAAATACGGTGGCTCTAATCTTGAATACGCCCTAAGAAGGTCGCACTCTACATGAGTGCGTGGATTGAAATTCCGGTTAAGCACTTACTCAAACGGGTAGGTGCTGTCGCACTCTACATGAGTGCGTGGATTGAAATCTCGTAATCCGTGCTAGTGTTACCTTCTTCCAATGTCGCACTCTACATGAGTGCGTGGATTGAAATACTTGAAGCCACGACAAAAAGGACAAGATAATGTTGTCGCACTCTACATGAGTGCGTGGATTGAAATAGTACCTAAAATTAAAAACGATCCACCAGAACAAGTCGCACTCTACATGAGTGCGTGGATTGAAATAACAAATCCATGGTAAACGCCGTCTCTATATAATGTCGCACTCTACATGAGTGCGTGGATTGAAATAACAAAATAAAATATTAATGCAGTTACTTCAAAAAGTCGCACTCTACATGAGTGCGTGGATTGAAATCATGTCTGAAATGGGATCTATTATTAACCAAGTACGTCGCACTCTACATGAGTGCGTGGATTGAAATTTAAATTGTTCAACCGCCACTTGTAAATCAGATGTCGCACTCTACATGAGTGCGTGGATTGAAATACAGAATTTACTGTGGCTGACTTTGGTGAGACGGGTCGCACTCTACATGAGTGCGTGGATTGAAATATAGGTGATATTGCGAAGGCTGGATTCTCCATGGTCGCACTCTACATGAGTGCGTGGATTGAAATTTTTATCGCGGGGCGGTTGACCCAAACGCAGATATCGTCGCACTCTACATGAGTGCGTGGATTGAAATACGAACTGCTATTAGTAATATAACTAATCTGTTAGGTCGCACTCTACATGAGTGCGTGGATTGAAATCCAAAAAACGTCAATTGAACAAAGTTCCAAATGGTCGCACTCTACATGAGTGCGTGGATTGAAATTCTTCGATCAATTCCTTGCGACTAATCGGAATCATGGTCGCACTCTACATGAGTGCGTGGATTGAAATAATCCGAATATATTTACTTCTTGCAACAGTTGATTGTCGCACTCTACATGAGTGCGTGGATTGAAATAGCAGGGATTACCTCTTCTACGGCTATATCAAGTCGTCGCACTCTACATGAGTGCGTGGATTGAAATAATAAATAAAGCATATGTCTCGTATGCAAGTCACCGTCGCACTCTACATGAGTGCGTGGATTGAAATTTTCCATTGGCAAGGGAGTATGTTGGCTGGAACAGTCGCACTCTACATGAGTGCGTGGATTGAAATGTTTAGCGACAGTTAAAGAATTGCCCGATGCAAAGTCGCACTCTACATGAGTGCGTGGATTGAAATATCAATCAACTTAGCGTTTTTCCAATCCTCTCCACCGTCGCACTCTACATGAGTGCGTGGATTGAAATTTGAACAATATTAGAGGCATTAAGGCGATAACGAGTCGCACTCTACATGAGTGCGTGGATTGAAATCATTGCCCACATAACGTAAGAAAGAGACATGACAGTCGCACTCTACATGAGTGCGTGGATTGAAATACAGGTCGCTTACACCGATAACATTAACCAACTAGTCGCACTCTACATGAGTGCGTGGATTGAAATTAAGAAAAATTATCCGAAGGGAGTGGTACTAATAGTCGCACTCTACATGAGTGCGTGGATTGAAATAAGAACCCCGTTTTCTTTCCAATTCCTGCACAATCGGTCGCACTCTACATGAGTGCGTGGATTGAAATCTTTAACAGGATGGTCAAATATATAAGTGAACTGTCGCACTCTACATGAGTGCGTGGATTGAAATACCACTTAAACTAAAAACCACCCCTCTATAGGCGGTCGCACTCTACATGAGTGCGTGGATTGAAATTCTTGTCGTGTTATTAAACCCAGTAGGATTGACGTCGCACTCTACATGAGTGCGTGGATTGAAATCGTTTAGGTTGTACTCCCAACCCTTAGTATAAGTGTCGCACTCTACATGAGTGCGTGGATTGAAATGCCATGTTATGTCACCTCACAAATAATAAAAGCGAGTCGCACTCTACATGAGTGCGTGGATTGAAATTTTTGATAGTCATACAAGACCGTATTCTTTAATAGTCGCACTCTACATGAGTGCGTGGATTGAAATAACATTCGCTTTAATGGAGTTATTACGTTACGCCTTGTCGCACTCTACATGAGTGCGTGGATTGAAATTACTCGTTTTGCACAAATATCGAACTACCTTATTGTCGCACTCTACATGAGTGCGTGGATTGAAATCAAGAAGTATATTTAGACACCACAGAAACGGAAGAAGGTCGCACTCTACATGAGTGCGTGGATTGAAATGTAATCTACAGTAACCTTAAAATTACTTTTCTTAGTCGCACTCTACATGAGTGCGTGGATTGAAATTTTATTTGAGTTTTATTTAAGGCTTCAACAGCAATAGTCGCACTCTACATGAGTGCGTGGATTGAAATGCAAAAATGATGTATGACGAACACGGAATGAAAATGTCGCACTCTACATGAGTGCGTGGATTGAAATATATAATCTAATTTAAATTTCATCGCCGTTTTACGTCGCACTCTACATGAGTGCGTGGATTGAAATAATTAATGGATGATTCATGTTAATCCTCCTTTTCTGTCGCACTCTACATGAGTGCGTGGATTGAAATATTAGAGACGGAGGGAGAATCATTATCCCTTACGTCGCACTCTACATGAGTGCGTGGATTGAAATTAAATTATACATAGTGTTATCACTCCTTATATAGTCGCACTCTACATGAGTGCGTGGATTGAAATAGTAATTATATAATGATATTCGTTGTTATCACCGTCGCACTCTACATGAGTGCGTGGATTGAAATGCCATCATCAAGTATTACGTCATCTCCTGGATTAAGTCGCACTCTACATGAGTGCGTGGATTGAAATCCGAATCCATTGAACCTAAATACGGATGGCAATGGTCGCACTCTACATGAGTGCGTGGATTGAAATTTGTCATTATAAGTATGATACTCAATAGGTGCATGGTCGCACTCTACATGAGTGCGTGGATTGAAATGCAAGCTATGGATCATTTTATGCGCGGGGATTACATCGTCGCACTCTACATGAGTGCGTGGATTGAAATTAGAAAATTTATTTATGAGATAGGAGGAAATCAAATGGTCGCACTCTACATGAGTGCGTGGATTGAAATTTATAAACTAGCAGGCATTGAACACCAATATGGATGTCGCACTCTACATGAGTGCGTGGATTGAAATTTGAAATCAAAACACATGGTAAAAATCCAACATTGGTCGCACTCTACATGAGTGCGTGGATTGAAATCTGTAATTCAGCGCCTAGATCAATCGCCTTTTTTGTCGCACTCTACATGAGTGCGTGGATTGAAATCTCAGTTCTGTTATCGCTCATCACTTCAAATTTTAGTCGCACTCTACATGAGTGCGTGGATTGAAATTAAACTAAAAGGTCGAAAGGTTCGCATTCACCCGTCGCACTCTACATGAGTGCGTGGATTGAAATACATTATATCATGCATCCAAACTCCATCCATACTTGTCGCACTCTACATGAGTGCGTGGATTGAAATATTCAGTCTATCTCGTAAAATGCCAAATTTTCCAGTCGCACTCTACATGAGTGCGTGGATTGAAATCACCATGGCTCGTTGCTGCATTATCTGTCGCATGGTCGCACTCTACATGAGTGCGTGGATTGAACTTTTTAGTACAATGTAACAGTATCCTTTATTTCCAAATGCGTGGTCTAACTCCACCGTCTTTAAACGGTATCCGCTTTAGGCCTATCTTTTAATGTCCATAATTAAGTTATAAGGTGAAAAGTATGGATGGATATAAGAAGTATAGCCATGCAGTATATGATATCTAGTACTATGTAATCTGGGTAACCTTTGATATCGGTTTATGGGGAATTATCTTCGGTATTTGTGGTCACTTAGTTTTAAATATACAGTGAGAAAATAAATAAATGGGAAAAGACTATTTTCTCCCATTTATTTATAAGAATACATTGGTAGTTGTAAATAGTAAGGTAAATAATAAGGTAAATAGTAGCTAATGATACAAGAAGGATGTTTGTTGACGATTAAGAAAGCACCAATCTTTATTCAAAAAGGAGGCACATCTTTGAACTGTTGCTGTGATAGTGGAAAAACAAACGATTTAAAAATCGAAGGTGATGTAGGAGCAGATCCAATTTGGTGTAATAGGTGCGGTTGTAATCTTAACATAGAAGACATTCCAATATCTGCTAGATTAGTAGAGGAATTGTCTTATTGGAAAGCAAAGTATGGAGAATGGATTGATTGGGATTTAGACAAATTGGTTCCTAATGGGGTTGAACTGGAAGAAAGATTTAATCAAAGGGGACTTGCTTTAGCGGAAAAAGTTAAACAAGAATTGGACAGTAAATATAAAATAAGATACGTAGCCTCTACCAGTGCAAGGACTTATGATCAAAGCTAAAAGGCTTTTATGATCACCATACATCCGAATTGGAATGGAGTACATAAATGCCAAATGTCTTTTTGATTCGGCAAATGATACATAAAGTCATTTGTAAGTAGGAATTAGCTGGAAAATAATCCATAGTCCAATAAAAAACCGATTGACAGCTTCTTTCTTTTAATGAAATAAACGAGTTCTCATTTAGAGACCTCGTTTATTACACAATCGCATACAAGTTAAAAGTGGTTTTTCAAGAAAAGATTGGAAGCCATATATAACGGCAAATGACATTGATGCAATAAGATGATGGATTCGTGTGAATTTAACATATTTTATAAAGTTAATTTTCTCTAATAAATTTAATATTGGAAATGCGTAAATTAAATTTTGCAGGAAATTTGTTAACAAATATAACCAAAACTTACCGTAAGTTAAATGGAAAATCCATAAAGTCCCCTACTGAAAAAGGACCTAAAATAACACTTAAAATGTTATAGATTCGAGTTTTTTTACCACCTTTTACTTTCCATGATTTAAAATGAGTCCCGATAAAAACAGTTGTCATAACTAATAATGCTGACAATGTAGAGGCAGGGAGATATCTTTTGACCGATTTTTTCGGAATAAAAAACAAAGTTATCCATGATAAAATGAATCCTATTCGGACCAAGCGTACAATCACTTATTGATCCCTCCCTTCCATTTTTTAGACTCTGCAGTTATAAAAAATTTATACAAAGTCAGAATTATTTCACCGAATTAAGCTAGTATGCAAAAGGCAGTGAACCTTTTATGGAAGGGATGACATAACATTCTTTATCATCGTATTCTTGCTTATTACATTGTATTTTTAATTATTTCTTGGGGTTGTCTTTACGAAACGTGATATTGCGGGACAATAAATGAGCGATGAAGTTTAATTAATCCACAGTCAATATTTTTCTTTTCCCGAATCTTTTCACCCACTACATATAATTTTCCTTCAAGTAACCTTTGATATTGTTTAGATGTTTATACATAGTTAACTCTTTATGAGTATTTAGTATGTATTTATTATTATCGAAGCGAACGCTATGCAGGTCGTTTCCGGTGAATGGTTACCCTACCAATCCATGGAAATATCCAAAAACTGATTCAATACGGTGGGGAAATAAATAAAATAGTGGGAGAGAAGACTATTCCCCCCACTATTTTATTTATAAGAATACATCGGTAGTTGTAAATAGCCCCTATTTCCCTAGATTTTCTCTGTCAGCTGCAATTGGCGGTTGCTCCATCCAAGCATTTTTAATCAAAATATTCGCTCCCTGATTGGAATACTTGCCTATCTCCGCCATTAAACGGGTATAATGAACACCTAAATCATGTCTTGGACTGATAGACATAGAGGTCCCGTATTGGCTCATCCCAGAAGCAATAAGTGTTGTAACAAGAAACATCATTAATTTATCTGAAAAAGGCGGGTTCGTTGAATCGGTTACTTCTGATGTCAAAATACGAGCTCCATCAGAGATATATTCTTCTTTTAAGATGGATGAAAAAACATCTAACTGTTTTCCAGCAATGTCACGCCCTTGTTCAAAATACTTTTTAACCTCTTTTGACTGTGCAACCTGAGCGAATCCAGTAATAAGTGCTTGACCAAGTGCATTACGCTTAGTGTTTAACACAAGTGCTGCAATTTCAACACCTAGTAATGGTCTTCTCTTTCCAAACCATCCCGCCAAAAAACTATTATCCGTTACAAAGTCGACTTGCTTCGGTTTAGGAATTTGCGGATAACGTATGTAATAGCCTTTTGCTTTGGCTGTATCTTTTGTTATTTTGTGCATTCTTTGTGACTCGTCTAGAGCTTCAGTATAAAACTGAATAATATCATCTCGTTCGACCTGGGACAAGGCTAATCCGTAAATAGCTAAACTAAAATTAGCTACATTTAACATTAATTCAAGGTATATACGATCAGAAAAAAGCCTCGGTGCATCCAAATTAACATCTTGTTCCGTAAATCCTTGAGGAACTGGATAGTTTTCAGCGTTAAAAATTTCAGTTAACTTTTTTTGGTGTTTTTTTGATATTGCTAAGTATTGTTCAAGTATGGAACGGATATCTTCATCGGCAACATTTGTTAAAAAATGACGTAATCCACAATCCATCATGGTGTCATTTAGATACGATGTCCAAAGGGCTGAAATCTCTGCTGCAGTTAATTCCTCTTGATGGGTATCATTTTCCATAGATAAAACCTCCATTGTGCTATGATACTATTATTTACTTTACTCTATAGATTAATACCCTTTTCACCAAATTTTACAGAAAAATATAATATACTTGTTGTATAATGGCACTATTATAAATCAAAAGACAGCAACAAAAGAGGTGACAACATGAAAGGTCGAACGCATTTAACAGTGGGACTAGGAATAGGTGCAGTGGCGTCCGTTAATCAATCGCTTGAAATGATACCTGTCGTTTTAATTGCATCAGGTATATCTTCCCTTGCTCCTGATTTAGATGGTAATAATTTGTTAAATAGACGTGTAACTAAAACAGCTAAATTAATTAAAAAAATTGGTGTATTTGTCGCTGTGACAATGATGGTACTGTCTTTGGTTACATTCTTTGTAGATGTAGAATTCTTATCTTTCCTAGACGAAAGATGGTTTGAGCAACAAAATAGGCTTCTACTTTTTGGATGGGGAGCGGTAATTTTAGGTTTATCCTTCAGGAGTCAGGAAACTTTAAAAAATATAATTATGAGTATCATAGGTGTATTCCTTCTTTATTATGCTGCAACGAATGAGTTGTGGTGGCTGGTGATGTTCGCCTTATACATTGGTGGAGTTGGTTGGTTTGCACACCGAGGACCAACTCACACTATTTGGGCATTGATTTACTGGTGGTATATGTCACATTTATTGGAAATTAACATTGAAGTAGACGGCCTGGCTCTTATTTCCACGATAGCTTATTTATCACATATTGTAGGAGATATGCTAACGAAAAATGGGGTTAAATTTTTATATCCATTTACCAAAAAAGTATTTCGAATCCGTATTTAAAGTCTGCATTCATGCTAAAAGTATAATACTCCATTAAAATTAAAAGAGCTGAAGAATTATTTCTCCAGCTCGAGTACCACAAGTTGATCTCCCTCGTCAAGTAAGGGTTTTTCCTTAAAAGTGACAAAGACCAGATTCCCGTTTTTACGTTTAATACATAACGGTATTCCTTTCGACTTCCGTTTTTCTTTCAGTAGAGTTTGTTTGCTATTAATTTCAATAGTATGAAAGGTATAACCAATGTTGACTTTTTTATTTAGCTCTGTAAATGTTGCACCTTCTTCAAATAACAAATTCGCTTTAAGAGCAGATGGGATTTCTCTATGTTCGACTTGACTCGTTCCAATTGGCAGGGAGAACGTGTTGTGATAACCGAATTCAGGGATGTAGGTTTGGCAAACAAGTGCATTATACGCTGCATCTCCCTTCATAGCTAAAATGGTGTCATAAGGGGTCATGTCTACTTCGAAATCACTATGCTCCGAGAGAATTTCTCCATGATAAGTAGGAATACCAAATTTTCTTGCCCGGTACAATTGATCATCGGATGTATCGGTAATCAAGACCGAAGCCCCCATATCTTTTAAATGCTGTGCAAAAGCAATCGAAAAACTACTAGCACCCACCATCACAACACCTGAAGAGTTGGTATTAGCCAAACCCAGCTTTCGAGCAATGGGACCGATAGAAAAACCATGAGCACAAACGGTAATAAAAACTAAAGCTAACGTAAGTGGTGTTAAAATGGAGGCATTTGGATAGCCATCTTCTATTAATAAACCGGCAAAATACCCTGAAACCGTCAATGCAACGACTCCCCTTGGCGCAATCCAACCTACAAGTGTTTTTTCTTGTAAAGTCAGTTCTGTTCCAATTGTTGATATCCAAATAGACAACGGGCGTACAAGGAAAAGCATGATGATGACAAATAAAATAATCGGCCAAGTGAAAACATCCATAATCGTATCCCTTGTAAGTGATGCCGTCAACAAAATAAAAACGGTAGACGTAAGCATAACCGAAATATTTTCCATGAAATGACCAATACTTCCAATGGAATGGACATATTTCTTGGAACGAGCTAATGTTAGCCCCATGACGGTTACAGAAAGCATCCCCGTTTCGTGCATGATGACTTCACCAGATGCGAAACAAATTAAGACAAAGCAAAAAATAATTGGAGATTTTAAGTACTCAGGGAATAATCCTTTACTAACTAAAAGACTAACGAGCATACCAATAGCATAGCCAACTAAAATTGCCAAGATGGATTCTACAAAAAACGGAATGAAATCACTAAGTAGAAACGATTCCTCCGAGGTTATTTTGATAATCTCATAAGCAAATAGAGCTAGCAACGGACCAATTGGATCAACAATAATGCCTTCCCATTTCAATACCGAAGCGACTCGAGGGGTTAATTTTGCTTGCCTAAGTAGTGGAATAATCACTAGTGTTGCATAAAGTTTTCAGGAAAAAGTCAAGCGAAACCTTTTGTGTCAATATTATTAATAATAGGAATTTTCACTATAAAAATCCATAAAAAAACCTTATAATTAGGGTATAGTAGTCCTGTCCAAATCCCTAACTATAAGGAGCTCACATGGACAATCATACCATAAAAACTGTATTCAAGGAATACATTCATCCATTAGATTCGAAAGTAATACAAAAAATGCTTGATCACGCTCAAATTGATAAATATGTCAAAAAGCTTGATGTACTTACATTTATGAATACATTTATTTATGCGCAGTTGAAGCAACTAGATAACCTTCAGCGGATAAGTGACACGATAAAACGCAAGAAAACTGTCCAAAGATTAGTTGGCATAGAAAGCATTAGTAAATCACAGCTTTCCCGAAAAAATGGGGATATACCATCCGAGATTTTCCAGGTTATCCTACATCATTTAATTCAAAAACTTCACCATATACTTGGACCAAAAACGGCAGGCAAAGCACTTGGAAAGCTTCATCTGATTGATTCATCAACGATTTCGATGTGCCTTAGTCAATATGAATGGGCAGATTTTCGAGATACAAAATCGGGTGTGAAAATGCATACTTCCATTACTTTTTGCGAGGGCATTTCTTACCCAAATGAAGTCATTCTCACACCTGCAAGACCTGCAGATGAAACACAGCTAGATTCATTAATCGTATTAGATAAAAACGTTCTTCATGTATTTGACCGAGGCTATTTCAATTTTAAAAAGTTTGATACCTACTGTGCAGAAGGTATTCGATTTGTCACACGAATTAAAACGAACACGGTCGTACATGTCATCGAGGAATTACCGATTGATTCCTCTTCACCGATCACCCGTCATGCGGTAGTAAAGATCGGAAAGATGAAGAACCCGCTGCAACTCGTTGAAACTGTAGACAGTAAAGGAAATCAGATTCGAATTGTGTGTAATGATGCTAAAGTCAGTGCACAGGAAATGAGTGATCTCTACCGCAACCGCTGGCAGATAGAATTATTTTTCAAATGGGTCAAGCAGCATATGGTTATTAAAAAACTATATGGAAAAAGCGAAAATGCGGTATATAATCAAATCTATTTGGCAATGATTTCTTTCTGTTTAACCCTTTTAATGAAAAACAAAATTGGCTATAAAGGGACCTTGCTGGAAATGTTGCGTTGGATACGGGATTTCTGTTCTCACTCCATCACAACCCTTATCTCTAAAGTATTCAAGGAACCTGAGCGATCATCCCGTGGCCGACGAAGGCTTGATCACGAAAAGGTCTTTCAAGTAACTGTTGCACAATACGAATTAGGAGATGTTTTGCTCTTAGACGATTTAACCTATGACCCGATTATTTAAAAATATTATATAATATTCAAAAAATGGATGAAGGACTACCTTTAGATCCCTGTTATCTTTTTTTCATAAATTAAATATAATATATATCAGAAAATTTCAACATTCAAATCAAAGACACAAATTAAATGGTTGACTTCTATAATTATTTTTTATGCAACGCTAGTGTGGAATAATAACAGTAGGACCTGTCACAACAAATAACCCACCAATGATAAAAGAAATCTCGAGACTAAGCCCAGCAACAAAATGTGCAGCTAATGAGCCACCAATCCAAGCTATAAGGGCACCAAAGGTCACGATACGAAAGACGGACTTAGAGATACCTTTCAATTCACGGATATCAAGGCTTGTACTACCTTCAAATAAAATCAATGCAACGGCAAGGGAGATAATGGGACTATAAAGTTCTCCTAGTCCTTCCTGTGGATTGATTAAACCAAATATTGGACCAATCAAGAGTCCAGCAATCGTCATGATCACGATAGAAGGCCACTGAATCCTCCACGCTAACCATTGTGAAAACATACCAAGTGCAATGACGACAACAATACTAATCAACGTAAGTTCCTGTTGAATTTCCATCACCTTCTTTTTTGAATAGGAATAATTTATCATTATCCTGTGCAATAGAAAAGTTTATAATCAAAATGATGTGATAAAAATGGGGTGTGGATTGTAATAATTGGGGAATGAAGGAAAACCTCTACTGATGAAAGTCTTCTTTATATTAAAAAATATATATTAGGAGGTGTTCCTCTTGGTAGATCAAAAGAAAAAGACCAGGTACATTGATAACTATCGCAATCGCCGTCATTTTTTGGTATGGATTTAACTTTTTCTTAAAACAAAATAAGGACAACCAGGAGTAGTTTTAAGCTACTCTTCTTTACTATCATATATTACAAATCGAATGTTTTTTTAATATAGTGAATGTGGTTTTCTATGGTGAATCACTAATTGAGGGAGGGGCAGATTTGAATAAATATCTAAAAATCATACTTGGTGTTCTCGGTGCGCTATTGTTAGCAATAGGATTACTTGTAGTCACCTTTATATTAGAAATGAAGCCTGATAAAGATGAAGAAGAAAAGATATGGAGTCAAGCTGATGCGTATTTAGAAGATAATTTTAATGATAATTTCGAGATATATGATACTTTGTATGATAATATGGGGAACTTTGGATTTGAATATGCTGCTAAGGTTAGGGATAAGAAAACGAATACGCAATTTTTAGTTTATTATGATGATGAAACAAAACGAATGGTGGATACGTATATTGCAGATAAATGGGCAAAGGATTTAGAATCTGAAATACGTCCTTTTATTAAAGAGAATTTTGGAGAAACAACTAATATCTTCATTTTCTTTAATGATACAATTGGGCAAGAACTGGGTATTGATCCTATTAATCTTACAAGTTATAAAGAGTTTGATGTTAAACCTACCATCCGTATTACTGTTCCACGTAAAAATAGTGACGGTGATGAAAAACTTGTTGATGAATTCATATCTTTCTTAAGAAACGAAGATAAATTGCAACATGGTTCGGTTATTATAGAGTATATCGCTGAAAGTGGTGAAATTTTAGATAATGAATGGGGTAAGGATTTTTAATTGGTTAAGTCAGAAATGATCCATTGTTCTAAACGTAAAAATGAGTTCAAAAAATTATGCCAGTATACGAGGAGTTAATAATTACAACGGAAAAAGATGAACAGTTATTAGTAGTTCAGTCAAGCAAGAATACATATTTTGTTGGGGAATTAGTAGAAGACAAGGAGGGATATTACGCAAGTAGAATATCAGACAATGTTTCAATGACGGTAGGCGCTAGTTGGGAGCTAAATACAAGAGATAAGAATAAATACACCATTTTTTTCGAAAAGAATAAATAGGATTCAAATTACATAAAGCTTTCTAACGGAGAATACGATATCTCTCTTGTAAAGGGGCATACGATAAGTGAAGACGATCCAAATTATATATCTGGGATAAAGGAAGTTAAAGAAAATATTTATACTGTCAATGAAGCGACTGAAAATTATTCTTGGCTAGGAGCAATAGCCATTTTATTATTACTGTTTGTATTGTACAGAAATAAGTTTCAATTCTCAGGTTGGTATAAAGGAAAAGGCGGAATAAAACTTCCAAAGCATATTTCTTTCATATTAATTTCGATTTCTATATTACTAATCGTATCACCTTTTTTATTAGGTTCATTGTTGGGATAATGGTTAGTGAGTATCGCTTATTATTAAAAAACTTATTTTGGTAATCAAGTTAATGCAGTATAGGGTGCTTTCCAAAAACACCCCATACTGCAAATTCAATGTTCATTATCTTTTATCAGAAAATCATATTTCCAGAATACCAATTAAAATGAATTAGCTATTTAATAAAAAGATTAATAAGGTAAGTGTTTTTTTCATAAATAACCATCCACATATTCAGTAGGATTATTATTTGCCAAGTCAATGCTACTATGCTTATATATTGGAAACTGCCACCATTTTGTACTTATCCACAGTATGTTTTTTGCGGGATTGATTGGGGAAATAATGAATATGAACATTATGTATGATGGGGCGAAGATGTTGGAGGGGATGTAGAAATTATGGGTAGGTTTACTGTAAATATTACAATTTTTTTTGCTGGTATACTTCTAGGTATTTTGTAGGGGTGGGTTTGAAAAGGGCCCTTCAAATGGCAGTAATAATTACAGTTTTCCATATTATATTTCTTATAATGGATAGGAGAAAAAAAGTTTTGAAATAGTTATTGCATTAAGGGCGCCTTCCAAAGTAAGGAAGGCACTCTTAATTATTATAATGTGGCATTTTATTTTAGTGGAATAATGGAACTTTTTCCATTTCCATTCGTACGTAAAGTATAAAGACAAAATGGTAGGGAGTGTAGCAAGTGAAAAAGTATATTATTTTTGTAGTTAGTTTTTTATTGGTATTTTCATTAATCCAAGTTCTGTCAGGAATACTTCTTACATATACATATACTCCAGACATGATGGAGGCTTGGAATCTTAGTCCTAATCTAACTCAAGAAGTTGTTATTAAAGGTAGTCATCCTTCATTGTTATTAACATTATTAATTGGACTCATTTCTGTTACAATTGCATATTTTATCTCAAAAAAATATATAAATAAACATTAACAATTGAACGGAAGAAAGTGAATTGCTTAAAAAGGGAAATTAAAGTTTTTTACTTAAAATATTCTGTTCAAATAAACATCCAATTATGCTATCGTATATAGTAGAAAATGATTTTTGAACGTAAAACGATTTTTAAATAAGTTAGTGTAAATATGTCGTTATTGCGAATTTTGTTGATGTGTGTTTCTATTTGTAGAAAAATTTAATCTAGCAAAGGGAGGTATTAAAGTGTTTAGGCGTAGAAGGTTAAACACCAGAGGGAAGATTGTGGTTTTCATTCTATTAACCATTATGATTCTACTATTAACTGGGTTGGTTGGTAATGATAAAATGAATGCTGCAAAAGAAAATGACACGAATATAGAGAATTCACACGAAATGTTATCATTTTCTTCTGAGCCAGTATTAGCTTTTTCCGATTCTACATTAAGTCAATCTATCATTGATAGGGAAAATAAAAAAAGAGAATCAGCCCGAAAAAAAGAGGTCGAGAAGCAAAATAAGATAGATCAACAAGAAAAAGCCATCTATCTAACATTTGATGATGGGCCATCAGATATTTCAGGCCAATTACTTGATGTCTTAGACAAATATCAGATGAAGGCAACCTTTTTCATGGTGGGTCTAAAGATAAAAGAACATCCTGAAGTTGTAAAGCGAATGCATAAAGAGGGATTTGGACTTGGACTACATAGTATTACTCATGATGTAGGTAAAGTTTATAGTAGTAAATCCTCTCCGTCAGAAGAAATGATAGAGAATCGGGAGATATTGGAAAACATAATAGGTGTACGTTCTAACATTGTCCGTTTACCCTATGGAAGTATTCCATATCTAACGGAAGCTATGCGCTATTTATTAGACCAAAATGATTTTAAGGTTTGGGATTGGAATGTAGATAGTCTAGACTGGAAATTTAAAAATGAACGATATGTTCAACATACAATCCAAGAAATAAAAAATATGGAGCAAGCAGGTGAAACTCCGGTAGTCCTTCTTCATGATAAACAAGAGACAATAAAACATTTACCCAAACTATTATCTTTTATTAAGAAACAAGGCTATCAAACGGAAATACTCACTAACGATATGGCACCATTAACATTTTCGTGTAACGGACGTTGTCATACCATACACTAATTCCAGTTTAGCAGCAGGAGGTAACTTTGGGTGAATAGATTAATAGTATTAACGATTGTTTTATTTTTCTCATTTTTTCTAACTGGATGTTCTTCCGATGAAAGACAGGCTACCAACATCCACAAAATAATGGAGGAATCTGCTGAGTTTGAAAAAGATTTCGCCGCTAATGAAAAAGAACTAAATGAAACTAGAAAAAATGCACAGTTGGTATACAATGATTTGATTAGTCTCGATATCAATGATAAGGACATCATTAAGCAAAAGATAGAAGAAGCCAATACATACATGAAAAAACAACAAGCGCTATTAGTGGAAGCGGAAGAAAACTTTCAAAAGGCTTATAAGGAGTCTGTAACCATTGAGGAAAATATTAAAAAGATCAAAGACGAGAAGCAAAGAAAACAAGCATCAAAGCTAATAACGATTATGAACGAACGGAAAAAATTGATGGATACCTTTTTTAAAGACTACCATGAAAATTTAGAAATACAGCACAGATTCTATGAATATATGGAAGATGAAAATTTTGATTTAAAAAAACTAGATGAGCAGATTAATGATATAAATGAACATAGTCAAGAAATGGGTGAGATTATACAACAATTTAATCAATATACCAAACAGTTTGTTCAAGCAAAAAACGACTATTATCAAATGAATTAATTAAGTTGTGGGTAAAATAAAAGGGGACTAGAAAATTGCTTACTAGTCCTCTTTTATTTTAAAGTTACAAATTGCTGCTCATACTTTGCTTTTTTTATGCATCTTATATTCAATTAGCATTTCACAAACAACAGCCAATATAATAACGAATAGTGCATATATTACAGAAGTTAATAGCCATATTAAACCGAAAAGGCCCAAAGCTCCAACCCAAAGAGCGCCGGAGAGCAAGCCTCTTTTTGCAGTTAGTTCAGGATCACTATATCTTTGATAATAATCTTCCATTATGATTCTTTGTTCTTCCACAACCCAAGGTTTATAGCGCTTTTTCTCCGTAAGAAGTAAGAATGCAAGGATAGCCAGTGCTGGGATAGCAAACGGAATTAATATGCCAAGTATTTCAACCCAAGTATTTCCATCTAGATAATATTGAGATGTAGAAATAGTAATACCAAATAAAATAGATCCAACCGCCAATGCGTAAATCAGTGCACGTATCCATGACATTGGGTAATTTCTTGCTGTTTCCTGAGTAAGTCCAAGGAAAACAAAAGCAGCTCCTGTTGGAACAACAAAAGGTAATAGGGCGGAGATTCCATAAAATATATTATTAGTGGAGAAGTAGGTGATAAGGCTTGTTATTAATCCAAATAAGAGAACACTTCCCGCAACTGTATAACCAATTGCATGTTTTACCCCCACTTTATTGCCTTGTTGTATATACATTTCCCCGATCAATTCATTTCGTTTCTGCTTGCTAATCTCATCGGCAATTGTTGTAATATCGCCTAGTTCAGCCACGGCCTTTGTGAAAGCGTCATTTGACTGCATGCCCTTTTCCTCAAGATTAGAAATTCTAGCATGTAAGTTAGAAGTAATCTCTTCTTTAAAATCTCTAAGCTCGGGCGTTTCTTCATATCCGTGGAATAGGTCATCTACATACTTCTTAATAGTTATATTCATTTTACTCCTCCTCCAATAACTGATTTAGTATTTGTTGAGTAAATTCCCAATCTACTTTATTTTGACGGTAACGGTTTTTTCCTTTGTCAGTGATTCTATAATATTTACGTCGCCCACCTTGTGTCTCATCTCCCCAATAGCCGATAATGCATTCTTCCTTTTCCAGTCTTTTATAACTTGAATAAAGAGTAGCTTCTTTTAACTGATAGAGCCCTCCCGTTTTTTCCAAAATAGTATTATATATTTCATACCCATAGCTATCGCTCTTCATTAAAATACCGAGGACAATTGTATCTGTATGACCACGAAGTAAATCAGCGGATACTTTTCCTTTCATCGTGATACCTCCACTCACAATACTGTTATAAATAAATTACTGTAAATATAAATTACTATATCTGTCATAGTAAGTCAAGATCTAGGACAGTATTTTATCTTACTTCCTATTTTTTTCAATTTGTTGTACCCTTTTTATACAGCAACCTATCGAACGAAAGTCCCTGTCCTTTATATTAGAAAATAAAATATTTAGCTACCTTGACAATAGAGCTGATTATTACGGACTTTAACATTTGCAGGGAAGAGACTGAATGATAGGATGTCATTTAATTATTTTGGATGGAAGGGAATGATTGCTAAGAATATTTTCGGATTTAAAGGTAAAGGCAATGCCAATAAGAATCCATCGAAGGATGACATAATCTGCTATTTCCCGTCTAAATTAAGTATTATTTTCTTTGAATGAAGAATACTAGCAACAGGAAGACAGAAGTCCGGATAATGGAGAGTTTTACAACAAGAGAAATAGTTGGAAAGAGGAATGAAATGAGTACAATTACGAAGCAAAAAAAGACCAGTAAACTTAGAATAGTATTACGAGGATTATCAATTATTATCGGGGCATTTATAACTGCATATGGTTTAGAGGCAATATTAATTCCAAACAACGTATCAGATGGCGGTGTTACAGGTCTAAGTATCGTTGGTTCACAATTAATTGGATTACCTTTAGGGGTTCTAATTGCACTACTAAATATCCCATTTGTATTTTTAGGATATAAACAGATTGGGAAAAGTTTCGCTATTTATTCCGTTATAGGTATTGCTTCACTAGCATTTGGGACTAGCATTATGCACCATATACCAACCATTATTCAAGGAGATACGTTACTAGTAACCGTTATTGGTGGTATTATTATTGGTTTTGGTATGGGGTTGGCATTAAGAAATGGCGGAGCATTAGACGGTATTGATATGTTAGCCGTATTACTATCCCGGAAATTGCCTTTTGGAACGAGTGATTTAATTTTATTCTTAAACTTGTTTGTGTTTATTGTTGTTTCAACGGTCTTTGGTCTACAAGGAGCTTTCTTATCGGGAATCGCTTATTTTATTGCCTCAAAAGTAATTCATACCGTTGAAGAAGGTTTAAGTGGCTCGAAAACCTTTAAAATCATAACCAATCAACCTGAATTAATGGTAGAAACCATACGTGATCGCCTAGGTCGAAGCGCTACGTTTAATGAAGTTGAAGGCGGTTATTCAAATGAGAAATTCAAGGAAATAACTTGTGTTATTAACCGTTTAGAGGACAGTAAAATGAAAGAAATCATTTATGAAATTGACAAATTTGCTTTTGTTACGGTATATGATGTGGCAGAAGTTAAAGGTGGTAATTTTAAAAAGCACAATATTCATTAATTTGACTTATGAGGATTATTAAAAAATGACACATTCGATGAGACTATGTTTTCCAACTTTGAACTAGTAATTAAATACGTTTAAAGGGAGGAAACGGGATCGGCCTGTCCTTTTTTAATAATCTTCATCTCGTATTTACCCCTCCATATAACTAGCTTTTCACCTTCCTTATATAGTGCAAAAAAGTAACCCTTTCTAAAGAGAAAGGATTACTTAGGTATGTTTCTGATTTCAGTGCTGAATAGTTGCTATGATTAAGTTAATCCAATTAATTTCGATTGCTTTTTAAATCTTCTACTTCCTCTATGCTTAATTCCGTAACTTCAGCAATGTCTGCTAATGACATTCCTTTTAATAGTAGATGTTCGGCTACTTTGATTGCCTTTTCTTTGTTACCTTTCTCTATCCCCTTTTCCAATCCTTTTTCCATCCCTTTTTTTAAACCCCTTGCCTGCGCTTCATCGTAAAACCGTTTTAAGTCTTCTCCCAAGTTCGAAATCATTTGGTTAACCTCCTTTGGATTTGCTCTATCAATGGTTTGTTCCATTTTCATATGTTGATCTTCGGGGAAACGTTTCATAACAATCTGTTTAAACCAATTCTGAAATAATGTGAATTCCTTTTGCGTTAAGTTTTGTAATGCGCCAGTCAGCGCTTTTAATTTTTTGTAAAGTTCTTTAGGATTCTTGTTTTTTTGATCCAAATAAAATATAGAAGAAATTAAATTAGATAACTCAAGTAATTCAATATCAGTATATCGATTCACGTCGAGTAGAATGTATTTAAAATTAAGTGTTTGGTCTCCAAACATAGTTGCTTTGCCAAGTGTTTGTTTGAACTCCAGTGGAACCGTCCAATTTCCCGCACCATTGTATAGTACAATTGGTACGATAACAGGAAGGTGAAAATCCTTTTGGTTCACTTTACGGTCATCACTACTTTTTACAATTTCACGCCAGAGTTCAACCATGTAAAGTAATAAGCGATAGGGCATTTGATGATCTACGGTTGATTGTAATTCCATTAGCGTGTAAAAAATGACTTCTTGCTCTTTAAGTTTCATTTTATATACCAAATCAGCTTCTTTTTCCTGGAAATCTGGTAATATAAACGATTTGTCTATCAGTTCCGTATTTGCTTCATCAATTTGGTCTACCCAATCTTTGTCTACAAACGATTGGAGCAACTGGATAAATACTTGTTTTGTGGTTAATAAGTATTTATATCCGACATCATGTTCGTTATTAATCTTTCCCGATTTATTTACTTTTGACACACCAAATACCTCTTTTCTTTATTATATTCGATTAATCTGCAATTTCCATCATTATTGTTGAATTTTCAAAAATAAACAACTAGTTAAATTTGAAAATGGAGGATATGGTATTGGTAAGAAATTGAGTTTTACTTAAAGGAAAAAGGTATTTTGGTGAGGATAAATTGAACTGAAACGCAAATTTAGCATATATGGGCGACACAAGGGCAGTTTATTCTCCTAGTCTAAGTATAAACCATGTGGAGAGATACCTATCCTTGTGTCTCTTGTCCGCTTATTTCTCAGGTTTGATATAAGGAATCCTTTATAAAACTGGAAATTACTTTGCAGCAAAAAGTTCTACAAGACTTCCTTTTTCATAATTTGTCCTCCCTATACTTATACAACGAGTAAGTAATCATAAATGTATACACCTAAATAAAATTTTTTTCCCATCTATAGTAGAGTTTAACTTATAATAAATGAAGAAAATATTGAAACTTCAACGTGATTTTTTCGTAAGTATAAGTAGTTATACTTGATCACTCAGAATGGAGCGTTTTATGGACAAACTTGTTGAACTTGAAAATATTAGTAAAATCTATACGAATAAAAATGTTTTACGTAATATTTCATTATCGATAAATGAGAATCAAGCCATTGCAATTTTAGGTGGAAATGGGACGGGAAAAAGCACTTTACTACGGATCCTAGCGGGTATTGAACGACCAAGTTCTGGAAAGGTCCATTACCTTAACAAAAACATCAAAATCGGATATGTGCCCGAAAGATTTCCTAAAAATATTCGATTCACCCCAAGTGAATATTTACGTTACATGGGGGAGATGAGTGGAATCTCAAAGGATTACTTAACGAAAAGAATCAAGAACTTATTACACCGATTTCAGCTAGAAGGACTGGATAACCATCGAATCATGGAACTATCAAAAGGTAATATTCAAAAAGTTGGACTTATCCAGGCAATTATGCAGAAGCCCAACCTATTAATTTTGGATGAGCCATTATCCGGTCTTGATTTCGAATCGCAGGAAGAATTAGTGAAAATCATAGGGGAATTGAAAAGGCAAGGAACCACCGTATTGATAACGTATCATGAGTCTCATATTTTTGAATCAATAGTAGATAACACTTTTTTATTACATAATGGAAGTATTTCAGTAACGGAATCTATTGAAAAACAATCTATAAAATTATTGGTAGTTCGAAATGTAGACAAATCATTTGTTAAAGAGTGGGGCGAGATACTTGAGTTGGAAGAAAAGGACCAACAATTATATCTTTATGTTCCAGTAAAAGAGAGCGATGTTATTTTATCTAGAGTTCTTCAATTAAATGGAAGTATTGAGGCGGTATCAACGGTAACATTAAATGATATGGAGAGATCGTTATGAAAGCATTAATAAAATATACTTTACACGATTATCTTCGTTCCCATAAGTATTTTCCACCTATTTCAACATTCATTATTTTGATTTTTGTCTATTATTCTTACACCCAAAATCCAGTAATTGATAGTTATGCTATATCGGCATTGATTGTATATATTATATCCGCCTGGTTATGTATGAGTGTTTTATCACTTGATTCACCTGTTCAAAGGCAAGTGATGATTCTTCATCTAGGTGGTAGGAATCGATATTATCTATCCAAATTAATTGCCGTTTGGATCATTTCTTTGATACTAATTCTCTATGCATTTATCTATCCAATTATTTTTGGTATGTTTGAGGAACCAGTAACTTTAAAAATTGGCCTAGTTTCCATTGTGAACCTTGTTTTTCTATCGATACTAGGAATAAGTGTTGCAAGTTTATTTAGTAAAGTGATAACGGAAAGCGCCGTTAATTCTTATGGGGGATTATCTCTTGCTATCGTCATATCTTTAGCAGCTTTAGGAATATATGATGCCCTTCCATTATATCTTAAGAACATAACTTGGATAATTCCCCCGGCAGCTAGTACACAACCTATATTATTTAATTGGAATGGTGAAAGTATCTTGGATCTTTCTTTATTTCCATTTTTATGGATTATCATTTATTCACTGCTTCTTTTATTTCTGTTCTTAACGTTAGCGAAGAGATTTCAAAAATGATTTGTAGCAGTGTATTAAACAAGAGAACATTAAATTTTGAAGAAATAAACCATTATAGATAGTTCAAGGAGATTAGTTATGGAAATATCATTGATTAGACACGGAAGGTCACAACTCAATGAAAATGACAAGGTGATTTGTTCAGAGTTTAAGAAATGGGTAGAAAAATATGATTCCAATGGTGTATTTAAAGAGTTAACCTATCCTCTTGAGACGAGAGAGAAAGTAGAAAACGCCAAAATAGTTGTGACAAGTAATTTAGAAAGGGCTGTTCAGTCAGCTAAACTACTAAAACCGGAAGTTCAAACAATCTCCGACTCCTTATTTCGAGAAGTAGAATTACCAATTGCATCCATAAAATATGTGAAATTAAGACCGAGCACTTGGACGTTTTTTTTTAAGGTTATTATGGTTTTGTGGTTATTCTAACGGATGCGAGTCTTTAAGAGATGCAAAGATAAGGGCGGTAAAGGCTTCAGAGCAATTAATTGAGTATGCAGAAAGGTATAAATCGGTAGTATTAGTAGGACATGGCTTTTTTAATATGTTAATAGCAAAAGAATTACAGAAAAAAAGATGGGAAGGGATAAGAAAGACAGGTGCAAAACATTGGAATTGTACAACCTATTCCCTGATACATTGATGAATGATTATTGGTGACAAAGGTAATCTAAGTTACCTACCTTAAGGGGTTGAGTTTTTTGAGTAATGAAGGTACTTCAAAGTTTACAAAATGGCGGGAAAAATATGGGGTGTTAGTCATTGCGTTAAGTTGTTTGTTAAGTGCAATTACAAGTTGGGGTAAAAGTTGGATTCTTACAGGTATTTTAGTATTAGGTGTATTGGTTTGTGGAACGATAGGGATCTTTAATATAAAGAATGAACGGAAGAAAAGTAAAAAGGAGCAGGCGTATGAAAAATTCATTAGAGATTGGGACTGATACATCTTTTGCTTTGAACTTTTTGATTTACATACAAAACATTTATCTAAATCAAGATCAAAATGAAGAAAAATTAAGGTTTCCTTATTTACCAATAACAGTGGTGTTTAAAGATGACTTTGAAATAAAGTTTAAAGAACTATGGAATGAAATATTTCAACAAATAGCCGAAGACAATAAAAACGGTGTCATTCCATTTTATGAAGATAAAGATTTGTATTATGAAAAGCTATTTGTGATTAATGAAAATAGTTCAAAGGCATTTAATCAAATATATAAATCATTCAACGTATGGTGGCATAGCTTCGCGGGTCATATTTCAGTAGAAAAATCTGTTGATGAAATAGGGCAACAATTATATACAGAATTGGCCAATTTGCTCATTCAAAAAGGAGTAAAACCACAAAGGCTATTGAATATTAGTTTAATTTATGACGAATGTCTATTGGCAAATTCCCAAATCACTTCTTATTTTTCTGTTATTCCGATTAGGGATTTTTTTGCTAAATACAAAGAATTGGTTTCAAAATTAGAAGCATGTATTGATTAAGCTATACTAAAAGGTGTGGAGAAAAAATGATGGATAGAAGAATAACAGAATTAGTTAATCTAACGAAAACGAAATTCGGCCTAGATAATTACTTCTTACAAAGACATAGTCTCAGAAGAAATGTAAATATTTTTAATGAGACGATTTACACATTATCGATGGAGTGGTTTCCAAACCATGTCACCGTACCTGAAGATGATGATTCCAATCCAGAAGGTACAGCGGTAATTGATATAAATGTAACTACTCGAAAATACGAAAGTGTTATCTTTGTCATGGGTAAGACGTACGTAAATAATGGGGTTACATTCGCAGGCTTGGATAGAAACGACATGATAAAATGGATTGAGCGGGAAACCGGATTAACCTATGGTAAACAATTTCAGTTACATAAAGAAGAGGAAGGCAGACTTCTTTTCAATGAATGTATGGATGGTATCGCAGTATCACCTTCAGGGTCCATTGAAATTAAATTAGATAATGAAGGTAGGTTAACCTTTTTCTCCGTACTTGGTCAATTTCCTTCTAAAGAAATGGTAAAGGCTGAAAAATATACACTTACTTTTGAAAGTGTCGAACATCTAGCAAAGGAACAACTGAAATTGGTTGAATTTCCTTCATTTGAACAGGAGAAGTTATTTCCTGTTTATGCCGTTGAAGAGGTCTATGTTGCAAATGAGAATACATCTTTAATATCCTTTGAATTTATTGAAGATGTAAGGTCGTATCAAAAAATAGGAGAAACCATTCATTGGGATGAACCGGTTGATAAACCTTTTGATCGGAAAGAGGTTCATTGGTTGGAGGAAGCCACGGTAGAACAAGCCTTTACCTTGGAGCCGTCTCCTGATTCTTTTCCAATTACAAAGGTGGAAAAAGAGAAATGCCTATTAACAGTACGGGAATTATTGCGACAAGACTATCCAAAAGATACAGGAAAATGGATTCTTAAAACACTTCATCGTGAAAACGGATATATAAACGCCATATTAAGAATGAGTAATCAGACTAACCGTGTGTTTAAAAGAAAACTTGTCATCATCATTGATCCAAAATCATTCCAAGCAGTAAATTATGTGGATAACAAACCGATGCTGGAGATGTTTGATCATTTTTCCCCACCAGAAGAGGTTACTATAACAAGAGAAGAAGCGTATGAGAAAATAAAAGATAAATTCGAAATAAATCCCTATTATGTTTATGACTTTGATTGCGAGCAGTATGTTCTTTGCGGAAAGATTGACTGTGAATATGGAGTGAATGGATCAAACGGAGAAATTGTTGCATTAGGTGATTTGTAGTTAAATACGCAACGTTAATAATCACGCCTAATCTAATAAAGAAATGAAAGTAATTATCAAGTACGCATGCAGAGTGGATAAATTTGCATGATGAACGAAATCAATCCAAATAAAGATAAAGAGTGCTTCTTGTTGAAATTAATGTTACAGTTGGAGAGAATATTTTAAAAGTGAGTAGGTGAACAACATGATTGAAGTAAAGACATCTCCGCTAAGTGATGGAGAATTTAATAGAGGGGTATTTGCTACATGTGATTTCAAAAAAGGAGAGCTATTACATGAAGCACCTGTTATCGCTTATCCAAACGATCAGCATCAACACATTGAGAAAACGTTGCTAGCTGATTACGCCTTTGAGTATGGGATCAATCACACTGCTATCCTTCTTGGTTATGGAATGTTGTTTAACCATTCTTATGAACCAAATGCAACTTATGAGATTAACTTTGACAACCACACATTTAATTTTTATGCTTACACAGATATAAAAGCAGGGGACGAGATTCTAATCAATTATAACGGTGAAGTTGATAACAATGATCCACTTTGGTTTAATCAAGACTAAAAAGGTTTATATAAGTTGTTGCTTTATAATAAAAAGTATCCAATTTTGATGGTAGTTACTTGTTGAGGAAAAACTTCAAAGATGCATATTAGCTAATGATTAGAATAAAGAGGTTGGGACAAAAATGTTTATCAAAAGGGAAATCCGAACTTTGCAGAAGTTTGGAGTGGATAAACTGCTCCGGAAATTCTGCGGGATTGTTCGTCTTTTGAGTTAAACATTTCGTTATGTTCCAACCTCTTTTTGGTCTCTAGTATTTCTAATCTTGAATGGTCATTCATTAGACAAATGGGTGAATGTTCTCTAAGATTTCTGCGTTTAATATTACGCATAGATAGAGAGGGCGTTTTATCAGCACCCGGGCGTGAGATATCAGTAAAAGTTGAAGCTATATCAGCACATGGCATGGGATATCAGCAAAAATTGGAGCTATATCAGCGCTCGGGCGTGAGATATCAGTAAAAGTTGAAGCTATATCAGCACATGGCATGGGATATCAGCAAAAATTGGAGCTATATCAGCGCTCGGGCGTGAGATATCAGTAAAAGTTGAAGCCATATCAGCACATGGCATGGGATATCAGCAAAAGTTGGAGCTATATCAGTATTCGGTAGAGATATCAGTAAAAGTAGGAGCTATATCAGCACGGGCGTGAGATATCAGTAAAAGTAGGAGCTATATCAGCACACGGCGTGAGATATCAGTAAAATTTGATACTATATCAGCACACGGCGAGGGATATCAGCAAAAGCTGGTATTATATCAGCACTCGACGTTTATATTAGAGGCCAGACGCAAGTTCTCATCATATTTAAACAAAAAATAAGACTGATCATGGATACAGCCTTATTCTTTGTCGGTTGCTAATTTATTTCTATTTTTAGTTCCTGGTGGTTGTTCTAACCAATTGTTTGCAATCATGATGTCGGCTCCACTTTTGGCAAAGCGAGACACTTCTAGGGACAAACGTTCATAGTTTACCACTAAGTCACTGCGTTGGCTTTTGGCTGTAGAAGTGACGTAATTTCCTATTCCGGAAGACATGAGAAGAGACATTTGAAACATCGTTAATCTGTCTGAGAATGTTTGCGTTGTTGAGTCGCTGATTCCTACATCAGGTACCTGTGCTGCTTCAATATCGTCCTTCATTAATGTATCTACAAAAATCTTAATGTGTTTTTTCGAAATATCTCTTCCTCGTATCATAAAATCCTGTACTTCTTTTAATGGCGACGTTTGAGCAAAAGAAAGGCATAGTTTCATACCTACGGAGTTAGTTGTAACATTTTGATACAAATAAGTAATTTCAACAGCATTTAGAGGCCTTTTTTCACTAAAAGGATTTAACCCACTAAAATACTTCTTACTATCGATGTAGTCAACTTCTTTTGGAACTTGAATATACGGATGTCTAGCATTTAATCCTTTTAAAAGACTAGTATCAATCGATTGTTCGAAGAGAGTAGTGATTTCTGATAATGCCTTTATAAAATAATTACGTATGTCCTTTCTATAACTCAAGGAAATAAAATCACTATAAGCCTTCATGCCCACTTTTGCCATATGGTTCACGTAGCTTAAACAAAATAAACCAGTATAGAGCCAAGGAGCATCCATGTTAACGTCCTTTTCTTCGGTAAAACCATTAGGAAGAGCATATTCTTCTTTATTAAAAATGGTAACTAGCTGTTTTAAATGACTCGATGATATATCATAAGCATATTGAACAACAGGTTTTATATCTGGATCTTCTATATGCTTTAGCATAAATCCTAAAATACATTTTTCCATGCTATCATTCATGTACCCAGTCCAAAGTGAAGCAATTTCGGCAGAGGTTAGCTTTGCATTCATTTCACCATTCATTTAAATCCTCCTGTAAGCGTTAGGATATGTTTACTATCTACTATAATGAAGTAAATTATGAGTGTATTTTTACGAAACACTTATTTTCCCATTCGATAATTAGACAATGCCTCCATTACTTCCGATTGTCTCCGTTTCGCCAAATTAATATTGGCACCGTACACACTAGGTGATTGTGGTAAACCTGCCAAGAAAGTTGCTTCATCATAATCAAGTTCAACAGGTAATTTACCAAAATAGTAGGTACTTGCTTCTTTTATTCCGTAATTACCTTCTCCATAATAGATGATATTAACGTATAGTTCTAAAATATCATCCTTGCTATAGATTCTTTCTAGGTCAAAAGCAACAAAAAGTTCCGCTACTTTACGGATAAAATGTTGTTCATTACTAAAGTAAAGATTCTTAGCAACTTGCTGTGTTAATGAGCTACCACCCTCTTTAATTTCCTTTGCTTTTAAATTGACAAGGGCTGCGCGAACGAGTGAAATAAAATCAAAGGCACCATGTTCATAGAAACGATGATCCTCTACAGCGACAACCGCATCTGTGAAATCAGGAGAAATTTCACCCAATGGTACAAAGCTGTCAACTTTTTTAACCGATTCTACTTTTTCTGAGATAGGTATTTCGGAAATAGCTTCTTTGTATTGAAAGTAACCTATTAAACCGATTGCTATTACAAAAAGAATGACAAGGGCGATTCCTAGTTTGAATAGTTTTTTTATCCATTTCACTATCATTACCTCAACTTATTTTGATATATAATTTTAGTATAACCAACGTTCTGAAACTTGATAAATGATACGGTCGGAATGACTTAACTTATTCTCTAACAAAAAGTAGTGAAGATTGTAAACTCTTATAATAACATTGTTTTTGGTAAACTTAACTAATGGAGTTGAATGTCGAAACAAAGGAGTGAACGATAAATGAATCATATCAATTGGATGGAAGAAGTGCTGAAAAGAAAAGAAGATTTTATAAAGGATTTACAAGGACTTTTACGAATCAAAAGTGTGTTGAATGAAAACGATAAAAACCCTGAAGCACCTTTAGGGCAAGGGATTAAGGATGCTTTGGAATATATGCTGAATATGGGGAATAAAGATGGATTTATCACAAAGAATGTTGGCAATTTGGCAGGTCATCTTGAAATGGGACAAGGAGATAAACTTATTGGTATTTTAGGGCATGTTGATGTGGTACCAGAAGGAGATGGCTGGAGTGTCGATCCGTATGGTGCAGTGATAAAAGATGGAAAGATTTATGCGCGAGGCTCTAGTGATGATAAAGGACCAACGATTGCAGCATATTATGGAATGAAAATTGTAAAAGAATTAGGTCTGCCACTGGACAAAAGAGTTCGTTTAATTGTTGGAACAGATGAGGAAAGTGACTGGAGATGTGTGGAACATTATTTTGCAGAAGAAGAAATGCCAGATATGGGCTTTGTGCCTGATGCGGATTTTCCTATCATATTTGCGGAAAAGGGAATTTCTGATTATGACATTGTCCAAGATATCGGTACTAGTACTCCAAATGCCGACTTTAAATTGCTATCATTTCAATCCGGCCGTAGATACAATATGGTGCCAGATTTTGCAGAGGTTCATGTACAAATGAACTCTGATTTAGGAAAAATCGATCAGGAATATCGAAACTATCTCAGGGAGTGGGAGTTAGAAGGAGACGTTTCTGCAAATGGGAATGAACTCACTTTGACATTAGTTGGTAAAAGTGCGCATGGTGCTGAACCACGAAATGGGAAAAATGCTGGTATTTTCTTGGCTAAATTTTTACGAAGCTTAGGATTGGACGCACAAGGGAAAAAGTTTGTAGAAACTATTTCTTCCTTCTTTAATCAATCGCGTGGGGAAGTTTTTGGCATTTCTTATCAAGATGAAGAATCGGGAGAGTTAACCATCAATGTTGGAATCATGAATTATACAAAAGAAAAGGGCGGCCATATTGGATTAAATATGCGCTATCCTGTAACATTTGATATAGAAAAAGGAAAAGCGAAAATAGAAGAAACCTTAAAGAAAAATGAACTAAAAATGGAAAACTTTACAGATTCTAAGCCAACTTATGTGAAGAAGGATGATCCACTTATTCAAACATTACAGAGGGTATACGAGGAACAAACAGGGGAAAAAGCAGAACTTCTTGCTATTGGTGGAGGAACTTATTCACGTGCCTTGGATCATGGTGTTGCCTTTGGTGCATTATTTCCTGGACGTGAAGATGTGATGCACCAAAAAGATGAATACGCCATCGTGGATGATTTATTAAAAGCAACAGCTATTTATGCACAGGCTATTTATGAACTGGCAAAGGTATAAAACGAAAGGAGAGGAAAAAATGAAATACGCAGATACATGGGATTTGGAAAGTATTTTTCCTGGTGGTACGAAATCAGAAGAATTGCAGAAAAAAATAAAATCGGTTGAAACAGATATTCAAGCTTATCAAACGTTATTAAGGGATTGGGATTTTCAAGAAGATCCGTCCGTTACAACCTTTAAAAATATTTTAAATAAACGTGAAAAGATTGCTAAGGGATTAGGTCAATCTTCTACCTTTGTACAAATGACACATGACGCATACATGGATGATGAACATGCTAATGTGGTAATGGGACAAATCATGGATTTGTTTAGTGAAGTGCAAAAGTTATCAACAACCTTTACTAAAAAACTGGTAAACATTTCAGATGAGGATTGGCAGAAGCTTTTGAATGATAAAGAGTTAAAGGAAATATCCTTTACCTTAAATGAAATGCGTGATGAAGGAAAACGCCTTTTATCAGAAGAAGAGGAAAAAATTATTGCTGAATTAAATAAAGATGGTTTAGCAGCTTGGAGTCGTCTTTATGATACGGCCGTGTCTATTATGACAATTCCCTATAAAGATGAAGATGGAAAAGTAACGGAATTATCTGTTGGACAAGCTATGAATCGAATGTATGCAGATCCCGATCCTCAAGTAAGAAAGCAGATTTTCGAGGAATGGGAACTTGCTTGGACGAAGTATGCTCCAATTTTTGCGGATACGATTAATCATTTGGATGGTTATCGAATAACGTTACAAAAAGCACATGGGCGAAAGGATCATCTAGAGGAGCCATTAGAGTATAATCGGATGTCTAAAGAAACCTTAGACGCGATGTGGTCTGCTGTTGCTAATAATAAACAACCGTTCCTCGACTTTTTAAACCAAAAGGCAACTCTGTTCGGGATGGACAAATTAGGATGGCAGGATGTGGATGCACCGGTTACGCTTGAAGATGCGAAACCAACTCGTTTTACGTATGATGAGGCATGTGAGTTTGTTATTACTAACTTTGCATCCTTTGGTCCTAAGCTATCTCGTTTTGCGAAACATGCTTTAGAAAGCCGTTGGGTAGAAGCAGAGGATAGGCCAAATAAACGTCCTGGAGGTTATTGCACGAGTCTTCCAGAGTTTGAAGAGTCTCGGATTTTTATGACATTCTCAGGGACTCCAGCAGATACGAGCACCCTTGCTCATGAATTAGGACATGCCTTCCACAGTGATGTCATGAAGGATATTCCAAGTTTAAATCGTCAATATGCGATGAATGTGGCAGAAACGGCAAGTACATTTGCGGAAACCATCATTGGGAATGCGACGATAAAGAATGCCAAAAATGATGTAGAAAAGATTTCCCTGTTAAATTCTAAGTTAGAAAATGCTACGGCAATGTTTTTGAATATCCATGCTAGGTTCCTGTTTGAAAATGCGTTCTATGAGGAGCGCTCCAAAGGAATTGTTTCTGAAAAAAGACTAAATGAATTAATGGTTCAAGCACAAAAAGAAGCGTATGGTGATCGTTTATCAAGTTATCATCCCCATTTTTGGTGTAGTAAGCTTCACTTCTTTATTGATGACGTACCTTTTTACAATTTTCCGTATACATTTGGTTATCTATTTAGTTTGGGAATTTATGCGAAATACTTAGAACAACCAGAAGGATTTGAGGATAAATATATCGCCTTATTAAGGGATACAGGATCGATGAAGGTGGAAGATTTGGCGGAAAAACATTTGGGTGTTGACCTAACCAAACGGGATTTCTGGGAAGCAGGAATTCAGCTAGCAGCAAAAGATGTTGAGGAATTTATTGAATTGACAAATGAAGTAAAAAATAAGTAGAGGATGAAGGTGCTACTCCCGTTGGAGAGCACCTTAATTTGAGTAACATATAGAAGGCAAGCAGCGGGTAGACAATTTAGGGAATCTATTTGGTAACTTAGATTGTATAAGAAGAGGGTATTTACAAAACTAGAATAAACGTTTACTATGAAACATGCATTTAAAGAATTAAACATGTAGGTAAGGAGATTAAACATGGAATTTATTGAACTACTAAAAGCCATCATACTTGGGTTGGTGGAAGGATTAACAGAATTTGCCCCAGTGTCCTCTACCGGTCATATGATTTTAGTGGATGATATGTGGTTAAAGTCTACCGATTTTTTAGGGAAATATGCAGCTAATACATTTAAAATTGTTATCCAGCTCGGTTCCATTTTAGCCGTGGTGGTTGTATTTAAAGATAGATTTATTGATTTACTTGGACTCAATCGGGTTTTTAATAAAAAAGAACAGGCTAAAAGTGGTCCACATTTAAAACTTACACACATTATAGTTGGTTTGTTACCTGCAGGAATTTTTGGATTACTATTTGAAGATTACATTGATGAGTATTTATTTACGACGAAAACGGTTTTAGTTGGTTTACTTATCGGTGCGATTTTTATGATTGTAGCGGATTTATTTCGTTCTAAAAATCCAAAGGTCGTTTCCGTCGATCAAATTAGTTATAAGCAAGCCTTTTCAGTAGGGTTGATTCAATGTTTATCATTGTGGCCTGGATTTTCTAGATCAGGTGCAACGATTTCTGGTGGGGTATTATTAGGTATGAATCACCGTACGGCATCTGATTTTACTTTTATTATGGCTGTTCCGATTATGGCTGGAGCAAGTTTCTTGTCATTATTAAAAAACTGGGAATACTTTACACTGGAGGCATTACCATTTTTCATCGTTGGGTTTATTAGTGCATTTGTGTTCGCCTTAGTATCCATTCGCTTTTTCTTAAAATTAATTAATAAAGTTAAATTAGTTCCGTTTGCGATTTATCGAATTATTTTAGTAATTGTTATTTACTTTTTATATTTCTAATAGACTGACCCTGATTTCGTTCATCATTTTTGTGCGGAGTTAGGGTCTGTTCTGTGTAGTAATATAATGGAATAAACGCTGTATTACGTTTTCCATCAAAGGGTAGAAGTTCAAATAATAAGGAGCAACGTATTCGTTGCTCCTATTTGTTTTTCTAATAAGACTTACATTTTAATCGCAACTTTTCTCGTCAATAAACGAATGATCCAGACGGTGAAAACAATTAATAACAATAATCCTAGGACGGTCACCCCTTGTGGAAGAGAGTCCAACGTTGAAAAGCGATCAGACAAAGGTAAACCTAGTGAAATTCTAAGGAAATAATCTTTTAACAAGTTAATCATAATAGCTACTAGAATAAACAGTAGACCAGTAACGGTACCAAATCGGTAGAAACTTGCACTAATGAACCAACCAATTAGGTAAAAGATAAAGAGTTGCAAACTGAAAACACCTATAGCCAAAATCCAGTTACTTCCGGGATCTACATATGGGGTTAAAATAACAGACAGCACCAAATCCCCAATAATATTACCATCTACATCCGATACAACTTCATTAATAATATCTATTCCACGGAAGTTTATGTTTAGTAAAGTCGTTACAATAAACTGTTCAACTATAGATATAATTGCTGTGATAATCGGAATTGCAAGAGATAATCCAACGGAAGCGAGAAGCGCCCCTTTAAAATAATCCTTTCTAGTAACCCCGTTTTCTACATAATAAGGAAGAAAGTATATGGCTAGCAGTCCAATGATAATCATAAAAATATTAGAAGCAATTAACACGGATGCATAATAGCCGTCCGCTTCAGTTCCCCGGACAAGATTAATTACGATTTTAACAATGTTAATGATAAACATGACACCTAAAAATCCGAATGTCCATATCATTTGCGCCCAAAACATGTCACGTGCCACTTTAGGAAAGTTTTTCATCGATGTTTTCCTCCTCTGTTAAATGAATGAACAAATCTTGCAGGGATATTGGTCCAACTTCAAGACCTTGTTCCATTGCCATTTTTCTCTCCTGGTTAGTTAGTTCACCATATATCATGACGGACTTTGTATGACCTAATTGTTCTTCGTTAAGTTGCATTTTCGATTGGACAAATGTCTCCACTAAATCCCTATCTCCGGTAATCGTAGCCCCTTTTGAAAGGAGTGAGTCATAATCCTCTTGTAATAAAATTTTTCCTTTGTTTATGAAAATCACTTCATCAAATAAGTAATCCATTTCAGAGACAAGGTGTGTAGATAGGATAATAATTCTTGGATGATTTTCCTGGTCTTTTAATAATTCCTTATAAAAGATATCTCTTGCCGGAGCATCCATACCAAGGTAGACTTCATCAAATATCGTTATTGGAGTTCTACTTGCTAACCCGACGACGACATTAACAGCAGATTGCATACCTTTGGAAAACTTGTTAATAGGCTTTTTCGTATCAAGTTTAAATTGTTGGATTAAATACTCTGCATATTGCATATCAAAATTAGGTCGGTATCGCTGTATACCTTGTAACAACTCTTTTATATTGTCTGATTCATCTTTATAATCCTTATCATAAAGAAAGGCAACATGCTGCATGATTTTGGCATTTTCAAAAGGAACTTCCCCATTGATTGTAACCGATCCCGATGTTGGTTCACGAAAGGAAGCAATAATAGATAGAAGAGATGTTTTACCTGCACCATTTCGACCAAGTAATCCGTATAATTTCTTTTCATTTATTTCAAATGTTATATCCTCCAATGCCTTATGATTTTCAAAATGTAAACTTAATTGATCCACTTTTATATTCATTCCGCCTCACGCTCCTTTACATTTTTTATAAATTGAATGATTTCATTTTCTGTGATTTCCAATTTATTCGCTTCATGAACTAACTTCACCACATAATCTTCCATAAAAGATTCTTTTCGTTTTTGGATAAGCATTTCTCTCGCTCCTTCTGCTACAAACATACCGATTCCTCTCTTTTTATAAAGAATACCTTCATCAACTAACTGGTTCACACCTTTTGATACGGTAACGTGGTTAATTTTGTAAAAGTTAACGAGTTGATTGGTTGAAGGTGCTTGTTCTCCTTCTTTTAGTTGATGTTTCAGAATTTGATCTTCAATTTGTTCACGCACTTGTAAATAAATTGGTTTGTCTTGATTAAACGTTTTTCTCAAGATTATCGCCTACTATTCCTTCTTATTGTTTACGATAATATGGTTATATAGTTATGTATATAACTATATCGGTATTTATTTCCCTGGTCAAGAATAATTTGTACGTCAATTAAATTGGTTAGGCTTATCCAGTTTCGTAAGCAGCTACAGAATAAGAAAAGTCTTTGAGCTCTCCACTACGAATATTTGAGTTGGGGATCGAAAGAATACTCCCACCTCAAGCTTCTGAGGAAACAAAGAAGGTAGGTAGGAGTCTTATTGCCTGTAAAGGTCCGATAACCATCAGTGGGAGTGAAGGAATAAATCCCCACTAATGGAAATCTTCTTTTATGAGCATATATGTTGAATTAAGTATTTATGAAATGATAATATGTTAATTAAAGATAACGAAAGCGTATCTGATTATAGGTAGGATGGTGTAAATATGGGATTTTTAGATAAATTTCTCAGAAAAAATGATAAGGAGATGGAAAATATGTCAAATGTTAAGTTAGCAGTAGTATTTTATTCAATGGGTGGAACAAACTTTCAAATGGCGAAATGGGCTAAAGAGGAAGCAGAAGCAACAGGTGCAGAAGTTCGTTTATTAAAAGTTGAAGAGTTAGCACCAGATTCTGTAGTGGAAGCAAATGAAGGTTGGAAAGCTACAGTAGAAGCTACAAAAGATGTGCCAGTAGCAACTTCAGAAGACTTGGAATGGGCAGATGCAATCATCTTTAGTGTACCTACACGATTTGGAAATATGGCATCTCAAATGAAACAATTCATTGATCTTCAAGGCGGACTTTGGGCAAACGGGAAGACAGTAAATAAAGTGGTAAGTGCGATGACTTCTGCACAGAACCCACATGGTGGTCAAGAAGCAACCTTGCTATCTCTTTACACTTCTATGATGCATTGGGGAGCTATTATAGCGACACCTGGATATACAGATCCTGTATTGTTTGGTGCTGGTGGTAATCCATACGGAACAAGCGTAACAGTCGATCAAGATGGTAAAATGGTGGAAGATGTAGAAGCTGCTGTTAAACATCAAGCGAAGCGTACGGTAACTATTGCAGAATGGGTTAAAAAAGGAAATCAATAAAGAATAAAAAAAGGTGTTAGCTGATATAAAAGCTAATACCTTTTTTTATTCCAATGTCGACATTTCCCGGGAAATGTCGACAATATTTGTGCGCCCGGCATGGGTGCAATCTCTAGGGTGAAAGTCCCGAGCCGTGAAGACAGAAGTAGCGGTTAGCTCAACGCAAGGGTGTCCGTGGTGACGCGGAATCTGAAGGAAGCGGGCGGCAAACTTCCGGTCTGAGGAACACAAACTTCATATAAGGCTAGGTATCATTGGATGAGTTTGCAAAACAAAACAAAGTCCTTTCTGTCGAAGGTGATACAGAGTAAATGAAGCAGATAGGTGGAAGGAAAGATTGCATCCTTACCCGGGGAGGTCTGTTAGAAATGCGCAACACATTGCGTAACCGAACATGCGAATGTTCGCTGAACTATCAGAAATCAGCAGAAGCCATAGTACTAGATACTTCTAGAATATCTAGGAAGGGCTGAATCATTTAAGGAGAATTGCCACTTTACGTACGCAACACTTAATGAAGCAGAAACATTTATTCCTTCCTAATGGAGGAAACGGTGAATCCGTGGGGGACATTAGAAGGGCTGAAAGTAGTTGCCACACAAGAAGGACGGACAATTCACGTAGGAGTTAGATACCATGTTGGAGAGAATACTATCACGGGAAAACTTAATACAAGCGCTAACACGCGTAGAAGGAAATAAAGGAAGTCACGGTGTAGATGAAATGCCCGTACAAAACCTACGAGCGCATATCTTGGAACACTGGACTACCATTCGAGGACAACTCGAAAAGGGAACCTACTATCCTCAACCCGTTCGTCGTGTCGAAATCCCGAAACCAAACGGCGGGAAGAGGAAGTTGGGGATTCCTACTGTGATGGACCGATTCCTCCAACAAGCAATTGCACAAGTCCTAACAGATATTTATGACCCAACATTCTCTCAACATAGCTATGGATTTCGTCCTAAAAGGCGAGGTCATGACGCTGTAAGAGAAGCAAGAAACTATATTAAACAAGGATATCGTTGGGTCGTCGACATGGATTTAGAGAAATTCTTTGATAAAGTTAATCACGATAGATTAATGCGTACATTGAGCCAAAGGATTAATGATTCCAGAGTGCTTAAACTAATTCGCAGATATCTACAAGCAGGTGTAATGGAGGACGGGATAGTGCGTCCAAACACAGAAGGAGCGCCGCAAGGTGGCCCATTAAGTCCACTACTTTCAAATATTGTCCTAGATGAGTTAGACAAGGAACTGGAGAAAAGAGGACTTCATTTCGTCCGCTATGCGGACGATTGTAATATCTATGTACGCTCCAAAAGAGCCGGTTTGCGAGTGATGAAAAGTATTACTAAATTCATCGAAGGAAAACTTAAATTAAAAGTAAATGAACAGAAAAGTGCAGTAGACCGTCCATGGAAACGCAAATTCCTTGGCTTTTCTTTCACTGTCCATAAGGAAAAACCGAAGATTCGGGTTTCTAAAGAAAGTGTCCAACGTTTCAAACAACGTATTAGAGAACTAACTTCTAGAAGGAAGTCTATGAACATGAAGGATAGGATTGAGAAGTTAAATCGATACCTAGTGGGCTGGCTTGGTTATTATCAACTGGCAGATACACCTTCTATATTTAAAGGTCTAGATAGCTGGATTCGAAGAAGGCTGCGAATGATACGTTGGAAGGAGTGGAAGAAAGTCAAAACAAAGTATAAGAACTTAATGAAACAAGGAATCAATAAGGGAAAAGCGTGGGAATGGGCAAACACAAGGAAAGCCTATTGGCGAATAGCCAATAGCCCAATCTTGCATAAAGCCCTTGGTGACCGATACTGGTCAAACCAAGGGCTGAAGAGTCTATATTATCGATATCAAACATTACGTTGGACTTAAATGAAACCGCCGTATACGGAACCGTACGTACGGTGGTGTGAGAGGTCGGAGGTTAGTCGCCTCCTCCTACTCGATTTCATGATACAATAGGCTATGCGTTTAATCTAATAATGCCCGTATTTCTTTTTTCTCCATAAAAAATAGGGGATAAGACTTAATAAAATACCCAATATTATAGCAATAGTGCCTATAAGGACAGTATCCGTCATCATTATTTCCACGATATCCCAAAAGGTTATGTCTTTAACGAAAACTTGGTACGGGTTATCCACGTTATAAATGATTGGTATAGAATCTGTATATCTGTTATAAGTGGGCCAAGTAACTCCCTTAGCGATAAATATGCTTTCATCCTGATTAGCTGGTCGATACATTAACGAAATGTAATATTCATGGTCTCCATGTAAAGACGAATTTAAATCAACATCTTTATCCAATATAAGTGCATTAGCTTCTGCATGATTGTCTCCGAAAAATCTTTCGTAGCCATTTTCCAATGCATCTTTTCCTTCAGTAAAGGAGAAGTAAAACAAAGTTGCAACGATTCCTCCAAATATAACAAAGGTTATTATAAAATTTCCAACCTTTTCTAAGTGTAATACTTTAGCTATTATCCCGAATCCTTCTCGAATGGGCTTAATTTTCATCATCCAATATAGAATATAGCCAGCTGGATAAAGGCTAAAGATCATTAATAAAATGTAAAATATATGAATCTCTTCTTTTAAATGGCTTTCTAAATAAAACTCCCCATCCGCTTCAAAGCCAGCAATGGAATCGCCAACCTCTGCTCTTTCAAAAAAATCCTGACTTACTCTTATCATGGAGGAATTGTATTTTGTGGGAACATGGCTTTCAGGGATTGCTTCTATTTGAATGGAAAATTCTGGCCCCTCTAAAAGATTAACTACTGCAAATTTTCGTATGACCTTCACTTCAACGATGTTGTTATTTGCTTCTTCCATGAATTCCTTATGTTCTAACCAGTTTCCGTAAATCGTAATTAATAAGAATATAAATGCGAGAAAGGCAAATAACCTTGACCATATAAACCCCTTTTTGTTGTTCTTCATATTTGTCTCCTTTAACTATTAAATTCTCTTATATGTATATTACTTATTTTATAACTATTGTAAATAGTATTCCAAAAAGTATTATAATAGGTACAATATGGAAAATAGGAAGTGAAACGTTTGAAGATCATCGATGCTCATATTCACTTAGATTTCTATAATCAATATGAAATAAATCAAATACTTAATCTAGAGTTTTTAGAGGCATTGGTATCCGTATCTACTAATCTTAACTCATGTAAGAAAAATCTCCAGTTATCTTTGAATAATCGGAAAGTGAAAGCTGCATTTGGGTTTCATCCAGAGCAACGGCCACCAAATGAGCAAGAATTGGAGAGCTTAATTAAATGGATGAAGAAGCATAAAGATGTAATGATTGCAATTGGTGAGGTAGGCCTGCCATATTACTTGAGTAAGGAAGGAAAAGTTTCCGAAAAAGAATTTCAGTTATATGCTGAATTGCTTGAAGTATTTGTTAAACTGGCAAAAGAGTGGGATAAGCCAATGGTTATACATGCTGTTTACGACGACGCTCCGATTGTTTGTGATCTTTTAGAGAAGTATTCTGTAACCAAAGCACATTTTCATTGGTTTAAAGGGGATGAAGCTACTATTGCTAGAATGATTGAAAATGGCTACTATATCTCCGTTACTCCAGAGGTCGTATATAAAGAAAAAATTCAGAGGCTAGTTCAAATTTATCCCATTGATCAAATGATGGTGGAGACAGATGGTCCTTGGAAATTCGAAGGCCCATTCGTAGATAAGAAAACAGAGCCAACTATGATCAAACAATCTATATCCACTATAGCAAGATTAAAAAGTCTTTCAGAAATAGAAGTTGCAGAAAAAGTATTAAATAACACAAAGCAATATTATGGATTCTAAGGGGGAAGCATGTTGAAGCCAATCTTTTCAATCATTTTTATATCCTTTTTATCATTAATGGGATGCAGCTCACAACATGATGAGACGATGACTTTATTAGATGAAAAAGTTGTAGAAGTTAAGGTCTCAGAATCAAAAGGGTTAGGTGGTATGAACGAGGATATTATATATTCGTTTAAGGATCAAAAATCTTTGAATATCTTTGAAACGGCTATTCGAACTGCAGTAGAGCAGCCGGGAGAGAAGGTTGTTTCTGAACCTGAGTATGATGTAATGGTTGAATATAAGTCATCTAACGGTGAATTCCCAACTCATGGTTTGCATTTATGGTTAGGAAAGGAAGATGAAGTAAGCACGTTCGTTTACATAGCAGATGATGTTGTGTATCATACTTCTCCTAAGATGACGAATAAGTTTAGAATGTTGTTAGTGGAGAGTGAATAAAGAATTATATGAATGGGATGAATGAAATGAGCAAAAACAAAGAGATAGTTGTAAGGTTTCATTTTGGTTTTCTGATTAGGCTTGCCTTCCATTGGAATTTAAAACATATTAATCAAGATTAATACTGGGAAGTTAGATAAGGGAGGATATGATTGTTTAAAATAATCATTTGCACCTTAAAAAGAGATGATCGGAAGTGATGTGCATGATGGATACTTTACTAGTCATCCATATTCTAACTGGTATTCTTTGTTTAATAACGGGTGTATTCGCCATGATTGCTAAAAAAAGAAGAGGAAAACATACGAGATTTGGACAAATTTATCATTTGTCCTACATCGGTGTATTTTTAACAGCTATTTTCATGTCTATAATAAACTGGGAAGAGAGCCAGTATCTATTCTACATTGCTTTGTTTTCTTATAGTTTAGCTTTAATGGGTTTCCTGTCTGTTAAAAAGAAGAAATCGAAAAAATGGTTATCGATACATTTAGGTGGAATGCTAGGTTCTTATATTGGAATAGTTACAGCAACGTTAGTAGTTAATATACATAAGATTCCATACTTAAATGAATTTCCTGTTCTTATTTTCTGGTTTTTACCGACCATCATTGGAACACCTTTTATAGTTATGGTAGGTAAGAAATATGGGCCAAAGCCTAGAAAAATGATCAAATAACTGAAACTTTTCTTCATGAAACCCGTAAGGATGGTAACAAGTATTATTCTGTAATAAAGGAGGAACGTCACTTGGTCTTATTTTTAGAACTGATATTTTTTCTAGCAATCGGATACTATATTTATCAATTTGTTCAAGTGTTATTTCGATTAGGTCATCACGTTGTTTTACCTATATCGGAAAAGGAACTATTAGGGATTCGAAAACATCCAGATAAGCTAATTTATCATCCAATATTTTCTCGGCAAAAAAGAGGAATTATTTTCTATTCTTGTTTGCTTCTTTTTATTGTTACCATGTTTTTCTTATTATTTTTTTTCCGAGAAGAAGATAGTATAAATTGGCTGTTAAATGTCATGTTTTTACTTCCTTTGACATACTCCGATGATATTTTGAATTTATTCGCAATCGTGGATGACGGCATATTATCAGGAAACCGGTTTATTTCCTGGAATAAAATAAAAGATGTTCAATTCATTCCGATTGATATGAATCATAGATTTTATGGATTTAATAAGGAAGTGAATAACGGGTATGAATTAAAGGTAAAGGGTAGGTTCAGATCAACAAGTTGTGTTGTCATGTCAGATGAAATGAAAGATAAGTTAACAGAAATAATTAGTGAAAAAGCTAATATACAGGTAAATGAAGCGATGAAAGAAGTATCTATAAAATGATGGAGAAGCTAGAAAAAAAATATTAGTCTGAAAAAATCCGAACTATGATCAAAAATCTTCCATTAGAATTTGAGTTAGTTCGGATTTCTCTTTAAATACTGATATCCCATTCACGCAATGCGGATTCTAAATGTTAATCCACGTTATTTTTCGTTCTCCATAGTTGTTCAATAATGATGACTAAACCTGTTCCGACAATTAATCCGTTACCCATTACGTTTTGCACGATCATTGGTAAATCAGCAAATACTTCAGTTGGTAAGAACATAATTCCCATTCCGATTAAATAGGAGACCCCAAGTATAGTTATTTTTCTTGAGTCCAATTTTACTGATGTTAAATTTTTCACTGCTAACCCAACTAATTGAACGAAAGAGGCCATTATTGCTGCATTCGCAATCGGACCCGGAAGGCTAGATATAAGTGAAATGACCGGTGGGAAAAACGTAAAGATAATTAACAGTATCGTAGCGTAAACAAAAGGTTTCCTACGTTTTTGACCGGTTAAA
This sequence comes from Oceanobacillus sp. FSL K6-0118, assembly GCF_038006665.1. Classification (NCBI taxonomy): domain Bacteria; kingdom Bacillati; phylum Bacillota; class Bacilli; order Caryophanales; family Bacillaceae; genus Oceanobacillus; species Oceanobacillus sp. FSL K6-0118. The sequence continues at coordinate 957,524 of NZ_JBBOVR010000001.1, forward strand.
GCCATAAAGCCAGAAGTAGTAGCTAATGGCACATTTGCGATTCCGGCAAACCCTCCAGCTAATCCATGACTAATACCAGAAAACATTGTTCCTTTGTTTATTTCTGTATTACTGTCTTTCGGTTGTCGACCTAGTATTTGATTGGCTGCCACAATGGAAGCAACTGTATTAGAAATAACAATGACTGCTGTAAAAAAGGCGATTGGAATTAGACTTATATCGAAAATTGGTGTTCCAAAGGCAAATAGTTCAGGGAATGAAAACCATGAGACATTTCCCGGATGGTTTTCTGTTCCGATAACTATGGCATAGCCTACCCAACCAATAACAATTCCAATGAAAACTGCATAACTGCTTAACCAACCTTTAGCGAAGGTTGATAATCCTAGAATGGTAAAGAAGGTAATAAATGCAAGGATTGCTTCTGTTAACTGAATGGTATTGGAATCCCCTTGTAGGCCTAACATCCCGCCCAAAAAGGTACCACTTAATTGAACCGTTAATAGTAGGAAAAAGGTTCCTGTAACTAACGGTGTGAAAACAGGTAAGATTTTCTGTGCGAGTTTTAAGAAACCGAATAAAAATAAAAAGAGCCCTGTTAAGAGCATAAGGGTTTCTAATGAACGTAATGTATCGGCTAAAGAGTTTCCATTTTGTAACCCCGTTACGGCCATGACAGAAAAAATACTAATCCAAATTCCCGCTGGACCCTCCATAATTGGAAGTTTATGGCCAAATAAAACTTGAAGTAAAGAAGCAACGCCTATGGCAAAAAAGGAACGCTGCATTAACCCAGATACTTCGATAAAATCCATCTGGTAAATGGCTCCAATTACAATGGGCATAGCAACAGAGCTTGCAAGTAAGAAAACGAACCATTGAACGGTTTCCATGGTTGTGCTTGCAAAGTTAGATTTATTCAATTCAAACACTCCTATTTCTGTAAAGAAACTATTAATAGTAATATTTTATCATTAGTTTTCTATATTTGGAGAAAAAAGTATACGAACCATTTGATTCACGTTCCAAAATTAATCTTAATATGTCATAATTCTGCATGATTTGCTATAAAAAGAGTATGCTTTGTTTTCATTTTGCGTATTTAGTAGTATGATAAAATAGTAATGGAAAATTATATACGAAATGGAATTAGGTGTCTAATATAGACTGAAAGTGAGTGTTCAAAAAGGGAGATGAAAAGGACCGAGGTCGGCTAACTGCGCAACGTCCTTTTGCAACGCCGATACTAGCACGTCCTGTGCGTCGCAGTTCGAGGCGGTGTAGCTTTCGTTACCGGAACGTATGCAGTAAATACGTGAGGAACGGAAAAGCAAGCATTCATGCGAAATGCGAAGTGTCATTTTCACCGGACTTTTTGAACAACCTCTTAAAAGGGAAGTTGGTGCAAACCCAACGCGGTCCCGCCACTGTAAATGGGAGCGAACTACAAATACCACTATACGTTATGTATGGGAAGGTGTAGTAAGCAATGATCATGAGCCAGGATACCTGCCTAATTCAACGCACTAGTACCTACGAGGATGGGAGGAAGGTGGTGACAGGATTATACTATCTGGAATTATCTGCATCTTTACGTTCATCTGTAGAGATGTTTTTTGTTTTACAAAAGTATTTAGCAGTTAGGAAAGCATAAAAATCTTTTCCATCTGGGGATCCGATTACTCGCCCCACCGTAAAGATTTTCATGAGTGCAACTAAGGCATTCATCCAAAAGTATGGAGAATGCCAAGTTTTCTAAGGGGGATTTGTAAAGAATGAAAAAGTTAATGTCGCTTTTATTTTTAATGTTTTTCGCAATTGGAATGATTGCTGGTTGTGGTAGTGAAGAACCAAAGGATGCAAACACTGATAATAATGCTGAAAATACAGAACAAGCGGAACAAGCAGGAGATCAAGCATTCCCAGTAACCATTACGGATGCAACAGACCAAGAAGTAACGATTGAGAAAGAGCCTGAAAAAATCGTTTCTCTAATTCCAAGTAATACAGAAATTGCCTTTGCATTAGGCTTAGGTGATAAGGTAGTTGGAGTATCTGACAACGATAATTATCCGGAAGAAGTTGCGGATATTGAAAAAATTGGTGGAATGGAATTTAATATTGAAAAAATTATATCTTTAGAGCCTGATTTAGTATTAGCACATGCTTCTAGTATGGGAAGTTCTGAAGAGGGATTTCAACAATTAAGAGATTCTGGTATCCCAGTTCTTGTTGTAAATGATGCAACAAATTTCAATCAAGTATATGATACGATTCAAATGATTGGTCAAGTAACTGGTACCGAGGAAGAAGCGGAAACAATCATAACCGATATGAAGAATGAATTTGATGATATTCAAGCAAAAGCAGAAGAAGTGGCAGATAAGAAATCTGTTATTTTTGAAATTTCCCCTGCGCCAGAAATTTATGTAGGTGGAAAAAATACATTTATGGATGAGATATTAGCCACAATAAATGCAGATAACGCTATAGAGGAGGAAGGTTGGCCTAAAGTAGATGAAGAAACATTGTTAGGCTATAATCCTGATGTCATCATTACGACGTATGGTGAGTATACAGAAGATGCTATAGACCAAGTGAAGGAAAGAAAAGGTTGGGAAGATGTCACTGCAGTTAAGGAAGACCAAGTATTTGATGTCCAAACTGATCTTGTAAGTCGTCCAGGCCCAAGACTTGTTGAAGGAGTTAAAGAAGTTGCGAAAGCAGTTTACCCTGAAATATTTAGCGAAGAATAAGATTCTTGCCTATACATTAGCAACTATATTTACGATTCTTTCTTTATTATTGGGGATATCTATCGGTACGGTTTCTGTACCAATAGTAGACATCGTTCAAATTATTGGTGCAGAAATCTTTCATTATTCTATTGATCATATTGACCCGATGTATCAAAGTATTGTATTAAATATTCGATTGCCAAGAGTCATCTTAGCAGGACTTGTTGGGGCGGCACTAGCCATTGCTGGTGCTGCCTTTCAAGGTCTACTTAGAAACCCATTAGCAGATCCTTATACATTAGGGGTTTCTTCAGGTGCCTCAGTGGGTGCAGTTGTCACCATCTTTTTTGGTATTTCCCTGCCATATATTGGAGCATTCACCTTACCATTTTTAAGCGTTGTTTTTGCCTTTATTACTATTTTTCTCGTTTTAACATTTGCTCGTAAAATTGATCGTTCGATGAGAGTGGAAACGATTATATTAACAGGTGTTATTTTTAGTTCCTTTTTAGGTGCCTTTATTTCGCTCATGATATCACTCACTGGTAATGAATTAAAGCAAATTATTGGCTGGCTTTTAGGGAGTGTCTCCATGCGGGGATGGGATTATATTAAAATTATTTTGCCATTTTTTGTACTAGGTTCTGTGTTATTAATGGCGAATGGTAGAGAATTAAATGCGATGTCATTCGGTGAGGATCGAGCACAATATCTAGGGGTAGATGTAAAGAAAAGAAAACTAGTAATTTTAACGGCTGGATCGATTTTAACAGGAGCAGCAGTTGCCGTATCAGGAACAATTGGTTTTGTAGGGTTAGTCATTCCACATTTAACTCGGAGCTTATGGGGACCTGATCATACGCACTTACTTCCATTATCCATGTTAACAGGAAGCGGCTTTCTAATTTTGACAGATTTGATTGCAAGGACCATCATTTCCCCGACGGAATTACCAATAGGGGTCATAACAGCATTAATTGGCGCTCCAGCGTTTGCTGTTATTTTAATCAAACGACGTGTTCAAAAAGGAGGATGAAAAGGACCGAGTAGTTCGAGGCGGCTTAGCTTTGAGGAACGGAACGTATGCAGTTAATACGTGAGTACCGGAAAAGCAAGCCAACGAAGAAATGCGAAGTGTCATTTTCACCGGACTTTTTGAACAACTTCTCAAACGGAGACAACGATAGAAAGAAGGGTTACAATGCTTGAAGTACAGCAAATATCAGGTGGATATTCGAGTGAATCGGTTTTAAAAGATATATCTTTTCATGTTGCTAAAGGGGAGCTCTTTGGCATCTTAGGACCGAATGGAAGTGGAAAAACGACTTTACTTAAAATGATTAGTGGATTACTACCTTTTAAAGAAGGTAGTATTTTTATAAAGGATAAGAAACTATCACAGTATTCGCAAAAGGAATTGGCTAAAATTGTTGCTGTTCTTCCACAGCATTCTGAACATGCCTTTTCTTATACGGTTAAAGAGACAGTTTCTCTAGGGCGCTATGCACACCAAAGTGGTTTTCTTCAAATGTGGACAGAGACCGATGAGAAAATTGTTCAAGAAGTAATGAAGCAAACAGGGGTAGATGTTTTGCAAAACAAAAATCTTGGGCAACTTTCAGGGGGGGAGCGTCAAAGGGTCAATCTTGCTCAGGCTCTTGCGCAAGAACCAGAAATTTTATTATTAGATGAGCCGACGAACCATCTAGACCTTTCTTATCAAAAAGAATTATTAGATATTTTGAAAACATGGACAAGGGATGGAATGCTTACGGTTATTTCCATTTTCCACGATTTAAATCTAGCTGGGCTTTATTGTGATCGTCTTTTGCTGCTTGAAAAAGGGATGATTAATATTCAGAATAAGACAAATGAAGTGTTGAAAGAGGATCGAATCCAAGATGTGTATCAAACAGATATTAAAAAATTCGCCCACCCAAGAGTACCAGCTCCACAAATTACATTACTCCCTAAATGGGAAAAGGAAGAAGTAGAAGCAGTGAACATTACTGCTGACATGCTACAACATCGTAAACATCATATAGTACTCCGGTCACCAATTCCCCTAAAAACCATGTCATCTGGTGTAGTTGGATCAGGATTAGGATGGAATCAGACATTTGTTAATCGTCATGTGGACAAAGGTTACAGTTGTAGTAATCACCGAGAAGAAATGATGAATTATTTACGTGAAAAAGGTTTTGATCCGCTTGAAACAGTAGGGATGATGACTGCTGTTGTTTTAGATGACGTGTCTTATAAATGGATGGAACACGGTGGGCTATCCATTTTTGTCGTTGTCACTGCTGGTGTTGGTAATGCGGTGGATGCTACACATAGTGAAAGCCATTCATCCGAGTTTATTCCTGGAACGATTAATACATGGATTTTTATTAACGCAAAAATAACGGAAGAAGCCTTTATTCAAGGGATGGTAACGGCAACGGAAGCAAAGGTTAGGGCCCTTGAGGATCAAAAAGTAATCGATTCTGTTACGGGAACCTATGCAACCGGAACGTCCACAGATAGTATTTTAATAGCTGCAACCCAAAGAGGGGAACAGCATGACTTTGCAGGTACCATCACCGCATTAGGTAAGTTAATTAGTAAAGCAGTTTATTGGTGTACAAGAGAATCTATTCAAAAAAGTCAAAAGAGGAAATAGGAATGATTGTGTATCATTTGATAGCCATAACATTAGCAATTCTTATCGATTCCATTATAGGTGATCCACCCTCATGGCCACATCCTGTGAAATGGATGGGAAGTGGAATTTCTAGAATGGAGAAGAAATGGAACCGGGGGAAGTCACGAAAATTAAAAGGAATCATCATGGTATTAATGATGATAACAGTGAATTTCTTTATAACGTTTCTACTAGTTTGGGGCTTCTATCATATTCACGTTATTGCCGGTATTTTGTTAGAAAGTATTCTTATTTCCACAACAATTGCTCGAAAGGGGTTGAAAGATGCGGCTTTAGAAGTCTATGTACCTCTTAAAATGGGCAATTTTAAGGAAGCAAGATTAAAATTATCGTACATTGTTGGTAGAGACACGGAAACTTTGGGAGAAGAAGAAATGGTTAGAGGTACCGTGGAGACGGTAGCAGAAAACATAAGTGATGGGGTGACTGCACCATTGTTCTGGGCATTAATTGGCGGTGCACCACTCGCTCTAGTTTACCGTGCTATCAATACATGTGATTCTATGGTAGGTTATAAAAATGAAAAATACGGGGAGTTCGGTTGGGCGTCAGCAAAACTAGATGATGTGGTAAATTGGATACCAAGTCGGTTGACCGGTTTTCTTATATTGATTGCTCACCAACCAGCACATATGAAAGTAACAAAAGCATGGGAAATACTATTTCGTGATTCAAGAAAACACCCAAGTCCAAATAGTGGATGGCTTGAGGCCTCGGTAGCTGCGTTATTGGGTGTGCAACTTGGCGGCATCAATTATTATAAGGGTGTCATTTCTAATAGAGCGAAAATGGGAGAGCCGATTATCCCTTTGCATAAAGATCATATTATAGAAACCAATAAAATCTTAACTCGAACGACTATTGTTTTTTTAGTTGTTTTATGGATTGGAGGGGGCGTCATTGAACTTACCGCAACATGGTTCTAATCCCCAATATGTATATCAAGAAATGGGAATAGAAAAACCGGATCAAATCATGGATTTAAGCGCAAATATTAATCCGTTAGGTCCACCTAAGCATTTGGAGCAAAATTGGATGAGTTTTTTTCAAAAGATTAATGATTACCCAGATCCTTACTCTCTTTCATTGAAGACGATGATTTCGGAAAAAAATGAGATAAATATGGACTCCGTTTTAATAGGAAATGGCGGAGCTGAATTGATTTCTCTAGTGGGTAGATTGTTATTGGAAAAAAACGTTCTTATTACCGAGCCAGGATTTTCTGAATATGAAAAGGCTTGTCAGGCCAATGATTGTCGAATTTATTACCACTACTTAAAAGAGCCTCATTGGGAATTACATATCCATGAAATAAAGGAAAAGCTAGAGGCAATAGATGCTGTATTCTTATGTAATCCGACGAACCCAACTGGTGTTTTTTATTCTTATGACACCATTGTCCAATTATTAGAAGAATGCAAGAAGGCGAATGCGTTACTTATAGTCGATGAGGCATTTTACGATTTTGTGGAGGAATATACTCCAATTGCGGCTCTGATTAATGATTATAAAAATTTAGTCATTCTTCGCTCCATGACAAAAATGTTTGCCATTCCGGGCCTGAGATTAGGATATATGATGGCTCATCCATCGGTTGTGGAGGAAATATCGGTTTACCAATCCCACTGGAATGTTAATGCATTAGCGATGACAGCAGGGGAATTATGTTTACAAGACGAATCATTTGTACATAGAACGGTTCAGTATATAAAGAAAGAGCGAACAAGACTATTTGCGTTTTTTGACAAGGAAAGCTTTGTATATTCACCTTCTAAGGTTAACTTTTATTTATTGAAAGAACCGAAGAAGGATTATATGGGGGAATTATTTGCTTACCTTTTAAAAAAGGGGATTGTACCTAGACATACATGCAATTTTCCTGGAATAGAGGGAAAATGGCTAAGATTTGCGATTAAAAGTATAGAGGAAAATAATCAACTTATGGAGGCGCTAAAAGAATGGAAACAACAACTTCCATAACGTTTATTACCGGTGGCGTTCGAAGTGGCAAAAGCAGTTTTGCAGAAAGAATAGCCATTCAAAAGGCAGAGGAAATAGGCGGTTCCTTACATTATATCGCTACCGGTAGAGCAACAGATTCTGAAATGAGACTAAGAATTAAACGACATCAGGAAGATAGAAATAAAAGTGGTCATTCATGGAAAACGTGGGAAAAGGAAACAAATATTTCCACCCTAGCTACAGAATTTAATAAGAAAGATGTCATTTTGTTAGATTGTTTGACGACGATGTTATCGAATGAATTATTTGCTCATGAAGCTGATTGGGTGGAGCAGCGTTTGGAGAAAAAAGAGGTTTTCCAAAGAATTTGGCAAGGGATAAAGGAAATAGCAGATTATAGCAATCAAGTGGTCCTTGTTAGTAATGAAGTATTAAATGAGCCTATCCTTCCCAATGAATTATTGGTGACCTATAGTGAACTACTCGGGAAATTACATCAAAAAATAGTTCGTTACGCAGAAAGTGCTTATTTAGTAGAAGCAGGAGTACCTTTACTAATGAAAATGCATGTTCAAAAGGGAGGATAATAACGGACTTTTTAAACAACCATTGAAAGGAGAAAAAGGTATGAAAGGAATCATGATACAAGGAACCGCTTCGGATGTTGGAAAAAGCCTCATTACTACTGCTCTCTGCCGTTTATTTGCACAAGAGGGTTTGAAGGTTGCACCATTTAAATCTCAAAACATGTCTAATTATTCCTATATACTTCCGGGTGGAAAGGAAATAGGACTTGCTCAAGGTGTTCAAGCAGAGGCTGCAAGGACAGAGGCTTCCATTTGGATGAATCCAATATTATTAAAACCTAACTCTGATACACAATCAGAAATCATATTACTTGGAGAAACAGTAGAAACACTTTCCGGAAAGGATTACCGAAATCAATTTTATGATAGGGGATTAGAAGCGGTTCGAACCTCTTTAAGCCATTTACAAGGGGAATTTGATGTTGTCGTAATTGAAGGTGCAGGAAGTCCGGTGGAAATAAACTTGAATGATCGAGAATTAGTTAATATGAAGATTGCGGAATTAGCTGATGTCCCCGTACTTTTAATAGCAGACATTGAACGTGGTGGAGTCTTTGCTAATATTGTAGGAACATTAGAGCTACTTTCCCCTATGGAAAGGAAACGTATACAAGGGATTATGATTAATAAATTTCGCGGGGACATTTCACTTTTTGAAGATGGTGTACAATGGTTAGAAGAGAAGACTGGGGTTCCCGTTCTTGGTGTCCTTCCATACATGATGGATCATGGCATTCCTAAAGAAGATTCATTAGCTTCACAAAGGCTGGACCAAGCGGTGCGGGTTAAGGAAGAACAATATGATTCTCTAGCATTCGAAGTAAAAAGACATCTTAATTGGGAAAAAGTAAAAGACATTTTGAACGGATGGAACGGGGAATGAGGAAATTTATTACAGGTTTTCTTATAACGATTCAATTTTTAACAGCTCTACCAATAAAGAAATCATTACCGATGGAGAAGGATTATATTGAAAAAAGTATTCAGTCCTTCCCATTGCTAGGGTTATTTCAAGGAATCCTTTATAGTGCTCTATTATATTTTCTTTTGGAATGGACTCCTTTTTCAACATTAGCAATTGCCTTTATTATTTGGCTTGCTACCATCCTCATCACTGGTGGTATTCATTTAGATGGTTGGATGGACATGAGTGATGCCTATTTCTCTTATCAAGATAAAGAAAAAAGACTAGAGATAATGAAAGATCCAAGGACTGGTGCATTTGGAGTCATGTCTCTACTAGTTTTACTAAGCAGTCGACTTTTATTTATTTATGAAGTGATCCAATTTGCAAAGCTATACACATTCCTTCTCATCATTCTTATTCCTTTTCTAAGTAAAATAGTGATGGGATTGGTGTTACTGCTTATTCCAGCAGCGAAGAAGGAAGGTTTGGCTTCTTTTTTTAAAAATGCGGCAAAGAAAAATACATTATATATATATCCCATTTATATCATTGTCTTATTTGCACTTATATGTATGATTGATCTTACGTTTATTCTCCCGGTACTTTTATTTGTCCTAGTTACGGTGGGATGTTATTTCTTTATTCGCCAAAAGACAGTAAAACATTTTGGGGGAATTACAGGTGATATTCTTGGTGCTTCAGGAGAAGGGACTGAAAATATATTATGGATGACGTTGTGGCTATTACATTATTTCGCCATGGTTTAACGGAAGAAAATAAGCGACAAGCTTACGTAGGTTGGACCGATTCCGTGCTAACAGAAGAAGCGAGACTGGCACTATCTTCCATTAGACTTCAGGCAAAGGACTATGATTTATTTATTTCCAGTGACCTTAATCGTTGTGTAACTACCATGAATCTATTATTTCCAAACATAAAGCCTATCAAATTAGCCGAATTAAGAGAAATGAATTTTGGTATCTTTGAAGGGAAAACATATGCGGATTTAAAGGATGACATGAATTATCAGCGATGGATAAATCAACCGTTTAAGGAAGTCATTCCTGGTGGGGAGTCATTTCAATGGTTTACATATAGAGTGGATAAAGGATGGAATCGAGTTGTGGACATGATATTCAGAAATCATGCTAAAAATGTATTTATCGTTACACATGGTGGGGTCATTCGATATTTACTGACTCGTTATAGTGAAGAAAAGAAGGAATTTTGGGATTGGAAAATAGAACATGGGACCGGATATGTTTTGAAGTTTCGTAAAACAGATTTAAGGAGGGGAGAACCATGCATTTCGTTACAGGAGGTGCCTTTAACGGGAAAAAGGCTTGGGTAAAAGATAATTATGCTTGCGCTAAATGGATATCCTTCTATGATGGAGACAAGTTACCAAAGACTTTGGAAAATTCTTCTAGCCAACGTATTGTGTTTGAAGGAGTGGAACGTTGGACAAAAGAAAGCTTGGAGAAAATGACTATCGATGAAGCCCGAGCGCATTTAAGAAATTGTCTTGATCAATGGTTGGAATGGGAAAATGCTAAGGCCAATAGAAGCATGATTATAATTGGAGCAGACATCATGAAGGGAATCGTTCCAATGCAAAAGGAAGAAAGAGATTGGCGTGATTTGACAGGTTGGTTTTATCAAGATTTAGCGAGAAGAAGTAAACGGGTGGATGTTATTTGGTATGGAATAAATCAAACTATTAAAATGGGGGAGTGAGGGAAATGAATATAAGAAAAATGAGCTTAATTGCCTTATTTATTGCCCTATCTGTTATCGGAGCGGCTATTAAAATCCCCGCTATTATCGGAAGTATTGCATTAGATGTCTTTCCCGCGATACTTGCCGGAGCATTTTTTGGAGCGGTACCAGGGGCAATAGTAGGTGGTTTTGGTCATATGGTATCCGCACTTATTGGAGGAATGCCTCTTGGTCCCCTTCACTTTATCGTGGCAATTAGCATGGCTTTGCTCATTTATATATTCGCCAAATTGTTTCAACATGGGAAAAGAACATTGGCATATATCGTATTCGTTCTAGGTAATACATTCATTGCTCCATTACCTTTTATATTTATTCTTGATATAGCATTCTACATCGCATTAGTCCCTTCCTTATTTGTCGGATCTTTATTGAATGTCCTAATTGCCTGGTTGATGATTCCACGCTTAGTTACTGTTTTTCAAGGGGCATATCAGAGAGGAGAAGCGAAGGGATGAGAGATGCGCTAATTATTCCGTTTAATGAACAAGAAGAATTAGTTATGACGACTGACAATAGTGGTGCAATCGGATTAAAAGAAGCGGATGCTGTAAAAGTTCCATACGAAATCGTAAGTTACTATTCTTTTCGCGTCGCTATAGTAGAAGCCTTATCCTCAGGTGCAATACCAGTCTCCATCGTCCTGCAAAACTTTTGTGGGGACGAAGCATGGAGTAATTTAAACACTGGAATTCAGAGAGGATTAGCTGAACTTGGAATGGAAAATATTACACTAATGGGAAGTACGGAAAGTAATTTTTCTTTAAGTCAATCTGCAATTGGAGTTACCATTATTAGTAAGAGGCAAATCTTGAGTGAAATGAACATGAAGACTTCCGATTCCAATCGTGTTGCTTTAATCGGTTTGCCATTAGTTGGTGAAGAAGTTATAACACAAGAAGATGATGTTGTTCCCCTTTCTGTAGTGAAAGATATTTGCAGAATGAGAGATGTCCAAGTTTGGCCTGTTGGTTCAAAGGGAGTATTGCATGAATTAAGAAGAATGGTACCTTCCTTAGATAATGGCATGGTAAAAAATTGCACTAAACTAGATTTAGAAAAGTCAGGTGGGCCATCTACATCTATTTTAGTGAAGTACTCTAAGGGGAAGGAATCCGAATTACGAAAGGTAGCAGATAAGAATTTCCATAGGCTTTGGGAGGGAGAAGTTTGAAGTTATTTGTTGTAAGACATGGTGAAACAGAATGGAACGCACAAAAGAGATTACAAGGACATTTAGATTCCCCTTTAACAGTTAATGGAATCCATCATGCAGAATTATTGAGTAAGAGACTTAAATCTACTTGTTTTGCTTCCATTATTTCTAGTCCAAGTGAAAGGGCTATGCACACTGCTAGAATAATAAGAGGAAACCAAACGCTTGCGATTGAAACGGATAAGCGGTTGAAAGAAATAAATCTAGGAAGTTGGCAAGGGAAAACGTTTGAGGAAATTAAGGAAATGGACCCAGATAGGTTTGAAAATTATGCAAAACATCCTAATCAATATTATCGTGAAGAAAAAGAGGCTGAAAATTTAACAGACGTTGTGACAAGGGTAAAAGATTTTTTGAAAGATACAGAGGAAAAATATCAAACTGGGAATCACCTCATCATCACACATGGCGTTGTTATAAAAGTTTTACAGTTGATTTGTAAAAACTATTCTATCGATAAAATATGGGAACCACCAGAAATTGAAGGGACGAGCCTTACCATCATAGAAATAAAAGATGGAGAAAGAAAGCTGTTAGTTGAAGGGGACATTTCTCATAAGGAGTAATGTGGAAAAGAACTACATACTGTATGCTATACATTGTACTTTATATTTCTAAAAAAAGTCCAAAAAGAAGACCACCCGAGAATGCTCGACCAAAAGCAAGGGTAGTTCTTCTCACAAACTATAAGAGCAACTCTCGTTTCGAGCGATGAAGTTACCGTAAGGAAATGTGTGTTCAGCACACCATCCTTTTATTCTATAAAACGTTTTAACATGGAATATTCAAACACGCGAAAAATTATATAGTACAAAAAATGAAATCAATGAATGATGTAACGTCCTGCGATTGAAAAGCAGGACGTTTTTTAATGTGTGTAAGTAGTTGAAATGGATTGGTGGCAGGTAAGTTTAATTATCCGTTCCTTGCCTCGAAACAAGAAATCGATTAATTGCTACAATCAATATAACGGTTAATATAATAATAACAATAGTGGTTAAAAGAATGAAAACCGAATTTAATATAGTATTCGTTTCTATTCCATATTTATCAAATACAGATGCTACCAGATAACTTACGACAAACGCATACAATGCAACACTTAAAGTAGTAAGCAGTCTATTGATCATGGATACTCCCCCTTACATTTTCTTTTTATTTAATAGAAGATGATAATAGTAGTAACAAATACAAATAAGATAAAGCCCTGCAAGAAAGAAAAAGGATACCTTATTCATATAACCAAGCATAACGAATGTTAGAAGACCTAAAGGTATAATGGTGGTCATTAGATCAAATGCTTTCGATTTTGAATTTTCATAGATATGGATCACTCGTTCATCTTTTTCTTCAATTTGTTGTTCTCTTGTCTTGTTTTTTTCGTAACCAATTGCAGAACTGGCAACTAGAAATAATAAAACTCCAAGAAATCCAACCGTAATGGGGACTAGATCCGGTCTAATAAATGCTACTTTTAGAAATTCAACACCAATGAAACCTAGGGAAAAACCTAATAGTAGAAGTAAGATTCCAACCACTTCTAAAGATCGTAGTAACCTAATTTTCCCTTTCATTATTCTCCTCCTCATAAATGAAAATATCTTCAATGTTCATATCAAAATATCTTGCAATCTTAAATGCCAAAATGATGGATGGATTATATCTCCCATTTTCGAGGGAGCCAATGGTTTGCCTCGTTACCTCTAATGCATTGGCTAGTTCTTCTTGCTTAATTCCATGTTTTTTTCGTATTTCTTCTAATCTATTTTTCACTTTTTATGTTTCTCCTTGATGGAAAGTTTACTTTCCATTATTATATACTATGCTAATAAGTATGTAAAGTTAACTTTCCATACTAAAATGAATAGGTATAAATTTACTGAAGTGATATACTTAAATACTAAGGAAACACCATAAGGGGCGGGGTGGATTTGATGTTTAAAATTTTATTAATTGAGGATGACAAAACATTATTTAACGAGATAAAGGATCGACTTTCACAGTGGTCCTATGATGTATATGGTATTCATGATTTTAATAAAGTGATGGAAGAATATACACAAGTCATGCCAGATTTAGTTGTGATTGATATACAATTACCGAAGTTTGATGGGTTTCATTGGTGCAGATTGATTCGTTCGCATTCCAATGTTCCAATTGTTTTTCTTTCCTCTCGTGATCACCCGATGGATATGGTTATGTCCATGCAACTAGGGGCTGATGATTTCATTCAAAAGCCATTTCACTTTGAGGTGTTAATAGCTAAAATCCATGCGATATTAAGACGGGTTTATGATTATAGTACGGAACAACAAACCAATATTCTAGTGTGGAACGGGGCGACAATTGACTTTTTAAAAAACACCGTTAGTACCAAGACTGGTGAAGTGGAACTGACGAAAAATGAAATGTTCATATTAAAGACTTTAGTTGAAAATAAAAATCAAATTGTTAGTCGTGAGAAAATGATGAGAAGTCTTTGGGATGATGAACGTTTTGTAAGTGATAATACGTTAACAGTTAATGTTAATCGTTTAAGAAAAAGTCTAGGAGAACTAGATTTAGGAAAGTGGATTGAAACAAAGGTTGGACAAGGTTATGTGGCGAAGGAAGAACTCCATGATTAGGGAATACTTACGCGAAAGGCAAAGTTGGATTTATTTATTCATCATTTTACAATTTTTGGTATTATTTGTTGCCTATCTTGATGCTTCTATTAATTTTCAATCCGTTTTATATGTTACATTTCTATCCTTTGTGATTTTTATTCTTTTTATAATCATTCGATATCAAAAAGAGTCGGCATATTATAGAGTGTTGAAGAACTGGAACCCGAGTGATGACCTTGGATACTTAAAAGAAGCGGACAAACCGTTTGAAAAGATTTCTGAAAAAGTGGTTAGGGAACAAGTAGAGCATTATAAAAGGGAATTAAATGATAATATAAAACAGTTAGAACAGGAAAAGGATGATTTGCTTTCATGGATTCATGAAGTAAAAACACCACTCACCGCTATGCAACTTATGATAGAAAGGCTTGAAGATGATCAATTAAAATCCCAGTTGCAGTACGAATGGTTGAGAATTCATTTACTTCTTGACCAACAATTACATCAAAGGCGTATGGCCTCTATGAAAAATGACCTCTATATTGAAAAAGTAGCTCTTAAGCCTTTAATCTATAGGGAAATAAAGGACCTACGAACGTGGTGTATGCAAAAGGGAATCGGATTTGATGTGAATTTAGAAATAACAGAAGTTCTTACAGATGCAAAGTGGTTCAGTTTTATTATTCGTCAGCTATTAACAAACGCTGTAAAGTACAGTGAAAACTCAGATGTAGTCATAAGTAGTATTGATGATGATGGTGTCGTCCAATTGATCATAAAGGATTCGGGTAGGGGAATCCCTGTGAAAGATTTATCTCGTATTTTTGATAAAGGTTTTACCTCAACGAGAAACCACCAAGACTATAAAGCAACAGGAATGGGACTTTATTTAACGAAGAAAGTGGCTAACGCGTTAAAAATTAATATCGATGTAGAATCAAAGGTTGGAAAGGGCACGACGTTTACATTAACATTTGCTAAAAAGAATACGTTTCTAGAAATAACGAGCATGTGACATGATTGTCACATGCTTATTGATTTTGTTAGGTAATTCGAAGGAAAAATAGAACGATATTTTTTATACTGTAGGAAACTAGAAGAAAGATTCTAATCGAAATTTAATAGAAAAAGGGGTTGAACGGATATGAGCATTTTAGAAGCACGAAAAATTCATAAAAGTTACGGCAATAAATGGAATAAACAAGAAGTATTAAGAGGGATTGATATTGAAGTAGAAAAAGGTGAATTTGTCGGTATTATGGGTCCTTCCGGCTCTGGGAAAACAACATTATTAAATGTATTATCTTCAATTGATAAAGTTACTAACGGATCTATTAAAATTGAGGGTCAAGAATTTACCAAGATGAAAGAAAAACAGCTGGCTGAGTTTCGAAAAAATCATTTAGGTTTTATTTTTCAGGAGTATAACTTATTAGATACATTGAGCGTTAAGGAAAATATCCTACTGCCACTTACTATCAAAAAAGTAACAAAAAAAGAGGCCCAAAATAAATTTGCTACTGTAGCAAAGGAATTAGGTATCTTAGAGGTGAAAGATAAATATCCTGGGGAAATATCTGGTGGTCAGAAACAGCGTACATCTGCAGCCCGTGCATTCATCCATGATCCAAGCATTATCTTTGCAGACGAACCTACAGGAGCATTAGATTCGAAATCTGCTTCGGATTTATTAAATAAACTAGGGGATCTAAATGAAAAAAGAAAAGCAACGATTGTAATGGTAACACATGACCCGTTAGCGGCAAGCTATTGTAGTAGGGTTATCTTTATAAAAGATGGTCAAATCTTTACTCAGTTAAATAAAGGTGATGAAAGCAGACAAACATTTTTTAATGACATTATTAAAACGCAAGGTGTTTTAGGTGGGGTGCAACATGAGCTTTAAACAACTTATTTTTCGTAATTTGAAAAAGAATCTATCGAATTATTATCTTTATGTTTTTGCATTAGTCTTTAGTGTTGCTTTATATTTTGCTTTTGTCACCCTACAATATGATCCTTCTATGGATGAGGTAGAAGGATCCATTAAGGGTGCTGCAGCATTACGTGCCGGGGCAGTTATGTTAATAGCCATTATTATTGTGTTTTTGATTTATGCGAATAACTTATTTACTAAACGCAGAAGTAAAGAAATTGGTTTACTCCAACTAGTTGGTTTAACAAAGGGGAAAATCTTTCAAATTCTCAGCGTTGAAAATATGATGTTGTATTTTGGTTCCATGTTAATTGGGATTTTTGTTGGATTTTCCGTATCTAAATTGCTTATGATGATTTTAATTAAGATTATGGGTATTAATGAAGTAGCAACTTTACGTTTTTCTGTTGAAGCACTTATCCAAACTGCAGTTGTATTTGTATGTATCTATGTAGTGATTATGGCAATGAATGCCTTGTTTATTAAGAGGCAACGAATTCTTCATTTGTTTCAGGTAACATCCAAAACAGAAGGTAAAGTAAATCGAGTTTCCGTTATTGGGATGTTGATAGGAGTTTTGGGGATAGGATTAATTGCCTTTGGATATTACTTATCCACTAGATTGTTTAGTGGAGACTTTACAGAATTGAATGCATTATATTTTGCAATGCTTACCATTCTAGGTTCTGTCATTGTGGGAACATATTTGTTTTATAAAGGTTCTGTTAGTTTTATCTTTAATATGATTCGTAAAAAGGACAATGGCTACCTTTCGATAAATAAAGTGCTTTCCCTGTCATCCATCATGTTTCGTATGAAGTCGAATTCCATCTTGTTAACGATTATTACAACCGTATCCGCATTAGCCATTGGTTTGTTGTCTTTAACTTATATATCTTATTATTCAACAGAAAAGACGGCTGAAGAATCGCTTCCAAATCATTTTTCGATTCCAAATGAAGCAGATGCGGCTCGCTTCATGGATGAATTGGAAGCAGCAAAAATTGAATATACAGAGAAAAAAGTCGACTTTCATCAAGTACATGCTGATTTATCTAGGATTATGGAGACGTATGATGAAGAAAATGGGAGTTTTAATCCCGGAGATGCAACAATGGTTGTGATTAGTGATGAAGCAGTAGAAGGGATTGATTTGTCCCGTAATGAAAGTATTATCGTGAATTTCCCAGACACATTGCAGCAATTTATGTCTCTGAAAGAAACTGGTCAGATTTCATTAAAAGGCCAAGCTCAAACGGTTACTTTAAATTATAAAGGACTTGAAGACAGGAATGTTTTACCGTCACTTCTGACGTTAGGCGGTTTTCCTGTAGCAGTTGTTGACCAGGGTGTCTACCAGCAATTAAAAGAGGATATGGATGAATCGATTCAAAAAGAATCTACTGTTTATGTGGGAGTCGATGTGAAGGATAAAGGGGAAATAGAGGAAGCGGACAAAATTTTTCAAGAATTAGGTTTCCAAGAGAACTTCGGATATAGTTCACGGCTTTATGTAAGTTCTACCGGCAAAATAACGATGGGGCTAGCCATGTTCCTTGTTGGATTTTTTGGTCTCACCTTTTTGATCACTTCAGGATGTATTCTCTACTTCAAACAAATGGATGAAAGTGAAGAAGAAAAAGGAACGTATACGATTTTACGGAAACTGGGCTTTACCAATAAGGATTTGTTAAATGGGATTAGAGTGAAGCAACTGTTTAACTTTGGAATTCCATTAGTAGTAGGTTTATGTCACAGTTATTTTGCAGTAAAATCTGGTTGGTTTTTCTTTGGAACGGAACTTTGGACACCGATGATTATTGTGATGGTATTGTATACATTGCTTTATTCCATATTTGGACTTTTATCGGTACTGTATTATAAGAAGGTAATTAAGGATTCTTTGTAAAATAGAAAACGCCCCAACTCGTATGAGATGGGACGTTTTTTATTTATTTATCACACTACAAAGCACGAGAATTTCCTGGTACTTTTGATAGGTTTTTAGATTTTTTCGGTTTATCTCCCATTGGGGTTGCTCTTTTTATAAATAAGGCTAATGCTAACGCTAGAATGATGAAAAATGTGGAGATTAAAAAGGCATCATTAATTCCACCAAGCATTGCTTCTAAAGTTATATGTTGTTTTGCTTCCGCCGTTGGTTGACCGATAACTTGTGCCGTTAATTGTTTTTCGTACATTGCTTCGCGAGTTGACATGATTGTGATAATAAAAGCTGTTCCAATCGCACCGGAAACTTGGTTTAACGTATTGTTCATTGCAGTTCCATGTGGATAAAGCTGTTTAGGTAATTGATTTAATCCATTCGTTGTGATTGGCATCATGACCATGGATAAACCAAACATGCGAACAGCATGGATAAACATTAAATAATAGTAGGTTGTTTCAAATGATAAATGACTTAATTGGAAAGTAGTCCCTGTTACAATAATCAGTCCAATAACTGCAAGTATGCGACCACCATATTTATCAAATAAACGACCAGTTATAGGGGACATGAAGGCATTGACAATCGCCCCTGGAAGTAGCATTAGGCCTGCTTTCATTGGAGAAATTCCTAAAATGGTTTGAGCATAAATAGGAAGTAACATAAATCCAGAGAAAAGCGCCATATTTACGACCATAGTAATAACAGATGCTAATGAAAACATAGGATATCGATAAACATTGAAATTAAGCATAGGGTCGTTTAACTTCGATTGTCTTACAATAAAAGTGATTAGGGAAAGAACACCAATGATAATGGTCATATAGACGGATGGACTATTCCAACCATTACTTCCAGCAGAGCTAAACCCGTAAAGTAGGCCTCCGAAGCCTATACTTGATAATAAAACAGATATAGCATCAAGATGGATATCGACTTTTTCCTTTTTATCTTTTAATAAAATAAATCCAAGAATCCATACGACAATAGCAATTGGAGTAATGAAATGGAAAAGCATTCTCCATTCATAATGTTCTAATATCCAGCCAGATAAAGTTGGTCCGATTGCTGGTGCAAACATTAGAATGAGACCAAATACTCCCATTGCTGTACCACGTTTGGCAACCGGAAAGCTTACAAGCATTACGTTCATAAGAAGTGGCATCATAATCGCAGAACCTGATGCTTGAACCATTCTCGCCCCTAATAAAACTGGAAATATCGTTGCTGTTCCTGCAATAATAGTTCCTATCGAAAATAATCCCATTGCGATTAAAAATAAACGACGAACAGAAAATTTCTGAATGAGAAAAGCTGTTGTTGGGATAAGAATACCATTCACTAGCATATACCCCGTAGTTAACCATTGGACGGTTGCTGTATCAACCTGTAGATTTGCCATTATAGAAGGAAGGGCTACATTTAATAATGTATTGTTTAAGAAAGAAATAAAAGCACCGATCATTAATATTGCAATAATTCCATATGGTGGACGTACTTCATGATTAAACTCTTGGTTCATTTTTATCCTCCAATCTAGACTAGTAGTTCATTTACATATCATAAATAAAATCATAGCACTGAAATAGCTTACATTGCAATATGAAAATTTAACTATAAAGAAGACTTCCATCAGTGGGGGTTTTCCTTCATCTCCTAACTAATGGTTATTGCATTTATCGGACCTTAATTGGCAGTTGATCTCCCACTTACCTTTTTGTTTTACAAGAAGCTTGAGGTGGGATAAAAATTAAAGAATTACAGATAGTATACTGCTAGTCTAATTGGAAGACTTGGAAGTGGTCAGTGAATTATTTGTTTTTCTAATGGGGCTTCGAGTATTTGATACTGTCACACTTTTTGGTTGGATAATCAGAAAATTTGTGCTAATCTATACTTATGCATTTAATAAAACGCTTACATTACGTGTGTATGAAAGTTGGCGCGACTTTCGTATGTGGAATCGAAGGTAATTAGGAAGGGGTAGATAGAGTTGGAAAGGTTTGCTACATTTAGTACCCCACAAACCATTCATTATGGTAGAGGGGCGTTTAGAGAAGTAGGAAAGGAAACGGAAAGTCGAGGAAGTAAAGCTCTTATCATTAGTGATCAAATCATGAATGACCTTGGTTACGTAAGTGAGTGTCGTGATGTATTACAAAAGGAAAATATAGAAAGTACTGTCTATTTAGGGGTTAAGTCTGAGCCTACAGATCAATATGTTGCAGAGGCGCTTGAGATTTTCCAAAAAGAACAATGTAATGTTGTTATTTCTCTTGGTGGGGGAAGCTGTATAGACACTGCTAAAGCAATCGCTGTCGTCGCAACAAATGGTGGTTATATTGGAGAATATATGGGAGGCAAAAAAATAGCAGAGAAAAAACCTATTCCCCATATTGCAATCCCAACAACAGCAGGCACAGGTTCTGAGGCTACAGATGCTACGGTTATTAATAATACAAGTAATGATGTCAAAATGATGATAAAACAACCTTCATTTATGCCTGATGTTGCTATTGTTGATCCGTTATTGACAGTATCTTCACCAAAATCAGTGACAGCTGCTACTGGTGTGGATGCACTAAGTCATGCAATAGAAGCCTATATTTCAAGAAAGAAGCAGCCGATGACAGATATGCTAGCTCTATCAGCGATGGAGAAGATAGTTGGGAATTTAAAACCAGCATATGAAGATGGTAATAATATGGATGCAAGAGAAGAAATGGCAGTGGGGGCTTTACAAGCTGGAATGGCATTTACGAATGCTTCTGTATGTTTAGTGCATGGAATGTCTAGACCAATCGGTGCATTATTTCATGTTCCGCATGGATTCTCCAATGCTATGTTACTACCTGCCGTCCTTGAATTTAGTAAAGAGGCATGCATCGAGAGATTAGCAGACCTTGGAAGATTATTTAACAAGGACGCTAACAGTCTATCAAATGAAGAAGCCGCAGAAATGGCTGTATCTTCCGTGAAAAGACTTTGTTTAGATTTAAATATACCTAACTTAAAAGGGTTTGGGATTGATGAAAACAAATTTGAGCAAGCAATTAGCAAAATGGCTGATGATGCCTTAAATAGCGGAAGCCCACAAAATAATCCAAGAGTTCCTTCTAAGAAAGAGATAGAGGAATTATATCGGGTTTGCTATAGCTATGATTTTTCATCTGAGAAATCAATTTATTCTTAAACTAAAAAAGGGGGGAGAAAATAGTGGCATTTCTTGGGATGATTGGTCTGTTAGGGTCACTTATTTTATTAATTTACCTTACGATGAAGGGCGTTAATATTATTATCGCGGCCCTACTTAGTTCCGTTGTTGTTGCTATTACTGGGGGACTACGGTTAGATACAGCATTAATGGACAATTATATGACAGGGTTTACGGGGTATTTTGCTTCATGGTTCTTGGTATTCTTGCTAGGGGCTATCTTTGGAAAAGTGATGCAAGAAACAAAGTCTGCAGATAGTATTGCAAATTGGATTAAAAATAAGTTTGGGGCTAAACGTGCTGTATTTGCGGTAGTGGCAGCTGCAGCAATTATGACTTATGGTGGTGTAAGTTTATTCGTAGTTGGTTTTGCTGTTTATCCAATCGCAGTTTCCTTATTCCGTTCTGCTAATTTACCACACCGATTCATCCCGGCAGCATTAGTATTCGGATCTATTTCTTTTACCATGACTTCACCTGGTTCACCAGAAATTCAAAACATTATTCCAACAGAGTTCTTTGGGACAACTCCAACTGCAGGTGGTTGGATTGGAGTTTTAAGTGCATTATTGATTATGATTGTTGGTGGATTATGGTTAGGTTCAATGGTAAGAAAAGCTTCTGCTAATGGTGAAGTTTTCTCCTTACCGAAGCAAGGAAATGAGGAAACGGCAGCTAGTTTAGTTGCAGAAGAACAGCCAGAACAAAGTAAAGGTGATCTTCCCAATACCCTTTTAGCTATTCTTCCTCTTGTATTAGTTATCGTGATACTTAATATTCTTGGTCAGTTTTTGACCCCTACTGTAGCACTCTTAATTGCTTTGACTATTGGGATTGCTGTTGCATGTTTAAGCATGTTGAGATTTCTTAAGGAGTTTTGGGATGCACTTGCAACTGGTGCGCAAAATGCACTTGTAGCATTAGCTAATACGTGTGCAGTAGTTGGTTTTGGAAGTGTAGCGGCACAGGTTTCCGCTTTCGATTCACTAATTAATGGTCTTGTAAATATACCAGGACCCCCTTTAATAGGGTTGGCAATTGGAGTAACCGTTATTTGTGGTATTACAGGGTCTGCATCAGGTGGACTTGGAATTGCACTACCAATTCTTGCACCCATTTATTTAGCGCAAGGAGTAGATCCAGGAGCAATGCACCGTGTTTCAGCATTAGCTTCAGGTGGTTTGGATTCTTTACCGCATAATGGTTATATTGTAACGACCGTTCGTGCTATCTGTGGTGAAACCCATAAGAGAGCATACAAACCTATATTAATGCTAAGTGTTATCTTACCAACAGCAGTACTTGCATTAGCAGTTATTTTGTATAGTATTTTTTAATTAGAAACATTACCCTTCCAATAGGTTGTGGAAGTATTTTAATAATAAAAATAAGAGCAGGAAATCTGCTCTTGTTAAACTTATTTATTCAACATAGTATAAACCTGATCTACGTCTTTATCGCCTCTACCGGAAAGGTTAACAATAATGACATCTTCTTTGTTTAGTTCTTTTGCTAGTTTCATAGCATGTGCAACAGCGTGCGAACTTTCTAATGCCGGAATAATTCCTTCCACCCTAGATAACTCTTGGAATGCCTCAAGTGCTTCCCCGCCAGAAGCTTGAACATATTCTCCACGACCGGAAGCATATAGGTAACCATGTTCTGGTCCAACACCTTGATAGTCAAGACCTGCTGCAATCGAATTGGTTGGCTTTAATTCGTTATTCTCATCGAATAATGTATAAGACTTAAATCCATGGAATACTGCCGGAATACCTTCTGAAATAGATGGAGCTTCGGAAGGTTCTACACCAATTAACCGAACGTCTTTATCATCTAAGTAACTAGCAAAGGAACCAATCGCATTACTTCCACCACCTACACAAGCAACGATGGCTGTTGGTAGTTTATTTTCCTTTTCTAAAATTTGTCTTTTGGATTCTTCACTGATGATAGATTGGAAGTATTTCACCATTTCTGGGTATGGATATGGCCCAACAGCAGAACCGATTAGATAAAACGTATCTTGATGATTTTTTACTAGGTCTTCAAACGCTGCATCTACCGCTTCTTTTAGCCGACCACGGCCATCTTCCACGGCAACTACTTCAGCACCTAAAAGTTGCATACGGAATACATTTAAGGCTTGTCTTTCTGTATCGACTTTTCCCATGTACACGGTGCAAGGTAAACCAACCATTGCCGCTGCAGTTGCGGTGGCAACTCCATGCTGACCTGCACCAGTTTCCGCAATAATGCGTTTGGCACCCATACGTTTTGCTAGAAGTATTTGACCTAAGGCGTTGTTAATTTTATGTGCACCTGTATGATTCAAATCCTCACGTTTTAAATAGATTTTGGCCCCACCTATTTTTTCTGTAAGGTTTTTAGCAAATGTTAGCGGATTTTCACGCCCAACATATTCTTTTAAATAGTAACGATATTCCTCTAGAAATTTAGGATCATCTTTATATTTATCGAACTGGTCTCCAATATTATCCAAAATCACCTTTAAATCCTCGGGAATAAAACTGCCACCAAATTCACCAAAATAACCTTTCTCAGATACAACTTCTTCACTCATTCTCTGCTCAGCTCCTATTCTAGTAATACTATGTTTCATTCTCTTATTATATATGAAATGTTAGATAATTTTAAGAAAATTATAAAGAAGACTTCCATTAGTGGGGTTTTCAATCATCCTCCACTGATGGTTAGTCGCATTTACTACCCGTTTTAGGTGGGATAAAAAAAGGACGCTGGTTTCCTGCGTCCGAATGATTGTTATTTCGTTAAAAAGTTCTCCGTATAAAATGGTTGCGAATTCTGGTTAAAATCGACACCAACGGCTAAAGACTCAAATTCCTTTTTCAATATATTTTCTCGGTGGCCCAAGGAGTTCATTAACCCTTCATGAGCAAAAATGCTACTAGGTTGCCCGGTTGCAAGATTTTCCCCGGCTATTCGGAATACAATATCATCTTCCTGCATCCGGTCAAATGGTGATTGTCCTTGCAAGTTCGTATGACTAAAGTAATTATGTTCAGCCATGTCTGTACTGTGATCACGAGCAGTTTTTCTAAGTGGTTCCTCCCAATTTAATACTGGCAAACCATGAACGACCCGGGCTGCATTGGTTAAATCAAAAAGTTGATATTCTAGTCCTGCTTTTAAATCAGGGGTCGGTTCTCCGAAGTATTCCTTTTTCTGTTGTTCTAGCTTGTCGCTAATAATTTGAATGGCGGTAACCGTATTATTTTCATGTTTATCATAAAAAATCGTCACATAGTTATGATCAATGAAAAATGTATCATTTTCATCATCATTTTGTATTTGATAACGGACTAGTCCTTTGCGAATAGCTGATAATGGTTCGTCTAAAGTTGATAAAACAGTCTCTCGTGAACTATTTAAATCAATGCCAAGTGTAGAACTTAATAAATCCTGGTTCGTATATAGACCAGCGACTTTGTCTTCCTTATCATATGCTACCATAAAAAAGTTTTGGTAATTTTCATGATAAGTATTCCATTCTACTCCATATTCGTTCAGACTTGAACGTTTGGGGGTTCCGACTTGTTGCTCTACATCTGATCGTTTATCACCAATTTCAATATTATGGATGGAAAAGCTTTGATTGGTCGGTTCGTTTAGTTTTGGTTTTTCTATAGTCGGTTCGGTTTTTATATCATGATTTTCCTGAGTCCCGTTTAGCCTTGACAATAATATTTGAAACTCTTGTTTTATTGTATTTACTGTCGAAGTGACGATTGGATTTTCTATAAACTCATTTACATCTTCTTTTATCTCATGAAAAACACCTTGAAAACCAGAATGCTCATATGTCTCCCCATAAAAGTGCCATAAAGCTCCGGCGACAAGCAATAAAACTATCCAATTTCTTAAGCGTAACATGTCCCCACATCCAGTCTTCATTTATGTTTTTTTATCATATCAAGTATCAACATTATGAACAAATGTGAAGAAGCCTAGAATAGGTGGTATAAAGTGCTAAATTTGGAAGGGAAAAGTGGAGAGCACATTTGGTTAGTAAAAAATAAGAAATCCCTAACTAATTTTTTAGCAGGGATTTCTTATTTTATTTCAATGAATCGATAAATCTTCCCATACGCTTCATTGCTTCTTGCAATTGTTCGATAGATGTAGCATAGGAACAACGAATATATCCTTCTCCGGATTCACCAAAAGCATTGCCCGGAACGACTGCCACTTTTTCTTGTTGGAGGAGTTCGCTTGCAAATTCTTCCGAAGAGAGTCCAGTTTGCTTAATCGATGGGAAAACATAAAATGCGCCACCTGGTATATGGCAGCTGAGCCCAATATTATTTAAGGCTTGAACGATATAATTCCTTCTTCGCCAGTAACTTTCTCTCATATGTTCAACTTGATCTGTACTATTTTGTAAAGCCTCTATGGCAGCTCTCTGTAACATATGTGGCGCACACATGGTTGTATACTGATAAATTTTTACCATTAGGTCTACCATTTCTTTAGGGGCTGCTACAAAACCCAGCCTCCATCCCGTCATTGCAAACCCTTTGGAGAAACCGTTAATTAAAATCGTTCGCTCATACATTCCTGGGATGGAAGCCATACTCGTAAATCCATCATCATATGTAAGTTCTGCATAAATTTCATCTGTGAGACAAATGAGGTCATGCTTTTGAATGACGTTAGCGATTTGTGTTAACTCCTCTTTATTTAAACAAGTACCGGTTGGATTATTTGGTGTACAAATTAAAACAGCTTTCGTTTTATCTGTTATCGCTGCTTCAATTTGCTCCGGTGTTACCTTAAATCCATTATCGGAGTAGGTGGAGATTGGAACCGGAACCCCTCCAGCCAATAATACTAGTGAAGCGTAAGATACAAAAGCAGGCTCCACAATTAACACTTCATCACCTGGGTTTACAATGGCGCGAAAGGCTAAATCAAGAGACTGGCTTGCTCCGACAGTGACAATGATTTGATTCTCAGGATCATAGTGAACATCAAATCTTCTTTGTACGTAATTTGATATTTCTTGGCGTAATTCGATTAGCCCAGCATTTGCTGTATAGGATGTATATCCGTCCTGTAGGGCATTGATAGCCTCATCACGAATGTTCCATGGAGTAATAAAATCAGGTTCTCCAACCCCAAGTGAGATGACACCCTCCATACTTGCTGCCAAATCAAAAAACCTTCTTATCCCAGATGGTTTTAGGTCTATTGCTGTTTTTGATAAGTATTGTTCATAATCCATGCTCATGGGGTAACCACCATTCTTTTATCATCATCGTCGTTCCCTTCGATGATGACACCATCATGTTTGTATTTTTTTAATATAAAATGTGTGGTTGTGGAGATAACATTATCAATTGTTGATAATTTATTCGAAACAAATTTCGAAACCTCTTGCAATGTTTTTCCTTCTAATGTAACTGATAAGTCATAAGTACCTGACATTAAATAGACGGAATTAACTTCTGGATAACGATAAATTCGCTCGGCGATTTCATCAAATCCTACGCCATGTTGTGGTGTAACCTTAACGTCTATCATTGCTACGACAGTTTCTTTACCTTCAATTTGATTCCAATCAATAAGGGTTGGATAACTAACAATTATTTTATCTTCTTCTAATTTTTTAATCGTCCTATGAACGTTTTCTTCCGTCATATTTAATTGCATTGCAATAGTTTCTGTGGAGATTCTATGATTTTCTTCTAGAATTGCTAATATATTCAATTCATCATTAGATAATTTCATTGCTTTTCCTCCATCCATTTTCTAAACGATAAACTGTATTAAATTTATATCACTTTACAGAATTTATCAACAAATAAAGTCAAACTAATGTTGGTTTTTGGTGAAAGTTAAAGGTTTTTGTCGAAGTTTTTACTGAAGTGACATGTGTCATTTAGTAATATTATAATAAAAAGAAAAAATTAAATGGAAAAGGAAAAAACTAATGAATAAAGAAATTATATTATCATTTGAATTTGCTTCATCAACAGGGGAGATTTGTCCACATACGTTTACGAATCCAGTTCGAGTTATTTCGACTAATGCAGTGGAAGAAGTGATCCCGTGTTTAAGAATGGTACAGGATGCGGTTGAAGAAGGGTATTATGCTGCAGGATATTTGGCTTATGAGAGTGCACCTGCTTTTAATGAAAAATTTAAAGTAAATCCCAATAACAAAATGCCTTTATTATGGTTTGGAATTTTTAAGGAAGTTAGTGAAAAATCTGTAGAAAGTGATGGATACTATCAGGTGGGTCCATGGAATATTTCTACACCTAAAGATGAATATAGTAAATCTATTAAAACGATTAAAAAGGCTATAAAAAATGGAGTTACCTACCAAACGAATTATACCACTCGATTGTATTCTAAATTTCAAGGTGATGATGTAGCTTTTTTTGAAAAACTAAAAAGAGCGCAAACATCCAACTATTCTGCCTACCTTAATATAGGAGATTATCAGATTTTATCAGCTTCACCGGAACTTTTCTTTCATATGAAGGACGAAACCATTACAACCCGTCCAATGAAGGGAACGATTAATAGGGGAAAAACAGTAGAGGAAGATAAGGAAAATGCAAAATGGTTGTACAAATCGGAGAAAAATCGTGCTGAAAACATCATGATTGTGGACTTATTACGAAATGATTTAAGTGTTATTGCACAACCAACATCCGTTCATGTACCGAAATTATTTGAAATCGAGCAATATCCAACCGTTCACCAAATGACATCAACTGTACAAGCAAAGGTAAAGAAACAAACTGATTTAGTAGATGTTTTTCGGGCGATTTTCCCTTGTGGATCCATTACCGGTGCCCCAAAGATAAGTACGATGGAAATTATTTCAGAATTGGAAACAACTCCTCGGGAAGTGTATTGTGGTGCAATTGGTTTTATTACACCGAAAAAGGAAGCAATTTTTAACGTGCCGATTCGTACGGTTGTTATTGAAGGAAAAACAGGGGTTGCCACTTATGGAGTAGGAGGTGGAATCACTTGGGATTCTACAACTAAAGGGGAGTATCACGAAATGCTTGACAAAGCTAGATTGTTGGAGGAAGAGAGACCTGATTTTCGATTGTTAGAGAGCTTACTATTAGAAGATGGGGAGTATTTTCTGTTGGAAGAGCATATCCATCGTCTTAGCAATAGCGCTAATTACTTTGGAATACCAATGAATAAAGAGAAGGTTAAAACAGCTTTACTTTCTTTTGCTAAAAGTTATGAAAATGGTCCGTATAAAGTCCGTTTGCTTTTTTCAAAAAAAGAAAAAATCGAGTTAGAAGCCAAGTCCATTACTGCCCCAGATGTTCCAGTAAAAGTAATGCTTGCAAACGAGCCAATCGATTTGGAAAATCCATTTTATTACCATAAAACGACGAATCGTACCATGTATCAATGCTTTGAAAAAAAAGAGGGAATCTATGATTTGCTTTTATGGAATAAGAACAGAGAATTAACGGAATTTACGATTGGTAATGTTGTGTTAAAGATTGATGGAAAGCTATGGACGCCACCAATAAAATGCGGGCTACTTGCAGGAACTTATCGTCAATTCCTGATTACAACAGGAAAAATAAGGGAGAAAGTATTATATGTAGAAGACTTAGATAGGCAAGAGGGTATTTGGTTAATCAATAGTGTACGTAAATGGCTTCCCGTTGACTTTTCTACTACTTAACTAAGTCTTCTAATATGAACCATATAGAACCAATATGTGTATACTTAATTTTTTATTGCTAGAAAGACAAGGGTGTAGACAAAAACTTTCGGGAAAATCACGGCTCTTTTCCCATAATCTTTAGGAGTTAAGTATCAAATGTAGGCATTTATCTATAACAATTCGTACGCCTTAACATATAGTAATTATGTACGTGAATGAGGAGGTGTTAATTTATGAGTGCACCCGAAAAAGGCTTTGGCTATGGTGGAGGTTTTGCCTTAATTGTAGTTCTATTCATACTGTTAATTATTATTGGAACCTCTTATGTAGGTTATGGATACTAATCTTTAAAAAGTGTTGGAAAATTCGTAGGGCACCGTTTCATTTGGTGCCTTATTTTCTTTTGTACTAGACAAGAAAAGAAAAAATGTATATAGTTACCTAGGTAACTAATTGTTCAAGTGGAGGTTTAATGTGGATTCTTTTTTTCATCATCAGTTACAGTTTACCCGGGCATTTACGAAAAAGATAAATGAACAACTAGCAAAAGTTGGTTTATATCATTCGCAATGGTTGATAGTTTTCTATTTGAAGCATTTTAATACAGCTACTCTTGTTGAAATAAGTAATTATTATGATGTAGAAAAACCAACTATAACTCGTACCGTGAATCGTTTAGAAAAAATAGGCTTAATTAAAAAAATTCCTAGTACAGATAAACGGGAGAGAAAAATCCATTTAACGGAAAAAGGGATGCAAGTTTATGACGATGCAAAGCGGATTATAGACACCTTTGAAGAAAATCTAGTAAACGAAATTTCAGATGAGGATCTAATGGTGACTTTACATACAATCCATAAGCTAAAAGAAAAAATTAAATAAGGGAGGAATAAGTTTGAGTAGAAAACCTAAGTTATGGACGAAAGACTTCATCATGGTATCCACCTCAAACTTTTTATTATTTATTTCGTTTTATATGTTAATCGTAACGTTAACGGTTTATTCGATAAAAAGTTTCCATGCATCAGAAAGTTTGGCTGGGCTTGCTTCAAGTATTTTCGTACTTGGCGCAGTGCTTGTGAGACCAATAGCGGGAAAAGCACTTGCGACGGTTGGTAAGAAAAAACTTTTATTACTCGGTTCGGTACTTTTTCTAGCTATGATGCTATTGTATTTTCCTATTAACAATTTACCTTTATTATTAGCCCTTCGATTTATCCATGGTTTTTCATTTGGGATATGTACCACTGCAACGGGAACAATCGCAGCGGAAATTATTCCGGTGGTAAGACGTGGAGAGGGAATGGGTTATTTTGCTACAAGTATGAACTTAGCCATGGCCATTGGTCCTTTTTTAGGATTATTTATAAGCCAACATTTCGACTATACAGTGATATTTGTAACTACTACTACCTTTGCTCTAGTATCCTTGATAGCTGCTTTAACGTTGAGAGTACCAGAAGTAGCTCGGGTACCAAAGGAGACTGCGAAAAAGTCCTTTCAAATTAGTGATTACTTTGAAAAGACAACTGTACCGATTGCGATTTTTATAGCAATCCTTGGATTTGTATACTCCAGCATTTTATCGTTTATGACGTCTTATGCGACAGAAATAAATTTAGTTGATACAGCAAGTTTCTTTTTCGTCATGTATGCGGCGTTTTTATTAATATCTAGACCGTTTACTGGTCAATTATTTGATTTAAAGGGAGAAAACTCCGTTATTTATCCATGCCTTGTCATATTTGGTTTTGGACTAATTTTGCTTAGTCAAGCTTCACATGGTTTGATTTTACTTATTGCGGGAGCCGTTATTGGAATTGGATTTGGTACCGTACAATCAAGTGCTCAAACTATTGCAGTTAACAGAGCTCCGTCACATAGAATTGGACTTGCAACCTCTACCTTTTTTGTATTCTTTGACACAGGAGTAGGCGTTGGTCCATTTTTATTAGGGTTTACTTTACCTTTAACGGGTTATAGAGGAATGTATGTTGGAATGGCATGTATCGTTTTTGTTTCCATTTTTGTATATTATTTCGTACATGGGAAAAAGACATCCCGCTCAAGGAAACAACATAGAATGATTCATGAAGAGGTAGAGAAACAGCTAGGACAATAGTTCCTAGCTGTTTGTATTCAAACGTAATTTTATAAAAACTTAAGGCATACCGGTTCAGGAGCATGTATGTCCTTTTGTAATAACGATAATTTGCCTGTTTCGGTATCACGGGAGAATAAAGTAAGATTATCTGATTCTTGGTTGGAAGCAATTAAGAACTTTTCACTAGGATCGAGAACGAAATCTCTTGGCCAGTCACCTTCTGTTGGTGTATTCTCAATAAAAGATAATTTTCCAGTTTCCGTATCTACTTTAAAAACAGCGATACTATTATGTCCTCGATTTCCAGAGTATACGAATCTTCCGTCAGAAGAAACGTGAATCGCACTACCTTGATTATTTTCCTTGAAATCTTCTGGAATGGTTTTAATCGATTGAACAATGGAGAAGCTTCCATTTTCTTGATCGTATGATAGGACAAAAACTTCCCCACTGAATTCCGTTACAAGATACGCAATAGTAGAAAGTTTAGGATGAAAAGCTAGGTGTCTAGGTCCACTACCAGCTGGAACAACTAAACGATTTACCTCAGTTAGCTCACCATTGTCACTAACTTGGTAAGTAAGAAGTAAATCACTGCCTAAGTCAGTGACAACTAAGTAATTTTCATCCGGAGTCATGCCAGCATAATGGATATGCGATTTTTCTTGCCTAGGATCGGGTCCACTACCAGTATGTTGAATAGTTGATATAGCTTGGCTAACTTCACCAGTATTTTGATTTATTTTATAAGAATCTACCGTACCTTTATGATAATTAGCACTGAATAAAAATTGATAATCTTTATCCGTGTTGATATGACAAGGGTTCGCACCGGGTTCTACCTGATTATTAACTGCTGTTAGTTCACCGGTTCTATCATTAACTTTGAAAGAGGCAACTCCACCATTATCTCCGTCTTTTGCGACAGAAAAAAGAAATTTATTATCAATAGTAAGCTTCAAGTAAGTAGGGCTGTCAACTTTAGCTGCAATTTTAACGTTCGATATTTTCTTTTCTTCCGTATCTAATTCAAATGAATATATTCCTTCACTGCTTTTTTTTGTATATGTGCCAATGTATCCGATGTATTTCATGTTCTGAGAATCCCCTTTCTACTTAAATCAGTGTCTACCTAAGTATATCGATAACATGAGCACTTGTCACTTCCTTGCTTTTACGAGTCTAGCCTTGGAAAAGACTTCTTAAAATGCGTGTTTAAAAAGGTGAATGAAACGGACTGAGGTCGCCAACGTTCTGGGACTACGATTACTCGTCCCACTAAAGATTTGTTGCAACGCCTCCTTAGTATCGAAGTGTCATTTTACCGGACTTTTGAACAAACTCTTAAAAAGAAAAAGGTAGAAATTGAGTTTTTTTGGGGCATGATAATCTTGAGGTGACTTTATTATGAAAGCAACTGAAATAGAAAGTAAACGATTTGATAAAGCATTAGATGAAATACTGGATTTGTTTAATAATCTTGAAAGTGATGAGCCGATTATAAAATATAATGATGAGGTTTTAAGTTTTATTGAAAAGGCGAAGAAAAAATATGGGGAAGATATTGTAAATGAAAAAGTAAATATAGTTGTGGGAGAAATGTTATCTTGGCTTGATCTAGAAGATGTGAACTTGGATAAGGATGAAAAAGAAGAAGAGGAATCCTAGTATATAGTTTCTCTTCTTTCAATATTGTGTATAATTATAACAAGCGTCATTTTGGGGGCGTTTTTGTCGATTGTTAAAATTAAAAAACAAAATTTATTATTTTATGTTGACATTTATATGAGTTTGCTTTAATATAAATTTTGCTGTTAAAAACCGATTAAAAAACGCGAATAAAGTCAAATGAAATTTCTTGTTGACATCAAACATTGAAATATGATATATTAAAGCGCGTTGACAAATTAATTCGAAATATGAAATGGCCCGTTGGTCAAGCGGTTAAGACACCGCCCTTTCACGGCGGTAACACGGGTTCGAATCCCGTACGGGTCACCATTTTTTAAGGAAGTCATGTTAAGTACGCGATGACCTGTCGCAACACATGTACTAGCACATCCTAATGCGTTGGAGGATTAGCTCAGCTGGGAGAGCACCTGCCTTACAAGCAGGGGGTCACAGGTTCGAGCCCTGTATCCTCCACCATTAACTTCTAAATCTTATATTTTTCACATCGCGGGGTGGAGCAGTCTGGTAGCTCGTCGGGCTCATAACCCGAAGGTCGTAGGTTCAAATCCTACCCCCGCAACCAAATATTTGAATTGGTCCGGTAGTTCAGCTGGTTAGAATGCCTGCCTGTCACGCAGGAGGTCGCGGGTTCGAGTCCCGTCCGGACCGCCATTTTAAATGAATAGATTCCATTATGATGGCTCGGTAGCTCAGTCGGTAGAGCAACGGACTGAAAATCCGTGTGTCGGCGGTTCGATTCCGTCCCGAGCCACCATTGTTGGAGGGGTAGCGAAGTGGCTAAACGCGGCGGACTGTAAATCCGCTCCCTCTGGGTTCGGCAGTTCGAATCTGCCCCCCTCCACCATTTAATAACTTTATCATTCGCCGGCCTAGCTCAACTGGTAGAGCAACTGACTTGTAATCAGTAGGTTGGGGGTTCAAGTCCTCTGGCCGGCACCATTTTTAATGAGCCATTAGCTCAGTCGGTAGAGCATCTGACTTTTAATCAGAGGGTCGAAGGTTCGAATCCTTCATGGCTCATCATTATGCGGGTGTGGCGGAATTGGCAGACGCGCTAGACTTAGGATCTAGTATCTTCGGATGTGGGGGTTCGACTCCCTTCACCCGCACCATTTCATTACTTAATATAATATCATGCGGAAGTAGTTCAGTGGTAGAACACCACCTTGCCAAGGTGGGGGTCGCGGGTTCGAATCCCGTCTTCCGCTCCACTCTTGCCGGGGTGGCGGAACTGGCAGACGCACAGGACTTAAAATCCTGCGGTAGGTGACTACCGTACCGGTTCGATTCCGGTCCTCGGCACCATGCGCCCGTAGCTCAATTGGATAGAGCGTTTGACTACGGATCAAAAGGTTAGGGGTTCGACTCCTCTCGGGCGCGCCATATACATAGTGCACGGGGAGTAGCTCAGTTGGATAGAGCAACAGCCTTCTAAGCTGTGGGTCGCAGGTTCGAATCCTGTCTTCTCGGCCACCTTATTATTATGCGGGTGTAGTTAAATGGTATAACCTCAGCCACGAGCGACACTTCTACCGAATAATCTACGAGTTGCCTCGAAGCATTGACTTCCTTGAATAGGCTTGTAGATGGAGAGGCATGTTGGTCGGGATTGAATCTAAAGTACAAATTTAATTAAATTGTGCGGGTGTAGTTAAATGGTATAACCTCAGCCTTCCAAGCTGATGTCGTGGGTTCGATTCCCATCACCCGCTCCATTATTTTTATAATGGGCCTGTAGCTCAGCTGGTTAGAGCGCACGCCTGATAAGCGTGAGGTCGGTGGTTCGAGTCCACTCAGGCCCATCCAATGAATTTTAGTTGGATGATCCAAAAATATCTTTTAAGAAGTTGTTGACAAAGATATAGTGAATATGATATATTATTAAAGTTACTTATTTGAAGCGATAATAAATTTTGCTCTTTGAAAACTGAACAAAACAACCAGTATGTCAAGAAAAAGAAACTCGTTTTTCTTTTTAAAAAATAGAGGTTTTTCCTCTAAAAGCTAAGAATTTCAAATGAATTTCATTCATTTGAAACAAACTTTTTTGGAGAGTTTGATCTTGGCTCAGGACGAACGCTGGCGGCGTGCCTAATACATGCAAGTCGAGCGCGGGAATCTCTTCTGATCCCTTCGGGGTGAAGAGAGTGGAACGAGCGGCGGACGGGTGAGTAACACGTGGGCAACCTACCTATAAGACTGGGATAACTCGCGGAAACGTGAGCTAATACCGGATAATACTTTTTATTGCATAATAAGAAGTTTGAAAGGCGGCGTAAGCTGTCACTTATAGATGGGCCCGCGGCGCATTAGCTAGTTGGTGAGGTAAAGGCTCACCAAGGCAACGATGCGTAGCCGACCTGAGAGGGTGATCGGCCACACTGGGACTGAGACACGGCCCAGACTCCTACGGGAGGCAGCAGTAGGGAATCTTCCGCAATGGACGAAAGTCTGACGGAGCAACGCCGCGTGAGTGAAGAAGGTTTTCGGATCGTAAAACTCTGTTGTTAGGGAAGAACAAGTCAGGTAGTAACTGACCTGACCTTGACGGTACCTAACCAGAAAGCCACGGCTAACTACGTGCCAGCAGCCGCGGTAATACGTAGGTGGCAAGCGTTGTCCGGATTTATTGGGCGTAAAGCGCTCGCAGGCGGTCTTTTAAGTCTGATGTGAAAGCCCACGGCTTAACCGTGGAGGGTCATTGGAAACTGGAGGACTTGAGTGCAGAAGAGGAGAGTGGAATTCCATGTGTAGCGGTGAAATGCGTAGAGATATGGAGGAACACCAGTGGCGAAGGCGACTCTCTGGTCTGTAACTGACGCTGAGGAGCGAAAGCGTGGGTAGCGAACAGGATTAGATACCCTGGTAGTCCACGCCGTAAACGATGAGTGCTAGGTGTTAGGGGGTTTCCGCCCCTTAGTGCTGAAGTTAACGCATTAAGCACTCCGCCTGGGGAGTACGGCCGCAAGGCTGAAACTCAAAAGAATTGACGGGGACCCGCACAAGCGGTGGAGCATGTGGTTTAATTCGAAGCAACGCGAAGAACCTTACCAGGTCTTGACATCCTTTCGCCCTCCCTAGAGATAGGGATTTCCCTTCGGGGACGAAAGTGACAGGTGGTGCATGGTTGTCGTCAGCTCGTGTCGTGAGATGTTGGGTTAAGTCCCGCAACGAGCGCAACCCTTGATCTTAGTTGCCAGCATTAAGTTGGGCACTCTAAGGTGACTGCCGGTGACAAACCGGAGGAAGGTGGGGATGACGTCAAATCATCATGCCCCTTATGACCTGGGCTACACACGTGCTACAATGGATGGTACAAAGGGCAGCGAAACCGCAAGGTCAAGCAAATCCCATAAAACCATTCTCAGTTCGGATTGTAGGCTGCAACTCGCCTACATGAAGCCGGAATCGCTAGTAATCGCGGATCAGCATGCCGCGGTGAATACGTTCCCGGGTCTTGTACACACCGCCCGTCACACCACGAGAGTTGGTAACACCCGAAGTCGGTGAGGTAACCTTTTGGAGCCAGCCGCCGAAGGTGGGACCAATGATTGGGGTGAAGTCGTAACAAGGTAGCCGTATCGGAAGGTGCGGCTGGATCACCTCCTTTCTAAGGATATACGAAAAGCGAAAGCACCCGGTTAGCGACGTACAAACTGCGCCTGGCCATGCCAGGTGGTCCGATGTTGCCGCGCAAAGTGGCGATTTTAATCGGACATTCTTCTACCGAAGGAGATAAAGGAAACACGATGAACGTAAGTGAATCGATGTTGACTTACACCACAAGGGTATAAGTGCGACTAAGCCTCTGGTTTCACCAGTCGGCAAGTCTTCTTTATCGCGCGGAGGTGAAGGAAGTTTGCTAGTCGCTGGGTGCTGCAGCTGGACATTACGGAACATCCTAATTTGGATGAAACATACTGTGTTGTTTGGTTCAGTTTTGAGAGAGCAAATCTCTCTGAAACTTTGTACCTTGAAAACTAAATAAGAGTAAACAAGACATCAAATTTTAAAGCAAGGCTATATAATAGCACGCTTATTCATTGTAAACTTAGTTAAGTGAATAAGGGCGCACGGTGGATGCCTTGGCACTAGGAGCCGATGAAGGACGGGACTAACACCGATATGCCTCGGGGAGTTGTAAGTAAACTTAGATCCGAGGATTTCCGAATGGGGAAACCCACTGTTCGTAATGGAACAGGACTTATGTCTGAATACATAGGGCATAAGAGGCACACCCAGGGAACTGAAACATCTCAGTACCTGGAGGAAGAGAAAGCAAATGCGATTTCCCAAGTAGCGGCGAGCGAAACGGAAACAGCCCAAACCAGAGAGCTTGCTCTCTGGGGTTGTAGGACACTCCACAAGGAGTTACAAAGAAATTCTTTAGATGAATCAACCTGGAAAGGTTAGCCAAAGAGGGTAACAGCCCTGTAATCGAAAAAGAATTTCCTCCGGAGTGGATCCTGAGTACGGCGGAACACGTGGAATTCCGTCGGAATCCGGGAGGACCATCTCCCAAGGCTAAATACTCCCTAGTGACCGATAGTGAACCAGTACCGTGAGGGAAAGGTGAAAAGCACCCCGGGAGGGGAGTGAAAGAGTACCTGAAACCGTGTGCCTACAAGTAGTCGAAGCGCGTTCATGCGTAACGGCGTACCTTTTGTAGAATGGACCGGCGAGTTACGATTGTATGCGAGGTTAAGTGGAAGACACGGAGCCGTAGCGAAAGCGAGTCTGAATAGGGCGATTTAGTATGCGGTCGTAGACCCGAAACCGTGTGATCTACCCATGTCCAGGGTGAAGGTCAGGTAACACTGACTGGAGGCCCGAACCCACGTATGTTGAAAAATGCGGGGATGAGGTGTGGGTAGGGGTGAAATGCCAATCGAACACGGAGATAGCTGGTTCTCTCCGAAATAGCTTTAGGGCTAGCCTCAAGATGATGAGTACTGGAGGTAGAGCACTGATTGGACTAGGGGCCCTCATCGGGTTACCGAATTCAGTCAAACTCCGAATGCCAGATACTTAAACTTGGGAGTCAGACTATGGGTGATAAGGTTCATAGTCGAAAGGGAAACAGCCCAGACCACCAGCTAAGGTCCCAAAGTATACGTTAAGTGGAAAAGGATGTGGAGTTGCTTAGACAACCAGGATGTTGGCTTAGAAGCAGCCACCATTTAAAGAGTGCGTAATAGCTCACTGGTCGAGTGACTCTGCGCCGAAAATGTACCGGGGCTAAACGTATCACCGAAGCTGTGGATTGTTCTTACGAACAATGGTAGGAGAGCGTTCTAAGTGCTGTGAAGTCAGACCGTGAGGACTGGTGGAGCGCTTAGAAGTGAGAATGCCGGTATGAGTAGCGAAAAAAGAGTGAGAATCTCTTTCACCGAATGCCTAAGGTTTCCTGAGGAAGGCTCGTCCTCTCAGGGTTAGTCGGGACCTAAGCCGAGGCCGAAAGGCGTAGGCGATGGACAACAGGCAGATATTCCTGTACCACCTCATGACCGTTTGAGCGATGGGGGGACGCAGTAGGATAAGGAATGCGCACGGATGGATGTGTGCGCCCAAGCAGTGAGAAAGTCAGGTAGGCAAATCCGCCTGGCCATTTCAAGCTGTGATGGGGAGGCCTTCTGGCCGAAGTTCCTGATTTCACACTGCCGAGAAAAGCCTCTAGCAAGGTCACAGGTGCCCGTACCGCAAACCGACACAGGTAGGCGAGGAGAGAATCCTAAGGTGAGCGGGAGAACTCTCGTTAAGGAACTCGGCAAAATGACCCCGTAACTTAGGGAGAAGGGGTGCTCTACGGAGTAGAGCCGCAGTGAATAGGCCCAAGCGACTGTTTAGCAAAAACACAGGTCTCTGCGAAGCCGAAAGGCGAAGTATAGGGGCTGACACCTGCCCGGTGCTGGAAGGTTAAGGGGAAGAGTTAGGGCTTTCGCCCGAAGCTTAGAACCGAAGCCCCAGTAAACGGCGGCCGTAACTATAACGGTCCTAAGGTAGCGAAATTCCTTGTCGGGTAAGTTCCGACCCGCACGAAAGGTGCAACGACTTGGGCACTGTCTCAACGAGAGACCCGGTGAAATTATACGATGCGTGAAGATGCGCATTACCCGCGACAGGACGGAAAGACCCCGTGGAGCTTTACTGTAGCCTGATATTGAATGTCTGTGCAGCTTGTACAGGATAGGTGGGAGCCTTAGAAACGTGAGCGCCAGCTTACGTGGAGGCATCCGTGGGATACCACCCTGGCTGTATGGACCTTCTAACCCAGGACCGTGATCCGGTTCGGAGACAGTGTCAGGCGGGCAGTTTGACTGGGGCGGTCGCCTCCCAAAAGGTAACGGAGGCGCCCAAAGGTTCCCTCAGAATGGTTGGAAATCATTCGCAGAGTGTAAAGGCAGAAGGGAGCTTGACTGCGAGACCTACAAGTCGAGCAGGGACGAAAGTCGGGCTTAGTGATCCGGTGGTTCCGCATGGAAGGGCCATCGCTCAACGGATAAAAGCTACCCCGGGGATAACAGGCTTATCTCCCCCAAGAGTTCACATCGACGGGGAGGTTTGGCACCTCGATGTCGGCTCATCGCATCCTGGGGCTGTAGTCGGTCCCAAGGGTTGGGCTGTTCGCCCATTAAAGCGGTACGCGAGCTGGGTTCAGAACGTCGTGAGACAGTTCGGTCCCTATCCGTCGTGGGCGTTGGAAGTTTGAGAGGAGCTGTCCTTAGTACGAGAGGACCGGGATGGACATACCGCTGGTGTACCAGTTGTTCCGCCAGGAGCATAGCTGGGTAGCTACGTATGGAAAGGATAAGTGCTGAAAGCATCTAAGCATGAAGCCCCCCTCAAGATGAGACTTCCCATCATTTTAAATGAGTAAGATCCCTCAGAGACGATGAGGTTAATAGGTTTGAGGTGGAAGCGTGGCGACACGTGGAGCTGACAAATACTAATCGATCGAGGACTTAACTAACTTCTTTTGATGTTATAATTTACTCTTATTTAGTTTTTAAGGTATAAAATTCCTTATTAATCTTGACTAAAATTGGAAGAACAATTATAATAATGATTGTTGCTGATTTTATCAGAGATAACCTAATTAAATAAAAGTTGTCTGGTAGCGATGGCGGAAAGGTCACACCTGTTCCCATACCGAACACAGAAGTTAAGCTTTCCAGCGCCGATGGTAGTTGGGGTTACCCCCTGCGAGAGTAGGACGCCGCCAGGCAATAAATACAAAAAAGGCAAGGTATGCATATCTTGCCTTTTTTGTATTTCGTGAAAGTATAAAGTTTTGCAAAAGGCTATTCTGACAAACCTAATTTTCCTAAAAGATAATAAACCAATACAAAATAAATGAGATTCTATTAAAAATATGCTAAATTTAAATAGGTCAAAAGACTGCAATTGCTTCTAAATGATATCAGGCTCAAATATGAATGATTTTTACAATTTGTACAAGAATAAGAGGAGCCTTTCTATAAAGGAGGAAACGAAATGGCAACGGAAGAAAAAGAGGTAAAGAAAGCAAGTGAAGGCGATACGATAAAAGTAGTTAAAGGTGAACAAAAAGGAAAAAAAGGTAAAGTACTTCTAGTAAGAGAAAACTCTGTTATCATTCAAACTGGAAAACATCAAGAAACTGGGGAGCCAATCAAAACAGTAGTGAATCATAAGAACTATAAACGTGTTAAGTAATAGAGAATATAACACAGGATGTAAAAGGCTAATTAGTTTATCTTTGGTGGATAAAAAATAAATTAACAAGTTAAAAGCATATCAAATCCAAAAGTGATTGGTATGCTTTTTTCGTTGAATATCAAAGTGTTCGGATTTAGGTTTTCCTCTTTGTTTAGGGATTCGTCACTCGATATAGTTAATTATTTAAACAATTAAATATTAGATATTAAAAGAATTCGGGATAAAACAAACCACTTTTAAAATGAAAAACCGCATGAAATCAATTTTAAAAACTTGATCTCATGCCGATTATTTTTTGAATATGTTCTATAGAAGTATGTTATTTCATGTGTTTCTCCACGATCAGAACTACCAGGGTATTCGTAGGTTATTTAATTTACCATTTCCACTTTTGGTTCTTTTACCATCTCTACAAATAATTCCAGAAATCGGTTATCATCGGTAAGTTCTGGGTGAAAGGAACTAACTAGAATATGATCTTGTTTTGCAGCAACAATTTTCCCGTCATATGTAGCCAAGATTTCCACATTCTTTCCCGCCGATTCGATATAAGGAGCACGAATGAAAATGGCGTTAAATGGATCGTTTAAACCCCTTACATCTAGCGCAGTTACAAAACTATCGACCTGTCTACCAAATGCGTTACGCTTCACACTAATATCCATTAAGTTTAAATGACTCGTATTAGAATCGATAATTTCCTTTGCTATAAGAACCATACCGGCACAAGTTCCAAATATAGGTATTCCCTTATTTGAGAACTCCTTAAGAGGTTCAAAAAATCCATAACGATCAATAAGTTTTCTCATCGTTGTGCTTTCCCCACCTGGAAGAATTAGTCCATTCACATCTTTTAGTTGTTCGGGTTTCTTTACAATAAGACTTTGTAATCCTAAATCATGAATATGTTTAACGTGTTCTTCAATTGCTCCTTGAAGCCCAAGAACACCAATTGTTAATTTAGTCATTATTTTTCACATCCTGCTAACAAAACTATAACAGTTTCACTTTTCTGTTTACCATCCACGCTCTTGCATTCTATCTTCGTTTCCTAGTTTAGATATTTCTATTCCTTTCATTGCAGATCCTAATTCCTTAGATAATTTACCAATTAAATCATAATCCGTATAGTATGTTGTTGCTTGAACGATAGCATTGGCAAATTTCTCAGGACTCTCTGATTTGAAAATACCTGATCCAACGAATACACCGTCAGCTCCAAGTTCCATCATTAATGCTGCATCTGCTGGGGTTGCGACGCCACCTGCTGCAAAGTTAACGACGGGTAATTTTCCTGCTTCTTTAATTTGTTTTAATATCTCATATGGTGCACCAAGATTTTTCGCTTCTGTCATTAATTCGTCATCATTCATTCTGACTACCTTACGTACTTGGGCATTTACTTTACGCATGTGACGAACAGCTTCAACAATATTTCCTGTTCCTGGTTCTCCCTTTGTACGAAGCATAGATGCACCTTCACCGATACGACGTGCTGCTTCACCTAAATCACGGCATCCGCAGACAAATGGAACGGTAAAATCACTCTTCAATAAATGGAATTCCTCATCTGCAGGAGTTAAAACTTCACTTTCATCTATGTAATCAACACCCATAGCCTCTAACACTCTGGCTTCAGTAATATGTCCGATCCGTGCTTTTGCCATTACCGGAATAGATACGGCATTCATGACTTCTTCCATAATTCTTGGGTCAGCCATTCTAGCAACGCCACCAGCTTTACGAATATCAGATGGCACTCTTTCTAAAGCCATAACTGCAACTGCACCAGATGCTTCCGCAATTTTTGCTTGTTCCGCGTTTACAACGTCCATG
The DNA here is from genome assembly GCF_038006665.1 of Oceanobacillus sp. FSL K6-0118. NCBI lineage: Bacteria > Bacillati > Bacillota > Bacilli > Caryophanales > Bacillaceae > Oceanobacillus > Oceanobacillus sp. FSL K6-0118. The sequence continues at coordinate 1,000,153 of NZ_JBBOVR010000001.1, forward strand.
ATGACGCCACCTTTTTGCATTTGAGCCATTCCACGTTTTACTTCCTCAGTTCCTAATAATTTTTCCAATTAATCCAACTCCATTCTCTTTTCAAAATATATATTACATTATAAAAATAAATGTGATACTATTGGAAGTGTCAGTTTTTAATTAATTGAAGGGGTCAATTGAAAAGGAGTATAAAAATGGAGATGTTATCTTGTCATTTAAACCGATCAAGTAAAGTACCATTATATGAACAATTATATAATTTTATAAAAAACGAAATCATTGAAGGAAGAATAGAATACGGGGCTAAGCTTCCATCTAAAAGGAAATTATCTGAGTTTCTTAGAATCAGTCAAAATACGGTTGAGACGGCTTATGATCAATTACTAGCAGAAGGTTATGTCGAAAGTATTCCGAGAAAAGGTTATTTTGTATTAGCATATGAAGAATTAGAATATGTTCAGCAAAATGAAATAAAAGTGGGTGAAAAGGAAGTAGAGGAGGAAAGATTAACGTATCATTTTCACCCAAGTTGGATTGACACGGAAAATTTTCCCTTTAAAAAATGGAGAAAATATGCAAAAAATATGATTGATGAGAACTATCATTCTTTACTTTTATTAGGAGATATGCAAGGGGAATTGGAACTGCGACAGGAAATCGCACAATATTTATATCATGCTAGAGGAGTTCAATGTACACCTGAACAAGTCATCATTGGTGCAGGAAGTGAGATTTTACTACAGCAATTGATTCTTTTATTTAAGAGGGACACCATTTATGGAGTAGAGGATCCTGGATATCACATCATCTCAAAATTGCTGAAGAACAATGAAAAAGAAGTATATCCTTTACGAGTGGATGGGGATGGAATTAAAGTAAAGCAAATAGAAGATACAAATATTGATATCGTTTACGTTACACCTTCTCATCACTTTCCCTATGGCTCTGTTCTTTCCGTCAATCGAAGGATGCAATTATTAAAATGGGCTAGAGAATCGGAGAATCGATATATCATTGAAGATGATTATGATAGTGAGTTTCGGTATAGTGGTAAGGCTATTCCTTCTTTGCAAAGTATGGACCAAGCAGGAAAAGTAATTTATCTTGGATCGTTTTCCAAGTCACTTATTCCATCTTTGCGAATTAGTTATATGGTTTTACCGAAAAAGTTATGGAAGAGATATAAGGAAGAATTGTCTTTTTATCAATGTACTGTTTCCAGAATTGATCAGCATATCTTAACAGAGTTTATGAAAGAGGGCGACTTTGAAAGACATTTAAATCGAATGAGGAAAATTTACCGTAGAAAATTAGATAAAACGTTAGAGTTAATAAAACCTTTTAAAGAAATACAAGTGATTGGAGAACAATCCGGCCTTCATATTGTACTAGTTATAAAAAATGGGATGAGAGAGGAAGAGCTAGTAGAAAGAGCAAGGGAATCAAAGATTACTATCTATCCATTGTCCTATTATTTTCTTGAAAAGTGGGATAAAAATCCACCGATGATTATTTTAGGGTTTGCTGGTATTCCCGAGGGCGAATTGGAGAAGGCCATTCATTTATTATTTAATAGTTGGGAATTAGAGATGGGCAAATAGTTCGAGCAATTATTCATTTAATGATGTATTCGTTTTTACTGAAACTGCCAAGGAATTCGTTCGGTAAAATTTGAGTAAAAATGTAGTGGAAAAAGATTTGTAGTTATAATAGTTAAAAAATCCTTCCGAAAAAAATGAGAGGTTTCATCAAATTTTTTTCGATTAGGAGGTTTAAAACTTTCTGCTTTTGGGAATAGCAGTTGTTGTTAGAAAATTTCATTTTAAGTAGCTATAGTAAAATGCCAAGTTTTCTAATGTTTGATGCTATAAAAAAGAATAGCTTAGGGGGAAGAAGAGTGGAAAGAAATGAATTCTATTCAAGTATACCAAAACATTTATTGGGCGCCTTCTATATCTACATAAGTAAAAATATCGAGAAAGGGATTAAAATTAAAAAGATGAGAACTGAATTAGGCATAATTGAAAAGGAAGTAAGTAAAAGAAGAATGACCATTAGCGAACTGATTAAAGAAGGGGAAAGTTTCATTCAATTGAAGGTGCTTAAATAACCTAGCTCTATACAATAGAGCTTTATGTATTCAAATGCTCATTAATTCACAATTATAACTAGAAAATAATTGAAACCTTTATATATATACTTTCGTATGAAAAGGTATCATGATCAAATGGGGGATTGCAAAATGAAAAAGAGCATTACACTACTTTTACTTACGTTTGCCTTTTTGGGGCTTGCAGCCTGTAGTAGTGGAGATAAGGAAGTAAATGAGATTTATAACAAAGCTTTAGAAGCCGCAGAAGAAATGAACAGTGCAGAAGTAGATATAGAGATGAAACAGGAGATGAGTGTGCCTCAGGAAGAAGATGCCATGGTAATGGAAAGTCAAATGTCAGGAGCTATTATTACTGAACCACTCGCCATGCATCAAAAGGGAACAACTTCTATTTCGATGGGAGAAGAAATGGATGAGCCGATGGAAATGGAGCAAGAATTATATTTCGTTGATAACGAAATTTACAGTTATGACTCCATAACGGAAGAATGGTTAAAAATGGATGATTCTACAATTCCTATGGATTTCATTAATACAGAACAAATGGACACATCAGACCAGTTAAACATGTTTAAAGATTATGTAGATAATCTAAAATATGAAGAAACCGATGAGGCCTATATATTCCAATTCTCCCCTAATCAAGATGAAGTAAAAAATTTAACAGAAGATTTGCTCAAAGAGATTATACCAGAGGAACTCACTTCTCAAATGGGTGAAGAAATAACAGAAGTTCTTGAAAATACAGAGATTAATGATTTAGAAGTAGAAATATCGATTAATAAGGACTCCTATCAAATTGAGAAGTATCATGTAGATATGGATATGAAAATGACTGTTGAAGGAGAAGAAATGAATATTAAACAGAATGTGAATACTGTTTATCGTAATATAAATACAATTGAACATATTGAAATTCCTAAAGAAGTAAAAGAATCGGCAAAAGAAGTATCGGAATTTGAGTAGAAAAAAAGTCAACCATTTTGGCGAATGGTTGACTTTTAAATTTTAAGGAAAGATACGAACATGACCATTATCTGTAATTTCCACAGTCGAATAGCTTTCAAATGTTTTTACGTTCGTTATTTCGCTTCTTAGGGGGTTATTCGAATAAAAATAGAGATAAACCATATCCGGTTTATCTCATATTTTCATTACTTTTCCTTTACAGGTTTTCTCCAAACTCCTAATACAACTGCTGATATAATCATACCGATTGCTAAAGAAAGCAAGAAAAGAAGTGGTTTTTCTGCTAGTGGAATAACAAATATTCCACCATGAGGTGCTGGGATAGCAGTACTAAAGAATTGTGTTAGACCTCCGGCAATTGCAGCACCAAGAACAGAGGAACCTATTACACGTAATGGGTCTGCCGCAGCAAATGGAATAGCCCCTTCTGTAACAAAGGAAAGCCCCATTATATAGTTAGTAAGACCAGATTTTTTCTCTGATTCTGTAAATTTGTTTTTAAATAATGTAGTAGCTAAAGCGATAGCTAGTGGTGGAATCATCCCACCGGCCATAATTGCAGCCATTAAACTTCCATCACCAGTATCTGTGAAAATACCGATAGAAAAGGCATAAGCGGCTTTATTAAATGGTCCTCCCATATCAATTGCCATCATAGCACCTAGAATTGCTCCTAAAATAACAGCATTTCCAGTACCTAGGTTTTCTAAGAATGTTACCATAGCCGTATTAATGGTTGCAAAAATAGGACCGAAAATAAAGTACATTAGTAATCCTGTTACGAATAGACCTAACACTGGATAAATAAGGATTGGTTTTAGGCCTTCTACTGACTTCGGTAGACGATGAAATACTTTCTTAAGCCAAACAACAACATAACCAGCCAAGAAACCGGCAACTAAACCACCAAGAAAGCCCGCGTTACTATTAACGGCAATTAAACCACCAACCATACCGGGCATAAGTCCCGGACGATCAGCAATACTTAGGGCAATAAATCCAGCAAAAATCGGTATTAGGAAATCAAATGCATTTCCACCGAGATCGTTTAAGAAAGTAAAAATCGTACTCTCACTTCCAACAAAACTTTCCACTAGGAAGGAGATAGCAATTAAAATACCACCACCGACAACAAATGGAAGCATATGGGAGATTCCATTCATAATGTCTTTATAAATGCCACCCCATACCGAATTTGATTTTTCTTCGTTATTATCTGTTTGTTTCTCACCGTTATTACCTTGGTAAACAGGGGCATCTTTATTGACTGCCTTCGTAATTAACTCCTCTGTTTTATTAATTCCATCTGAAACAGGGCGTTGAATGAGATGTTTTCCGTTAAAACGTTCAAGGTCGACTTTTTTACTTGCTGCAATTATAACAGCATTGGCACGTTCAATTTCATCCTTGGATAGTGAATTTTTAGCTCCGTCTGACCCTTGGGTTTCCACCCGAATATCGACATTCATTTCTTTTGCTTTTTTCTTTAAAGCATCCTCTGCCATATACGTATGGGCTATTCCTGTGGGACAAGCGGTAATTGCGACTACAAATGGTTTCGTTCCATTTGTTTCCTTTTCTTCATCCGCACGTTCTTCTTGTTCTACTTCTTCTTGCTCCTCATCAAATAAAGCATGGATTTCTTCTGGAGTTTTGGCGTTTTTTAAACTGTCGACAAATTCCTTATCAATTAATTGACGAGATAAAGCGGCTAATGTTTCTAAATGAGTGTTATTTGCTCCCTCTGGTACAGCAATCATGAAGAAAAGGTAAGCAGGTTGTCCGTCAAGTGATTCATAATTGACACCTTTGTTACTTTTTGCGAATAAAACAGTTGGTTTTTCCACTGCTTTGTTTTTAGCATGTGGCATGGCAATACCATCACCAAGTCCTGTTGATGTTTGTGCTTCTCGCTTTAAAATAGCTTCTTTGAACTCAGTTACATCTGTGATGACACCATGTTTATCTAGACTTTCAATCATCTCATCAATGACAGCTTCTTTCTCAGTTGCTTGAAGGTCAAGGAGCATGATGTCTTTTCTAAGTAAATCGGTTATTTTCATGACTATCTCCTTTGTTAAATTTCTTTAATTTCTATTTGATTGAGAAGGGAAAGGATTGTTTCCTTTTTCGCTAAATCATCTGAAAAAGCTGTTGCACTTCCACAAGCAATTCCCATTTTAAATGCAGATATTGGATCCTGATTTTTGGTGAATTCACCGATAAATCCAGCAATCATGGAATCTCCTGCACCTACGGAATTTTTTACGTTTCCCTTTGGATTGAATCCTTGATAAATTCCATTATTAGTAAATAGTAATGCACCGTCACCTGCCATCGATACAATGACATGCTTCGCTCCCATTTCTAGTAATTTTTTACCATAAGGGATTACATCTTGAATAGTATTTAAACTTACATGGAATAGCTCGGATAACTCTTCACGATTCGGCTTTACTAAAAGCGGTTGATAAGAGAGTGTTGCTTTTAAATCTTTACCGGTCGTATCAATTACAAATTCCGCTTGTGCTTTTTTTACCTTTTTAACCATTTCTTCATAAAAATCTTCTGATAGGGATGGTGGTTTACTCCCTGATAAGATAACCGTATCCTTTTTATTCACGTTGTCTAACCTTGATAAAAGCTCATTGGCCTCAGATGGTGTAATAGTAGGGCCTTGACCATTAATTTCAGTTTCAACGTCAGATTTGAGTTTAATATTGATTCGAGTATCATCGGAAATGGAGATGAAATCTGAATGAATCCCATCTTTGTTTAACCGATCATTTATGAAATTACCTGTGAAACCTCCAAGAAAACCAATTGCTGTTGTATCACTTTCTAATTCCGTTAACACTCTTGAAACGTTGATGCCTTTTCCACCAGGAAATTTTGCATCGTCGTTCATTTTATTTAATTCACCTAGATGAAAAGGGTTAACGTGAACAATGTAATCAATAGAAGGGTTCAGTGTTATCGTATAAATCATCATTTTGCCTCCAAAATTGTTGTTTTTTCCTTAAATAATGATAGATCTTCTTTGGAATCATTTGTTATGATTGTCACATCTTCTAAGTCAAACAAATGAACAAAATTGACCTTATTCCATTTTGTATGATCAGCCAATATATAGGTCATGGAGGAGTGTTGTTGTGCCATTTTCTTTATGGCTGCTTCTTCAGGATCAGGGGTCGTTAAACCAAATTCGATGTCTATACCGTTTACCCCAAGAAAGGCTTTATTAAAACGAAACGATTGCAGGTTCGTTAAACTTGTAGAACCAACCATGGCTTTAGTGCCTTGCTTAATTCTTCCTCCAATCAATATCGTTTTAATTTGTTTATCGATTAGTAGAGAAGCATGTTGGATTCCATTGGTTACTACTGTAATATTCCCTTTTTCAATGAAATCTATCATGGCCATTGTTGTCGTACCGGCATCTAAGAAAATAACATCATTTTCTTCTATTAGTGATGTAGCCACTTTTCCGATTACGGATTTTTCTTGAACGTTTTTGAGTGACTTTTCACTAACAGTTAATTCCTCATCAATTTGATATATGCGTTTCGCTCCTCCGTGGATGCGCTTAATTTTCCCTTCGTTATGTAGGGTTTCAAGGTCTCGGCGAATCGTTGACTCCGAACAGTTTAATGCTTTCATTAAGTCTTGGGTTTTTACGATTCCTTGCCTTTTTACCATGTCTACTATTATGGGATGTCTTTCTTCGGTTAACATAGCATAACCTCCCACGCAGTATTTTAACACCAAAAACATTCAAAAACAATCAGTAAATACCATCTTGTTTAAACGTTTTTGGGGAAATTTGAATTCAGAAAAAATAATTAATTGACACTTTTAAAAACTTATATTATTATGTTAAAAAACAATTTTTAATATAAAAGGAGAATCGACATGAACCGCATCCAACAATTAAAAAATAATAACATTCTCATTATTAACTTAATTAGCTAGGACTGAAACATTTCCATTAAATATATGGTAATTGTTTGAGTCCGTTTTGCGTATTAACTTTTGAAGCGGCGCTCAAGCAATTAAGTTAAGCGCCCATCCATTCCGGAGGGCTTTTTATTTTCCCTAAATTTAATAGAAACAATCAATTCACGTAAATTAGGAGGCAAAAGGATGAAGAAATCAACAAAAGAATATTTGGTAGATAGAACATATAAAGCTTCGATCGGACTAGCAAATGCGGTTCTCGTAACATTAGGGATTGGCCTTCTAATTGAAACTCTAGGAAATTTTACAGGCTGGCAAGGATTTATAACGGTTGGGATGGCAGCGCAATTAATGCTTGCTCCGGCAATTGGTGCAGGTATAGCGTATCAACTAGGTGGAAATACACTTATCATATTTAGCGCGATGGCCACTGCAACAGTTGGTGCTGGAGCATTAAATATAAATGCAGATGGATCGTGGGTTCTTACCACAGGACAACCTATAAGCGCGGTAGTAGCAGCTGTACTTGCGATTTATGTTGGTAAAAAGGTAGCAGGAAAAACAAAGCTAGATATGATGGCAATTCCGTTCGCTGCCATATTTGTAGGAGGAGTTTGCGGAGTTGGTATAGCAGCAATTGTTACACCATTACTAGAACTGATTAGTGCACAAATAACGAATGCTGTGTCAGGCTCACCATTGATTGGGGCTATGTTGATTTCTCTTGTATGGAGTGTTTTCCTTATGTCTCCTGCATCTTCCGCGGCAATTGCAATCGCACTTCAATTGGACCCGGTTTCGAGTGCGGCTGCTTTGATTGGATGTACCGCACAGTTTGCTGGATGGACGGCAATGTCGTTTAGGCAAAACGAGGCTGGTGCAAATATCGCACAATCTTTAATTACACCAAAAGTACAAGTTCCGAACTTAGTAAGAAATCCAAAATTAGTAATTGGACCATTCTTATCGGCTATCATTTGTGCACCAATAGCAATACTTGTTTTTAATTTCCAAGTACCATATCAGTTAGCTGGATTAGGTTTGAACTCACTAATTGCCCCAATTAATATCATAGTCAACCAAGGAATCGGAGTTTTCCTAATGTACATTGTTATTAGTGTAGTTCTACCAGCTGTTATTTCTGTAGCTATATATCATGCATTGAAACTAAAAGGCTGGGCCGAAACTGGTGATCTAAAAATGGAAGTACAATAATAAAAAAACTAAGGCACTTTACCAACCCTTTGGTGAATGCCTTAGTTTTTTTAAAAGAACGGTACAAATCACATATTAGGGCACTTGCCTAATATAATAATTAAAAAGTATATCAACTATGATAAGGGAAAATATAAAAATGAATAAATCATTTTGAGGTGGAAAGATGAAAGATAAGCTTTCAAGTACCATGTTAAATATAGATAATGTAAAGGTCTATTGTGAATATGTTTGTAATGAAAATCCACCAGTTATCCTTATTCATGGTTTTGTGTCTTCCACTTATACGTTTAATAAAATCATTCCCCTTTTAGAAAAAGACTTCTCCATTGTTGCAATAGATCTACCTGGTTTTGGGAGAAGCGAGAAGTCTATATCATTTTTTTATTCTTATGAAAACTATGCAAGATTAGTAATAAAAATTATGGACTACTTTGGTATGGATGCCGTTTGCATTGTTGGTCATTCGATGGGAGGTCAAATAGCCCTTAATATTGCAAAATTAATTCCAGATAAGGTAAAGAAATTATTTTTAATAGCCAGTTCCGGTTATTTAAAAAGCTCGAACAGGTTATTAGTGTATTCTTCCTATTTACCTTTCTTTAGTTTGTATGTAAAAAGAGCTATTAATAGTCGTAGTGTGATGGATAGTTTAAGAAATGTATTTTATAACCAATCCAATATTACTGCCGACCATATAAGAGAATTCGAAAGACCTATAAAGGAGAAAAACTTTCCCAAATCCCTTATCCGTTTGTTACGTCATCGTGAAGGAGATTTATCTTCTTACGAGTTGTGTAAAATTAACACCCCTACCTTACTTATATGGGGGGAAGATGATCGGGTGGTTCCATTACGTATAGGAAAACGGCTAGTTCAAGACTTACCGAATGCAGAAATAATTACTTTTAAGGAAACGGGGCATTTAGTGTCAGAGGAAAGACCAAATGAAGTTTCAACTCTTATTTCTTCTTATTTAATTTAAAGGACTAATTGCTCAACGATCTTAAATGTAGTTTAATGTATGTTATATTGTAACTATTATTTTTCAGGTATAAAGGCTAAGATTACAATAAAATTGATATAATTGGTATAATAGCTAATGAATACTCCCACCACTTAATTTTCTAACAAAAATTTGAAGTAGGGGTTTCAAACGATCGAACATACATGGATGAACGCTTAACGTTGGCGGACGAATAAACATATATTTTCTGGTACAAAAAGGCGATTCACCTCCTACTTACTCATTGGGTTACCCCTTACACATACCTTGAGGATGGGAGTCCTCTCGCCTAATAATAATAGAAAAACGACATAGGAGAGATAGTATGATTACAATTAATAAGGCAGAGAATATATTTTATGTTGGGGATGATGTAAAGGAGCCAATTGCAGAGTTAACATTTAATCAGTCTAGTGGCAATAATATTGTGGTAGATCATACTTATGTATCTGATGAACTTCGCGGTCAAGGAATTGCTGGACAACTAGTAGAAAAAGTAGTTGCCTATGCACGTGAAAATAATAAGAAAATTATTCCGTTATGTCCATACGTGAAGCGGAAATTAGAAGAAACTCCAGAATATCACGATGTGCTTTCCGAAAAGTAAATTAAAGAGAGGTGCGATTGGCGAATGTATCTAACTGTACAGGAAACTGCAGATTATTTATCTATGCCAGTAACAAAGGTTTCTGCATTAGTACTGCAAGGACGAATACGTGCAATCCATGATGGTGAGCAGTACCTAATTAATCAAAATCAATTCACCACGCATTTCGAACAAGTAGAAAAATATCGACTAATGATTCAGGAATACCTAAATGAACCTATTCCTGATGATATTGATGTGAAAGATGAAGATTAGAAAAAAAGTGAAGTGAATGCAAAGCTTAAAAGCATTCACTTCACTTTTTTATTTGCATGAATTAGTAATGCACAGGAACAATAAGAGTAAATAATGTTAAGCGGAGGATGAATCATGAAGTTTAACTATTTAATACCTATCGTATTAGGGATATTTTTTTCCTTTTTTATGACGGAACAATTATTGGCGGAGGAAAATAAAGAGGGTATCGAAGTAGGGAATAAAGCGCCTGATTTTGAAATAGAAACGTTAAATGGAGAAAAAGTAAGCTTGTCTGATTATAAAGGAAAACCAGTCATGCTTAATTTCTGGGCAACTTGGTGTCCACCTTGTCAAGTTGAAATGCCAGACATGCAAAAATTTCATGAAAAACATGAAGTAGTCGTTTTAGCTGTTAATTTATTAGACACAGAAATGAAAAGGGATCATGTTCAAAAATTTGTGGATGAATTTGGCATGACCTTTACCATTGGGCTAGATGGGGATGGGGCCGTTTCAAGCAAATATCGAATCAATCCCATTCCTACGACTTATATGATTGATTCAAAAGGGATTATTCGGCATAAATCGCTAGGAGCTATGCCATACGAAACAATGGTAGAGCATTTAAATAAGATGGATTAAAAAATATTTTGAATTGAACGGTAACTTATGCTACAATGAAATAGAATTTAATAACGAATATATTCCTTCGGGGCAGGGTGAAATTCCCTACCGGCGGTGATGAAGCAATGCTTCAAAGTCCGTGACCCGTGCGGTTATGATACCAAGCGGTGGATCTGGTGAGAATCCGGAACCGACAGTTAAAGTCTGGATGGGAGAAGGAATTTTAGAATGGCGTATTTTGGTCTATACTGTATTTGTATAGGTTAAAAATGCTTTATTTTGCTAACTAAAATTCTAACCTTTTAGCTCTCGATGGTATTACTGTCGAGAGCTTTTTGCATTTATTTAAATATCTTATACCCCTGATGAAGGAATAAAAGGAGGGAGATTTGTGTTCACAGGTATTATTGAGGAAATTGGAACTGTAAAAAAGATCCAAAAGGTTTCTGATCAAGCTGTAACGATGACTATTTCTTCGAGTAAAATTCTTGAAGATGTCGGGTTAGGCGATAGCATCTCAGTAAACGGTATTTGCTTAACCGTTACTCATTTTACATCTGATTATTTTGAAGTCGATGCCATGCCAGAAACGATAAAAGCAACATCGTTAAACAGTCTAAAAAAAGGATCTTCCGTAAATTTAGAACGGGCTATGGCAGCGAATGGAAGATTTGGCGGGCATTTTGTCTCTGGACATATTGATGCTACAGGGAAAATAGTTAAAAAGAAAAAAGAACAAAATGCGATTTATTACGACATAGAAATTCCCAACGACTTAACCAAATACATCTTGCATAAGGGTTCCATAACGGTGGATGGAACTAGTTTAACTATATTTGGAATCCAAAAAAATATTTTTACGATCTCCTTAATTCCACATACTGCAAAAGAAACGATTCTTGGCGAAAAAGAAGAAGGAGATATTGTAAATATTGAGTGTGATATGCTCGCAAAGTATGTTCAAAAAATGCTTCATAACGATGATCGCGAGCAGAAAGTAAATCGAATAAGTAAAGACTTTTTACAACAAAATGGCTTTATGTAAAGGAGTGAAAAAATGCATACAATTGAAGAGGCTATAGCTGATTTGCAAAAAGGAAAACCAATTATTGTAAGTGATGATGAAAACCGAGAAAATGAAGGAGACTTTGTTGCTTTATCTGACAGAATAACACCAGAAGTCATCAATTTTATGATTACCCATGGAAAAGGACTTGTATGTACACCGATAGAAGAGAAATTGGCAAAAAAATTAGGTTTGTATCGAATGGCTAGAGAAAACACTGATCCACTTGTTACAGCTTTTACCATATCCATCGATCATATAAAAACAACAACTGGTATAAGTGCTTATGAGCGAGCATTAACGATTCGCGCATTAATGGAAGCGGGGGTAAAAGAAGAGGACTTTAAAAAACCTGGACATGTTTTTCCCATCATTGCTAAAGATGGTGGTGTTCTCACACGCCCAGGTCATACAGAGGCTGCTGTGGATTTGGCGAAATTAAGTGGAGCTTTTCCATCCGGGGTTATTTGCGAAATTATTAAAGAAGACGGAACAATGGCTCGAATGCCTCACTTAAAAACGTTGGCAAAAAGGTTTGATTTGAAATTTATTACGATAGCGGACTTAATTGCTTATCGAAAGAAAACAGAAATGATCATTTCTTAGGGAAATATAGAAGAAAAGGGGAGAAATAAATGGTAAATACAATCGTAGGAAATTTAGTTGGAACAGATTTAAGAATTGGAATCGTAGTTGGGAGATTTAACGAATTTATTACGAGTAAATTATTAGATGGTGCTATAGACACATTAAAAAGACATGGTGTGAGTGAAGATCAAATGGATGTAGCTTGGGTTCCTGGTGCATTTGAAATTCCGTTAATTGCCGACAAAATGGCGAATCAAGATAAATATGATGCAGTGATAACGTTAGGTACGGTTATACGTGGTTCTACTCCTCATTTTGATTATGTATGTAATGAAGCTGCTAAAGGTGTTGCACAAGCTTCTGTGAAAAGCGGGAAACCTGTTGTGTTTGGGGTATTGACGACGGAAACAATTGAACAAGCAATAGAAAGAGCTGGAACAAAGGCAGGAAATAAAGGCGCAGAAGCTGCTGTAACAGCAATTGAAATGGCAAATATGATGAAATTAATAGGGTAATGATTTGGAGCCAAGTATGTACATATTATACATACTTGGTTTTTTGTTTTCTTAAGTGGAAAAATATAGTCTTCTAAGCTAAACTAAGGGTTAGAAGAACTTAAGATGATTCGAGATATCTATCCCACCATCAATGGGAGATGAAGGAAAACCTCCACTGATGGAAGTCTTCTTTATTACTTTCTGGGGGAGATGACAATGAAACTATTATTAGGCCAACTGGCATTAACATTCGTAATTTGGATTGCAATGGCTGTTTTCTATAGTGATATGAATCAAGGAAGTAAGTTGATTTTTTATTTAGTAACTTCATGGTTATTATTTATTTTTGTAGTGGTGATCAAAACATGGTTGACAAATCGAAAAGAGAATGCAAAATAAGCTTTTAGAGGTTGTTCAAAAAGTCCGGTGAAAATGACACTTCGACGTTTCTAGTTGGCTTGCTTTTCCGCTACTCACGTATTAATTGCATACGTTCCGTTGCCGGGAGCTACGCCGCCTCGAACTGCGACGCACAGGACGTGCTAGTGTCGGCGTTGCAATAGGACATTGCGCATTTAGCCGACCTCGGTCCTTTTCATCCTCCTTTTTGAACCCACACTTTTATTTAAAGGAAGATACCTATGCTAACAATTGAAAATTTATATAAGTCGTATGGCGAAAAAGTGTTATTTAAAGATATTACGTGTACCATCTCGCCAAATGAGCGAATAGGAGTAATCGGGGTTAATGGTACTGGAAAGTCCACCTTTTTAAAGGTAATTGCTGGAATTGACTCTGCAGAAAAGGGAGATATTTATCACCCGAAAGATTATCATATAGAGTATTTAGCGCAAGAACCAGAACTTAATCCAGAATTATCGGTGATGGAACAAATCTACTATGGTGAAGCAGAAATCATGAGATTAATGCGGGGGTATGAAGCGGCTTTACTAAAGCTCCAACAAGATCCTGAAAACCCTGATATTCAAAGTCATTTAATGAAAATGCAACAAAAAATGGATGAAGAAGATGCTTGGGAAGCTAATACCACTGCCAAAACGGTATTAACAAAGCTAGGTATTATTGATTTTGATAAAAAGGTCTCTGAACTTTCTGGTGGTCAGAAGAAGAGAGTAGCGATTGCGAAAGCATTAATTCAACCAGCGGATTTATTAATTTTGGATGAACCGACCAACCACTTAGATAATGAAACCGTGGAATGGTTGGAAAAGTATTTGCAAACATACAAGGGTTCTTTATTATTAGTAACGCATGATCGTTACTTCTTAGATCGAGTAACAAATAAGATCTTTGAGTTGGATAAAGGGTATTTATATATTTATGAAGGAAATTACCAAGTTTTCTTAGAAAAAAAGGCAGAACGCGAAGAGCTAGAGATAAGTAATGAAACGAAACATCAAAACACTTTAAGACGGGAATTAGCGTGGCTAAGACGAGGTGCAAAAGCTCGTTCAACGAAGCAAAAGGCTAGAATTGATCGTATTCAGGAGATGAAAGAGAAATCATTTGATACGAATAAAGATCAGCTTGAATTTCAAGTAGGGTCAACTAGACTAGGTAAGAAGGTATTGGAGTTAAAAGGAATTTCTAAAACCTTTGCAGGCAAAACATTAATTAAAGATTTCAGTCATCTAGTTGTCCCGGGGGATCGTATCGGAATTATTGGACCAAATGGCTCGGGAAAATCAACTTTACTTAATATGATGGCGGCTCGTATAGAAGCTGATGATGGGGAAATTGATATTGGGGAAACGGTCAAAATTGGTTATTACACACAAGGTGATGAAGAACTAGACGGAGATTTACGAATCATTGACTATATCAAGGAAGTTGCCGAGGTCATCCATACAAAAGATGGGCAAATGATTACTGCGGAACAAATGTTAGAGAGATTTTTATTTTCTAGGTATGAACAATATACGTATATTCGTAAACTTTCTGGTGGGGAGAAACGTAGACTTTATCTACTAAAAGTATTAATGACAGAGCCCAATGTATTATTTCTAGACGAACCAACGAATGATTTAGACACACAAACACTAAGTATTTTGGAAGAGTATTTGGATCATTTCCCCGGTGTCGTTCTCACTGTATCCCATGATCGTTATTTTTTAGATCGGGTAGTGGATCAACTATTTGTA
Organism: Oceanobacillus sp. FSL K6-0118; assembly: GCF_038006665.1. NCBI lineage: Bacteria > Bacillati > Bacillota > Bacilli > Caryophanales > Bacillaceae > Oceanobacillus > Oceanobacillus sp. FSL K6-0118. The sequence goes on from NZ_JBBOVR010000001.1 coordinate 1,015,185, forward strand.
TTTAAAGGAAATGGACGAATCGATCTCTTTTACGGAAACTACAGTGAGTATTTAGATAAACTAGGAATGGAAAGAAGAGTGGAAGTCAAGGCTGAAAAGGTAAAGGAGACAGCAAAACCGAAAAAGCAACGAAAAAAATTATCGTATATGGATCAGAAAGAATGGGATCAAATAGAGGATCAAATAACGGAATTGGAAATGAAAATAGAAGCATTACAAAATGGTATTGTTGAAGCTGGAAGTGATGCTGAGAAAGTTCAGGAGTTATTTAAAGAACAGCAAGAAGTTGAAGCGGAGCTAGAAGCAAAAATGGAGCGTTGGGAAGAATTGTCTTTACTGATAGAAGAAATGGAAAATGCCTAGAAGATATGTTTAAATATATGTTTTTAGTGGAAAATAATATAAGATTATTCGAGGATGAATCTTAGAAAACTTAGCATTCACTATTAGTGTGTTTAAAAAGACCGAGTCGGCTAAGAACACAACGTCCTGGGACTACGATTACTCATCCCGCGGTAAAGATTTGTTGCAACGCTGCCCCTACATAGGGAGACGTGAGTTAGCCGCAAAGGCTGTTTTAGTCGGCCTTCCTTTAATTTGTTTTCTGCGCGTCGGGAATTCGAAGTGTCATTTTTACTGGACTTTTTGAATAACCTCTATTAGAATTTAGCAATGCTTGGTTGGCTTATGTAGGGGAAGTCTTCTTTATGCTTTCCTACGACCAGCTAACATAAAGAGATAAGTCCTATACTTTTTTCTGAACTTTTATCTTTATTAATCAACTAGGAGGAATTAAATGAAACTTTTCCAGGTAAGAAAGGGTCAATTTGTTTTCTATAAAAATGAATTGCATAAAGTATATAGTGTAAAACCAATGTTTAAAAGATCAGTCCATTTATATCGCTTAAAGGATATGCAACAAGTTTTAACGCAAGCGAAAGAGATACAGTATTACAAACCGAAACATAATGATACATTTATTTTTTATGGTAAACGTTACACAATTGACGAAAATGAAAAAGCTAAGCCTGGAGATTATATTCTCATCGTTAAACCGGCACCAGACTTTCTTGATCACTATTCTTTAAATGAAATTGAAAAGGTAGAAAGTGTGGAAGGTGGAAATGTTGTAACGACAAGAGATAATGGTGTTAAACATCATGAGTATGTCGTATTAGTTCCTGGTAAGAAAGACGCTAGCCAGGAAATTGCTTATTATGACAAGAGCCTAGTACCCGAAGAAAAACAATTACAAGATGAATCGATTTCGTATTTAGCTGAAAATGATGATGCATTAAACCCGGTTGTTGGGGATATTTATTTGGATGTTCAAAACAAAACAAAAGCAATGATTGTGGCAATGACAGAAGACGAGGTTGTTTTTGGGCATGGAGTAAGAGTGCATGTTGCCGAGCTTTTAAACGAAGACAACTATGAATTGCTATATCGATTTGATGAAGATTAAATAGAATTAAAAAAGCAGAGCAAATTGAATTTGCTCTGCTTTTTTTAATGAAAGAGTGTTTGGGCTGTGACAGGTTTTCATGGACGATTGAAGGAGGAAACCAGCCAGATTTGTCCGTGACAAAGGATCTCATGGACGATTGGAGAAGAAAACTAGTTAGATTTGTCCATGATAAGGGATCTCACGGACGATTGAAGGAGGAAACCAGCCAGATTTGTCCGTGATAACTCCTGATATTGTATCTATAAAGTAGACAATTTTAGAAAGTGTCCTATTCATTTGATAATCTTATATATAGAATTAGATAGAAAATAGGGGATGAATATGACAAGACAACTAAAAAGATACAGTTATGAATTAAAGAAAAAAGTGGTTGAAAAGTATTTTGAGGGGTATGCAATCCGAGATTTGATAAAGGAATATAACATTAGTGCACCTCGAGTAGCGAATCGGTGGGTTAATAAGGTACGTGAAGGAGGTTATGAAGCGTTAAAAGATACAAGAGGTATGAAAAGCATAGGTAAACAGAAACGAAAAGAAGAGGAAACCAAAGATGAGCTTATCGAACGACAAGCATTACAAATCGAATATTTAAAAAAGCTTTTGGAGCTGGAAAGGATGTGAGAAAGCAGAAAGAGGTACAATTTGCCTTTATAGAAGCAAATGAGAAAGATTATCCTGTTACGATGTTAGTGCAACTGACTGATGTATCACGATCTGGTTATTACAAATGGAAAAAACGTGGAGGGGGTAGTGTGCAGGCACAAAAGGACGAAGAATTATACAACTATATCATCCAATTACATCATAAACACCGTGGTACATTGGGAAGAAAAAGAATGAAAATGGCATTAAAGGAGGAATATGACATTGAGGTTGGAGAGATGCGTGTCTCTAAAATCATGCGGAAATATGGTATTCGTTGTAAGATCCGCCAAAGGCGCTTTGTTAAGCGTAACGAGATAAATAAAAAAGTACCGAATATATTAAATCGAAACTTTCAAGCAAAGAAACCCGGAATGAAGTTTGCGATTGATATTACCTATTTACCAGTGATAGAGGGGCCAAACAAGAATCTTTATTTGTGTGCGATTAAAGATTTATTTCATGACGAGATTGTGGCGTATTCTATTAGTCAACGTCAGGATATAGAGCTTGTATACGAAGCGTTAGATCGTTTAAAAGAAAAAAAGTTTGTGAAAGGTGCCATTTTACATAGTGATCAAGGCACACAGTTCACAAACGCTGGTTATCAAATGCGTGTCAAAGAGATGGGCCTCACCCCATCCATGTCCCGCAGAGGCAACTGCTGGGACAACGCATGCATTGAAAACTTCTTTAGTCATTACAAGTGTGAAATAGAATGTTTTTTTGAAAACACAGAGACTGTATTCGAAGTTCAAAATGCGGCAAACCAATATATCCATTACTTTAATCATAATCGAATCAACACAAAATTACAAACGAGTCCTGTAAAATATATCAAGCGTTACGCAAGCTAAAAATGCACCGCAGGGAACCACAGCGGAGCTGCTTGCCCTTGCCTGGCATGCCTCTTCTTAGTGATTCGGTGTGTTGGGGATAGGGGCCCCCGACCAGCGAGAACTTAGAAGAGATGGTTCGTGGTACGCTCTGTGTGCGAATAGGGAGCTTTAATAGCTTTATTTTTCCCGATTCGCCACTTTATTCACCACCACGAACCCAAATGCCTGGCAAGGGTGGCGTATATGATCATAGCTCAAACTATCGGAAACAAAGGTATTGTGAAAAGTTTTTTGAGACACTTTGGTACTGTCTACTTGACAGAAGCAGGTGTAGGATCTCACGGACGTTTGAAATAAAAATCCAGTATCTTTTGTCCATGATACCCACTCTCTACGTTTGAAGCAACACACGATTAAAGAAAATAATGAAGTATTCCCGCTTATCAAGGAATATGAGGCCAATCAAAGTAAAGAACTGCTAGAAAAGATTCGGGTAGCAAATGGTGGATTAGAAGATGAACATAACGCTGTAGGAAATCTGTTGAAAGAAATGAGAATCATTACTGGTGATTTCTTACCGCCAGCAGATGCATGTGGTTCTTATCAAATCACATATGCGTGCTTAGCAGAATCAGAAGAGGATACGTTCCAACGCATTCATTTAGAAAATAATATATTATTTTCACGTCTATAGTTTGAACTATAAATAATAAAACAAGGCTCCAGAGTTCCAGAGCCTTGTTTTATTTTATATGATTCCAAGTGTTGTTAAGAACACAATAATAATCGTTATCGGAACTAACCAGCGTATAAGTTGGTACCATACGTGATACGTGTTAATCCCAAATTGACCTCCAGCTAGAAATTCTTGTTGTACTAAAGTTCGATCCATTTTAAATCCGACAAATAAAGCGATGAACAAACACCCACCCGGTAGCATAATATTACTAACAAGGAAATCTGTAGCATCAAATACGGTCAAACCGAAAATTGTGAAATCACTAAGTATATTGGAAGAAAGTGCAGCTGGAATACCAGCGATGAATACTAATAGAGTTGAAATACTTGCTACTTTTCTACGCGAACGGTTTTTATTCATAAATGCTGCTGTTATAATTTCAAGCATGCTAAAGGAAGAAGTGAAGACCGCAAATGAAAACAACCATAAGAATAAGCTCAAGAACAATTCACCAAATGGCATGCTGCTAAAAGCTTCTGGTAATACGATAAACAATAACCCAGGTCCTTCTGCTGGCTCCAATCCAAATGCAAATACAACAGGGAAGATAGCTAGTCCAGCAAACAAGGAAACTAAAATATTCATAATCGAAACAGAACCAGCTGATACTGGTAAACTTACATCCTTACCTAAATAGGAACTATATGTTACCATAACCGAAATTCCAACTGCTAAGGAAAAGAATGATTGTCCTAATGCATATAAAATGTTTTCCTGATTTAATTTTGAAAAATCAGGTTCAAGGAAAAAGCGGATACCTTCTATAGCACCTTCAAACGTGACAGCGCGAATCACTAATATGATAAAAAAGATAAATAATAGCGGCATTAATATTTTACTAGCCTTTTCTATTCCATCTTGAATTCCGAAAGAAACAACTATCATATTGATTAGAAGAAATAGTGCAAAACCTAAGAGGGTAACCCATGGAGTGCCTGTGATTTGGGAGAAAAGTTCATTATAATTAGCGCCTTCTTGAACAATAAGTCCAGGAATAGACAAAATACTATATATGAGAACCCATCCACCAACGACACAATAAAATGACATAAGTAAAAAAGCCCCAACAACTCCCCAGTGACCAATATATTTAGAAATACCATTTGGTAAAAGCTTTTTATAGGCACGAACAGCTTCCGTACCAGCCCCCCTACCAATAATGAATTCTGCAATTAGAATAGGTAATCCAATAATGATGGTAAAAGCGATAAATAATAAGAAAAATGCTCCTCCGCCATTAGTACCGGTCATATATGGAAACTTCCAAATTGCACCAAGGCCTATGGCAGCACCAGCAGATGAAAGGATAAATCCTAAACGTGATGTCCATTGTTGTTTTTTCTGCATGAAACTATGTCCTCTCTTTTGTATATCTCTGCTTTACAATTCTATAAGTATAACATAAGCATATCCATGTAAACAAATGTTCTTAAACAATTGGCCTTTTAATAAAATATAGTGTCAGATGAATTTAGAAGTAGTATGAGTCTCTCTTTAAAAAAGGGAAAGGGGATGCTTATATGTCAGTTTCTTTAGATACGAACAAATTAAAGAACTACATCAACGGAAAATGGGTGGAGGTGAAAGAAACAGTAGCTGTTATTAATCCAGCGAACGGTAAAGAGATTGTTCAAGTTCCATTATCCGGTCAAGATTCGGTAAATGATGCTGTTTTTGCGGCAAAGAACGCTCAAAAAGAATGGGCACTTGTACCAGCTCCACAACGTGCACAATTTTTATATCGAGTTGGTCATTTATTAGAAGAAAGAAAAGAACATTTATCTAAACTGCTAACGATGGAAAACGGAAAAGTAATTGAAGAGGCAAGGGGAGAAGTGCAGGAAGGAATCGATATGGCCTTTTATATGGCAGGAGAAGGTAGAAGGATGTTTGGACAGACGACCCCGGCAGAACTAAAAAGTAAGTTTGCTATGAGTCAGCGGGTTCCAGTTGGAGTAGTTGGGATAATTACCCCTTGGAATTTTCCGATTGCAATCGCAACATGGAAATCATTCCCGGCAATTGTTGCTGGAAATGCAGTAGTATGGAAGCCAGCTTCGGAAACGCCAATTATGGCTTATGAACTCGCTAAAATTTTTGAAGAAGCTGGTCTACCAAAAGGAGTAATAAATGTTGTTTTTGGTAGTGGAGCGACTGTTGGAAATGCGATGGTCCATCACGACGATATTCGAGTGATTTCGTTTACAGGATCTAATGATGTCGGTAGAAATATTGCGGCTGATTGTGGTAGACAACTAAAAAAGGTTTCACTAGAGATGGGGGGAAAAAATGCAGTAATCGTTATGGATGATGCTGACCTAGATTTAGCGGTCGAGGGAATATTGTGGAGCGCCTATGGAACAAGTGGGCAGCGTTGTACAGCATGTAGCCGTGTTATTGTGCATGAAGCAGTAAAAGAGCAGCTTGAGAAAAAGTTATTAGTAAAAATGAAAGAATTAACAATTGGCAATGGTTTAGATGAAAACATAAAAGTTGGTCCTATCATTAATCAGGCAGGTATGAATAAAATTAAAGATTATATCGAGATTGGTAAAAAGGAAGGTGCCAGATTAGTCGAAGGTGGATATGAATTAAGCGGCTCTGGTTTTGAGGGTGGATTTTTCTTTGCTCCAACTTTGTTTACAGATGCTAAACCAGATATGAGAATAGCGCAGGAAGAAATCTTTGGTCCGGTTGTTTCGTTAATTCCTGTCCAAAGTCTAGAAGAGGCGATTGAGGTTAATAACGGGGTGTCATTTGGTCTATCAAGTTCTATTTTTACTCAAGATGTAAATCGTGTATTTCAAGCACAACGTGATTTAGATACTGGTATCGTGTACGTGAATGCAGGAACAACTGGAGCGGAAATTCATTTACCATTCGGCGGTACAAAAGGAACGGGAAATGGTCATCGTGATTCAGGTGTTCAGGCACTGGACGTGTTTACAGAATGGAAGGCGGTTTATGTGGATTATAGTGGTAAATTACAACGTGCCCAAATTGACGTAGACTAATGAAGACACTTAGAAAACTTGACATTCGCATGCTTTTAGCGAATGTCTTAGTTGCACTTATGCAGGGGGTACCTGCCAATGAAAGTAAACAACTTTTGAGATACTGGAGGTAACCGTATGAAAGTTGGTGTATTGGGATCTGGGTTAATGGGGAAAGAAGTGGTAAGAGATTTAGTAACGAGTCCGAATGTTTCAGCTGTTGGTTTGGCTGACGTGGATTTAGATCGTGCTCAAAAGGTATGTGAACAACTTGAATCGGCTAAACTAACCGCCTATCAAGTTGATGCGAATAATCTTAATGAATTAGAGAATTTCATGAAACAGTTTGATGTGATTATTAATGCATTATTTTATACTTTTAATGAAACAGTTGCTAAGACGGCTATTAAAGTAGGGGTAAATTCTGTTGATTTAGGAGGACACATCGGTCATATAACGGATAAAGTATTAAAATTAGCTGAGGAAGCCAAAAAAGCTAAAATTACAATCATTCCGGATCTAGGTGTTGCTCCTGGCATGATCAATATTTTATCTGGCTATGGGGGTAGTAAACTAGATAACGTTAGGTCTATTAAACTATTTGTTGGTGGAATTCCATTAAGACCAGAGCCTCCATTTCAGTATAATCATGTATTTTCCATGGAAGGCGTTTTTGATCATTATACAGACCCATCCTTTATTATACGAAATGGCGTGAAACAAGAGATTCCTTCCTTATCTGAAGTAGAGGAAATTCATTTTGAAAAATTTGGACCTTTAGAAGCCTTTCATACTTCGGGGGGGACATCTACTCTGTCGATTTCATTTCCTAACCTAGAGGAATTAGAATATAAAACCATACGCTACCCAGGCCATGCAGAAAAATTTAAGTTTTTGATTGATTTAAATTTAACGCGTAAAGGCTTTAAAGTAGATATCAACGGAATGAAGGTAAGTCCGAGAGAAGTATTTTTAAAAGTGCTGGATCCAATCGTAGAATTAGGAGAAAAAGACGATGTTGTATTACTTCGGGTTATTGTCTCAGGTTTAAAAGACGGGAAACCTTGCAAACGTCAATATGAAATGGTGACCTATAAAGAAAAGAAAACAACAGCAATGGCTCGCGCTACTGCTAATACGATTTCTGTTGTTGCACAAATGATAGGAAATGGAACGATCAAGGATAAAGGCGTTCTACCTCCAGAGCAAATAGTTCCTGGGGATTTGTATATAAAAGAAATGGCAAAACGTGGAGTAAATATAAAAGAGTGCTAATGCTGATAGAATGTGACTGCTAGAATGTAACCTGCTATGTGAAGCAGGTTTTTTAATGTTGTTCGTTTCGAATATAATAAAGAAGACTTCTTACTGCCCATTTAGGTGGAATAAAAAAAGGCCATTTCAAATGTTTTGAAATGGCTTACATCTGTTGGAACAGACCTATAAAGGAATGTGAACAGACTAGGCAGTAACTTATTCGTAGGTTTTAACCGTGAATGAACACGGTTGATTAATTAGTATTATAAAGCAAAGTAAAACATTTGTAAACGATTTCTATCGTTAATTTCTAAATATTTTTTATTATGATTAAAAAAACAGTTCATGCATTAAAAAAATACATGAACTGAAGAGGATTATTTTGCAGCCTTTTGTAATTTTGTAATCATTTGTAAAGAACGACCTGTTCCAATTGCAACTGATTCTAGTGGACTAGGTGCAATATGAACGGGAACATTGATTACTGTAGACAACCATTTTTGTATTCCATTTAATAATGCTCCGCCACCAGTTAGAACAATACCGTGGTCTACGATGTCTCCACTTAGTTCAGGTGGGCAATCTTCTAATGTTGCACGGATTGTATCAAGGATTTGTTCTAGAGATTCTTTAAGAGCAGAGTGAATTTCTTTAGATGAGATTGTAATGGTTTTTGGTAACCCCGTAACCATATCACGTCCACGAACCTCCATATTTACTTCTTCATGATCCGAATCTGCATGGCCAATCTCCATTTTAATACTTTCAGCAGTACGTTCCCCAATTAAAATGTTGTAATGTTTGCGAATGTGAAGAATGATTTCTTCATCCAAACGATCGCCTGCTACACGTACTGAATTACAAGCAACTACACCCCCGAATGAGATAATTCCAACCTCGGTTGTACCTCCACCAATGTCAACAACCACACTTGCAGTAGGTTCATCAACCGGTAAGTCAGCACCAATTGCTGCAGCAACTGGTTCTTCTATTAAATGTACATTCTTTGCACCGTAACTAGTGACTGCATTGTGGATTGCGCGTCTCTCCACAGAAGTACTTCCAGATGGAGTACAGACTACAACAATAGGTTTCCTCGTAGAAATTCCTGCTTTTTTGCTTACCTTTTTTAAGAGAACTTTTAACATTTGCGCGGTTACGTCATAATCCGCAATAACGCCATCTTTTAAGGGGCGGATAGGTACGATGTTTTGAGGAGTTTTTCCGATCATTTCTTTTGCCTCAGCCCCAACGGCTACGACTTGTTTTGTATTTATGTCAATTGCCACAACAGATGGCTCATTTAGTACGATACCTTTTGATTTTGAATAGATCAGGATGTTAGCTGTTCCTAAATCAATTCCAATTTCAGCATTTGAAAACATTTAAGTTCCTCCAATGAAGTCAGACTTTATATAGTAATACTTCTAATTCTACTTTTTTATGGGGGTTGTATAATAGTTTTAATTTTTCCCTTTAATAGATTTTAGAAACTTCCTATATATATCTAATAGTGAAAAGCATATTAATAAAAATAATCCGAAATAGAGAACAAATCAAGTGACAATTTGTTTACAAAAAAGGTGGTTTTGTAACAAATGACGCCATTAAAAAAAGTGTCAACATTAATATTATGGAAAATTTTGTAGGAAGAAGCATCCCTATCCATTTATTCTAAATCAAGGATTTTTCAGTTTGATGGATAAATCAAGGTTTTCTCTTTTTTTATGAATCTAGTTTATTTTAAATCTCTCATTTGGAAATTAGAGCCAAAATTATTACAAAAAACCTGTGCTATGATGATTTTGTAAGTCACACGAGGGCTTTTCAAAAATAAAAACCAAAAGGAGAGAACATATATATGTTTAAGAAGGTAGGTATTGTAACAGCACTATCGGCTGCAATTATCTTTGGGGGAGCATTTGATTCCGCAGATGCACATGCAGATACAAACGCTAATGCAAATAGTTCATATAAAGTTTATTACTCTATTAATGGAGAACAAGTTAACCTAAACAATAAAAATCTAGATCAAGCTAAGATTCACGATTTAGTTCAGAAAGCAATGAACAAGTATAAGATAAACTGTAATGACAACAATCAACAACCAACAAAAGAGAATAAAGCAGATCAACCGGAAAAAGAAGTAGAAAAGCCAGCCGAAAATAAAGCTGACCAACCAGCAAAAGAAGTAGAAAAACCTGCTGAAAATAAAGCAGATCAACCAGCAAAAGAAGTAGAAAAACCAGCTGATAATAAAGTACAACAACCAACGAAGGAAACTCAAAAACCAGCTGAAAAAGAAGCTACAAAAGAACAAGGTAATCAATTAAGCCAATTTGAACAAGAAGTAGTTACTTTAACAAACCAAGAAAGAGCAAAACATGGTTTAGCAGCACTAAAAGTAGATAATGAATTGAGTAAAGTAGCTCGTGAAAAATCTCGTGATATGGCAGCGAATGGATACTTTGATCATAATAGCCCAACTTACGGTTCACCATTTGATATGATGAAGAAATTCGGCGTTAGCTACAGTACTGCAGGTGAAAACATTGCCAAAGGTCAACGTACTCCAGCAGAAGTGGTAAATGCTTGGATGAACAGTGAAGGTCACCGTGCTAATATCCTTAACGGAAACTTTACACACATCGGTGTGGGTTATGTAGAAAATGGTAACCTTTGGACACAACAATTTATTGGTAAATAAGACTGGAACAAAACTTTTTTAAAACAAATAAACAGCATGAAATCGAATGGATAAACATTTGGTTTCGTGCTGTTTTTTTCATCTGCTATTCAAGAAAAATTCTACAACGGAATGATAATGATGGCTTTTCCTAATGGAGTATGTGAGTAATCAGTACCTTCATTAGCGATATAAGAAAACTTTTAACTGATAGCTCTTATCTATAGTAGCTAATAACACATCTTCCAGTACAACATTATGATTTGTTTTTAATGCTGATAGCAGCCAGCTTTCCTCCTTTCCGGCTTGCTGTAGGACAGATTTTTCTATATTCCCCTCTCTTATAACAACTTTTGGAAAATCAAAAGGCTTCGTTAAAATATTTAAATCCCCCCGAGTAATAGCCTGATAATTAGGACTAACAAAAAATGAAATCGTTCCATTAGGCTCCCATAAAGCTAACGAGAGCTTTTTAAGGTCATCAATATTTTCTTTTCTGGCTTCTGATAATATGTAATCCACTGAAATTCTTGCCTTTGCTAAGTTTTTATAAACAAATTGTCCATTTTTAATTAATGGCATTGGATTTGGTAAAACAAATTTTCTTATATATTTTGATTTTAATACGATGAAAACACTTGATACATATAAAATGACAAGTGAACCCATCGTAATCATAGCTCCTTTTAAGCCTAATCCTTCGTCAGATAAAGGGTGGGCGATTATGTTACCAATAATCACTGCAATCGCAAAATCAAGTAAATTAAGCTGTGAAATGGAGCGCTGTCCCATTAATTTTGTGATAATAAGCATAAAAAAATAGCTTACTACTGCCCTCAAAACCCATTGCATGGCCGTAAGTGTTTCTTGACCGTGAAAAAAATCCATCTGATCTTCTCCCTTCGGACAAAAATGAATGATAAAGATATTGATAATATGCCCAAAAAGTAGTTGTCTAATATCTGTTTAATCAGGTTGATTAATAAGCTTCAGATCAACTAGCTTCGGGGAATCCTTTCCAATGGTTTGGTAACTGCAATTATATTTACAGGTTTAAGTCCACTTATCAAACTCGGAATGATAATCAAGTCTAGGAATGTTGAAGTCCCATTCTCAATTCAAAGTAATTCAAAAGTTTTTGCGTTTATAGTAGCATGTATGGAAGGGGCTTATCGTACGTTTAAAGGAAAAGGGAATGCAAGGTTTTCTACAAGGGGTGATTGAACATGTGTGGCAGGTATACGTTGCTTAAAGATGAACTAGAGATTCTTGAAGAATTTGATATCGATGAACCAATTGATTCCTATCAACCTAGTTATAATATCGCTCCTGGTCAAAATGTATTAGCTATTATTCATGATGGAAAGAAAAAGCGAGCGGGATATTTGCGCTGGGGATTAGTTCCGTCATGGGCGAAGGATGAAAAAATAGGGTATAAAATGATAAATGCAAGAAGCGAAACTGCACATGAAAAACCGAGTTTTAAAAAATTAATGTCACAAAAACGATGTCTTATTGTAGCAGACAGTTTTTATGAATGGAAAAAGGTAGATGGTGAAAAGCAACCAAAGCGAATTCAAGTAAAAGACAGGAACATTTTCACATTTGCCGGTCTTTGGGATAAGTGGGTGCAGGACGATAAGGTCTTATTTACATGTACAATCCTTACAAAAGAGGCTAATACATTTATGCGAAATATTCATCATCGGATGCCAGTTATTTTACCAAAAGAGAAGGAAAATGAATGGATTTCACCTATTAAATTTCATCCCGAACAAGCGCATGAATTTATACATTCAATAGAGATGGAAGAATTGACAGCTTATAATGTAGGTTCTTATGTGAATGCTGCAATAAATAATGATGAAATGTGTATTCAACCAATTACATAAGTTTAAAAACAAATGCCAAGTTTTTTAAGGAGAACTTCTGGAAAAATGGATTAATATTGCTTATGATAGGAATAGTTGATTATAATAACAATAGTTGTAAAATAGGTGATTAAATGATACGTGTTTTATTTGTTTGTTTAGGGAATATATGTAGATCGCCAATGGCAGAGGCTATTTTTAGAGACATGGTTTGTAAAGAAAACTTGGCCGATAAAATTGAAGTGGATTCTGGGGGTCTAGGTGAGTGGCACATTGGTAAAGCACCACACAAAGGTACGAGAGATATATTAGATAGTAAGAATATCTCGTACGAAGGCATGGTTGCGAGAAAAGTAAATGTACATGACTTTGAGGATTTTGATTATATTATTGCAATGGATGATCAAAATATGAAAGGTTTAAAGGATTTAGGAAATGCTAATAACCATAAGGCAACCACTGGAAAATTAATGGACTTTATAGAGAATCCTAAAGAAAAAAATGTGCCGGATCCTTACTTTACTGGGAATTTTGATTACGCTTATGAGTTAGTGTTAGAGGGTTGCACCCAATTATTAAACTATATTAAAATGGAACATTCATTGTAAAAGGAGAGATTACTTATGGGTAAAGCTAGATTGATTACAGGAGTGGTTGCAGGTGCAACAGTTGGAGCAATTGTTGCATTACTTGATAAGGATACGAGAGAATATGCAAAAACACATTTGAATTCAGTAAAATCTTGTTCTTCTCATTATATTAAGAATCCATCTGAAGCAGTTCAAACATTCCGTACAACAGTTGATCGTTGGAATGAAACATTAACTAGTGGGGCGGATAATGCAATTAACGCTTTAGAGCAAGTTGAAGAAACAATAAATAAGTTTACGAATAATAAATAGTGGGTAATTTACATAATGTAAAGGGAAGGGAATCGGCGAAAAGCCGATTTTTTTCTGAATAAAGAAAAGTTCCGTTTGACAATAGGAGAGAGGAAATTGGATAATTTAATCATTATGAGTAGACAGTTGTTTAAACGAATGGATGATGTGGATGTTTTTGGATTGGCCGCACAACTAGCTTATTTCTTCTTACTTTCGCTTTTCCCGTTTTTACTGTTTTTACTTAACTTAATCGGATATCTTCCAATTAATGTGGAATCGGTTATGGAAATCATGGACGTTTATGCTCCAGACGAGATTATGACGTTAATTGAATCGAATTTAGATCAATTATTGAGCCAAGCAAATGGGGGATTGCTTTCAATTGGGATTATCGGGACCTTATGGGCTGCTTCCAACGCTATTAATGGTATTATGAAAGCTTTTAACCGTGCTTATGATATCGATGAAGATCGTTCTTTTCTTGCAACAAGGTTAATTGCGATTGTTTTAACCATCGCAATGGTACTAGTTATTATTATTTCCTTACTACTGCCGGTATTTGGGCAAATTATTGGTGAATACATTTTTGCATTTGTTGGATTATCGGATAGCTTTTTACAATTGTGGCACACATTAAGATGGGTGTTATCTACCGTTATATTTTTTATCGTATTACTTTTCTTATATAAATTAGCCCCGAATAAACATATTTCTTTTGGAGAAGCAATTTGGGGAACGATTATTGGTACGATTGCATGGCAAGTTGTATCCTATGGTTTTTCTTTTTATGTAAGTACGTTTGCAAATTATTCCGTTAAATACGGAAGTCTAGGTGCAATTATTATTTTAATGATTTGGTTTTATCTACTTGGCGCGATTATTATTATAGGCGGAATTATTAACTCGGTCATTAGTAAGTTTAAGAAAGAAAGAGGAACATTTTTTTAATCATTACAGAATCATAAATTTCAGAAGGCATTCGTTATCATAAACGGATGTCTTTTTTTATGATTTTGTGGATTAACTATGTTGATGCTGTTACAATGTAATTCGGATAATAAATTATAACAAAGGGGAGATTAGGATGAATAAATTTAAAGGTAGTTTAGTTTTGTTGTTCATTCTGTGTATTACCATTTTATCAGCCTGTGGTGATACAGAGAAGGCGTCTGATGATAAGGTCTGGGAGAAAATTCAAGATACGGGAAAAATAGTTGTTGGGACATCCGGAACTTTAATTGCTTCTTCTTATTATGATGAGGATGAAAATTTAACAGGTTATGATGTTGAAATAATGCGTGAAGTCGGTAAGCGCTTAGGGTTAGATGTTTCTTTTGAAATAATGGGAATCGATAGTATGCTTCCAGCAATTAAGAGTGGAAGAATCGATATGGCAGCGAATGACATTGAAATTACAGATAAACGAAAAGAAGAATTTAATTTTAGTGAACCATATAAGTATTCTTATACAACGATGGCAGTAAGAAAAGAAGATAATTCTGGAATTGAATCATTGGAAGATTTAAAAGGAAAAAAAGCTGGTGGTGGAGCAACTACGATTTATAGTCAAATTGCAGAACGTTTCGGAGCGGAAGTAGTTACATACGGAAATGCACCAAATGAGGCATATTTAAGAGATGTAGATAACGGTAGAACGGATGTTGTTATAAACGATTACTTCTTAACTAAATTTGGTGTAGCAGCATTCCCTGACTTCGATATTCATTTACATCCGACATTGAAGTTCCACCCAACAGAACAAGGTGTTATTTTACCTAAAGATGCAGATCGAGTTACAGAAGAAATTAATAAAGCCTTAAAAGAAATGCGTGAAGACGGAACATTATCGAAATTAGCAAATCAATTTTACAAAGAAGATGCCTCCCAAAAACCAGAGGGAGAAATTGAGGAAATTGAAGGGTTAGATCTGTAAGGAGAGTACAATGAATGTGAATGGCTTTGATTTTGAAGGATTATTTGATGTAGAACTAGCGATACGGAGTTTGCCTTTTGTTTTAGAAGGATTACCCATGACGATTCTAATTTCGGTAGTAGGAATGGGAATTGGGTTAGTCCTTGGTCTATTTTTAGCGCTTGCTAGAGGTTCAAATATGAGGGGGTTACGCTGGCCCGCACGTTTATATATATCATTTATGAGAGGAACTCCGATGCTTGTTTTCTTATTTATTTTATATTTTGGATTACCAGTTGTAGGGATGAAATTAAATGCAATTAGTGCAGCTATATTAGGGTTCGGCTTAAATAGTGCTGCTTATATCGCTGAAATCAATCGTTCCTCTTTAAGCTCTGTAGATCAAGGGCAATGGGAAGCTGCTAGGTCATTAGGGTTAAGTTACGGAACGACATTACGATCGATTATTTTGCCCCAGGCTGTTCGTATAGCGGTTCCGCCTCTAACCAATGTGTTTATGGATGTTGTGAAGGCAACATCATTAGCAGCTGTCATCACTGTACCGGAGCTTTTTCAAAAAACACAAATCGTTGCCGGTAGAGAGTTTGATGCCATGACGATGTATATATTAGTTGCGCTTATTTATTGGCCTATATGTATCTTAATTGGTTACATGCAGGAAAGATTAGAAAGTCATTATAGTAAGTATGTTTAATGAACAAAAGCGGAAGCGCCCTGTCGCCTGTCCTTGACATGGTCTTCCTTATGGCGAGATTTATTAAGCTGAATTTTTATACCCTTTTACAAGACCAAATCTTGAGTGATTTGGTCTTATTTTAATATTTAATTTCAGTCACGTATATTTTTATCCTATAAGAAAAAACTAGGGAAAAATGAAAGGATGAAACTGAAATGAAGGGAAGAAAACTTACTATACTAATGGCTTGCCTTTATGCATTAATCTTTCCGATTCTAAGCTCCGCTGAAGAACAAAAAGATGCTAAAAAGAGTAAAGATCCTTTTGAAATTCCTAGCCACGTATTAGATATTTCCAAAGAAAATACGTATCCAAATACGACAGAAAATCAGGAAGTTATTGAGCCTAGTGAATTAACAAAAGAATTAATGGAGGGAACAGACATCCCGATAAAAAATCCGGATTTAATAAAAATGTTGAATGAATCCACTTTAGACCCATCTCCAGTTGCAATTGGTTACCGGGGAATGATTTATTTGGGACGTTGGCCATTAAATTATGAGTCACTAGAAACAAATATAAACTGGGAATATCAAAAAATTAATACAAATGAACTAAACAATCTTGGTGGGGATGCTAACCAGGTGATGAATTATGTTCAACAAGAACAAAAGGAAATTAAAGGTGCTTTAACAAACAAAATAAAAAATCCAGATGATGTAAAAAAAATGATGCTTTTAGCAACGAAGGAAAAAACAAAATTACCACTATCTTACCAAACCATCATTGGTAAAAATACAAAAAAGGAAAATTCCTATAATATTCCTGCAGAAAAATTTGGTGTATTGAATGCTTTCGCGCCCGCGGTCAATGAAAAGGGACAAGTAACCTTTGGGGAAGTATATGTTCAGTTAAAAGGTAGTAATAAAGGTTTAATCATTAAGAATGTAACGAAACAAGGTATCGGAGGCTGGATTCCGATTCAGGATCATGTTTCCTTTTCATTTCAAATTAAATAGTGTTAGAAACCCTGGTTATCAATCAGGGTTATTTTTTCATTAAAAAGGGTTGATTTATTCTCTTTAATGCTTTATCATGATGAAGTATTAAAGAGTAAGGAAAAATTTGAGGTGAAGTAAAAATGGAATGGGTAGTCGTTATATCCGTACTAGTCATGTTAGTTCTTAGTTTATTACGTGTGAACGTTATAATAGCCATTATTGCTGCTGCTATTTCTGCAGGATTGATGTCAGGATTTTCAATAGTAGATTCAATTGATTTATTTGTTAGTGGAATGGGTGGTCAATCTAGTACTGCATTAAGCTACATTTTATTAGGGGCTTTTGCAGTTACGATAAGTTATACAGGGATTACCGGTTTACTTGTTAAATTCTTAATCCGTGTATTAACTGGGAAGAAAACGATGTTACTACTTGTAATTGCGGGCGTAGCATGTTTATCGCAAAATTTAATTCCGGTTCACATTGCCTTTATTCCAATATTAATTCCGCCATTATTAAAATTATTTGATTCTATGCGATTGGATCGGCGAGCGGTAGCTGTTGCCTTAACTTTTGGCCTGACAACTCCATATATGATGATACCGGCTGGATTTGGTCTTTTATTCCATGAGACGATTTATAATGCAATGGTTGATGCTGGGTTAACTATACAAATGGGAGATATTGTACTAGCGATGATTATCCCTGGTCTTGGAATGGTAGCAGGTTTATTCATTGCTATATTTATTACGTACCGAAAAGGTCGAGATGCTGTAGAAGGAGCAGGTGGTACAGGAACTATAATAGGTGAAGCAGACGATCAGAATGTAACATTTAATAAAGAACATGTGCTAACTATAATTTCCATCCTTGCCGCTTTCGTTGTACAGATTGTGACAAGTAACTTGATTTTAGGAGCATTAGCTGGACTAATCTGTATGTTTTTATTTTTTGTTATTCCGTTTAAAAAGGGAGATCAAGTTATTTCAGATGGTATTAAAATGATGGGATTCATTGCGTTTGTTATGTTATCCGCATCAGGATTTGCTACTGTCATACAAGAAACAGGTGCGGTTTCCGCTTTAGTTGAAGCATCTTCTAGTATGATAGGAGATAATAAAGCAGTTATTGCTTTTGTATTACTATTAGTAGGTTTATTAATCACACTGGGAATTGGCACTTCTTTCGGAACGGTACCTATTTTAGCTTCGTTATATGTACCGATTTGTTTAGCGGCTGGCTTCTCACCATTAGCTATAACAGCTTTAATTGGTACTGCAGGTGCATTAGGGGATGCAGGTTCACCAGCATCCGATAGTACATTAGGTCCAACATCAGGGCTGAATGCGGATGGAAACCATAATCATATGTGGGATACGGTTGTTCCGACGTTTATTCATTTTAATATTCCGTTGTTTGTTTTTGGGTGGATTGCATCCCTTATACTTTAGAATAATTTAATTTGATTTGAGGAAAGGTAAGAGAAAAATAGTAGGTGGGTTGTTATGAAAAAACATGTTTTCACAACGATTATTCTTTCTCTTGCCTTTTTCCTTGCATGGGCGAATCCAGTACAAATAGAAGCAAGTGGATACGGATGGGGATATCAGAAGAATAAAGATCATAAAGTTCCGGATATTGGTAAATACCAAGAAATGTTGGATAAGTACGGTGCTTATTATGCAGATCTTTCAGGGGATAAGGTCGTATACTTAACGTTCGATAATGGTTATGAAGAGGGTTATACAGATGAAATACTTGATGTATTAAAAAAAGAAAAGGTTCCAGCGACTTTTTTTGTAACAGGTCACTATGTTAAAAGTTCTCCGGATTTGGTAAAGAGAATGGTAAACGAAGGTCATATAGTAGGAAATCATTCTTTCCACCATCCAGATTTTACGATTGTTAGTAAGGAATCGATGACGGAGGAATTAAAGACACTAGAAGCAGCGGTGGCTGAAGTGACAGATCAAAAAGAAATTAAATTTTTACGCCCTCCACGTGGGATGTTTAATGAAAGAACGCTAAAATGGGCGAACGAACTAGGCCTTACCCATGTATTCTGGTCCCTTACATTTAAAGACTGGAATACATCCAATCAAAAAGGCTGGCAATATGCCTATGATAGTGTGATGGAACAAATCCACCCAGGGGCTATCATCTTACTTCATGCCGTATCTTCTGATAACGCGCAAGCTTTAGAAAAAATCATTCAAGATTTGAAAAAAGAAGGTTATGAATTTAAAAACTTAGACGATCTAGTAGTTAAGAATATGTTGCCGGATGGGTTTCCTGGATTTTAGAGCGGGTATGTTTACCTCGCTTTTTTTCGTTAGATTTTGTATTCTAGGGAAAAAGGGGACATATAGAATGTGGGAAGAAGAAATAAAATTAAATACCATTTATGATTTTGATTATTCTTTATATCGTATCTCATTCGATCCACTTGCATCAGTTCAAATAGAGGAAAGATTCGTTTCTATTCCTTTTGTTATGGGGAATGAAAAACATATTATCCATGTTCAAGCAATTGGATCAACGAAACAGCCTCGTTTTATTGTAAAAAGTAAAGATGCTAAAAGAAAAAATGAAATCTTAGAATTTATAGTTGATTTATTTCAATGGAAGAAAGATTTAGCTAAAATTAAAAATCATTTTATTGGTACTAATTTGGTTTCACTTTTTAATCAATATCCCGGAACTCCAATTGTAAGAGAATTTGACCTTTACTATAGTTTGATGAAAACAATCATTCACCAACAATTAAATATGAAATTTGCTTATGTCCTATCTACTCGTTTTGTGGAGCGCTACGGAGAACAAGTTGAGGGTGTATGGTTCTATCCGACTCCTGAGAGAATAGCGAGTATAAAAGTAGAAGATTTGCGTGAGCTGCAATTTAGTGGAAGAAAAGCGGAGTATGTGATTGATACATCGAGATTGATTGCAGAAGGGAAATTAGATTTGAACGAATTAAAAGGGAAAGCGGACGAAGAGATTTTATCGGAACTGATTAAAATTCGTGGAGTTGGTAGGTGGACAGCCGAAAACTGGCTTATGTTTGGCTTAGGAAGGGAAGATCAATTTCCAAAAGCTGATATCGGGATTCAAAATGCAGTGAAAAAATTCTTGGCGATGGATCAAAAGCCGACAAAAGAAGTATTAGAGGAAATAAGTCAGGAATGGTATCCTTACCGTAGTTATGCTTCCTTAACATTATGGAGGAGTATTGAATAGAAGAAAAGTTTGGATTTTATCCAAGCTTTTTTTATACAGAAAAATAACCAACGAATTGTCACTCATAAGGTAAATGAGTGCCCGAATGAAGCAACCAAATCGTCAAACGGTCACTCATAAGGTAAATGAGTGCCCGAATGAGGCAATCCAATCGTCAAATAGTCACTCATAAGATGAATGAGTGCCCGAATGAGGCAATCCAATCGTCAAATAGTCACTCATAAGGTAAATGAGTGCCCGAATGAAGCAGCCGAATCGTCAAACGGTCACTCATAAGCTTTTGGTCTAAATAGGAAGTGATTCAGCTTCAGATTGAATAACAGCGTAACGTTAAGAAAAGGATAAAAAAATTTGATCAAAACCCTTGAAAGTCAAAAAAGGTCAGAGTATAATGAAGTCATAAGGTCAAAGATAGTCAAAGTCAAAAATGGCTTTATGATCTTAAAAATCTTTTTATTTCAAGGAGGAATGGGAACGATGAAATGTCAAAAATGTGGTGTAAATGAAGCGAACATTAATGCAACAATGCAAATGAACAATCAAAAGATGGAATTACACCTTTGCAATGAATGTTTTCAAGAAATTCAAAGTCAAATGTTTAATCAATCTGACTTTTTCTCCGGTTTCCCATTAGGTAATGCAGAAGTTTTTTCTAATTTCTTTAATCAAGGAAATGGTCAAAATCAAGGCTTTATTACAACAAAAACACAACAACAAACTACAAAGAGAAAAGGCCTTATCGATCAATTAGGTAAAAACTTAACTGATTCCGCAAGAGCTGGTGAAATTGATCCAGTAATTGGTCGTGATATTGAAATTAAACGTGTTATTGAAACTTTAAATAGAAGAAATAAAAATAACCCTGTACTAATTGGGGAACCAGGGGTAGGTAAAACGGCAATCGCAGAAGGATTAGCTCTCAAGATTGTAGAAGGAAATGTACCTACTAAATTGTTAAATAAAGAAATTTATATGCTTGATGTTGCATCATTAGTTGCCAACACTGGTATTCGTGGTCAATTTGAAGAAAGAATGAAAAAACTAATAGAAGAATTGAAAACACGTAATGATGTGATTGTATTTATTGATGAAATTCATTTATTAGTAGGTGCTGGAACTGCAGAAAATTCACAAATGGACGCAGGTAACCTTTTAAAACCAGCATTAGCACGTGGTGAATTACAATTAATTGGTGCAACAACTCTAAAAGAATACCGTCAAATTGAAAAAGACGCAGCATTAGAACGTCGTCTACAACCTATTATTGTAAAAGAACCTTCTTTAGAAGATGCAATCAAAATTTTAAATGGAATTAAAGACCGTTATGAAAAATTCCATGAAGTACGCTATTCCGATAAAGTGATCGAAGCGTTCGTAACGTTATCTAATCGTTATATCCAAGATCGTTTCTTACCAGATAAAGCGATAGACTTAATGGATGAAGTAGGTTCCCGTTTGAATTTAAGGAATTCGCAAGGGGATTCCAAAACTATTAAAGCTCGTCTAGATGAAGTTGTTAAAGAAAAACAAGAAGCGGCTGAAAAAGAAGATTATGAACGTGCTGCAAACTTACGCTATCAAGAAATTCAACTACAAAAACAATTGGAAAAAGCAGATGACAAAGAAAAAGTTATCGATGTTGATGTATCAGATATCCAATTGATTGTAGAAGAAAAAACAGGTATTCCTGTAACAAAAATGCAATCCGATGAACAACAAAAAATGAAAGCTTTAAGCGATAACCTCAGTAAAAAGGTTATTGGACAAGACGAAGCAGTGCAAAAAGTTGCAAAAGCTATCCGTCGAAGTCGTGCGGGATTGAAATCCAAATATCGTCCAATTGGCTCCTTCTTATTTGTTGGACCGACTGGGGTAGGTAAAACGGAATTGACCAAAGCTTTAGCAGAAGAATTGTTTGGTACTCGTGATGCACTTATCAGACTTGATATGAGTGAGTATATGGAAAAACATTCCGTGTCTAAACTTATTGGTTCACCTCCAGGATATGTAGGTCATGAAGAAGCAGGTCAATTAACGGAACGAGTACGTCACAATCCATATTCCATTATTCTCTTAGATGAAATTGAAAAAGCACATCCAGACGTACAAAATATGTTCCTACAAATCATAGAAGATGGTCATTTAACGGATTCACAAGGTCGTACTGTTAACTTTAAGGAAACAGTTATCATCATGACAAGTAATGCTGGTACTGGTGTGAAAGAGGTTAGTGTTGGTTTTAATCAAGCAAAACATGAATCTGTTTCAACACTAGAAACACTTAGCAATTACTTCAAACCAGAATTCTTAAACCGATTTGATGCTATTATCAAGTTCAATGAATTAACGGA
The DNA here is from genome assembly GCF_038006665.1 of Oceanobacillus sp. FSL K6-0118. Taxonomy (NCBI): domain Bacteria; kingdom Bacillati; phylum Bacillota; class Bacilli; order Caryophanales; family Bacillaceae; genus Oceanobacillus; species Oceanobacillus sp. FSL K6-0118. The sequence continues at coordinate 1,037,762 of NZ_JBBOVR010000001.1, forward strand.
AGATAATTTATTAGAAATTGTGGATCTAATGCTTCATGAATTAGAGAAAACAATCGAGGAAAATAATATTAAAATTGATATTACACAAGAAGCTAAACAAGAACTTGTACGACTTGGATACGATGTACGATTTGGTGCAAGACCTTTACGTAGAGTTATCCAAGATAAAATTGAAGACCAACTTACTGATTTAATCTTAGAAGAAGAGAAAGTTGATCATGTAAAAGTTGATGTTGCCGATGGAGAAATCGTAGTAAGTAATAAATAATCTTCTAATCCCACTAACTTAGGTTGGTGGGATTTTTTACATATAGCGCCATCTGAAAGCAATCATAATTCACCCTTTTTTAGCCAAACTAATAAGACCAAAACTTGATAAAAAGGGTGGATTTATGAAGAAACTAAATGTAGCTCTTACTTTTATTTTATTTTTTATAACTGTAGTGCCACCTAATATCAATGCTGAGGCACCTCCATTTATGGAAGTGCATTTTATTGATGTAGGTCAAGGGGATAGTATTTTGGTGGAAACACCTAATGATAAAACAATCCTTATTGATGGTGGACTTCCGAAAGCCGGGAATAAGGTTGTATCCTACTTAAAGAAACAAAAGATAGAGAAAATAGATTTATTAATTGCAACTCATCCAGATTACGATCATATAGGTGGACTTATACATGTAATGAAATCTTTTGAAGTAAAGCAGATTCTTGATACAGGCAAAATCCACCTAACTAGAGCTTTTGCAAAATACGCTGCTGAAATTCGTAAACAAGGAATTCCGAAGAAAGTTGCAAAACCTAATCAACGTATTCAGCTTGATTCAGATTTAACCATTCAAGTGTTAAATGCCTATCAAAAGGACCAATCCAATAACGAGTCTTCCATTGTATTAAAGATGACTTACAATGAAATGGATTTTCTATTTATGGGTGATGCAACAATAAAACAAGAAAAAAAATTAATGGAAAAGTATGATATTCAATCGGAAATCATGAAAGTGGCCCATCATGGATCTGATACTAGTACATCGCTTGAATTTTTACGAGAAGTAAATCCGCAAATCGCTATTTTAACCTTTAGTGTTGATAATGATTATGGCCATCCTGTTGAACGAGTGGTAGAAAATTTAGACCGAATAGAAGCAAATGTTTATTCTACGGCGTCTTTTGGAGATATTATTATAAGGACAAATGGGAAAAGGTTTTTTATTTTTCCGAGTAGAGACCCGACAGATAATTTAATAAGATATCCGGTATAAGAACTGCACCTACATTGTTTTAGCCAATGTAGGTGCAGTTTTTATATGTATTAATATAATACGTTCTATGAATATAATTAGTTTTCAAACCTTAATAGGAATTTTTATTATTTTCCGAAAATTAAGTTGACAAACATCTTGATTGGGTTTATAGTTGGTTACATAAGTAATTAACCGATTAACGAAGGAGCGTAAAATGAAAAATACACTAGATGATAATAAACCAATATTCCTTCAAATTAAAGAACAAATCGAAGACTCCATTATAGATGGGAATCTGAAAGCAGGAAATCGTGCGCCTTCTACAAATGAATTTGCAAAGTTTTATAATATTAATCCAGCCACTGCTGGTAAAGGCATTAATGAACTAGTTGCAGAAGAGATTCTTTATAAAAGAAGGGGTGTTGGAATGTTTGTTACGGAAAATGCTAAAGAAATTTTAATTGAAAAGCGAAAGAAACTGTTTTATGAAAGCTATATGCTGCCGTTAAAAATGGAAGCTCACAAATTAAGGATGAGTACGGATGAATTAATTGAAATGGTACAAAGGGAGGACAACGAATGAAAATTGAAGTAAAAAATTTAACGAAAAAGTATCGGGATAAAGTAGCGTTAGAGAATGTTTCGTTTACTTTAGATGAGCCGAAGATTTATGGTTTACTTGGCAGAAATGGAGCAGGAAAAACAACATTCATGAACATATTATCTGGTCAAATATTAGCAAGTGGTGGAGAGATTTTAATTGATGGGGAAAATCCATTCGATAATCAACGTTTGACAGAATCGATTTGTTTAATTAAAGAGGGAAATAACTTTAAGAAAGATTTAAAGGTAAGAAACGTCCTAAAGATATACTCTTACTTTTATCCGAATTGGGATCAGGAATTAGCAGATTATATGCTGAAGGAATATCATTTACATTTAAATACTAAAGTTAAAGCATTATCGAAAGGAATGGAGTCGGCTTTAGGAATTATTGTTGGTTTAGCGAGTAAAGCACCGATAACGATTTTTGATGAACCATATATTGGACTGGACGCACCCTCAAGAAAAAGATTCTACGAAATTTTACTCGAAGAATATCAAACGGAAAAAAGAACCATTATTTTCTCTACACATTTAATCGATGAAGTTAGTTTAATGTTTGAAGAAGTTTTAATCTTAAGCGAAGGGTCACTTGTACTAAAAGAAGAGGCTGATGCACTAAGAAGAAATACGTACGCTGTGTCAGGAACGATAGAAGAAGTAGAACGATTTATAACAGGGAAAGACATCTTGGATTCGAAACAACTTGTAGGAATGATGACCGCTTATGTATATGGAAATGCAGAAGAGGCTAAACAAAGCGGGCTTCAAGTGGAAGGAATTCCAATACAAGAATTAATGATTCATTTAACGGAAAAGAAAAGAGGGGCGTAGTTCATGGGTAAACAATTAAAGGGGTTATTATATTTCTTTGTAACGGATATTCGTTTTTCATTAACAATTTTTTGGAGTATCTTATTTGGAGTTTTAGTATTATCGCTTAGTATCTCTTACTTTTTATTAGGGGTAGAGGATGCAGTATTTTACTTCGGTTTTCCAAACGCAACTTATTTTTACTGCATGTTCTTAGGCTTCTTAACTGTAAAAGAAGGTATTCCATTTGCGTTAAAAATGGGAGCTACAAGGAGAAATTTGTTTATTGCGACTGGTTTATTTTTTCTAGGAATTGCATTTGTTAAGGCGGTAGTAAGTAGTACTTTACAATCGATTACCGTAGCATTTACGGAAGCAGCGGGGATTAGTACGTTTAACTTTATACATTTGGCAGAATTTGTTAGTGATACTTGGTTAAATAGAATCATGGTTGATACAGCAGTTATGTTTTTATTACTAACAATCATGTTTTTGTTTGGTTTACTTTTCTATAATACAGGATTACTTGGAGGCGGAAGTGTTGCTGCAATATTAGTAGTTCTTCTTCTGCTAGGAATAGCTAAAGGGTCGGTGTTTGATTTCTTCGCTCGATTACTCTCTGATTTAGATTTAATGTTTTTCTTACAATTGTTTGGTATAGGAATAGTACTTTACGCATTATCCTATTTATTTACAAGAAGGATTACCATTATCAACACAAAATAAAGCGGAGCATGTGCTTCGCTTTATTTTGTGTTGGGAATGTATAAATTCTTAATATTTCTTGTCTTAAGAAAGGCCACGTCCGGCTCCAGCGCCCAGCAACTAGCAGATCTTTTTGGTGGGGCGAGTGTTAGCGCAGTCCCAAACTTCACACTCCTCCACTACGATAAAGAAGACTTGCCGATTGGTGAAACTAGAGGCTTAGTCGCACTTATACCCTTGTGGTGAAAGTCAACATCGGCTCGTACCTCACCGTGTTTCCTTTATCTCATTGCGTAGTGTTCCAGTTTGTACGTTGCTAAACGGGCGCTTCCGCCTTTGGTTCTATAAATTGTACATATAAATAGCCAAGCCGATAAAGGATAGGAGAATCATTAATACATAAATCCAAGATAGGTTTTTTATATTATAAGATACGGACTTTGTTTCATATTCGTGAGAGCGTTTTAGCTCGTTCGCGGCTGTTTGGCCTTCTGCTTCATATCTTTTTGCTTTATTTTCTTCTTGTTTAAAAATATACATAGTTGCGATAAGTGCTATTATTACAGTGATTACAGTGATTATAGACAGTACCATTACCATACTATCAAACCTCCCCATCCTAAGTATAGATTTTGCAGGAGGTAAAAGCAATATGGTGGATAAAGAGTTTTAAATTATTTCAAAAGTTTTTTGAAATAAGGTAGAAACCAATAACAGATGCATCGAAAGGGCAATAGTTGATCTCCCGTCGGAAAGCTTAAGGTGGTAGTCTTACTGCCCGTTTCCAAATCAGTTATGCATAATAATGTTAATAAACGGAGTAATAAGAAAAACCGAAGCAAATTAGCCTCGGTTTCCTTTTTGAGATAATTGGTTATAAATACGATCTGCACGCTTAAATTCCTTTTGGTAAAGAACTTCTTGTGTACTATTCAGTATTTTGCCGCGGTGTTCGGATCTATGCTTTGGCATAAGTCATCCCTCACTTTTTAAATATAGTTTACCCATTGGTTAGGAGATTATTCATGTTTACATATAGTTGGAAAAATCATTATTTTTAGCAAAAGAAAGAGGATGGGACATAACGAAATGTTTAACTCAAAAGACGAACAATCCTACAAAATTAGTGGAGGAAATATACGTAGACTCCTGCGGGGAAAAAGGCCTGGGTGAGACCCCGCAGTGCGTTAGCACGAGGAGGCTCACCAGCCGCCCGCGGAAAGCGAAGTATATTTCCGTAGCGGTTTATCTACTCCATAACTTCTGTAAAGTTCGGATTTCCCTTTTGATAAAACATTTTTGTCCCAACCTCTTCTAAGAAACTTCTTCTCCAGTAGAGGCTGATTCAACTGACGCAAATTGTTTATAGGAAAGATAATGTTCTTTTGTAATGACGAATAAATCATAAATGTCTTCCGTTTTATTTACTTTTTGATATACTTCCGGATACGTTGTATTGGCAAGTGCAACATAAGGTAACTTCAATGCGGCTTTTAAGGAGCGGGTATTTGTTCTTCTCACCTTCATGAAGATTCCCTCAATTTGATTAGAGAAAAATAATTCATCGAAAAAGTTCTCTTTGGCCGGTTTATTATATCCTTTTCCGAAATACGGTTTCCCAATCCATGTTGCTAAGAAACCAAAATTATCTTCTATATCAAAAAGATTGATTGTTCCAATTGGTTGTTGGTACTCGTCAAGAATGGTTCGTGAAATTAACTTTCCATTTTCTTCATCTTCCATCATTTTCTTTGTCATAAAGTAGAATTCATCTACAGAATAGGTTTTATGCCTTACGTATGGGAAAACTTCCGGATGCGACATTAATTCAAATAAAACAGGAACTTCATGTAGTTCACGAGTTTTTAACATAAAAAATACCCTCCTCATTCCAGGTGGGTACTGTCCTAACGCGAAAAGGCATAAGGATTGTGTGAGTGACCCACCCTCGAATTTTTATTTTAGATTTCAACAAAAATTCGGGGTGGGAATCGAACCCACTAGAACCAGTAAAAACTGGTGGCGCACCATTTGCCTTCCCTATTTAATTTCAAATTAATATTTCATTCCCGATAAAGAAGACTTTCATAAGTGGGGGGTTACCTTCATCCACCACTGATGGTTAGTCGTACTTATGAGACGGGCAGTTGATCTTCCATCTGCCTTCTTTGTTTCCTTAGAAGCTTGAAGCGGGAGTCTTACTGCCTGTTTAGGTGGGATAAACGGTTGGTTTAAATTTCATCTCTTTCGTAATTTGGTAGTTTCATTCTACAATGTTTTTCTTAAAAAAGAAATGGTTTTTTTGTTTATTTTGTATGAAATTTTTTCCTAAAGAAATATAATACAATTGCTTATAGATAGATAAACTTCCATGTTAATATATGAAGAATAGGGGGATAGTGTGCCATGAAAAAAATAGCTAAGATTACAACGCAGAAGCGGACAAAGAACAGATATAATATTTTTCTAACGAACGGGGATCAGGAAGAATATGCATTTAGTGTAGATGAGGCCGTTTTAGTTGAATTTAATCTTCGTAAAGGATTGGAAATGAGTGATTCCATGATTGAAATGTTGTTGGAAAAGGACTCCATTCAAAAATCCTATACAATGGCCATTCATTTTTTAAGCTATCGTATGCGGACAAAAAAGGAAATGCGGGAATATTTAGTGAAAAAAGAAGTCATTCCTGAACAAATAACGATCATTATGGAACGATTAATAAAAGAAAAATTACTTGATGATAAACTTTTTGCAGAAATGTTTGTCAGAACGCGGATGAACACTTCAAGTAAAGGACCTTTACTTATTAAAAAAGAATTAATCGAAAAAGGAGTTACTAGTGCGATTGCGGAGGAGGCTATTCATTTATATCCTTATGAAGCACAGTTCGAGAAGGTATCCAAAATGTTGGAGAAAAAAATAAATGCTGGTAAGCGAGAATCCTATAAGCAACAAATTCAAAAACTTCAGGCAAACCTACTCCAAAAAGGGTTTAGCCAGGCTGTTATTTCAGATGCCATATCCCAAATGAATGAAGGAGAAGACAAGGAAGCGGAATGGGATGCCATTGTATATCAAGGAGATAAGCTATTACGGAAATATAGTAAAAAGTATGAAGGATTCATACTACAGCAAAAGCTAAAAGAAGCAATGTACCGTAAAGGATTTCAGGTGGAGTACATAAATCGTTATTTGGCTGAATTTCTGGAAGGGGACTCCTACTAAATAAGTTTCTCTTTTTTAGAAACCGGTGTAAAATAAAGGTGTAAGGGGGAAGAGGGATGAATTACAGATATAGTGATTACTCGGTTGAAGAGTTATATAAAGAAATAGGTAAGTTGAAAGAAAAGGCTCAGAAAGCGGAGCAGCTCGGAAACATATCAGAAGTACAAATAAATGAAAGAAAAATGCAAGTTGCGCTGGCCTATACAATGAATCCAGAAGACTTTGGTTCAAACGAAGAATATGAGTTAAAAATGGATCCGGGATTTACGTTTAAAATCAATTATATTAATGGAGTTTTTGCATGGGGTCATCGAGTAAACTTGCTAAAAGAAGTATATGAAAAAGAAGAAGCTATTCCAATTTCATTGCTTGGAAAAAAAGTGATGGAATGATATAGAAAGATGAAAGCGTCCGTTTAGCGATGTTCTCGCTATGACTTTAGCACTTGAGCTAAACATGAAGAAAGACCAATTCCAGTCTCTGAAATTGGTCTTTTTCATGTTGCTATACAAAGTTGTCTTCAATAACAAGTTTATTGCGCAACTTATGTTCCGAGAATATCCAACCTGTATAGGAACTGATAATTTCCATGTTACGATCGATTTGTACGATTGCAACAAAGGGATAATATTCTTTTGAACGATAGCGTAAATCTATAAAGCGAACTTCTGTATATTGATCAAATTCATTAATTTCCCAACGGTAAACAGGAGAGAAATTTAAGAAAGAAGCGACATTTTTGTCTTCAAATGCTTTTTCAATAATTGGTGATTCGGGTAACGGAATTTTATTAAATTCATCCACAATTTCGATATGCCCATTCTCAACGGTGGCTACATAAAACTTATCTTCCGTCGTGATGGCGACACGCCAGAAGTTTTGCTTTAATGTTGGAGAAGTGGCAATTTCGATTGTGTTTGGTATATAATCTTTTATTTCTCTAACAATTTCTCTTTTATCCATGTAGCGTTTGATGTAATATAAAACAATTACGGTATAAATGGATAACCATGTATATCCCGGATGTGCACCTAACATCCAAGCACCAATACCTCCAAGGTGAATTAAGAAGAGGTAAGGGTCAAATGTATTGATAAATCCAAGTGCAATCCATTTGTTCGAGAACGGCCGGAATGCTTGGGTTCCATATGCATTAAATAAATCAACAAATACATGTATAATAACAGCTAGTGCTGTCCAAAACCAGAGATGTAGATAGCTTACTTCTGGAACAAACATGTAAATTAATCCGGACACGATTAATCCCCATAGTACGATAGCTGGGAGCGAATGGGATGCCCCACGATGATGACGAATATATGTCGCATTATTTTTTAGTTTAAAAATGGTATCAAAATCAGGGGCATGTGAACCTATGATTGTACCGGTTAAAACAGCGTAAAATAGGGTTGGATCATTATGAACTACTGGATCAATTGTTGCTAAACCACCTAATGAAATTCCCATTACTATGTGTGTTGCTGTATCCAAGTTCAAAAATCCTCCTCTCGCGAAAAAATTTCGCTATTTGTAGTTTTACCTTTTTAGGAAATTATTATTTATTTATTGTACCACAAAGGAAGTGTCAATATGATAACACAAATTTTAAAAAAATTTAACAGTTTTGGATTTCAATATGATTTACTTGACTGGTATTACGAAAATAAGCGAGATTTACCTTGGCGACAAGATCAAGATCCTTATAAAGTCTGGGTTTCTGAAATCATGCTTCAACAAACCAAAGTGGATACAGTTATTCCATATTTTCAAAAGTTTATGGAAAAATTTCCAACGGTGTATGAATTGGCAAAAGCGGATGAACAAGAAGTTCTAAAAACATGGGAAGGGCTAGGTTATTATTCACGTGCAAGGAATTTACAGTCTGCGGTGAAAGAAGTTGTAGAAACGTATGATGGGAAAGTTCCGGATAACCCCAAAGAATTAGGCTCATTAAAAGGAATAGGACCTTATACGAAAGGGGCAATTCTATCCATCGCATATGACCAGACAGAACCGGCAGTGGATGGAAATGTTATGCGTGTTTTTTCTCGCGTGTTCAAGATAGAAGATGATATTGCACAATTGAAAACAAGGAAAATGTTTGAGGAGTTGGTACGGGAAGTTATTTCAAAAGAAGATCCTTCCTCCTTTAATCAAGCAATCATGGATTTAGGTGCAACCATTTGTACCCCAAAATCACCCGCTTGTTTATTTTGTCCAGTCGGGGAGTATTGCCAGGCTTTTGCAGAGGGAGTACAAGAAGAATTACCAATAAAGACAAAGTCTAAAAAGCAAAAAACACTTTCCTATATGGTATTATTAGTTAAAAATAGTAAGGATGAATATTTGATTGAGAAGCGACTAAATGAAGGTTTGCTAGCAAATCTCTGGCAATTCCCAATGATTTCGTTGAAAGAAGTTGGATTAGAGGGAGCCGCTGAATGGGTACAAAAGGAATATGGTGTTTCTGTTCAAGTTAAGGATAAAATAGATCATTTGACACATGTTTTTTCTCATATTAAATGGGATTTAAGTATTTATGAAGCAGTAACTGTTAATGAAAAAGTAGAAGATTCGCGATTGAAATTTGTTTCAAAAGAGGAAATAGAGGAATTCCCATTTCCTGTGTCACATCAGAAAATGATGAAATTTTTGTAGGTGGTTATTGTGAATTCGTAAAGGGCTTAGAGATACTTAAGCCCTTTACAAACTTACCTGCACGTCATTATTTATTTAAATTTCTACTATACATTTCCTCATTTATTTCGTGTAATTTGGACAATCCTTCTGAGTTAATATATGGTAAAACTTGGGACAGGGCCTGTTGATAATAGTCTAATTCTTCATCTTTCCACTTCTTTTTACTCATCATTGTAAGCTCGGAAAAATCTCTAAGAGTATCCATGTTTTTTCCCCCTATAAAAATTCCGATCATTACTAATTTGTGTATAATCAGCTTAAATTACCGCGGGACTTCTTTCCAATGATGGTTATAAATATTTAAAAATAAATGGATAACAAAAGAATTCTTGGACAAATTAAGTAGTGCGGAGGTGATATTGATGGCTAAAAATCCTAAAAAGACAGCTGCTGGTACTAACGTTCAGGAAGTGAGACAACAAAATCAACAATCTGCACAAGGTTCTGGACAATTTGGTACAGAATTTGCTTCTGAAACAAATGCTCAGGAAGTAAGAAAACAAAACCAACAAGCAGCACAAGGTTCTGGACAATTTGGTACAGAGTTTGCTTCTGAAACAAATGCTCAGGAAGTAAGGAAACAAAACCAACAAGCAGCACAAGGTTCTGGACAATTTGGTACAGAGTTTGCTTCTGAAACAAATGCTCAAGAAGTAAGAAAGCAAAACCAAAAGTCCCAACAAAACAAAAAATAAATAAATTCCTTCCTAAGAAAAAAGAGTACTCTATTCACATAGGGTGCTCTTTTTCTATTTCTGGTCGTAATACTTTATCTTTATTTCTTTTATCTATATAATGTATGCAAGGATTATTGGAAATTAGAAAGGGAGAATACTATGGTTGCTCCTAATGCAGGGTCTAAAATGAAAATTCAAAGCTATAAACATAATGGGCAACTACATAGAGTTTGGCAGAATACCTTAGTTTTAAAGGGAAATGAATTGGTTGTGATTGGGGCCAATGATAAAACACCTGTCATTGAAAGTGATGGAAGGTCTTGGATTACTAGGGAACCGGCTATTTGTTATTTCCATGCTAAATATTGGTTTAATATAATCGGAATGATTCGAAATGATGGTATATACTATTACTGCAATATAAGCTCACCATTTGTTTATGATGATGAAGGATTAAAGTATATTGATTATGATTTAGATGTAAAAGTGTATCCCGATATGACGTACGATCTTCTTGATGAAGATGAATACGAAGAACATAGGAGACTAATGAATTATCCAGAAGTGTTAGATCAAATATTGCGAAATAATATGGAGTACTTACTAAGATGGGTTCGGCAACGAAAAGGTCCATTCTCACCAGATTTTATTGATAATTGGTATGAAAGATTCTTAACATATCGGTAAATTATCATGGCTTTAACTTGCAACCCTCACCTCAAAATCGTGTGTAACCAAAATGGTAAATGGGGCGGGGAGCAAGTAGAGTCCTAATAAGTACTACCAACTTTCGGTCGGAAGAAAATTGTCGCTTAGGTGGTGGCTAATCATCGAGTAGATAATAAAGAAGACTTCTATCAGTGGGGGTTCTCCTTCATCTCCCGCCCATCTTCTTTGTTTCCCAGAAGTTTGAGGTGGGATAAAATTCCTTGTTACATAAGGTAACAAGGTTTTTCTATTGAAGTGGATTGAAAAACATAAAATTTTTTCAATTTAGGCGTTTACCTAAAGGTCTGGTAAATGCCGCATTTTTTAGCAGGTAGGAAAGTATAAAAAGTTAGCTTATTAAAGCTTATCATCAGAAAGGCCACGTCCAGCTCCAGCGCCCAGTGACTAGTAGACTTCCTTCACCTCCGTACGATAAGTCAACATCGGCTCGCTTACGCTTACCGTGTTTCCTTTATCTCCTACGGCTCAGTCCAGTCTATACGTCACTAAACGGGCGCTTGCGCTTTTGGTCATAAAATATCATGTAAAAAAGGAAGTTTGAAAACATGAGTCCTATAAGACAATATATGCAATTTGTAAGACCTTATATTTGGAAAATATTTTGGACTATTATTATAGGAATCATTAAATTCGGTATTCCTCTCTTAATGCCACTAATATTAAAATATGTAGTCGATGATATAATTACTCCTACAGATATGACAAATGCAGAAAAAATAACAGAATTAGCTTGGTTAATGGGGATTGCTTTCTTAATTTTCCTTATTGTAAGGCCGCCAATTGAATATTTTCGACAATATTTTGGTCAATGGGTGGGGAATAGAATCCTATATGATATAAGGGACAAGTTGTTTGACCACATACAAAAACTTAGTTTGAAATACTATTCTAAGACAAAAACCGGGGAAATTATTTCCCGGGTGATAAATGATGTCGAACAAACAAAAATCTTCGTAGTAACTGGATTAATGAACGTTTGGTTAGACCTTATTACAATCTTAATCGCCATTGGAATTATGATGACAATGGATATTGAGATGACTATAGTATCTATTATTCTCTTTCCTATATTTGGTTTTTCGATTAAATACTTTTACGGGAAACTACGACAATTAACCCGTGACAGGTCACAAGCATTAGCGGAAGTACAAGGTCATTTACATGAGAGAGTACAGGGGATTCCTGTAATCCGAAGTTTTGCCCTTGAAGAATATGAACAAGGACAATTTGGAAAAAGAAATGATGAATTCTTAAATCGAGCCATGAAGCAAGTTGATTGGAATGCGAAAACTTTTGCAGTGACGAATACGATTACCGATTTAGCACCACTTTTAGTTGTTGCATTTGGTGGTTATCAAGTAATTGTAGGAAATATTAGTGTTGGGACATTAGTGGCATTTGTTGGATATTTAGAAAGGGTATACAGTCCATTAAGAAGATTAATGAATTCATCAACACAGCTTGTTCAAGCAATTGCATCGATTGATCGTGTGATGGAGTTTATGAATGAAGAATACGATATTAAGGATAAAGAAAATGCTAAAGAATTGGGACGAGTGGAAGGAAATATTGATATCGAAAATGTATCTTTCCGTTATGATGAAGAAGACAATGTTGTATTAAAAAATGTATCCCTTCATGTAGAAAAAGGGGAAACTATTGCGTTTGTCGGAATGAGTGGTGGAGGAAAATCTACCATTGTAAGTTTAATACCTCGATTTTATGATGTAACAGAGGGCTCCATTAAAGTAGATGGTATCGATGTTCGTGATGTCAATGCGCGTTCATTAAGAAACAACATTGGAATGGTGTTGCAAGATAATATTTTATTCAGTGAATCTATTGCTGTTAATATCCGTATGGGGAATCCTGATGCAACCGACGAAGAAGTTATTGCTGCAGCAAAGGCAGCGAACGCCCATGAGTTTATTATGAATCTACCCCAAGGTTACGATACACTTGTAGGAGAGCGTGGCGTCAAGTTATCTGGTGGGCAAAAGCAGCGTGTCGCAATAGCGCGCGTGTTCTTAAAAAATCCACCTATCCTCATTTTTGATGAAGCGACTTCTGCATTAGATTTGGAAAGTGAACATCTTATCCAAGAAACAATGGAAAAATTAGCATCTGACAGAACAACATTTATTGTGGCGCATCGTTTGGCAACAATCACTCATGCCGATCGAATTGTTGTTATTGAAAACGGAGAAATTGTGGAGATTGGGTCACATGATGAATTAATGGAAAGACAAGGAAGTTATTATAATTTATATCAAGTACAGCATTTGGATAATGATTAAGGAAAGGCGAAAGCGACCGCTTAGTAACGTGGCGCTTGAGCTGGACATGATAAAAGGCGGTTCGAATTCGAACCGCCTTTTAAAATATTTTCCAATAAACTACTTAAGTGAACTACATTACATCTGTGCAAATGCACGGCCAACTGCCTCAATCGTTTGGTCAATATCCTCTTCTGTATGTTCGGTAGTTAAGAACCATGCTTCATACTTAGATGGGGCAAGGTTAACACCTTCATTTAACATGAGCTTGAAGAATCGTCCGAATGCTTCACCATCACTTGCTTCAGCCTCAGCATAATTGGTAACTTGATCTACTCCAAAATAGACCGTTAGTGCCCCTTTTAGTCGATTAATCGTAATGTGAATACTATGTTCTTTGGCTTTTTCAAGAATTCCTTTTTCTAATCGTTCACCAAGTTGGTCTAATTTTTCATAGACACCTTCCTTGCTAAGAACTTCTAGGCAAGCAATTCCTGAAGCCATGGAAGCTGGGTTTCCCGACATTGTTCCAGCTTGATATGCTGGACCTAATGGTGCTACCTGTTCCATGATTTCCTTACGACCACCATAAGCTCCAATTGGAAGTCCTCCACCAATGATTTTACCCATTGCAGTCATGTCTGGCTCAACCCCATACACTTGTTGGGCGCTACCATAAGTAAAGCGGAATGCTGTAATTACTTCATCGTAAATAACCAGTGCGCCTGCTTCGTGTGCCAAATTATTTACTTCTTGTAAAAATCCCTCATGTGGCTCTACAATACCAAAGTTTCCTACGATTGGTTCTACCAATACTGCAGCAATTTCGTTGTTCCATTTATTTAGTGCCTCTTTCATAGCGTCTAGATCATTAAATGGAACCGTAATAACGTCCTCTGCTGTTGAAGTAGGAACTCCAGCAGAGTCAGGAGTTCCTAATGTAGATGGTCCTGATCCAGCTTGAACTAGTACCGCATCGAAATGCCCGTGATAACAACCAGCGAATTTTAAAATTTTCGTACGTCCAGTATATGCTCGAGCAACACGAATGGTTGTCATGACAGCTTCTGTACCTGAATTATTGAAACGAACTTTTTCTAATGAAGGGATTGCTTCTTTTAGCATTTTTGCAAATTTATTTTCCAATTGTGTTGGAGTGCCGAACAATACACCATTTGATGCCGCGTTAGAAATGGCTTTTGCGATATGTGGGTGTGCGTGTCCAGTAATAATGGGACCGTATGCCGCTAAATAATCAATATATTTATTTCCATCTACATCATAGAAATACGCTCCTTGTCCGCGCTCCATGTAGACTGGAGAACCGCCACCAACTGCCTTATAGGAGCGGGATGGTGAGTTAACCCCACCTACAATATGTTCCAATGCTTCTTTATGTAGTTGTTCTGATTTTGTGAACTGCATCGTATTTCCTCCCTAAACTAAATCCAAACTTTACTATACCAAAAAATATTAGAAAAGACGATGAATGTAGCTTCGGTATAAATGGATGGAACGAATATGGTTTTAAAAAAAATAAAAGACAAGCCTTTATTCATCTATGCATATATCTTTATAGATAAGTATTTTAAAGGGGTAGGGGATATGTTTCTAATTCCTTGGATTATATTTATTTTGATTTGTTATGTGTTGGTGAAAAGTATTATTGGTTTTATTACTGGAAAGCAAATCCATGTGAAGTTGGAATTGAGGGATAGCCGGTTTTCTAGTGAACTATTTATGGCGTTATTAGTTATTTATGTGATTGTTATACTTGGGTTTGGAATGATTTATTTTATTTTGTCGTTTCAAGGGATTATTTTAGTAGAATATGGGGAATTACGCCAACCGACATTAATTGGTTCTGTTATTCATTCTATCTATTTTAGTGGGGTAACATTACTAACGATTGGTTACGGTGATATTTCGCCAGTTGGTATAGGAAGGCTGTTAGCGATAACAGAGGCGCTAATTGGTTATGTGTTACCGACAGCCTTTGTGATGAAGTTATTCCAAATGGGTGAACGAAGTAGAGATGAGTGAATGCAATTCTACGTTATGTTATAGTTGTTATAGAAAATGAGGTTGGAGGGATTTTAATGTCAGTTGAAGTAGGAAAAGCTGTGAATGACTTTACATTACCGAATCAAAATGGTGAACAAGTTAGTTTATCGGACTTTCGTGGAAAAAACGTTGTATTATATTTTTATCCAAAAGATATGACGCCTGGTTGTACGACAGAGGCTTGTGATTTCCGTGATCATCATGAAAGTTTCGGAGAATTAAATGCCGTAATTCTTGGTGTAAGTCCAGACCCAGTTGAACGCCATCAAAAATTCATCGAAAAACATGATCTACCATTTGAATTGTTGGCAGATGAAGAGCATAAGCTAGCAGAAGAATTTGATGTATGGAAATTGAAGAAGAACTTTGGTAAAGAATATTATGGAGTGGAACGTTCAACATTTATCATTGATAAAGAAGGCGTTCTACAGAAAGAATATCGTAAGGTTAAAGTGGATGGACATGTAGAAGATGCTTTGACTTATATTAAGGAAAACTTACAGTAATTTTATAGAAAAGATGGAGCATAAAATGATTAACGCTCCATCTTTTTTCTGATTTAAGATTCTTACTGCAACTTCGGACGTTATTTTCTTAAGGGAAAAATAACTCCCAAAGTTCACTTTATTTATGTAAAATAATAATAACTTGAAAATTGTAGGAGGAATAGTGATGATTGTTTTTTCTAGAAAGCTTGCAGAATCGTATCAAGATAGATTAAAAGGAAAATTCCCAAATGAAAATTTTATTTATTGCGATACGATGGAAGAGGTGAATACATACATTCGAGATACAGAAGTGTATGTGACGTTTGGTAGTGATATTAATGAAGAATTTATTAAAAAGGCAGTGAGTTTAAAGTGGATTCATGTACTTTCTGCAGGGGTAGATAATCTACCATTTGCTAGTATCCGGGAAAGAGGAATACGCGTTACAAATGTACGGGGAATACATAAGACTCAAATGTCCGAATATGCCATATCAATGCTGCTACAAGTTTATCGTCAAGAAAAATCCGTCATTAAAAATGAGGAAAATCAAGTTTGGGATAATCAGGGTATAAGCTTAAGAGAAATTACTGGAAAAACAATGGTGGTAGTTGGGACAGGTGCTATCGGAAGTGAAGTTGCTAGACTAGGTAAGGCTTTTGGAATGTATACGATTGGGGTTTCTAGAAGTGGAAAGAAAGTAGAGCACTTTAATGAAAACTATAAAATTAGTGAGTTAAACCAAGCACTATCTCTAGCTGACTTTGTTATATCTGTGTTACCAAGTACAAAGGAGACAAAAGATATTTTTAAATATGAACAATTTAAAGCGATGCCAAACCGCGCTGTCTTCTTAAATATGGGACGTGGCGATGCAGTAATGGAAGAAGATTTATTGGCAGCAATACGAGCAGGGGAAATAGAACACGCTATTTTGGATGTGGTAAAAGAAGAACCATTACCAAAAGGACATCCATTTTGGACAGAAGAAACTATTACAATAACACCGCATATATCAGGGGTCTCACCGGAATATACTAATCGAGCATTGGATATATTTGAGGAAAATTTACAAGTCTTCCGTAGAAATGGGGATAATTATATTAATCCAATCGATTTAACAAGGGGGTATTAAGGTATTACAGACTTTCACAACATCTGAAGACTGATGTCTAATAAAAATGGGAATAATAATAATGAAAAAGAAATACTATTTAGTGGGCAGAGTACTTATATTGACAGATGTCCTTTTGGGAATGTAAACTAATTATAAAGATTATAATTTAATAATATTATTAGAATACATTTTTGAGACGGAAAGTGAGGTGGATGGCTGTGTCTGAAGAACGATTACAAAAAGCTATTAATACTTTAAAGAAATCAGGCGTCCGTATCACTCCACAACGTCATGCAGTACTAGAATACTTATTAAATTCTATGATACACCCAACTGCAGATGAAATATACAAAGCACTAGAAGGTAAGTTTCCAAATATGAGTGTTGCAACTGTGTATAATAATCTAAGGGTATTGCGTGAGGTAGGACTAGTTCGCGAACTGACCTATGGAGATTCATCTAGTCGATTCGATTGTAATACATCTGATCACTACCATATTATTTGCAATGAGTGTGGTAAAATAGTCGATTTTCACTATCCACCTTTAGATGAAGTGGAGGCCCTAGCGGAGAAGGTAACTGGATTTGATGTAAGTCATCATCGGTTAGAAGTATATGGTATTTGTGATGAATGTAAGAAAATAGCTAGTCAGAAACATTAAGATGGAAACAAAAGCTATCGCCTATTTTTAATTGGCGATAGCTTTTGTTATTTTTTCTTTTGATAACGTTTGGAATTATACTTTTCATCAAAATCCAAACCTTCTAAATCTTTATCTAATGTAAGTGGCTGTTTACAATGCATACAAGCATCGACACGACCTAGCATTTTCGTTGGCTTATTACAGTTTGGACAAACAACCGGCACAGACCTAAGTGATAAGGTACCAATCCAAACATATACAACTAAACTAAACACAATAGCTAGGACGCCCAAAGCAAATAAGATTAACATTAACCATTCTATCTTTTTCAGTAAAATGCCCCCATACATAAAAAGAAACCCTACAAATATAAGAATAAGAGCAAAGGATCGGATTTTATTAATTTTGCTTGAATAGACTAATTTCGGTTCGGACATAATCTACCTCCTTCATATATCACTAGTAGTATAGCATATATGTTTAAATATTTCGTTTTCAAAAAGAGGATTTCACTTATTTATAACGAAATATTATAGTTAGAAATTAATTTTGTCGAATTTTGGTGATAGAATAGAGTGGTTGTTTCTATGTATAGGTAATTTTTAGAAAGATGGAGGAAGTAAGATGGAGAATTTCTTAAGGCCAATTTATCAAGAACGTGCAAGTGACCCGAAAACATTAGGTATTCTAATGATGGAAAAAACTAATCCCAACAGTCCTCTAACAGATAATTTTGATATCATTCTACTTATTATTGTAAAAGAAGCGGAACAAGAATGGTTTGTGAAACATTATGAGAGTGCTGGTGAAACAGCAGCAATGCATATTGTTAAAGAAAGTACGTTAATGGACTGGATTGATACAAGCTCTTCCAGACGAGCGGTAGAGTGGGTGATTAATGGAAGAGTCGTTTATGACAGAAATGAATATATTAGTGATTTGAAGAGAAAACTAAGAGATTTTCCACTACAACAAAGAAATCTTAGAAAAGCTATTGAATTTGGTAAGTTGGTAAAAAGTTATAACGAAGCAAAAGCTTTATTTACCTCCAAGAATTATAAAGATGCGCATAGTAAGGTGTTTTATTCTTTACATTACTTAGCAAGGCTTGCGGTTGTAGAAAAAGGCTACTACCCTGAAGTGACTGTATGGAATCAAGTTAAAAATATAGATTTAGAAATCTATAAGTTATATGAAGAGTTCATCGACAGTAGGGAAGAGATGGAGAAGAAAATCCAATTAATGATATTGGCAATGGACTATGTGATTAATCATAGGGCAGCAGCATCGGCTGAACATCTACTTAACATTATGCGAACAAAAGGTGAACCATGGTCATACGCTGAATTAAAAACAAACCCGTTCGTGGAGCCATATAAACTTGATCTTTCTGCAATCATTTCTTATTTAGAAGAAAAAGAAATTATATTACCAGTGTTGGAAGAGACGAAGGGTGTTGGAGTGTTTCATAGGAAATATAGAATAAGTAATTTTTAGATTTTGTTGTTGTGGACAGTTTCGTTTCTGCATGAAGGAGTGTGGGGATGGACTGTTCGATTTTGTTTGAAGTGCTAGTATCGAATAGGCTTTTTATTAATGTGTTTGTGATGCTGATAGTTTTTAAAAAAATATGTTGACAATAGATTGATAAGCATGGTAAAGTATTCATTGTCGCTTCTGAAAGGCGTCTCTAATTAACGACAACTAATTAAAATAATTGTTGACATGAGATGCTGAAAGTGATATATTATAAAAGTCGCTGTTATGAAGCGATTAAATGAATTTGCTCTTTGAAAACTGAACAAAACAACCAGTATGTTAAGACAAAAGAAACTCGTTTTTCTTTTTAAAATAGAGGTTTTTGCCTCTATAAAGCTAAGAACTTCAAATGACTTTTGTTCATTTGAAACAAACTTTTTTTGGAGAGTTTGATCTTGGCTCAGGACGAACGCTGGCGGCGTGCCTAATACATGCAAGTCGAGCGCTGGAAGCTAATTTCATCCCTTCGGGATGAAATTAGTGGAAAGAGCGGCGGACGGGTGAGTAACACGTGGGCAACCTACCTATAAGACTGGGATAACTCGCGGAAACGTGAGCTAATACCGGATAATACTTTTTATTGCATAATAAGAAGTTTGAAAGGCGGCGTAAGCTGTCACTTATAGATGGGCCCGCGGCGCATTAGCTAGTTGGTGAGGTAAAGGCTCACCAAGGCAACGATGCGTAGCCGACCTGAGAGGGTGATCGGCCACACTGGGACTGAGACACGGCCCAGACTCCTACGGGAGGCAGCAGTAGGGAATCTTCCGCAATGGACGAAAGTCTGACGGAGCAACGCCGCGTGAGTGAAGAAGGTTTTCGGATCGTAAAACTCTGTTGTTAGGGAAGAACAAGTCAGGTAGTAACTGACCTGACCTTGACGGTACCTAACCAGAAAGCCACGGCTAACTACGTGCCAGCAGCCGCGGTAATACGTAGGTGGCAAGCGTTGTCCGGATTTATTGGGCGTAAAGCGCTCGCAGGCGGTCTTTTAAGTCTGATGTGAAAGCCCACGGCTTAACCGTGGAGGGTCATTGGAAACTGGAGGACTTGAGTGCAGAAGAGGAGAGTGGAATTCCATGTGTAGCGGTGAAATGCGTAGAGATATGGAGGAACACCAGTGGCGAAGGCGACTCTCTGGTCTGTAACTGACGCTGAGGAGCGAAAGCGTGGGTAGCGAACAGGATTAGATACCCTGGTAGTCCACGCCGTAAACGATGAGTGCTAGGTGTTAGGGGGTTTCCGCCCCTTAGTGCTGAAGTTAACGCATTAAGCACTCCGCCTGGGGAGTACGGCCGCAAGGCTGAAACTCAAAAGAATTGACGGGGACCCGCACAAGCGGTGGAGCATGTGGTTTAATTCGAAGCAACGCGAAGAACCTTACCAGGTCTTGACATCCTTTCGCCCTCCCTAGAGATAGGGATTTCCCTTCGGGGACGAAAGTGACAGGTGGTGCATGGTTGTCGTCAGCTCGTGTCGTGAGATGTTGGGTTAAGTCCCGCAACGAGCGCAACCCTTGATCTTAGTTGCCAGCATTAAGTTGGGCACTCTAAGGTGACTGCCGGTGACAAACCGGAGGAAGGTGGGGATGACGTCAAATCATCATGCCCCTTATGACCTGGGCTACACACGTGCTACAATGGATGGTACAAAGGGCAGCGAAACCGCAAGGTCAAGCAAATCCCATAAAACCATTCTCAGTTCGGATTGTAGGCTGCAACTCGCCTACATGAAGCCGGAATCGCTAGTAATCGCGGATCAGCATGCCGCGGTGAATACGTTCCCGGGTCTTGTACACACCGCCCGTCACACCACGAGAGTTGGTAACACCCGAAGTCGGTGAGGTAACCTTTTGGAGCCAGCCGCCGAAGGTGGGACCAATGATTGGGGTGAAGTCGTAACAAGGTAGCCGTATCGGAAGGTGCGGCTGGATCACCTCCTTTCTAAGGATATACGAAAAGCGAAAGCACCCGGTTAGCGACGTACAAACTGCGCCTGGCCATGCCAGGTGGTCCGATGTTGCCGCGCAAAGTGGCGATTTTAATCGGACATTCTTCTACCGAAGGAGATAAAGGAAACACGATGAACGTAAGTGAATCGATGTTGACTTATCGTACGGAGGTGAAGGAAGTTTGCTAGTCGCTGGGTGCTGCAGCTGGACATTACGGAACATCCTAATTTGGATGAAACATACTGTGTTGTTTGGTTCAGTTTTGAGAGAGCAAATCTCTCTGAAACTTTGTACCTTGAAAACTAAATAAGAGTAAACAAGACATCAAATTTTAAAGCAAGGCTATATAATAGCACGCTTATTCATTGTAAACTTAGTTAAGTGAATAAGGGCGCACGGTGGATGCCTTGGCACTAGGAGCCGATGAAGGACGGGACTAACACCGATATGCCTCGGGGAGTTGTAAGTAAACTTAGATCCGAGGATTTCCGAATGGGGAAACCCACTGTTCGTAATGGAACAGGACTTATGTCTGAATACATAGGGCATAAGAGGCACACCCAGGGAACTGAAACATCTCAGTACCTGGAGGAAGAGAAAGCAAATGCGATTTCCCAAGTAGCGGCGAGCGAAACGGAAACAGCCCAAACCAGAGAGCTTGCTCTCTGGGGTTGTAGGACACTCCACAAGGAGTTACAAAGAAATTCTTTAGATGAATCAACCTGGAAAGGTTAGCCAAAGAGGGTAACAGCCCTGTAATCGAAAAAGAATTTCCTCCGGAGTGGATCCTGAGTACGGCGGAACACGTGGAATTCCGTCGGAATCCGGGAGGACCATCTCCCAAGGCTAAATACTCCCTAGTGACCGATAGTGAACCAGTACCGTGAGGGAAAGGTGAAAAGCACCCCGGGAGGGGAGTGAAAGAGTACCTGAAACCGTGTGCCTACAAGTAGTCGAAGCGCGTTAATGCGTAACGGCGTACCTTTTGTAGAATGGACCGGCGAGTTACGATTGTATGCGAGGTTAAGTGGAAGACACGGAGCCGTAGCGAAAGCGAGTCTGAATAGGGCGATTTAGTATGCGGTCGTAGACCCGAAACCGTGTGATCTACCCATGTCCAGGGTGAAGGTCAGGTAACACTGACTGGAGGCCCGAACCCACGTATGTTGAAAAATGCGGGGATGAGGTGTGGGTAGGGGTGAAATGCCAATCGAACACGGAGATAGCTGGTTCTCTCCGAAATAGCTTTAGGGCTAGCCTCAAGATGATGAGTACTGGAGGTAGAGCACTGATTGGACTAGGGGCCCTCATCGGGTTACCGAATTCAGTCAAACTCCGAATGCCAGATACTTAAACTTGGGAGTCAGACTATGGGTGATAAGGTTCATAGTCGAAAGGGAAACAGCCCAGACCACCAGCTAAGGTCCCAAAGTATACGTTAAGTGGAAAAGGATGTGGAGT